>CALDKB010000062.1 GCA_937899245.1 uncultured Bacteroidales bacterium | reverse complement strand
ACGCTTACCAAAGGTACTCTTGGCTCCTTACCGAACGGTTACACAGACAAAACTGCTTCTGCAGCCTTAACTGCTGCTACAACAGTTAAAGTTCCTTATGGAACTAAAGTTGATGTGGCTTGGACTAGAACCACAGGCTATACTGGTGGTACTGTGACCGCAAGTAAGACTCATAACACTACAACTTATACTTGGACTGATGGAGAGGCAATTGCAACAGCCGAATCCTTTACTAATCCTTCTGGCGTTACCGTCATTACAAAATCTATCACGGTTCCAGCTGTTACTACCGGAGTTGCAAGTTATACTATCAAACTTACCAAAGGAACACTTGGAACATTACCAAGCGGATATACAAGCGGTACAGCTACAAGTGCTAAAACTGCACAAACAGTTATTACCGGAGTTCCTTATGGAACAGTTTGTGATGTTGTATGGACAGCTTCTACAGGTTATACCTTTAATGCTACAGCAACAATCAATACAACAACGACATCTGCAAGTCATACCGTTCAAAATACCACAGCATATACATTTACAGCTCCAAATACAACTGATGGTACAGTACAACTTCGTGGATTTACTCTTACAATCACACAAGGCACAGGCACTACGCTTACAGTTAAAAACGCGGATGGTACAGCATTATCTAACGGTGCAACAATTAAATACGGCGACGTACTTACATATACCGTTACAGCGAACACAGGTTACGAAAACGCAACGGCTAACGCTAGTGCTAACTAAAGTTAGGAGTTTAAAATATGGCAAACTACACAGTTGTTGGTAATACAAAAGTAGTTTCTACTGCCAACTTAATAAAAAAATCTATAACAATTCCCGCAATTTCAACTGCGGGGATTGCTTATTATACAATAAAAGTAACCTTAAATTCTACTTATAGTTCTACTATGCCGACTTGTAAAGATAGCAGCGGAACTGCGGTATCTCTTACAAATGATACAGCTAGTGCAGCCCAAACTGAACAGTGTACACTTTCTAATGTCCCGTATGATGCTACAGTAAAAGTTGTCTATACGAGAAATGCTACTTATTATGGATATACTTTTACATCCGACAATAAGAGCTTCTCGAATACAGCTACTTTAACACATAAAGTAGCAAACTCTACGGCTTACACATTTACACAACCGACTCTGCAGCTGTGGTATCCTGCTTTAACTGTTCCGGCACCTACAAATGCAAAATATGCTGTAACAGTAACACCGAATGCTACTTATGGCGGTACTGCACCGACCACTGCTTCGGACGGAAGTGCTATGTCAAACCTGACCGCGCAGAAGATATTCTACTGTCCGTATAATTCTACTGCTAAGGTTACCTGGACAAGCACATTAGCTGCTAAGACGGGATATTATATAAGCACAACATCAGCTGCATCTTATACGATGAATGAAGCAAAAACTGCGGCCGCAGGTTCTTCAAGTTATGTTCTCTATAAACATAATGTTACTATACCTGCTGTAAGCGGTAATCTTGCAAGCTATACCGTTAAGGTTGCTCTGAATACAACATATCAGTCTACGATGCCCGCTTGTACGATAGGTGGAACTGCCGTAACGCTGACAAATAATACCGCTACTGCAGCTCAGACCGGGGCATGTACGATTACGGCAGTACCTTATGGAGCTATTGTAACCGTAACTTATACTGCAAAATCGGGATACACTAATCCGGCTGCAGCAACACATACAGTAGGGGCGACAACTACTGCTTATGCGTTCCCGGCACCTACTATTTCTCCAAACGCATACACCTTCACAGTTACTATGACTCCTGGAGCTATAGCACAAACTGTCACAATCAATGCTTCCTCTCAAGGAAAGAAAACATTCTCGTCGAGCGGTTCATTTTCAATCAATTATGGAGAAACGTGGACAGCAAGCGTAGCTATCAATACTGCAGGACAGGGAACTTCGGGCACGTTAAGCGCTACCAGCGGTACGATTTCAGGGGCCTACACATTAACCTGCTCGGCTGCTTATATGGCCCATAGAGGTTTATATAATAATGGGGTATATGATTCTACACAAACCGCTGCAGATAACTATGCAAATCAAACCTGGACAGTTTCCGGAACAACAGCTTCTGTCAGCGTAGCTTGCGATACAGGCAATTACAACGGCACAAGTGCGCAAACCGGAACAACAAATGGATTGGCTCAATGTGCATTGGTATATAACGGACATTATGTAAGACTTAAAGGTACTACTACCGCAAACTCTGTAATAAGAGGCAAGACCAGCACAACAGTTGCTGCTGCTATTGCAGGTAAAAAGGTATATGCAATGAATGCATATACTTCATCGGATAGTGTTTATTCGACAATATCTTATAAACAATCAAACGGTACTTGGGTATATGATAAATTCGTATCTCGTGACGGTTTTGATGTCCCGGCAGGAATTACCGAAGTATGTGTAGGCGCTTACATTAAAGCAAATACCACGTGGGATAATAACGGCAGCTATGTAGACAGAACTATAGGCGTTGTTTGTCCTACAATGACTAAACAGTCATATAGTAGAAGCGGATATACGGCGTTCTGGACAGGTGCTGTTTATGGAGATACTTTCTCGGTATATCCTACTGCAAGCACAGGATATACTGTTGGTACGGTAAAAACTAGCGTAGGTACAGTATCAAGCAATAAAGCTTCGGGTACAATTACTAGTGCTTCTGTACAATTTTCAGCCGCTAAAGCGACCGTCAATAAATACACTCTTACGATACCGGCATCTACGAATGAATCGTATAAATTGGCGCTGTCTAACTCTAAAGGCGAAACAGTACCGACAGTTTATACGACATATACAACTGCAGATACAAATAGCTTTACTACAGCAAGAAAAACTCAGACCACAGTTGCCAACGTACCGTACGGAACGACATACACGATAAGCTATATAGGAGATAATAATTATTATCCTGGAGCTAATCTGGTTGGAACTATGGGTGCTGCTAATACAACAGTTACTCATAATGCTGCAAGTATAATAGTAAATACAAGCACAGAAACATATAATGCGCGCAGTACAAATGCTGGCGGCACAATGTCTGTAGCTAACGAGACATTGACATTTACAAGTGCTACAATCTTAAGTTACGACAGTGCAAATACTGCCCTGAAAGTAACAACAAAATAAAAAATATAGAGCAGCTTTGATAGCTGCTCTATTGTAAAAGAGGCATAAAAAATGGCTAATATTTCAAAAATTAATGTAAACGGTACAACTTATGATATTTCGGATACCAAAGTTACCGTTACAACTACTAATCCGACTACTGCAACTACTTATTATCCTGTGTGGTATACCGCTGCAAGCGGAACAGGCGGAGTAAATGCCAACGACGGCTTGAAATACTATACCAAAGAAGGCACTACTTCTGCTGCCGGTACTGCGGATATCACAATAGGCAATAATAAAAATAGTACAACTGCAGGTAATAAAAAGGGCGGAGTAACCATGTACGGCTCTAATACCGGTTATACATATCTGACTACCGCTAATACTAGCACAACAAGCTATACTATAACTTTACCGGCTAAAACTGGTACAGTTGCTTTAACAGGTACAAGCTTGTCTGCATATGGTATCACAGATGCTTATACAAAAACTGAAGTCGATACCAAATTATCCGATATAGAAACTGCACTGGATGCTCTGATCGGCTCCTAAATAGGCAAGGGGTGAAAAAATGAGTATTGGTGCAAAACTAATAACATTAAACGAATATAGAAAAAGCATGATCGCTGCTATGTCATCCAACGGGATGACAATAAGCAGCGGTGCTGGCTATAAAAAAATATGGGAAGTCTTATCTACAGCTTCACAGACACAAGTAACAGATTTGGCTATATTGGCTTACAATTATCCTTATTCGCAAGCGATTGATACTACAGGCGAACTTGGTCAAAGTATAATATATCCTTATACCTTTATGATGTGCGAAAGCTTGACCACGGCATCTTTTACACAAGTTGACGGAATTTGGCAAAGTGCTTTTGCTTCTTGTCCTAAACTAACTACTGCGTCATTTCCAGAAGCCACATATATGTATGAATATGCATTTTGGCGTTGCAGTAAATTAACTACAATAAGTTTTCCAAAGGTTACTGCGATAAGTAAATGGGCATTTGCAAGCTGCAATTCTTTAAAATCCGCATACTTTCCAGAAGCTACTTATGCAAGTTATGGTGTGTTTTCAGAATGTAAATCATTAGAATCAGTTAATTTCCCTAAGTTGTCAGAAATACCAGGAGGTTTTTGCGAAAGCTGTGCAAATTTAACGACTATATCTTGTCCGGTAGCAAAAACTGTTGGAAACAGAGCATTTTGTTGGTGTGAAAATTTATCAACAGTATCTTTGCCTGAAGCAACATATTTGAGTCAAGGTGCATTTTCAAGATGCAGTAAACTAACAACTATTTCTTTTCCTAAAGTAACATCTCTATCGTATTGGGCTTTTGAATATGATATTGCTTTAAAGTCGGCATATTTTCCAGTATGTACATATGCTAGAGGCTTTGCATCTTGTTATTCATTATCAAGTGTTAGTTTTCCTGTTGCTACTTCTCTGGGCGAATGTGCTTTCGAACATTGCAGCGCCTTAACAACAGCATTATTTCCGAATTTAACAGATATGGAATCATATGCTTTTAATAATTGTATAGCTTTGCCTAGCATAAATCTTCCCAATGCGCTTTATATTAGTAATTCTTGTTTCTATAACTGTTCTAGTTTGTCGGTTATTTCGGCACCTAAAGTATCATATATAGGTGTATATGCATTTACTAATGCAGGTTTAAAATCAGCTAATTTCCCACTTGCAACAGAACTCAAACAAGGAGCATTTGGATATTGTAGAAGCATGACTTCTGCATCTTTTCCAAAAGTAACATCCTTAGGATCAAGAGTATTTATTGGTTGCGAAACATTACCTAGCATAACGCTTTCTTTAATAACTGAATTGCCAGAAAGTACCTTCTGTACGTGTAAAGCATTAACAACAGTATCGTGTCCTAAAGTAGTAACAATTGGAGTCAGTGCATTTGATTTTTGTTTTGAACTAAAAAGCGCCAATTTCCCGGTAGCTACTACTATTGGAAGTTCTGCATTCGAAGCATGTTCAAAAATGAGCACGATTTCCTTCCCGGCAGTTACAAGCATAGGCACAAAGGCATTTTATGGATGTAGCGTTTTGACTTCAGCAATTTTTCCGTTATGCAGTTCTATGGGCAGTTCGGCTTTTCAAGGTTGCGCAGCTATGACAACAGCTTCGTTCCCAATCTTGTCTATTCTTGAAATAAATGCTTTTAGTGGGTGCGCGACTTTAACAACAGCATCTTTCCCCGCAGTTACTTCAATAGCAGGAAGCGCATTCCGCACATGTTATGAGCTATCAACAATATCTTTGCCTAAAGTTACGTATATAGGAGCATCGGCATTCGCATATTGTACAAAGTTATCTTCCTTGTACCTTTTAGGAGACACAATTCCGACGCTATACAATAGCAACGTTTTCTATAGTACACCTATAAGTAACTATTCAGCAAGTAACGGCAATAAATGGGGAAAAATATACGTAAAATCCAGCTTGTTAAACAGCTTCAAAACAGCTGCAAACTGGTCATATTATTCTGCTAGGTTCGTAGGTATGTAAAATGACAATTCAACAAAAATTATCGACATTGAAACAATACAAAACTAGTATTGTAAATACAGTCAACAATAAAGTTTCTGCGGGTCTTACAAGCACTTCTAGTATGCAAGCAGTATATTCCGGTGTACAAAAAATAAAAAACGGAACAATTTTTTTGAGTCCAATGGCTACTATGGGACGAAAGTATTATGGAACCATGGTTGGCCTTACACCTGACTTGATAGATCAGCAACAGAGCATAACCAGAATTGCGCCAGCGGCGTTTTATGAATATAATACAACCGAGGCTTCATTTCCTAAAGTAACAACAATTGGAGATTGTGCTTTTGAACGTAATTATAATTTAGGTTCTGTCAGTTTTCCAATAGCAACCAAAATAGGGACATTGGCGTTTAGCAGATGTTTTGGATTGACAAGTGTCAATTTTCCCTCTGTGACAGAAATCGGCAGTAGTGCTTTCCATTCATGCAGCGGCATGACAACTGCTATATTTCCAAATGCAACAACCATATTTGATGATGCTTTTGATAACTGCTTCGTTTTATCGAGTATAAGTTTTCCGAAGGTTACAACTATATCAAATGGTGCTTTTTATCGCTGTGAGGTATTGTCAAATATCTCGTTCCCAGAAGTAACTATAATCGGAGAATCAGCTTTTGCTTCCTGTTGGTCGTTAACATCTGTAAGTTTTCCGAAAACAATTACCGTATGTTCATGGGCTTTTTCAGGACTTACTGGTATAAACAATATATCGTTTCCTTTGGCCCAGACATTGGGGTATCGTGCCTTCAACAGTTGTACCTCTATAACAACAGCATCTTTCCCTAATGTTACAGCCGTGGATTCCTATGTTTTCTACTACTGTTCCAAATTGGCTACTGCCAATTTCCCTAAAACTACATTAATGAGTGATTATGCATTTGGAAACTGCTCTTCGCTAAATACTGTCTCGGTTCCTTTATTGAGAATAATTGCAAGTTATGCGTTTGTAGGCTGTTCATCATTAAAGACAATTTCAACCCCGGCGCTTACAGAAATCAACTATGCTGCTTTCTCAAGATGTACTAATTTATCTTCAATGTATATATTAACAACAGCAGTACCTAGCTTGAATAATTCTAATGCGTTTAGCGGTACACAATTATCTGCAGGCGGAACAGGGAAAATATATGTTAAATCGTCTTTGTTGGCGACTTTTAAAGCAGCAACAAATTGGACATATGTTTCAGCAAGATTAGTAGGACAGTAAAAGAAGGAGAAAATAATGGCTTTACAACAAATATATCTTGACGATAATAAGACCCTCATAAAATCATATTCAGATGCGGGCAAATATATACAATCCAATAATGGTGATTTCTATGCTGAAGCTATAGATATGGCCTGCTTTATCTTAAATGGGGAAAGAAAATATACAGAATCTGTTATCGACCTTCCTCGTGACGTTGAAGTTGAAGATGAAAACGGCGAAACACATTTCGAATCCGTAGATTCTGATTCGATACTGGCTGCTACAGAATCACTGGAAAATATTAAACAGTTAAAACTTAACAATTTCAAAGCTCTTCGTGATACAGAAGAAATCATGCCTATCGAATATAGCGGCAAATTCTTTGATTATGACGATAAGGCTATGGCACGTATCTCCAATGCGATTATCGTATTGGACCTGCAAGGAGAAGGAGCTTTTCTTGAATGGACATGTGCAGATAACAGCGTAATGCAAGTTACAGCTTTAGATTTACGTTCTATTATCGCTAGAGTAGCAGTCCGCTCAAATATGCTTCATGAAAAATACAGAGAATTAAAAGAACGCGTGCTCGGCTGTGAATCTATAGAAGATGTCATGGCTATCACCTGGAGCGACGTTAATTTTAACCTGTAATATATAATTGATATAGAACTAAATGCGGGATAATTTCCGCATTTTCTATATCATTTTCCTAAAAGGATCGAAGGAAGGAAATTAATTATTATGGCTAATAATAGGACACTGGATATTCTTATCCCGACTTATAACGAATCTTTTGATGTAGTTAAGACTTTGCTTGACTCACTTTCAATCCAGCAGAATGTTGACCTAAAAAATGAAGTAGGCGTAATCATCTGCTGCGACGGCGGTTTGTTTAAAATCACAGAAGAGCAAATGAGCGCGTACCCGTTCACCATTGAATTCTATCAATGCGAGCATAAAGGCGTTTCCGCTACACGTAATGCATGTCTTGATCACTCAAACGCGGATTATGTCATGTTCTGCGACTGTGACGATATGTTTTGCAATGCCTGTGGATTATGGATTGTCATGAGGGAAATCAAAGGCGAAGGCTTTGATACCCTGATCTCGAACTTTGTCGAAGAATCCCGTAATCCTGCGAATAAAGAAGAAGTTGTTTATGTAAACCATGACATGGATTCTACTTTTGTTCACGGCAAGATTCATCGCAGAAAATTCCTGATCAATAACAACATCCGTTGGAACGATAAGCTGACGATTCATGAAGACAGCTACTTTAACTGTCTGTGTCAAAAACTGGCTGACCCGACACGTGCAAAATACTGTCAGACCCCGTTCTATCTGTGGAAATGGAGAGACGAATCCGTATGCCGTCATGATCCGAAGTATATTTTAAAGACTTTTATAAATATGCTTGATTCGAATACCGCACTCATAAACGAGTTCTTAGACCGTAATAAAAAAGATGAAGCAAAATTTTACTCAGCCGGCATGATTTTTGACTCTTATTTTACCTTGAATAAAGATGAATGGGTAAATCAGGAGAACCAGGAATACCGCCATATGACCGAAATCCGTTTCAAGAAATACTGGAATGATTTCAAGCATCTATTCAATGAGCTTACAAAAGAAGAGAAGACTATGATTGTAGCCGGTATCCGTCAACGCATGTATGCGGAAGGTCTTTTAATGGAACATCAGACTTTTGACGACTGGATCAAACAAGTCGAAAATTTAAAAGAGTAGGTAAAATATAATGGCTTGTAAAAAGGGGAAAAACGGCGGCCGCAAAGGCTGTAAATTATACTGTAAATAAATAGTATTGACATACTCCCACGACTAAATTCGTGGGATTCTAGGATACAAACGAATCTTGCCTAACATAGTTAGGTCTTACGAATTCTCTCCTAACAGTTGATATCCAAATTGTCTATTGCTTAGCTTACGCTTCTATGTATATCGTGAAGTTTAGTAGCTTCTAGTAAAATATTGACTGCGGCATTCCTGTCTCTGTCGTGATGCTCACCTACAGAAGAATACGATGAAAATCCTTTTATTACAATAGATGCTAAGAATATG
>CALDKB010000061.1 GCA_937899245.1 uncultured Bacteroidales bacterium | reverse complement strand
AAACAACTGCCTCTCATCTATTACTGGTGCAATAAAAGATTCGTGCTGCGGAGTGTTGGCTGTGGGATGAGCGATGCGATTCTACATTACGATTATTTTCTTCGTAACAATTTTTCCACTCGCCATCCCGGGTGGCTATGTTGTAGTGGCGGGCAATGATGTCGTCCCATGTAGATTCTCTCTTAAGAGTTGCCTCCGTTACGTATTCGGTATATTCTCCCAATCATTTTCTTCAAAAAAGTGATTTCAGCAAGACACATTTATAAAAACCTACATCAAAACTATTTCCCTCGTCCTCAATTTTTCCTACCTTTGCCCCATACATTTGCAAACAGACAAAAATGAAGGGACAGAACTCAAAAATGGCGCTCGCTTTCGCACTCGCAGTGGCTATCTGCCTGATTAGTTGCAACGACCACGCTGCAGAAAAAGCCGAAGGAAAAATCATAGAATCAGCAATAGACAAGGGCGTCGAGAAATTGGAAGAAGGCATAAACAATCTTTTCGACAAGGAGCGCGACTACTATCAAGAGCAAATCCCCGACACGAGCCAAATCCCATACTACAAAGACCTTGAACTTCCAACAGGAAAGGCAAACAAGGCTAAAGAAAATGAAATAGTAAAACACACGGGATACACAACTTGCTACAACACTACATTGCTGATACCCATGTGGGTTGCCTACGAACTTACCGACGAGGAAGTTGTAGGACAGGAAGAACGGTCGGACAAATTTGTACCCGACCCCGACGTCAAGACATGGTGCGCCACCACCGACGACTACAAGCATTCGGGCTACGACCGCGGACACATGGCTCCGGCAGCCGACATGAAATGGAGCGAACAGGCAATGAAGGAAAGCTTTTATATGTCGAATATCTGTCCGCAAAACCACAACCTGAATTCTGGCGACTGGAAGGAACTAGAGGAACAAGTGCGCGACTGGGCCATAAAGAACGAGAAGATTTACGTCGTTTGCGGACCTATAGTAGGCCAAAATTACCAAACTATTGGAGAAAACCGAGTAGCAGTTCCCGACGCGTTCTACAAAGTGGTACTTATGTACAAGGACGGCAGCTGGCGCTCGCTAGGATTTGTTTTTGAAAACAAGGCCGGAAACAAACCACTAGAATCATATACTAAATCGGTGGACGAAATAGAAAAGATGACCAAGCTGAACTTCTTCCACGAATTGCCCGACAGCATAGAAAACAAAATCGAAAAGAACAAATCCTATGAAGAATTCGAAAAGTAGAATCAAGAAAGCGGTAATTATTGCAATACTTATAATAATTGTCCTGCCCATATTGACCATTGGCGGCTACATTGCCTACCTGCAAATCAACTACTATAGAATCGACGACCTGCAGCCACTGGCTGTCAGCAACCAGCAATCCTCCATAGTTGAAGTTGGCAAGGAATACTCTGCTGTAACATACAATATAGGATTTGGCGCCTACGACCACGACTTTTCGTTCTTCATGGACAACGGACAGATGAAAGACGGCAGCTTGGTTCAAGGTCAATACGGCAAAGGCACATGCGAAGACATAATCATGAAAAACACCCGTGGAGCCGTTGATGTCGTAAGCAAATTGAATCCCGACTTCTGCATACTTCAGGAAGTAGACTCCTCGTCAACCAGAAGCTACCACATAGACCAGAAAGACATCTTTGAATCGTCATTTTCAGGATATGCAAGCGTTTACGGCAATAATTTCCATAGTGTTTACCTATGCTATCCTCCTAGCGACCCACACGGAAGCGTACAGGCGGGACTTCTGACCTTCAGCCGTTTTGGCATAGAAGAAGCCATACGCAGAAGCTACCCGGTAGACGAAAGTTTTATCACAAAATTCTTCGACCTCGACAGATGTTTTGTTGCATCTAAAATTCCGACATCAAATGGCAAGGCACTGATATTGATTAACAGCCACATGTCGGCATACGACGAGGGAGGCATCATTCGCAGGCAACAAATTGACATGATGAAGCAAGTGCTAACCGAAGAATACGAGAAAGGCAATTATGTGATTGTCGGTGGCGACTTCAACCATGCATTATGCGGAACAGTGGACATTTTTGATAGCCAGCAGGAAATTCCCGAGTGGGTTTCGGTGATGAACGACGAGGACATTCCCGAGCATTTCAGGATTGTTGAAGCAAAAAATCTTACCGAAGTCCCCACATGCCGAAGCACCGATATGCCATACACCAAAGGGATAAACTACACGGCCGTACTAGACGGATTTATCGTCTCTGACAACATTGAGGCAGAAGCCGAAAACATAGATGCAGACTTCAAGTTCAGCGACCACAATCCTGTGCTGATGAGATTTATTCTTAAATAATTTTATTGATAAAAAGATTTCGTCAAGCAAGCGAGACGCTTGCAGGACAAAAATCCGTGCCAGAGTAATTTTTACCGAACACCAATAAATTTCTACTTTTTCCTACCCGGCTTAACGACCTTCACATCGTCAATCTTGATAAGGTTGCCGTAGCGATAAGTGCGCGTCATATAAATTGTGCCGTCTGGATTGTATCGGTGCCAGATTTTGTGCTGCAGTCCGCCACGATATTCGCCATCCATCTCGACTTGTCCGTTTGGATACAGCCAGCGATGCACGCCAACAGCATCACCGCCACGGAATTTGCCAGAATAACGCAACTTGTTGGTTTCTACATAATACTCTGTCCATTCACCTGTCTTCTCGTCTGAATCGTAGGAACCATACTCGACAATATCTCCAACGTGCAATTCCCACTCGCCCATCTTCATTCCATCGGAATAGGAACCCTTGACAAGCACATTACCAACAGAATCGTATTCGACATAATTTCCATCGAGCACACCATCGGAATAGTTTTCCTCGCGACGCTTGTTGCCGTTAGGATACAACCACACCCATTCGCCAACGGGCTTGTCATCCTCGTAGAATCCCTGCATTTCGGGATTGCCATTTGAATAGAAGAACTGCCACTCATCTGTTTTTCGACCCTTACGGTACAATCCCTGCGCATAGAAATAATCCCAATAGCCGTCGTATAGACGCCATTTGCCGGTTCGGTTGCCATCGGCGTCAAAAAGCCCCTCGCCAAGCAGAACACTTTCGGACGAATATTCCTTTACTAGAATCAAATTTCCATTTTCGTCATATTCCTTGTGAATACCTATCGGAAGATTGTGAAGGAAAGCACCCTCCGACTTTATCTTCCCATCATCGTAGTACACCTTGCGATAATCGGCTATTTCGATGCCGGCAGCCGCAGTGTCATTTTCAACTACAAAACGTTTCCCCTCAACATATCTCTGCTCGTCGACTAGGCGTCCAGACATATCGTAGGTTCGCTGAACACCATGTATTTTCCCATTGTAATACTGTATTTCCGTTTTCTTCTCTCCAGAGGGATAGAATTCCACCCATCGCCCCTGTCGCTGTCCAGCTTCGTCCTTCCTGTTTATTTTCACCGTCTCCACAAGATATCCACGACGATATGTAATTATTGAAATCACGGAACTGTCGCGGTCGAACTCGTATCCGACACCGTCACGCTTGTCGTCCTTATAGGTGAAAACATACTGCATATATCCATCGGGGCTATAGAAATACGATGTACCTTCGCGCGACCCATTCAAGAAAAGCTCCTTTGAATCGAGGTAATACACCATAGTCGAATCCTCATTCATACTATTCTTGTAGCCCAGCGAATATCCATTCTTCTTGCCATTACGATAAGTTATCGACTTCTCAAGTTTGCCATCTTCCGCATAAAAATTCCACACGCTGTCGAGCTCAAACATTGTACGAAGGCCTTCAGACTTAAGGGTGCCGTCTTCGTAATAGCTTTTCCAAAAGCCATCGGGCTTGCCGTTGCGAAGTGTACCCTCGCTCGAAACCGCTCCATTAGGGTAATGATACTGGACAAAACCATCAGACTGGGCAAAAACTGAAGTTGCCGCAAGCAAAATGATTGCTAGCTGTGAAAAGATTACTGACAATATGAATTGACGATGCTTCAAGTGTTACGGTTGTTTTTTGAGTTGATAAGTTTAAAATATTGATGTTGCCATTGTTATCTGATTTTCGGAAGTTCTTCGTACGAATCCCCTTCTATTACAGTATATTTACTTGCATTTCTGCACACCTGCCTGTCAAAAAACATTATGGCATTCAAATGGTCGATTTCGTGCTGGAAAATGTGAGCAGTATACTGCTGGTCTATTTTTTCCACATGAGCGACTCCATCAGAATCATAATAAGCAACCACGACCCATGTTGCACGGTACGAAAAATCTTCTACCGCTGGATAATCGCTTCCATCAGGAACCGACAGGCAACCATCGCTACGGCGGACAACAGAATCCGAGTATTCGATTATCTGCGGGTTGAAATAAAATTCCCACGGATGCGATGCAAAAATACCGGAACCCACGCTCTTGTCCCATCTCTGCAGGCAAACCACATTGCGATTTATCCCCACCTGCGGTCCGGCAATTCCGACACCTGTGTTTTTTGCCGCCAGATACATCCTGTTGGCCAAAAAGTTCCAAATAGTATCGGCAACGTCAACGTCGATAGACGGAGTACGCAATATTATGGAATCGGGATGAATGAAGATGTTCATTATCCTCAACGACGACGTATCGTAAGTAGCAATGGCATATTCGGCATCCGTTATCGGACGTGCCGGTGTTGATGCTCTCAACACATTGGCATCAGACACTCCGCAACCGTTGTAAGCCCAAACAAAAATATGGCAGCTTCGGCTGGAGTCAAGCGACGATGGATACAACACATGCGTCGCAGCGCCCAAATCAGTAGCCGACCCGCAGTCAGCCGAAAGGCTATACTTGTAACCGTCGGCACCTTCCACCGGCTGCCATTCCCAACGGATGGAATCCATATTACAGATGCTGTCGTACGCGGCAATAACATCAGGACGTATTTCTGTAATTCCAGTAAAGTCAAACGTATATTCTGCAGACTCGACGGGGTTGTCGACAACTTGCCGCGAAATTACCTCGAAGCATGAAGTCGAAAACATTGTATAGCGCATCTCGTCGCCAACATGAAATGTGAAACGATTTGTTGCTGCAACAGCTTTTGAAAACACACGAGGACTCATTCCTGCGTACTCCACACGACATTTTTTTGATTTGTCGGCCACACTAACAACCGATGTTGAAGCCTCATCGCCATCGCTAACAAAAGCCACTACTCTAGTATGCGAAGCTCCGGCAACCTTAAAGATATTGTAACCGGGAGCCACTGCAAAATTTTCGTTTACAAGCTGGCGACCTCCTGTATCGAACACACAAACAGAAACAGACGTTCCCGGAACGAACACAGAAACCATCACCGACTTATCATTTGCATCAACATACCATGCCTCGACATAAAGTTTTTTCCGCACGGCAGGTTCCAAATCTGCGTCAGTCAATATCGACGTCTTTAACGACAACTCGGGATAATACAACATCGTATCGCAACCCGCAGCAAGGTTCTCAACAAGAACGCTGTCGGGCCTCAGCTGAATTCCGCTCTGGCTCATCTCAAATCTGAATGTTGCCCGAGCTTTTTGTGCGAAGACATTTACCGACACAAGAGTCAGCAACACAAGAAAATATAGTCTCACCAGCTTCATACTATTGTACGTTTCAAGCAACAAATATAAGGAAAAAACGAGATCTATGCATAATAAATTCGACTATCTGCACAGGCGTCCTATCACCTCGGAATGTTGCGGGAAATCTGCCATCAACCTGCTCTTCTCCGCCAGCTCGAACTTGTCGAACGAAAACGCTGGACCGACAGCGCAACCGACAAGCGCAAATCCATTTTTCGACGGAATTTCAGCCGCAAACCACAGTTCAGGTTCTATGACAACCTGCATCTCCGAATCGGGTCCAAGATGATGAACAGTCAGATTTCCAGACTTTTCGATAACATAAATATTTATTTCCTCGCCAGCATGATAGTACCAAATCTCCACAAAACCATGCAAACGATGAAATGCAGAAAAGTCGTCATTCTCTAACAGATAATAAATTGAGGATATTGATTTTCTGTCGTTTGGGCCCTCGTTGCCGATAAGCTGGCGATAATAACCGCCTTCCGGATGTGGCATTAGCTTCAACTTGCCGATATAATCCTTTGCTGTCATATTGAAAATTTTGGAACAAAATTAAATAATTTTTTTGAATAACGGTGAACCGACTCTCGTGTCCCCATCTGTCTCGCTGCAACTTAAAAGCATTGCAAAAAAAATTGCAGCAGGAAGTTGGGGTTTCCGCTGCAAAACCTGAAAATATATAGATGAAAAAAATTATCAGTTTATCATACGCTTAAGGTCATCCTCGACGTTTGTTATGCCACCTAACGAAAAATTTTCCACCAGCGAGTCAACGACAGATTGCGACAGAAACGACGGCAATGTCGGACCGAGGTGAATATTCTTCACGCCAAGGCTCATCAAGGCGAGCAAAACCAACACGGCCTTCTGCTCATACCACGCAATATTGAAGACGATTGGCAGTTCGTTCAAGTCCTTCATCTTAAATGCATCACGCAACATCAACGCCGTAAGCATAAGCGAATAGCTATCGTTACACTGACCGGCATCAAGCACGCGCGGAATTCCATCGATATCGCCAAGATTCAACTTGTTGTAACGATATTTTGCACAACCTGCGGTCAGAATCACCGTATCCTTTGGCAAACCCTTGACAAAGTTAGTATAATATTCTCGGCTGCTCATACGGCCATCGCAACCCGCCATGACGACAAACTTGCGTATTTTACCCGACTTTACGGCCTCAACAATCCTATCAGCAAGCAGATACAACTGATTATGGGCAAAGCCGCCAACAATTTCACCTTTTTCTATCTCCTGCGGTGGCGGACAAGTTTTCGCCATTGAAATTATTTCGGAGAAATCCTTTTTCCCCATTTCCTCCTCAATATGACGGAAATCCGGATACCCGACAGGTCCTGTGGTAAACACACGACTTGCATACTTAGCATTTGGTCGCGGAGGCACCAGGCAGTTGGTTGTAAACAAAATCGGTCCGTTGAAAGTCTCAAAGTCCCTAACCTGCTGGAACCAAGCACCGCCATAATTGCCGACAAGATTCGAATATTTCTTGAAATACGGATAATAATGAGCCGGCAACATTTCGCCATGCGTATATACGTCAACACCCGCATTTTCTGCCTGCTGCAACAATTCATCAAGATCCTTCAGGTCGTGCCCAGTTACCAGAATTGCCGACCTATCCCTGACACCGATATTAACCTTAGTTATCTCCGGATCGCCGAAACACTCACGGTTTGCCTGGTCGAGCAAGGCCATCGCCTGCACACCAACCTCCCCGCACTGCATTACAAGTTCGTACAAATCCGCAACCTTCTGCTCCTCAAGCATAGATGCCAAGGCGCGTTGCATAAAGTCAAAAATCTCGCGACTATGATAGCCAAGATTATCGGCATGCTCGGCATATGCCGCCATACCTTTCAGTCCATAAAGCAGCAAAAGCCGCAACGACAGCACGTCACCCTCTCCATAAGATTTCAAGCCCACCGACTTTGACTTCTCACAAAAGTCCTCCAGCGAACTGCCCGTCCACTCAAACGCGTCACGAGGCTCAAAGCACTTCGTCGCCACCGACTTTTTTAGTTCATCGCGCAGAGCAAGAGCATTGCATATTTCTGTTACAAAACGTCGATTGTCAAAATTCACATTGGTAATTGTCATAAACAATCCGTTCATCACCATCTTGTCGGCCTCATCGCTGGCAAGCACACCACGGTACCGAAGGCACTGGTTGAGCTTTGCAACACTTTTCAACACATAGATATAAACATCATGCAAGGCAGCTGTAGTCGCCTCCTTGCCACAAACACCCCTAACAGAGCAACCACTATTACGGGCTGTCTCCTGACACTGATTACAAAACATTGATTCCATACTAATTCATTTTATCATATTGGTTACCATATAACAGAAATCGAAAAACTTTTGTTCAAAAATTTTAACAGACCCAACACGCAGCACACGTAACCCATTATAAACAAACGCACTACCAACACAACAGCATGTTAATTTCTATTAAGAAAAAAGGTCAATAACAGCACATTTTTACATCAAAAAAAACTATTTTTGTGTTTTTAATTCGCAAACATAAAAAATACATATCATGTCGAAGGAAAACATTGAATTTTCAGATGCCAAAGCATTAGGTCTCAACGAAGAAGAGTTTGAAAAAATCAAACAACTGCTTGGCAGAACACCAAACTACACAGAATTAAGCATCTACTCCGTAATGTGGAGTGAACACGCATCATACAAGAATTCGATTCGCTGGATAAAGACATTGCCGCGCAAAGGCGGTTGCCTTTTGACAGGTGCCGGAGAAGAAAATGCGGGTCTTGTCGACATTGGCAACGGGCTTGCATGCGCATTCAAGATTGAATCACACAACCACCCGTCGGCTGTAGAGCCATACCAAGGAGCTGCAACTGGTGTCGGCGGCATCAACCGCGACATCTTCACCATGGGTGCACGCCCAGTAGCGCAACTCAACTCGCTCCGTTTCGGCAACATCGAAAACGAACACACGAAATGGTTGCTCCGCCGCGTTGTAAAGGGTATCGGCGACTACGGAAACGCTTTTGGTGTTCCGGTATTGGGCGGTGAAGTCAATTTCGACGAATCGTACAACACCAACCCACTTGTAAACGCAATGTCTGTCGGCATCATGGACAAGAACGACATGATTTCTGCAATATCAAAGGGCAAGGGCAACCCAATCTATATTGTCGGTTCTTCTACAGGCAAGGATGGTATTCATGGAGCTACCTTTGCATCTGCCGACCTTACCGAAGACTCTGCCGACGACATTCCATCAATCCAAGTTGGAGACCCGTTCCAGGAAAAACTTCTGCTCGAAGCTTCTCTTGAACTTGCAAAGACCGACGCTATCGTTGGAATGCAGGACATGGGTGCTGCCGGAATCATCTGCTCTACATCCGAAATGTCGGCAAAGGGCGAAAGCGGCATGAAAATAGACTTGTCGTTAGTTCCTCTTCGCCAGAACAACATGGAGGCATGGGAAATCCTTCTTTCCGAATCACAAGAACGTATGCTTGTCTGCATAAAGAAAGGAAAGGAACATATCGTTGAAAACATATTCGCAAAATGGGACCTCAACTGCGCAAAAATCGGCGAGGTCATCGACGAAGACAAACTTATCTTCTCGTACAAGGGCGAAGTTGTTGCCGAAGTTCCTGCAGAAAGTCTTGTTCTCGGTGGTGGAGCTCCAGTGTACGAACGCGAATACATCGAACCTGAATACATCAAGGACTACAAGAATTTTGACATCAGCACAATACCAGAGAATGTTGACATTCACGAAGTTGCCAAATTCCTAACTGGACATCCGAACATTGCTTCAAAGCGCTGGGTATATGAACAATACGACTCGATGGTTCGTACAGTAAACATGACCACAAACAAGCCGTCCGATGCCGGTTTAGTAAATGTCAAGGGCACAAAGACAGCATTGGCACTCACTACAGACTGCAACAGTCGCTATGTTAAGGCCGACCCAGAAAAAGGTACCGCCATTGCCATTGCCGAAGCTGCTAGAAATATCGCTTGCACAGGCGCAAAGCCAGTGGCAATTACCGACTGCATGAACTTCGGTTCTCCATACAATCCTCAGGCATACTGGCAGTTTGTAATGTCTATCAAGGGAATGGGCGATGCATGCCGCGCTTTCGACACTCCTGTAACCGGTGGAAACGTTTCGTTCTACAACCAGACCACAATCGCAGGAAAGACAGAACCTGTAGACCCGACTCCTGTTATCGGTATGCTCGGAATCTTGTCAGACAAGGCAAACCACACTCCTCTTTGCTTCGACAAGAAGGGTGATGTAATTTATATGCTAGGCGAAAGTTCAGACGACATCAACTGCTCCGAATATTTGTATTCTTATCACAATGTAAAGAAGTCACCTGCACCAAAATTCGACCTTGAATTTGAAGTTAGACTATCTAAGCTTCTGCAGAAACTGGCAGCAAAGAAACTTGTCAAGTCAATGCACGACGTTTCCGACGGCGGCTTGTATATCGCACTTCTCGAATCTGCAATGCCTAACAACCTTGGCTTCGACATTACAACAGCCAGCGAATTCCGCGAGGACGCTTTCCTATTCGGCGAATCTCAGGGCAGAGTTGTTGTTTCGATGAACGAGGATCAGGAAGACGAATTCATTTCACTTATGATGAAGGAAAGCATTCCGTTCTCATTGCTCGGTCACGTTACTAAAGGCGAAATCCGTATCGACGACGAATCGTTTGGATTCATTAAGGATGCCAAGGAATTGTACAACAACGCCATTGGTAATATAATGGAAAAATAACAATTTAAATATAAAAGGAGATGAATGCATATCCGTCTCCTTTTTAATTAAAGCAAAGCATTTATGAAAAAAGGTTTAAAAAGAGCTATTAAGATTCCGTGCATTATTATCGGTGTTATCCTTGTACTGCTAATAATCGTCAACTTTATTGCCGGTCCAATTGCAAAAAGCTACGTTAACAACCATTGCAAGGAATTGTGCGGACGTACTGTCACCGTCGACAAAATTAGAACCAATCTCTTCGTTGGAAAGGTTAAAATTATCGGACTGCAGATGCTAGAACTCGACGACAAAGAGGAATTCTGCTCTTTCGATACGCTTATAGTAAAGATAAATCCATTCAAGCTTATCGGAAACGAAGTCAAACTAAACGAAATTACCCTTATCGCCCCAAAAGCTACAATCATCCAGAACGGTGACGTCTTCAATTTCGACAGTTTAATCGACTTCTACGCTTCAGACGAAGAAGAACCCGAAGAGGAAGAGGAGGATGGCGAAAGCTGGATTATCAACCTTAACAATATCACGCTTGAAAGAGGTAATGTTCTCTACAAGGATATTGCCATAGGAAGCAAATTCGGAATGGACAACCTGAAACTCGACATTCCTCACATATATTTCAGCAACGAGAATACCGACGTAGGTCTTGACCTCGACTTCGATGAAGGCGGAAAACTTAGGCTCAAGGTGGCTTATGGCATGGAAAACGGACTTTACGACCTCGATGTCAAACTTCAGGACTTCTCACTCTCTCCTGTACTGCCTTACCTTAAGGATTTTCTCGCTGTTTCAGCTTTCGACGGCAAGCTCAACACCGACATAAAGGTAAAAGGTTCTACCGAGCACCTTATGAACGTAACAGTAAACGGACAAGTAAATATCAACAACATCTCAATGCTCGACATGGACGAACACGAAGTGCTTTCGGCAAACAGCATCGCCGTTGACATTGACAAGATTGATGTAGAAAAGAATTCTTTCGTTTTCAACGACATAAAAATCTCCGGCATAAGAACCGAATACATCGTTTACGACTCGCTACACACAAACATCGACAAACTGTTTGTTGAAAGTTCCGAACCGGAAGAAGAAGAACCTAGCGATGACGGATCAAGCGACGACATGAACCTGTTGATTAAGAATTTCACACTCGACAACAGCAATGTCACATATACCGACTTGTCGCTTCTGGAAAAATTTGAACTGCCAATCAGCAAGATTAACGTCAACGTCGAAAACCTTAACCTAACTTCGCAATTCAAGGCAAAAATAAAGGCGCTAGTCGGAGACAAGGGAGAACTCAACGGCTCGTTCAACGGCTCGCTGTCAAACTTCTCAAACATGAAGCTTAACATTGCGCTCAAGAATATTAAGCTGAAAGACCTTTCTCCTTATTGCGTACACTACACCGCCTACCCAATCACCGACGGACTGCTTTCGCTATCGAGCATTACGACAGTTACCAACAACAACCTCAACAGCTCCAACGAAGTCAACATTCTTAACTGTACCGTTGAGAAAAAACTCAAGAACGTAAAGGCCGAATACAGCGCAATTCCTCTTAAGGCAGGACTTTATATCCTTTCCGACCGCAACAAGAAGATTTCTATCGACTTGCCTGTTACCGGAAACATCGACGACCCGTCATTCAAACTGGGCAAGATCATTTGGCGTACATTCTGCAACCTAATCATAAAGATTGCGGCCAGCCCATTCGATGCGCTCAAGAAGGGACAGGGAGAAGACACTTTCAGGGATATGTACATGGACATTACGGACCGCGCACTGACTGTTGAAAATTATCAGCAGCTGAACAAACTTTCCGAATCACTAAAAGACATTCTTGCCGACAAGCCCGACATGAAGATGACAATCCAGCAATCGCTCGACAAGCCAACTTGCATGACACAAATTGCTTTGTTCAGACTTAAGATGGAATACTACATGTATGCCCACGACATAGCTAAGGAAGATCTTACAATCGAGGACTACAAGGCAATGCAGCTTATCAAGGACAAGGATCAAAAACTTAGCGAATATGCTAAGACCAGAGTAGATGCCAAGAATCCTGCAGAAGCAGCAAAGAAACTGTACCAGCAAAGCGAAATCGAGGCTATGTACAAGATGTCTGTTCAGAACAGGGAGAAAAACCTTCGCGAATACTTCGCAGAACAAGACATCAGCACCAATATGATTTCATTCATTGAAACAGACGAGGCAAGTCCAGACAAGAACAAGATTACAATTAAATTTGGCATCGATCTTCCAGATAATGTCGACGATTTGGATCAGGATTCTAGCGAAGAATAATTATTGTTGAAAATCTATAAGGCGAGGCTTTTGTCCTCGCCTTTATATTATAAAGCCATGAAAAGAATAATACCGGCAATTTATATTATTTCAATGCTTTTGGTTTCGTGCAGTAACGAACAGATGAAAGAATTGAAAATTCAGGAGAACGACGAATGTTCTCTCAACTGTCCATCGTCCATTGCCAAATTAAACGATAGTGCTATTGTGGTAATAGACAGGTCGCGCATATACGAAATAAATACGCTGTCAGGAATGATGCAACCAGTTGACCTAAACAGCTACGCAAACGATTTCGCAAAATTTCTCGCCGAAATTAGCGGTCAGCAGCTAACCGACTCCACTCCTATTCCTCCGCTTGCACTTCTTGGCTTCGGAGCAAATGCCAGCGAAAAACTTTTCTCATCCATGCTACCGACAATCGACAGTTCCGGAATTATTATGATTCCGGCGGTTGTCTTCAACTATGACGACAAATTCAAGTTCCTTTTCAACGATAACGGAAACATTGCAACAGATATTCCGCAAGGCAACTTCAATTATTTCCTATCCGACAGCATTATTATGACAAACTGTGCATATCAGTGCAAGCAAAACGAAAAGCCAGAAAACATTCCTAGCATTGTGTTGTATGTAAAGCAGAAATCAGACGAATTCGTTATGCAGAAGAAGATAGAACTGCCACGTTGCGAAAAGGAAAATATGGCTGCCGAAAACAATATTATGAATTCCATATACACATACGTCTCACAACCAAAATTTGCGACAGGGAACGGGAAAATATTCGCCTCCGCCGCAGGGTCAATCTTCGAGATTGAAAAAGACGGAACACCAAACAGAATAACAGAATCGAAACGCACCATATACACATTCCTCATCGATAGCGAAACCATTACAACCGTTGAAGGTAACGATGGCGTCTTCAGCAAGATTGTAGAATACGATATTGATGGTGAAATGCTTGAAGAACGCGATTTCCCATTGTCGGTAGGCAAATGTAAGTGCTGCCAATACATCGGCGACAAACTATACATAATTTCTTATAAGGAACAGAATTTCTTCTTGACAATAATGTAATATGGACTTCCGCACAATAATAGAAATACCGAAGCCTAACAGCAAAATCACATACGACAGCCGCTGCCTGTTCATTGGGTCATGCTTCGCAGAAAACATTGGAAACAAACTTGCCGAAACAAAAATCAGCACTTGTGTCAATCCAACTGGAATCCTATACAATCCTTTGTCAATACAAAGAAGCATACATAAAGCCATCTCTGGCAAATTATATGATGAAACAGACATATTTCTTGCAAACGGGCAATGGAACTGCTACGATTTTCACAGCAGATTCTCATGCAACGACAAAAACAAATGCATCGAAAATCTAAATTTTGCCTCGGCTCTTCTGAAAAAACAAATCGAAGCAGCAAGCATAATATTTGTAACTTTCGGCACCTCATTCGTTTACGAACTTGCGGAAACCAGCGAAATCGTTTGCAACTGCCACAAGCAGCCAGAAAAGACATTCCACCGACGTCTGCTCCATTCCAGCGAAATTGTTGAGTGCTGGAAAGAATGTATTGCAGAAATAAAGTCAATCAATTCAAACGTAAAACTCGTTTTTACAGTAAGCCCGATACGCCATTGGCGCGATGGAGCTCATCAAAACCAGGTAAGCAAGGCAAACTTGCATATAGCCATCAACGAACTGAACGAAACTTTTCCCGAAACCGCCTATTTCCCCGCATACGAAATAATGATGGACGAACTCCGCGACTACCGTTTCTATGCCGACGACATGGTACATCCAAGCAAAGTGGCAGTAGACTACATCTGGGAACGGTTTGCTGAGACTTATTTTACACAGGAAACTTTAAATACGATGCCTCGCATCCTCAAGATTGTTGATGCGGCAAATCATCGGCCTTTCAATCCTCAATCAAACGAATACAAAGCATTCTGCAGAAAGAATCTCGCAGAAATAGAAACTATTGGCAGTCAGTTCCCAAATATTGACTTCCGCAAGGAAAAAGAAGTTTTTGAGAAGGTGATTTGATAAAGTTGAAATCCGCCTTTGCCTTTAAGCAAGTTTTCTGGTATTGCATAGTAAATTTTTCTGTTCCATACTCACAGACTAACGAAATCGTTATGGAATTTAGGCTGTACAAGCAAGCGAGCTGTCAACAAAAAAAGACACTACCAAATTGATTATCAACACAATACACAAACAGAACCAACACAAAGAGTTACCATAGCACCAATATAGGTTTGAAATGAAAAATTTTATAATTTTGCACCCTCAAATTTTGAAAGGGAAACATGGCAAAATTCGACATTAAGAATCATTTTTATCCCAAGTTTTTCAGTGTTCTGAAAAAGGGATACACAAAGAAACAGTTCACCAAGGATTTATTTTCCGGCATTATTGTAGGTATTGTTGCATTGCCTCTTGCAATCGCCTTTGCAGTAGCATCTGGTGTTTCGCCAGACAAAGGCATCGTAACAGCAATCATTGCCGGTTTTCTGATTTCGTTCCTAGGTGGTAGCCGTGTACAGATTGGCGGTCCTACAGGCGCATTTGTCATCATTATTTCTGGAATTGTTGCCCAATATGGACTCGACGGACTTATGATTTCGACAATAATGGCCGGCATCTTCATGATTATGTTCGGTCTGCTAAAACTGGGATCGCTTCTGCGTTTCATCCCACATCCTCTTATTGTCGGTTTTACAAGCGGTATTGCACTAACAATTTTCTCCACGCAGATAAAAGACGCTCTCGGACTAGAAGTTACCGACGTCCCTGCGGCATTTATCGACAAGTGGGCTGTGTATTTCGATGGAATCGGAACAACAAACTACTGGGCTCTTGGTATTACCGCCGGCACAATCATAGTAAGCATCATCATCAACAAGTTGACGAACAAGATTCCTGGTTCGTTTGTTGCAATCATATTAATGACTGTTGTTGTTGCAATATTCGATATTCCCGTAACCACAATTGAAAGTTCGTTCGGAGAAATTAAAGGTAGTCTTGCAATAAGTATCCCTGAAATACATTGGGAAAACGTGGGACACTACTTGCAACCGGCAATAACCATTGCCTTGCTCGGATCTATCGAATCATTGCTATCAGCCGTTGTTGCCGACGGTATGATTGGTAGCAATCACCGCAGCAACACCGAACTTATCGGTCAAGGTATCGCAAACGTGATAACACCTTTGTTTGGTGGCATTCCAGCAACAGGCGCAATTGCACGTACTGCAACAAACATCAAGAATGGTGGACGTACACCAATAGCAGGAATCGTACACGCAATAACACTTCTGCTAATCATGCTGTGCTTCGGACAATGGGCAAAGCTTATCCCGATGTCGTGCCTTGCCGGTATTCTTATCGTCGTTGCATACAACATGAGCGAATGGCGCAGTTTCACATCAATTCTTCGCGGTTCCCCATACGACATAATCATTCTTCTCACTACATTCTTCCTCACCGTACTTGTTGACCTAACAGTTGCTATCGAAATCGGTATAGTACTTGCTGCACTTATGTTCATGAAACGTATGGCCGACAACGGAGAAGCTATCCTCAAAAATGATCTCGACACCAACACAATGGAAAACTACGATGACATTCCAAAGGGAATCGACATTTACGAAATCAGCGGTCCATTCTTTTTTGGTGCAGCAAAACACTTCAGCGAAGTACTGAAAGGACGTCCTGATTCATCTAAAATATTGATTATCCGTATGCGACATGTTCCATTTATGGACGAAACCGGAGAACGAAACTTCAAGGAAGCAATAAAATCGCTAAAGACAGATAATAAAAAGATTATTCTTTCCGGAGTTCAGCCTAACGTTCAGAAATCGCTCGACAAGAGTCGAATTTCATTCCTTATCGGCAAGGGAAATATACACGACAATTTTGATACAGCTCTTGCTCACGCCAAAAAGGCTCTGGAAGAAGATTTTGGAGAAAAATAAGCAAGATCAAGTGCTTTAGCAGGAAAATAAACTTTCCATTAGGTCCTGTATCCATATTACCGATCAAGACCGAGTATCTTCTTGCTCATTTCCCAGATTGCAATTCCACCACTGACGGAGACATTTAGCGAATGTTTAGTGCCAAATTGCGGGATTTCAAGACAGATATCGGCTTGTTCCATAATAATATCGTCGACGCCATCAACCTCGTTGCCAAGTACTAGTGCATACATTTCACCATCTACAGCTTTAAAAGCATCTACAGCAATACTGCCTTCGGCAATTTCGAGGGCGACAATCTTATACCCTTTTGATTTTAATTCTGTAACGGCATCTATTGTGTTTTCATAATACTTCCATTCGACAGTTTCGGTTGCTCCTAGTGCAGTTTTCTGAATGTCGCGATGTGGCGGTGTACCAGTAATTCCACACAACAACAAGCGTTCGCACACGAAAGCATCGCAAGTACGAAAAACCGCACCTACATTATGATGGCTGCGAACATTGTCGAGAACCACAACCAAAGGATTCTTCTTCGCATCCTTGAACTCCTCTACGGACAGACGTCCCATCTCCGATGTAGATAATTTTCTCATGATTTCACCTTATTTTCCACCCATCGACAAAGCTATATACGCCATCAATCCGGCAGACTCCATAAAAACTTCCTCGTCCATGTCAAACTTCGGATTATGCTGTCCAACTTTTCCACGACCATTTCCCATAATTCCGGCACGGAAAAAGGTTGCTGGAATTTTCTGCGAATAGTATGCAAAATCCTCGGCTGTCATCTTCAACGGCATCTCGCCAATATTTTTCTCCGAAACATATTCCGCTGCCAGACTCCGAACCAAAGCTGTAACTTCCGGATTATTATAGACAGCCGGATAGCCCTTTCTAATCTCAAGTTCGGCCGTGCATTTATACTTTTCTGCCGAAGAATCGGCTATTTTTTTCAGATTTTCCTCTATTGTACGATGAAGCTGCGGATTAAAGGTTCTCATCGTTCCTTCGGCTGAAGTCTCGGATGGTACGACATTGAGCACACCATCGCCAACAATTTTCCCAAAGGCCACAACAAAAGGCATATCATCCGTCAGCGAATCCTGCATTTTCTTGACTTCGACAAGAAAATTGGCAAGAGCCAGAACCGTATCACTACGTTTTTGCGGCATAGCGGCATGGCCGCCAACACCATGAAACTTAACATAAAGTTCATTAGTTGCCGCCATTAGGAATCCAGAACCAAAAAGGAACTTACCCGTTTCCAATTCTGCCGACACATGCATACCTACAATACGCCTTATTTCGTATTTCTCAAGCAATCCTTTTTGCACCAAAATATTAGCTCCACCCGGACAAAGTTCTTCTCCCGGCTGAAATATCAAGACAACACGATGATTCAAATACGACTCATATTTTTTAAGAATCAATGACGTACCTAATAGCGAAGCAGCATGAGCGTCGTGACCGCAAGCATGCATTACACCGCTGTTTAGCGATTTAAACGGGACATCGGCCTCCTCGGACATAGGCAAAGCATCAATGTCAGCACGCAAGGCGACAGTCTCTCCTCCATCGCCGATAATTGCAATTACCGCATTATCACCGAATGTATCATCTGTCGTAATATTATTTTCATGCAAAATGTCCCTTATGTACTTTGCCGTACCAAACTCATGAAACGACAATTCAGGATACTGGTGAATATACCTCCTATATTCAACTATCTTCTCGAATAGCTCATGATTCAGGGCTTTTATTTCCGACTTAAGATTTTCCATTGGAAAGAAATTTGTGCAAAGGTAGAAAATTATAAACAAATAAAAACAAAAGCCGTCAATATGACGGCCTTTATTACAAGATATTATGTATAATTACTATTTTGTCAATATGATATTTTTCTCCTCCACAAGTCTGCGAAGATTTATTATTGCATAACGCATCCTTCCCAAAGCTGTATTTATGCTAACGCCTGTTAGATCGGCTATTTCCTTGAAACTCAAATTTCCATAATGCCTAAGCATAACTATTTCCTTCTGCTCTTCTGGCAAATAGTCAACAAGTTTCTTGACATCACGAAATATTTGTTCCTCAATCATCTTGTCTTCTGCTGTGGAATCGACAAAACAGCACGAGTTAAGCACAAAATCATTTTCATCAGTTGAGGTCGCATTTGAATTTTTCTCATATCGGAAATAATCAATCACTAGATTATGGGCAATACGCATAATCCACGACATAAATTTTCCTTCCTCAGAATAAGTTTTTGTCTTCAACGAGGTTATAACCTTAACAAAGGTATCCTGAAAAATATCATCTGCTACAGTGGAATTCTTCACATTAAGAAGGATATAAGAATATACCTTACTCTTATACCTGTCTATGAGAACTTCAATACACTTTTTCTCTCCACGAACAAACGCATCAATCAACATTTGATCCGTAAAATTGTCGTATGTCATATCTATTACCTTAAAAGTTAAGAGTAAAAGTGTATTCTATAGGCATCTCCTTTCTTAAGTTAGTTTTGAAATATGTTGCGAATATAAGCCAAAATATCAAACCGCTTGTAAAAAAATAGTTAAAATTTTCTGACGACATAAAGGATTTCATCCTTGTCGAGACGATATTTTTCAATCGTCTCAGGCGAAAAATGCTCCTTTACGTCAAATTTTTCGACAGAAAAGCCAACCGATTCCAACCGTTTCGGATAATCGAGACCATGCCATCTGACGTGATCATACTGACCGAAATGCTTCTCACGTTCCAGCGGTTCTACAATTGTTGGATCCTCGTAGGTTGTCTCAAAATTCGGATTTATTGGCACCTGAAGAATTGCCGTACCTCCTTTTTTCAGCACACGATAAAATTCCTTCATAGCCGTAATGTCATTTTCAACATGTTCGAGCACATGGTTGCAAATAATGTATTCGTATGATTCATCTGGCAATGGAATATCCATTATGTCGAAATGCAGGTCTGCAATTGGCGACACCAGATCCGCCGTTGTGTATTCTATATTTTCAGCCTTCTTGAAACGCTTGATGAATGGTTGTTCGGGAGCAATGTGCAACACCTTTTTCCTTTCGGTAAAGAAATCGGAATGCTCTGTCCAATACAACCACATAAGACGATGACGTTCAAGAGAGAGGCATTTGGGACACAGACGGTTGTCGGCACCACTTTTCCCGTATGGTAAAAATTTCCTGAACGATTTCCCACACACAGGACACGTCACATTATGTCCTATATAAAACGGCCTGATAAAAAATGAAAAAAGTCCCGAAAACCTTATCAGAATAGGACGAGGAATTTTTCTAACGCAAAATCTTATCAGTTTCTTCATGGCTCAAATTTTATTATTTCATCATTGCAAGTCATACCTACCTTTACAACCTCATTCCTCATGTAATACCAAATGTACATCGAAACTTTTTTACTTCCGAATCCATCAATCTCCGATATCAATGATGCATAACGGCGAACTTGCTCCGAATATCTTTTCTCATTTTTCTCCTCACCGAACTTATAGTCGACTATTACGATTTCATCATCAAAAATCATAACCCTGTCCGGACGCTTGAAACTGCCTCCATCTAAACTGGGGACAATAATATTGAATTCGTTGAAAACCTCCGCATTGCCGGCGAACCACCTCGACACTACCGGACTGGCAATTTTCGCCTTGATTTCCTGCTTCATCGCCTCTGCAGCCTCCATGTCAACCTCACCCTTTGCCCGAATTGAATTTACGGCCATTTCCACATCTTCGGCAACGATTATGTTCTCAAATATGGAGTGATATCGTTCTCCCCTTTCCCTTGCAGAAATCTCTCCTTCGGTATCTTCATTCAAATGATGCTTAATATTGAATTCAGTCGCCTCATTCACCGGATATTCGGTAATAAAATTGTCATTGCCATCTGTCCGACTCGCATTTTCATTTGCCAAATCAAGTTCTCCTCGGGTGAATTCTTTCACCGTATAATTATTTCTTTCGGTGACTTCAGGTTCCCAAACATTAGATACGGAGTTAAAATAATCGGCCAGAAGCTGTGAAACACTTGTCGGTTCTTCAAAGGCCTTTACTTCCTCCTTTGCATATATGTAAAGACCATATTTGGCTCTTGTAAATGCTACATACAACAAATTGAATGCTTCTATTCTCTTCTTGAAGATATCATCGGCATATTCATTCTTGAACATCGTATTTTGAAGCTCCGCCTTATTTTCAACAGGAATCTTCGAGCCGTCGTCGGAATACGGATTGTTCACAAACATATATTCCACTGCACCTGGAATTTTATCAACGAATTTCCAGCTACAGAACGGAATAAAAATATAATCCGCCTCCAACCCCTTTGATGCATGAATGGTAATAATCTTAATGGCATTCTGGCTCTCTGGTATTTTAAGTGTTTCTTCTGAACCTCGCTCGTCCCAATACTCCATGAACGCCTGCAAATCGGTTGATTTAACAGAGAAGTCATGTACCACATTCCTAAACGCGACGAGAAACGGCACATTACATTCTGACTTGTTCAGACCAAGCCTGTTTATCACTATGTCAACAATCTCGAAAGCCTGCTTGTCGGATAAAACCGCCATTTCGGCTCCTATAGCATTCTTTAAATTGTCCAATAGGGTAGCCTTATCAAATTGATTGACAATTGAAAGGTGGTTTTTCTCCTGATAATACAGATATGCTGCCTCGATGAGCGACAACTCGTCGGTATTATTAAGCAGATATCGCATATACGCCACAATTAGTCTTACCGCCCTGTTCGAAATTATGTACAAGGCCTCGTTTGATACTACATCGTAACGCACACCCGGTTTCCTGCATTCAGGAGGAATTGCATAGAAACTGTTGGCTATATAGCTTGCTTCTCTTTTTTTTCGCGTCAAAATCATTATTTGGCTCGGCTGTACATTATGTTCCAGCTGCAAGCTCTCAACTTTTGACACCAGATCCTTGAAAATATTCTCCCTTATGCCGTCGGTATCTAGAATATCGCTGCTGTAGAAACGTACGTTTACCTCCGACGACTCGTCATGCTTTACTTTTTGCTCTACATCCTTATATAATGACGAGTTAGGCCTTCCAAAAACATTGACATTTTTTTCCGGATTTTTGTTTTCGGACGGAAAGACCGACTCGAAGAAATCATTGTTAAACTCGACAATATTCCTTGCTGTCCTATAGTTTTTATCTAGATTTTCCGGCTTTATGAAATCAGACAGGATCTTTTTGTTTGTAAGGTCGGACAGGATCTTCCAGTCGCCGCCACGCCACGAATAAATCGACTGCTTTATGTCGCCGACTATTATGCTTCTGTTATTCTGCGACAAGGCCTCCGAAAGCATTGTATAGAATATGCTCCACTGCTTTTGGCTAGTATCCTGAAATTCATCTATCAAGAAATTATTGTATGTAGTACCAACTTTTTCAAACACAAACGGCATTACCGAAATGGCGCCGTCGTCACCTTCCGCACCTTTGATAATCTGCGAAAGCATAGATGGCACATCCGACAACAGGAATATTGAGTCGCGCTCCAAATTGGAATGCAGTATTTCGATTGCCCTGTCGAGCAAGCCGACAAGCTCGATATTTTTTCTTATGACATAAGCCGTACAGAAATCCTCGAAATCCAATGCTTTAAGTTCTCCAACTATTGCATTGAAGGCATCTGCCTTGTCAAGATGCTTCGACTTGGAACTGAACCATTTGTTTTCCTTAAACTTGTCGTTCTTATACTTGCCCAATAGCAGTTCCTTATATTTTACAGACTCTGGAGCGTCCGTAACAAACATTTTATAATAGTATAAGTTGGCGTATCCTTGGGTAAAATCTTCGGACTCAAGACCATTCCGTTTTATTTCGGCACCAATGTTATCCATGCACCTTTTCACTCCGTTGCAAAAGCTGCTTATCTTTTCGTCGAGATTATGTATGTACTCATCTGTAAAAGTATTGCCGATCTTATACTCGGAGAGAATTGCCTGCAAGACAAAATTTCTAATCTTTTCCTTTGGCGACCACTTTCTGTCACTATCTATATTTTTTTCAATCAAGGCATCAACACAGTGCCTCAAATTCTCATCATTTTCCGATTCAAGCATCAAATCATCAACCAGTTCCGATATGACGAGATTTGTATCCAGTTCCAGTTCATAGTTCTGCTGCATGCCCAGTTCAAACGTCAGGTTTCGAACTATCTTCTGAAAAAAGCTATCTATTGTAAAAATCGAGAAGAAAGAATAATCGTGAAGGATAAGCGAGAAGAAGCAACGCGAACGCCTTATTATTTCATTCTCGCCAAGACCTGTACGTTCCTTTATCCTATTTATAATATCCTGAATGGATTCCTTTTGTTTACCTTGAAACTTATCCCTGTTGGATATTAGGAAAAGATTCAGGATGATTCTGGACTTCATTTCATCGCAGGCCTTGTTGGTAAATGTTACAGCAAGAATATTACGATATGTCTTGTTCTGATTTTCAGAAGCAAGCAACATCATCGAAATATATTCGTACGCTATTGTGAAAGTCTTTCCAGAACCTGCGGACGCCGAATATACCGACAGTGGTTTCTGCGAATCTGTCATACGATTGTACTACTGATCCAACAAGGAAGAGCTAACATTTGCCTTCGATGCCTTGAATTCTATAACTTTACACTCTTCCGACAATGAAATTATCGTATCCCATTCATTTGGATATGATTTTAAATTAATGTTATACGAATTGGCAACGGGCTTTGCTACTTTTCTTACCATTCCTGTATCAATATCTCCGATTTTCTCTCCATCAATACGCAATTCCAATGATGAGTTGTAATTGTTAATTACTGCAATCATAGCAGTATGGTTAAGTTCACAAGATTCTTTCACTCTGCAAGAAAGGACTGTGAACGATGCTAACAAAATGATTATGAAGGCAATCTTTTTCATTGTTAAATTTTTTGTCAAAGTTACTAAATTTTAAGTATATATTTTTGCAATAGATGTTTTTTCTACTTCACCGCATAACGCCGCCCCTGAAACATGCCGTTCCGTTTCATATATGAATTTACTATATGTGCTATTTCAAAGTTCTTCTTTCCATTCCAGTCCGGATAAACCAGCATATCGCGAGGCGATTCACTTGTTAGTCGTTCGACTATTATTTCAGGATTGAGCATATCCAGAAAATTTGAAACCATTCGGACATAGTTGTCAAGCGATAAATCCACAATTGATTGTGGTTCTTGCATATAGAATTTTTCAAGTCGCGTTTCCTTTAAAACCTGCATTTGATGCAATTTCAGTGTAGAAATTGGCAACTGTGATATTTTCTCAGCATGAGAATAAATATCTGACTCCGATTCGTATGGCAAACCTAAAATCAGATGTACTCCACACATAATTCCGTAAGTATTAACCAATTGTATAGCTTCTACTGCTTGTTCAAAAGTATGCCCACGATTGATAAGTTCCAGCGTAGAATTTTTTGTAGATTCCAAACCAAATTCAATTTCCACATACTTGTCCTTTGCATATTTTGAAATCAAATTTAGTTTCTCTTCATCGATACAATCGGGACGAGTTGAAATAACCATCCCTATTACGTCGGGCACAGACAAAGCTTCTTCATACTTTGTCTTAAGAGTATCAACATCCGCATATGTGTTTGTAAATGTCTGAAAATATGCAAGATATTTCTGTGCTTTGTATTTTGGACTAAAGAAAGAAATACCCTTGGCCAATTGTTTGGAAATTGAATCGTCAGAATTGCAATAGAAAGGGCTGAAACTTTTGTTTGTACAATACATACACGCGTCACGGCTAATTTTTCCATCACGATTAGGACATGTAAAACCAGCATTAACAGAAATTTTCTGCACACGTTCTCCAAACTTTCGTCTTATATATGACGAATAGTCATTCCATTGCAATATGCTACTTTGAATCCCTGCCATCAAAATCCTTATAAAAATACTTTATAGATACATCAGTATCGGTCAAAGTTGTATCAAACTCATCGTCATCATCCAAAGGTGGCAGTTCAACATGCTTAACAGGGAAAATAAAAGCTAATATAACTCCAGAAATAGCTCCAGAAAGATGTCCCTCCCAACTTATTCCAGTATTTTGAGGGTAAAGTCCCCACACCATACTACCATATAGAAAAACCACAACTAACGACAACGCCATATTTGGTATATTACGGCTTCTTGCTCCTACTGTAAATAAATATGCAGCAAATGCATATACCATTCCACTGGCACCTATATGAACACCATGAAAGCCAATAAGCCACGTAAAAACACCAGTCATGAAATAAGACAAAAGGAACACTGATAATGCTTTTTCCGGGTAGAAATAAAAAATCATTGTACCCAACACAATAAAGCTGACCGAGTTTGCAAAAATATGCGACAAATCAGCATGAAAGAAAGGCATAGTGAAGATTCCAAACCACTGCGATATTTCTCGTGGTTTTAGACCATATTGAGACAAACTAACGTCAAATAAAATTTCTGAGGCGAACATAAGCCAGCATAAGACTAAGAAAAAAACCGGTATTAAAGTCGCGGTCAGAAGTTTATTTAATTCAATTCTGCCTTCGCTAGTCATGCATGTACCTCTTGATTACAGAGCTAAATTCATCAAATACAAATGGGTTTGCAACAACAATCTCACCTCCGAACAGGAAATTGTTTCCTTTAGAAAAATCGCAGACTAGACCGCCGGCTTCCTTTAAAATAATTATTCCGGCAGCAACATCGTATGGTTTAAGGTCGAATTCATAGAATCCATCAAACCTTCCTGCAGCAACATATGCTATGTCGACAGCAGCCGAACCAAGACGGCGAACACCTTGAGCATGGGTAACAAAATACTTCAACAAATCAATATACTTATCCATGCATTCGAAACGATTGTATGGAAATCCTGTTGCGATAAATGCATCTGACAGATTTTTCTTTTCCGACACATGAATACGTTCTCCGTTAAGCCAAGCTCCACCGCCTTTATAAGCAGAAAAACATTCACTACGACCAACCTCATAAATAACTCCTAATACAATCTCATCATTTTCCTTAAGTCCAATGCTGACAGAGCAAGGGAATATCCCATGAATGAAATTTGATGTTCCGTCTATCGGATCTACAATCCAGTTGAAAATCTCTCCCACTTTCAATGATGATTTTTCCTCGGCAATAAAACCTGCTTCCGGCAATATTCGTTGCAACTCGTCAACTATGAATTTCTCGGTTTTCTTATCAATTTCAGTAACAAAATCGTTTTTGCCCTTGGTGTCGATTTTATAGTCAGCATTATTGATATGGCTACGAATTATCTCAGCGGCATTTTTGGCCACTAATATGGTTTGTTTGCAAATATTCTCTAAGTTCATAATGCAAAGGTAAGAAAATTTAGTGTCGAGCGGATACGTATTGAACAAATCGAAGCAAATTTACAAATACAATCTAACTCATAACAAAAAAGGTGCAATACATTATATTACAAATATATACAAAAAAAGTCCCGGCTAGAAGTCGGGACTTTGAAGAACGGCGGCGAC
>CALDKB010000060.1 GCA_937899245.1 uncultured Bacteroidales bacterium | reverse complement strand
AAACCACCTTGTTGAAGCGTTCTGGAACCATAAAGGAGTTTATCCAGCACGAAGACTTTAATATTGAGGTCGCCGGAACGATCAGAACAAGCAGCAAGCGAACCTTCCCAACTGAAGATCTGCGGGAACTATCGCAGATATTCGAGCAAGGCGTGGTTTTCGATGTTGCAAGCGTTTATCTCGAAAGTTTTGGAATCAACAGGGTTGTCTTGTCGAAATTCTCATTCGACCAGCAGAATATGCGCTTTTTTAATGTATTGCCATTCACTATTGTTTTGAAGAGTGACACGGACTATGACTTTTTAGTGGAGGAATCGTGATGAAAAATCAAAAGCCAGGCAAAGAGTTGACATATCTAATGCGTACATCTTCCAAAGAGTTGACGAATCTTATTTTGACATCAGGCAAAGAGTTGACAAATTGCCATTGTCCACAGTCGTTTGGTAAAGAGTTGACAACTTCCACATCTATATCAGCGAGCGATGTTACAACACGAACATCCAAATCCGCTCCAGTTTCTACCACTTGTACTCGTCCGTACAGCGGATGTCCGTTGCAGGTGCATTTTTCTTTGTCTATTTTCGGGTTTGTCGCCATTACAAGCGGCATAACAAAAAGCAGAAACCATTTCATAATCCAGAATCTATGTTAACAATCGACTGCAAGATAGTAATAGTCAGCGAGACGACAAAGAAAAAAATCACTTTCGACTACGCCAATTCCATTGAGGTGGTTACTTCCATTGCCGACCTTACCGATACGGCCATTGTGAAAGTGTCGCCAAAAATGCAATGGCAGGGACATTCCATTCGCGACTTTATTGCTCCAGGCGATTCCATTGAGATAATGGCAGGATACAAGGAATATGGCTTGCAAACGCTGTTTAAAGGCTATTTGACAAGGGTGGAAACGCCTAAGACCTTGATAGAAATCCGTTGCGAAAATGCAATGGCCAAACTGAAGCGCATAATGGTAAAGCCCAAAATCTACCCTAATTTCAATCTTCAGCAGTTCGTAGGCGAATACGACAAGAAAACAAAGGTTGTCGCACCCGATACCATCAATTTCGGACAGGTGACGGTTGCAAACGAGATGACAATGGCGGCATTTCTTAATGAACTGAAAAAGAAATACTTGTTCTTCAAGCCGTTCTTTATGGATGATAAGTTGTACGCCATTACGCGCTCTTATCACAATGCAGGAGCATCGCCCATCACGCTCGATCCGACCAGAAACATTATTGCCGATGACTTGAAGTTTACCTTGGCTGAGGATGTAAAGGTGTCGATAACTGCCACATCAATACAGAAGGACAACAGCAAGCTGGAAGTGAAGGTTCCCGACGACAGTCACGATGCCACCGACAATAAGCACTTCTATCTTCCCGGCTACACCGACCTGAAATCGCTAAAACAGGCAGCACAGGAACTTCTGGGAACCTTCAAGTGCGACAAGATGGAAGGTTCTGTAACTACATTCGGAGTGCCGTACATACGCAAATGCGACCTTGTTCTGCTTCGCGATGAAGACCATCCGGAGCGCAACAACCGCAAGTTTACCGTCAACGCCGTAACATACACTATTAGCACCAATGGGTGCAGACAGAAAATAACATTGGGAGATGAAATAAAATAACACACTGTAGAACCGTTGCGTGCAACGGCTCACAAAAAAAGGAAGAAATTATGAGCAAACACGACATAGCAGAAAGCATCAGGAAGTTGGCAGGTAGCGCAAACGCCTTCGAGACATTTGTCTGCGAGGTGAAGTCTGTCGATGGTGCAACCTGCACGGTTACCCGTGTGCTCGATGGGCTTGAAATTCCAGATGTACGCCTGAATTGCCACAGCACCGAGAACAGCGGAATTGTGGTAACGCCAAAGGTCGATTCGTATGTGCTTGTCACAAGCATCGACGGTCTTAGCTTTTTCGTCTCGCAGTGTAGCGAGGTCGAGAAGATTACTATTGACTGCGAATCTGAAATAATCATTAATCGTGGAGATAACAAGGGGGTTGTAAAGATTCAGGAATTAGAAAATAACCTAAAGAAACTAAAAAGTTACATTGAAAACATTGCTACAGCAACGGCAACTGCAATGGTGCCAATGTCCGCTTTGGATAGTGGAACATCGGTTACAACATTTAATACTACAGTACAAGGATTAAAGGCTAGTTTTCAGTGGGAAAATATGGAAGATACCAAGATAAAACACTAAAATCGAAATCAATGAACGGCATACTATTAGACGATGATGGCAATCTGAAGATTCAGCACG
>CALDKB010000059.1 GCA_937899245.1 uncultured Bacteroidales bacterium | reverse complement strand
GTGCCACATTGTCGTCTCCCGTAACTTCTATTCCCTGCCACATCTTGTCGGGGCACGCCCGTATAGTGCAGTTCTCAAATTTTAATTCGTACGGTGCATTCACTGTCCACTGAGAATTTGATATGTTGGCATCATCGGAATAACAATAAATTAATGCATTTGAGAATGAAACATTGCAATTTATATTCAATCCTGCCTGTGTCGCAATATATACTCCATCACTATAATTGACTGGTCCAGAATATAAATTCATTGGAAGATAATTGGCTTGTGGCATATCGATATTTTTTGTTTCAGAATTATTGTATCTGTCAAATATGAAAACTTCCAATGGCGAATTATGAGACATGTTCGAATAATGGAAAACATCATTTTCTGAAACGATTAGTTCGGTAGTATTCATGTCGCTAGTGATAGTTACTGTATATGGAGGAGTTCCTCCATTAACAGAGATTCCTATTCCATTGCAATAAAACGAACTTGTATCTACTGAAATATCTATTTCTTTTACAATTTTTACAGAATCAATGAAATTACATGAGTTGAGACTATCATTCACATATATATATGAGAATAAATTTCCAATATTGCAAGTTCCTTGAACATTTATAGTAGTATCATTAAGCATCATGTCATATTGTTCATAAAAATCAGGTATTGACACATTAAATATATTATCATAATTGGAATTGAATGTCACAGATAAACAATGGTATTCGTCAACAGTGGGAGCAATTTCCATATATAATACATCATCTGGCGTGCTTATGCTAAATTCACTTTGACATCCGTTATCCCATTCAATGTTGCAGTTATACTCAGTAGCAATTTCCAGCGAATCCAGTACAATATAAGGATTGTTATGCTCATCTACCAATACTGGAACAGAATCGTTCTGTCCAATATGGACAAAAGTTCCTTCGTTGATCTGGCAATCGCATTCCATAATAACATCTGCAGAAACCTTCCCTGAAATACAATTATACCTAAACGAAGCAGAAGGCAATATTGCACATGAATAGTCTGGAATAAATATATTCTGTTGTTTGTAGCATCCGCTAGTGTCGTTCAAACTATATTGTCCACAATGTAACCCATGTACTTCAATAAAAGCCAATTCTTCGTCTTCATCTATTAGTACAGGTATGAGTTCTGAATTATTATTAGGGTCGGAAAACTGTACCACAGATGGGAATATATTGCCTTGTAACGAGACAATAAAACCTCCTTGATTAGCTTCGCAATAATAAGGATAGATTGTATCAACAATATACTTATTGCCAACAGATTCTATATAAACTGGCAATGATGCACTGCATTCTGAAAAACCAACCCTTTGAACTTGGAAGTTGATTAACATTCCATTAAATTCTAAAGCATTTTCTACAATGTCATAACCTTGCATTGAACCTATAGTAATAATACTATCTCCTCTTAATGTCAACGGATTACCGTTATAATAGAACAAATAATTAGACAAACTGTCTTCGCATTCAAATTTTATCATACGGCCTTTACAATCGTATGGATAAACAGAAGAGATAATGTTTTCTAATCCATATACATTGACATTTTCTTCATAATGGCAGTTTTCATTTGATATTTCTATAGTATATTCACCATTTTCGAGTTCTTCAGAAATTGTACCCATATATCCAAGCATCGAATTGGTTGTCGGCATCGAAACTAATATGGAATCGTTAGACTGATTAGTTATGGTAACGATATTCAATAGTTGAGAATTATCGCACATATAGTCAGTTGCTAATGTATAGTCAATATGGTCAACCGCAACTGTTATAGAATCAGACTTGGTGCAACCCATCATATCTGTAACCTCAACAACAATGGTGATAGAGTCTGCACCAATAAGATTACTTTGCGACAATACTAACTGATGTGTCCTACTCAACAAATCATTTACTCTCCATTCGTAACTGCGAATATAACTATCGTCAAGGTCAATAGAATATATATGCTCTTCATCATCTGAACAAATATTACTGTCGCCAATAATGTTGAAATTAGGAATGGCATTCATTTCTACTGATTTGCATATAGTATCGTTACAACCAGTCTTATACATGCATATGGATTGTACTTCTGGTTCAAGAATAAGTTCTGTAGAATGAAAATTGTGAGATATTCCTATACTGTCAACATAAAACCACGAGAACAAAGAATCGTACCCATGCGAAAGATTCATAATTGTTACAGAATTAGAGCAATCTACACTACATACATTAAAATCGAGGTCACAAGGCATTGGTTTCCCATCAATAAAATTGGGAAGGTATTTGTCGTTTCTTATGTTCGAAGAGAATGGATACCTTATGAATTCCGGATTAGTTTCGCATTCGTTGTCGTTGACGCTAGGCGTCCCAAGTGTGTTTGGATTCATTATTACACCCATTAACTGGCTACGCGAAAAACCATCATTTATTTTAGAAAAATATATTCTCTCATCAGGTCCTTCTTGTAGAAACAAAGAAGAACGCATATATTCTTCATTCTCGTATGGATTTATACTATAGACAACATTTTTTTGCAAATTGCAGTTGCATGAATTTATTTTTGACAAATCATACTGGCATATTTCTATATTGTTGCCATTGCCAATGGTTTGTTCATTCACATACATATATTTAGAGTTGCTACTGAATGCGACATTTACAGATTTGCCTCCGTCAATATCACATTCGTTCAATTTGACAAGAGTTCCTGTATGCGCGTTAAATCGCGTAAGAGAAACTCCTTGATATGGACATTCAAAAACAATAAGTTTAGAATCTGGGGATACTTTGATTGTTATATTGGGATGTGTGGAATCTATATTAAAAGAGTTTTCACAAATAGAATGATGCTCAATAGCAAGTGTTTCTGTGGATAATCTGTACACAAAAGCACTTGTTGTATTTCTTTTAGATGTTACAATCCAGTACGAACCAGATTCTATACTAGGTATTACAGCGAGTCCGCTATGTTGGATATTTTCAATGGAACTTGATCCTAACAGGCTAAAATTAGAACCAGAAACAGCAATCTTCTTGCAGTTAAGGCTTCTTGTGCTCTCATCAATATATACTAGCATATAAATATTATCATTCAAATGAAATGCAGTTATTGACTTTGGTGCGCATCCATCCAATTGTATTTCATTTGATATTTCATGATTGCTGTTCCATAAAACATGTCCGTTTGTGTAGAATACAAGGTTTCCATCACTATCGCATACTGAAGTTTCGGCATCAGTAGCGTTAATTCTAGTATCCACGCGTTGTGCTATTCCACTCCTGAATTCAAGGCTTACACCTTTGTCAAAATGCCATTGTGCAATATCATTTCTTTCTGTATTGATGCCAGAACATTCCATTGTTTGTAAAATATGCCGTGTGGAAAAAGTCCTTGTGCTGTCCAGTCCACAAACTAGCTGTAAAATATATTCAGAAGTATCGGTAAAATCATATTGCAAAACATATCTTCCATTTTGTTCTGTAAAATCCTCGCTAGCGTATGTGTCCAAAATTTCTTCCCCTCTATATATTTTTAATTCAAAATATGGAGCAGCACCTACATCAATTGTTATTTCTCTTATGCCAGTACAAGATGTTGTTTCAAGCGGTGCTAATATTTGTGGAGTAAAAAAATCAACCAACCTATTATGGCTACAAGAATCAACTGGCAGTTCCGGATAATAGTTCCTTACTACATATCTCATCATTAGAGCCTGCCCCATTGTGAAATGGTTCCTGCAACCATCATCCGTATAATTCATAATGTTGTGGATGGGATCATATAATTCATCGTCAGGATAAGAGTCAGAAAATTCGTCGCAAAACACATTTGACGAAAGGTGCTGTGGTGTATCATCTATCCCGTCGTTGTGTGTACTATCATATCCCCAAGTATGATATAACCCTAGATAATGACCGACCTCATGTGGCAAGGTATATCCAAGACGACGCGAATATGTATCATTCGTTCCAATTGCAGAAGCGCATACATTAACATATCCGAATCCCCATCTGTTAGACCAGGCAGCACCCATAACTCCAACACGGTGCAAACTGGAATATATAAACACATTAAGATATTTGTTCGAGTCAAAGCAACCATAGTAAAAACCATTCATGTCGCGGGAATCTCTATAACTATTGGAATACGGAAAATTTTCTGGCAGATTTATTTTCTCATTAATAGAATTATATGTTATGCCACAATAATCGCCAATCCTCAATGTATATGTATTACCTTGATATTCATAACTCTCAACAGGACAGAACCGAATCTTCGTATCTACTGCAGTTGATTCATCCGATGCAGTGCCAGAAAATACATCATTAAGAATATTCAAAGCCTCATTAATCTTTATTGGTGGAAGATAATCGTATGGATTATTGTATATTTGAGGGACAATAACATGAAAAATCACAGGAATTACAATCTCGCTAGAATCCTCAAGGTTCATATTCCTCAAGTTTGATGGCAATGCTTCTGCTTGTTTTTCAATTAACCATCTGTTTTTATCATCCGACAAAAAAGCATTCATTTTGTAGTCAAAACCACAATCTGTAACTAACATTATTGAACAAGTATCGCTAAAATCCGACCAGACATCATTAACCATTGCTCGTACACGCACATTTGTCCAGCGAAGTAGTGGCACATTGCGATAATCATCGTATCGTAGAAAGTTTACAGGACTTAATATTGTGTCGGAAAATGAAGAATTCCATAGATGAAATTCATAAAGAGAAGCCTCTTCAACCTCTGCCGCAAAAATAATATCTCCTATCATTATTGATTTGCCACATTGTGATTCTATTAGATGTGTCTCTTGTGAAAAAACAAAACTACAGATAGGAATAAATAATAATATTAATAAAAAATTTCTCATAATAACTTGTTGGTTGAATTAAATTTTTAAAAAAAATATACATAAAAGTTGTACATATCGCTGATTTTTAGTAATT
>CALDKB010000058.1 GCA_937899245.1 uncultured Bacteroidales bacterium | reverse complement strand
CGACTGCTCAAACTTGCTATGGAGCACAGACCAGTCTAATGGTGGCACAGGCGGCTACGGGGGCGGCGGTGGTGGCGGTGGCCTCGGCGGTTTTGGCGGCTACGGCGGCGGTTCCGCTTTCGGTCTATACCTATTTCAAACTCCACTCTCCACTATCAGCGACTGCAACATCTTCTTCGGCAATGGTGGACAAGGCGGTGCAGGTGGCGCCGGTGGTATAGGCGGTGCAGGTGGCGCTGGCGGAGCAGGAACCAGAGGCGAAGAATGTGACTATAACTGTGATGGTACCGTTTATGGCGGATACGGTGGCACTGGCGGAGCCGGTGGTGCTGGTGGTCAGGGCGGAGCCGGTGGTCAGGGTGCCACTGGCATGGCTTACAGAATCGCCAATGTAACAAATGCAGGACTGCAATCAGGAATAACAACAGGATACGACTTCAACCTTGCAGGTCAAGCCGAAATTATCGCCGGAACCGACGAATATCCTGTATCAAACTGCACGGGTGTAAGAATCGCCATGAATGGTGTAACATACACAACTTTCGGATCAGGTTCGACACCAACCAACGGACCTAGCGGAACTATTGTAACATATTCACAACTGGGATACAAGACCCCTGCAAGCTCTGCAAGCGAATATACCGACTTTTTAAATATGATTCAGGCCGCACCGCCAATGCCTAACATAACAATATTGGGCGAAAGAATGGTTTGTTGCACCGAATCACAAGAATATTGCATTCCCGACAACATTACCCTCGACCCGACAATTTCTGTAAACTGGAGCATAAGTTCAAGCGTTGCGGAAATATCCAGCGTAGCAAGCGGAAACTGCGTAACAATAAACTTCAACAACACCACCAACCAAGTTCAGTACGCATACATATTTGCCGAACTATCCACATCCTGCTGCGGAATTGTAAAGGTTGTAAAGGATTCTATTCTTGTAAAGCCACAAATACGACCTTTTACTCTGGAGGACATTTCGGTATGCCAAGGCGAAGACATTCATTTGTCAGCAGACATAGACGAAAGCATTCTTTGCAACATCAACTACCAGTGGCGCTTTAACGATGCCGAAATCGGTGGCACCAACAGTTCTTCCCTCGATATAATAAGCGGCACCCCCGAAAACTCGGGAACATATACATTATATGCAGTAACCGGCTGCGGAATTGAAAGCGCCAACGCCAACGTCACTATACATCCTTCACCAGAAGTGGAAGTTAATGGCATCGCACCTGTTTGTTCAGGAAGCCCATCCGCATTTACAATCAATTCCACACCATCCGGTGCAGAAATTACATATACACTTACGAATTCGGCAGGCACACAAACATACACGGCAACAACACCAGCTTCTGTTTCACATGTCATAAGCGAAGTTACATTGTTGACGATAGTGTCAGCGGCAGTGCCGAATGGTTGCGCCGCAACACTTAACCAGCACGCAAACCTTGAAGTCTACAATGACGTTACCGACATAACAGCAGGTGACGACGTTAGCGTCTGCGGTACTGAATACGAAATGACCGCCACGTGGCCTGGCGACGAATGGACCGCACAATGGTCGGTTGTTCCAAACGGAATAACAATATCCGACGTTACATCTCCTATAGCCGACATCACGTACACAGGAACTTCATTCCCTTACGACGCATCATTTGTTTGGAGACTGACAAGTGTAAATTGTCCGGCCACTTCCTTTACAGATACTGTCACTCTAACTTTTGCTACAGAACCTACACTCACTCCTGCAACAGGAACAAACAATGACGAATGCTTCTTTTCTGAAATCACAGAAATTGTTTATCAGTACGGAGGTGGTGCTACTGGAGCTACCGTGACAGGACTTCCTTCTCATGGAATATCATATACCGACAACGGAAGCCAAATTACAATTAACGGAACCGCCAGTGAAATAGGAAGTATAAGCTACACTATTACAACGACAGGACAGAACGAAGTTTGCCCCGCAGCCACATTAACCGGAAACATAGACATCGATTACTGCAACATTCCAATTTCGGGACCATCGCCTATTTGTCAGGGCGAAACTGCAACATATTCAGCTATGGTTCCCGGATCATACTACAGCTGGAACGTCACTGGCGGAACAATCATATCCGGAAACGGAACCGAAACCATTACCGTCGTTTGGCTAGAAGCTGGAAACAATTCAATAAACGTCGCAATTACAGGAATAGACATCCTCCCTACATCACACCAAATTGTCGTCACACCAACCTACCAGCCTGTTATTAATGCAAGCATTTGCGAAGGCGAGACATACACTCTTTACGGATTTTCAGAAAACACACCAGGCACGTACGTACAAACATTACAAACCGTTAATGGTTGCGATAGTATCATAACACTTAACCTGAGCGTTAATCCAAATCCAATTGTCAACCTCGACAAAACAAATATAACATGCAACGGATATGCAAACGGCAATATTACTGCTAACGTCACCGGAGGCTCCGGCAACTATTCATACGCATGGTCAAACACAAACCAAACCACACCAACTGTTATAATGCTCGATGCGAACAACTACATAGTTACCGTCACCGACGCAAACACAATGTGCACGGCAACTGCCGCAGTTGACATAACACAACCCTCCGCAATTTCCATTACAGAAACCCGCAACGACATACAGTGCGGAATATCGCTTGGAAACGTCACACTTACTGCCGACGGCGGAGATCAGCCCTACTCTTTCATCTGGTCCAACGGCGCTACAACCAGCACAGTGGACGACCTACGCGCCGGCTCGTACACAGTTACGGTTTCCGATGCTAACAATTGTACAATATCCCGCGACATTAACATAAGAGCAAGGGGGACAATTACTGCTGAGGTCGCAGAGCAGAACCCTATCTTATGCAACGGATACTCAAACGGCGTATTGGTTGTTACTTCCGAAACAGGAGCACAACCATTAACATGCCTCTGGAGCAATGGTGCTACATACACTACAAACTACAATTTGTCTGCAGGTTCGTATAGTGTCACAATCACCGACGCTTGGGGCTGCGAAGGATCAACTTCGTACAATATGTCCGAACCATTACCAACTGTAATATCATCAACTACAATAAGTCCAAAATGCTATGCAGAATACACAGGCAGCATCATAATTGACGCCACTGGCGGCACTCCGCCATTTTCTTACATGTGGAGCTCCGGCTCAACAGAGCAGAACATCTCTAATCTTGGCGCCGGTGGATATTCGCTTACAGTTACCGATGGAAACGGATGTTCGTCGTATCGCGAATTCATAGTCTCTTGGCCAGAAAACATTATGCTCGACATTGAAACTACCGACATTAGTTGTTTCGGAGGTCGCGGCGGAAGAATTAACATTAATGCAACAGGAGGAACGACACCTTACGAATATGCCATAAAATACAACAATTTAACACTCGAAAACAATTCGACATTCGATGGATTAAGTGCTGGCTCATATACGATTAATGTTACCGACGTTAATTCTTGCCTTGCAACAGAAGAAGTTTATATCAACGAACCTGAGCAGCTTAGGATAACTCCTATTATTACTGCTCCATCATGCTCGGGCGGACGCGACGGTGCAATCGAAATCAATGCAACCGGAGGTATTGCTCCTTACTCTTACGCTTGGGGAAGTTCCGCAAACGACTCTAATGTTATGACCAACCTCGTTCAAGGAACCTACAGCATAACTGTAACCGACGCCAACAATTGCCAGATTACGATGAACGCCATGGCTCTGGTTGACCACATCGGAGACTGTATTCACATTCCAAATGTATTCACGCCAAACGAAGACGGAATAAACGACACTTGGATTATACAAAATATCGAAATGTTCCCCGAAGCTTACATTTACGTTTTCAATAGGTGGGGACAATTACTGTTCGAAGGTCGTGGAAACGAAGAACCTTGGGACGGAAAATACAGAGATCATTATGTTCCATCTGGCGTATATGTGTACATTGTCAACCTCGAGAACCTTGAAAAAGATAGAGCATACAGAGGCACTGTAACTGTTATATATTAAAATTCAGCAACTTAACAAAAAGCGGATTGCATTGCAGTCCGCTTTTTTATTTTATAAAAAGGTATTAACTTTGCACCCTAAAAAAATATTTCTGTACAGATGGATAATAAATTGTTTCAAGAATTTCCTCCCGTACCGACCCAAGAATGGGAGGAAGTTATAACAAAGGACCTAAAGGGTGCCGACTACGAGAAAAAACTCGTTTGGAAGACACAGGAAGGATTTAACGTACGTCCTTACTACCGTGCCGAAGATTTAAAGGATATCAAGCATCTGGGATCTAACCCGGGCGACTTTCCGTTCATTCGTGGAACAAAGAATGACAACAACTGGTTCATCAACCATGGAATCTGCTGTTGCGACGGTAATTTTGCCAAAGCAAACCAGACTGCAAAGGAAATGCTATCGAAGGGTATCGAATCGTTGGGATTTTACATCGACAGCACTAAGGTTCAGACAAAAGCCGACTTTGCAACTTTGCTTGCAAACATTAACCTTGAAAAAACTCCTGTTAATTTCTGCGGATGTTGCCTCAAGACAGCAGAAACTTTAAAGAATTTCATCGCATACGTCGACTCTCTCGGAATCAACAAGGACGAAGTTCGTGCTAACTTCGACTTCAATCCGCTGATGAACCTCACAACAAAAGGTTTCCTCTGCGAGGACAAGTGCTTCAAACTTCTTGCCGACTGCGTTAGAACCGCTGCAAACTACAAGAGGATCCGCGTTATTTGCGTCGATGGTTATTCGTTCAACTGCGCTGGTGCTTCTTCAACGCAGGAACTCGCATTCGCACTTTCGGAAGGTAGCGAATATATGTCACGCTTGACTGACGAAGGCTTGAAGGCAGAAGAAATTGCTTGCAAGATGTTCTTCTCTTTCGCCGTAGGAAGCACATATTTCATGGAAATAGCAAAATTCCGTGCTGCTCGTATGCTGTGGGCAAACATCGTTGAAGCATACGGAAGCGACTGCGAATGCGCTAAGAAAATGCAAATTCATGCGTGCACAAGCGAATGGAACCAGACTGTTTACGATGCATACGTAAATATGCTTCGCGGAACTACAGAAGCAATGAGTGCCGCTATCGCTGGCGTTGATTATTTGGAAGTAATTCCTTATAACTTTGCTTTCGAAGTTCCAACAGACTTCTCTAACAGAATCGCTCGCAACGTTCAGAATATCCTTAAGGAAGAATCTCACTTCGATAAGGTTGTCGACCCTGCCGCTGGTTCTTATTATGTTGAAAATCTTACCAACTCTATAGCAAATGCCGCTTGGAACCTTTTCAATACTGTTGAAAATGGTGGTGGTTACGTTGCCAAGTTCAAGGAAGGTTTCGTACAGGCAGAAATTAAGGCCGTTGCCGACAAGCGCGACAAGAACATCGCAACCCGCCGCGAAACATTGCTCGGAACAAACCAGTTCCCGAACTTCAACGAAAAGGCAGAAGCTAACATTACCAAGGAAATCGTTTCTCGCGACATCCCTACCCTTATGGGCATGGTAATGAAGGAAGCTGATTGCTGCTCACACGAAAAGGTTGCAGAACCATTGAAGCCATATCGTGGTGCCGAAGCTTTCGAAGCTTTGCGTCTTGCTACCGACAGAAGTGGTGTTGAACCAAAGGCATTCATGCTTACTTTCGGTAATTTGGCAATGTGTCGTGCAAGAGCTCAATTCTCATCAAACTTCTTCGCTGTTGCTGGTATCAGGGTTATCGACAACAACCGCTTCGCAACTATTGAGGACGGAGTTAAGGCCGCATTGGAATCTAAAGCTCAAATTGTTGTCGCTTGCTCTGCCGACGATGAATATGCTGAAGCCGTTCCTCAAATTGCACAACTTCTCGGCAACAAAGCTATTCTTGTTGTTGCTGGCGATCCAGAATGCCGTCCTGCTCTAGAAGAAAAGGGAATCAAGAATTACATCCACGTAAAGTGCAATGTCCTTGAAACCTTGATGGGATATCAGAAAATGCTGGGTATTAACGAATTATAATTTAAAGCGATGAGACCAAATTTCAAAGATATAAAATATACGGGCAAAACTAACGACTGCTGCTGCAACAACAACCAGTCATTGTGGACAACACCCGAACAAATCAATGTAAAAGGCATCTATACAGCCGAAGACCTTGCCGGAATGGAACACTTGAACTACGCAGCCGGTGTTGCACCTTTCCTTCGTGGTCCTTATTCAACAATGTACGTTCAGAAACCTTGGACAATCCGTCAATATGCAGGTTTCTCCACTGCTGAAGAATCAAATGCATTCTACCGTCGTAACCTAGCTGCAGGTCAGAAAGGTTTGTCGGTTGCATTCGACCTTGCAACTCACCGTGGCTACGATGCCGATCATCCACGCGTTGTCGGTGATGTTGGTAAGGCTGGTGTTAGCATCTGCTCGGTTGAGGACATGAAGATATTGTTCGACCAGATTCCATTGGGCAAGATGTCGGTATCAATGACAATGAACGGCGCTGTATTGCCGATTCTTGCATTCTACATCGTAGCTGGTTTGGAACAGGGCGTTAAGCTCGAGGAAATGCAGGGTACAATCCAGAACGACATCCTCAAGGAATTCATGGTTCGTAACACTTACATTTACCCACCAGAGTTCTCAATGCGTATCATCGGCGATATCTTCGCTTACACTTCTAAGTTCATGCCTAAGTTCAACTCGATTTCTATTTCTGGTTACCACATGCAGGAAGCTGGTGCAACCAACGATATCGAAATGGCATACACACTTGCCGATGGTTTGGAATACTTGCGTACAGGTATCAAGGCCGGCATCGACGTTGACGCTTTTGCTCCACGGTTGTCATTCTTCTGGGCAATCGGTATGAATCACTTCATGGAAATTGCAAAGATGCGTGCTGCTCGTATGATTTGGGCAAAACTTGTTAACCAGTTCAACCCGAAGAATCCGAAATCTTTGTCATTGCGTACTCACTGCCAGACTTCAGGTTGGTCACTTACCGAACAGGATCCATTCAACAACGTTACAAGAACTTGTATCGAAGCTATGGGCGCTGCATTGGGACACACTCAGTCGTTGCACACAAACGCACTTGACGAAGCTATCGCATTGCCAACCGATTTCTCGGCTCGTATTGCTCGTAACACTCAGATCTACATCCAGGAAGAAACCAACGTTTGCCGTTCTATCGACCCATGGGCTGGTTCTTACTATGTTGAAAGTCTTACCAACGAACTTGCACATCGCGCTTGGGCTCACATCCAGGAAGTTGAAGAACTCGGCGGTATGGCAAAGGCAATCGAAAAAGGTATTCCAAAGATGCGTATCGAAGAAGCAGCTGCTCGCACTCAGGCTCGTATCGACAGCGGCAACCAGACAATCGTCGGCATCAACAAGTACCGTCTTGAAAAGGAAGATCCTATTGATATTCTTGCAGTCGACAACACTGCAGTTAGAGAACAGCAAATCAAGAGATTACAGAAACTTAGAGCAGAAAGAAACGAAGCCGATGTACAGCGTGCACTTGCAGCAATTACAAAGTGCGTAGAAACAGGCGAAGGCAACTTGCTAGAACTTGCTGTTGAAGCAGCTAAGGTTCGTTCTTCATTAGGTGAAATTTCAAATGCTTGCGAAAAAATAGTAGGAAGACACAACGCAGTGATTAAGACAATATCTGGCGTATATTCTTCGGAAGCCAAGAACGACGCCGAATTCGAAAAGGCAAAGGAACTCTGCAAGGAGTTTGCAAAGAAGGAAGGTCGCCAGCCTCGTATTATGATTGCTAAGATGGGTCAGGACGGACACGACCGTGGTGCTAAGGTTTGCGCTACTGGGTATGCTGATTGTGGTTTCGACGTTGATATGGGACCATTGTTCCAGACTCCTGAAGAAGCGGCAAAGCAGGCAGTAGAAAACGACGTTCACATCCTTGGCGTTTCATCGTTGGCAGCAGGCCACAAGACTTTGGTTCCGGCAGTTATTGCTGAACTTAAGAAACTTGGCCGCGAAGACATCATGGTTGTTGCCGGTGGTGTTATCCCAGCTCAGGATTACCAATTCTTGTATGATGCAGGAGTTGCAGCAATCTTCGGTCCTGGTACACCAATCGCAAGAGCAGCAATTGAAATGCTCAAGATTTTGATGGCTGAATAAGCATTTAAACAAATAGCTTAAATAAAAAATCGGGTGGTAAAATCTTATCATCCGATTTTTTTATCTCCCTACTCCCTAATGCGCACCCTGTGTTCCCTGAGCAACAGCCGAAGTGAGAATTACGTAATGTTTTTGCTTGGCTCTGCATTAAACTCTTCAACTTTTAAACTTTTAAACATTTAAACTCTTCAACTTTTATTTATATATTTGCATGTTAATTAGTCATTTTAGATATGTCAAAGGAAGAAAAGGACAAGTCTTATTTTGTAGCTTTTTGTATTGAGCAATATAAAAATGCAAAAGGAATGAATGGAGCCGATGTTGCCAATCTATTCTTTAGCTCTGGAGTGTCTGTATATTTGGCAGAAAATTATGAAGTATTCCACACCCAAAGCCACCAGTGGCTAGTGGAAGAAATAGATGAATTTTTAAAAGGAGTTGAACTCGTATGATTCTGTATCACGGAAGCCTTGAAATAGTAAAAGAACCAGAAATACGTAAATCTAATCGTACTTTAGATTACGGATTTGGATTTTATACTACTACCGATTTTATTCAGGCACAGCGTTGGGTTGTAAGGAAACTCGGTAAAAATGTCATGCAAGGCTATGTGAATGTATATGAATTTGATGAATCTTTGCTTGACACGTATAATTCTTTAATATTTAGGTCGGCAAACGAGGATTGGGTTGATTTCGTTTATGAAAATAGAAACAATCCAAATTTCTCTCACTCTTTTGATATTGTGTATGGTCCAGTGGCAAACGATAGGGTTTATGCTGCATTTGCTTTGTATGAAAGTGGTATTTTAGACAAGCAATCATTAATTAAGGAATTGCACACATACACTTTGGTCGACCAACTGCTTTTCCATACCAAAGAATCATTAACTTCGTTGAAGTTCAGGGAATACAAAATCATTAGTTTATGAATTTGGAAGTGACCAATAAAAATTTGTATTTGTTTCTGCCCGGAAAGGTTGCGACCGTATCTGCGATTTATTCCGAGAAGCATAATTGTTCGGTTTGGGAAGCTATGCATAGTTTCTATATTTCATCGTTGTATCAGCAATTGCAAAAGGAAGAAACTAAACTTTGGCATCTTGGACCTGTTGCTTTGTACGAAATGTGGCAGGAAGAAAATAATGCGTAGTCGCAAATAATCCCAGCGTTCCCCGAGCAACAGCCGAAGTGAGAATTACGTAATGTTTTTGCTTGGCTCTGCATTAAACTCTTCAAGTTTTAAACTTTTAAACATTTAAACTCTTCAAGTTTATTTATATATTTGCACGTTAATTAATAATTATAATTATAGGTAACAAAAAGAGATTTTAAAACATACTAAGCATTAGCTATTATTCTTGTCCAAATCAAAAGCCTCGCAAGCGATGATTTAGAAATTGTCGAAGAACGCTAAGCCACGGGTTGCTTTTCGCAAACCAATTTTCACTGCAAAAGTTAATGCTCACGCCGAATAGGTGTGGGCTGATCTAGCAGTGAAACGGGGTTCATGCGAGGCTCCTCGTGGACAAGATAGAAAGGTCTGCACCTTTCTTGTTGCCGGCAGTCGAGATTGGTAGTTCGATGCAGAAAGGACTATCAATTTATGGCAAATGAAAATCTATCCAAGGCAAAAAATGCCAAAAACGACGAATTCTACACCCAGTACGCCGACATTCAGAAAGAAATAAACGCCTATATCGAATACAATCCAGATGTTTTTCGCGGAAAGACAATACTTCTGCCCTGCGACGATCCCGAATGGAGCAACTTTACTAAGTTTTTTGCACAGAATTTCGAAAATTTTGGCCTCAAAAAACTTATTTCTACCAGTTATGCCGTCGAAAGCAAGCAGATTAAGGAATGGGAGCCGACATTGTTCGAGACCGAAAATCCCAACTACGATGCCGACAAGAGCCGGACTCACGGAAAAATCTTTGTGCTCGACCACGACACCAATTGCAACGGAAAAATAGATATCGACGATTTGGAGTGGAAATATTTGGAAGGCGACGGCGATTTCCGTAGCGACGAGGTAAAACGCCTCCGCGACGAGTCCGACATTATCATTACCAATCCGCCTTTCTCGCTGTTCCGTGAATTTGTGGCGTTGATAATGGAAGCCGGGAAACAATTTGCTGTTATCGGAAATAAAAATGCTATTACATACAAAGAAGTTTTTCCGTTAATTAAGGATAATAAAATTTGGTGCGGCGCAATGCCTATGGGCGTTGATATGCTTTTTTCCGTTCCAAAAGAATTTGAAGATGAATTAGTAAAAAGTAATAAGGAAGGAAGTAAATATAGAGTTGTTGATGAAAAGATTTATGCAAGAGCTGCTGGGGTATGGTTCACGAATATTGAACATGGACGACGTCACCAACCATTATCATTAATGTCAATGGATGATAATATAAAGTTTAGCAAGCATATTGAAGTGAAAGGTGTCGGCTATCAAAAATATGACAATTACGATGCTATCGAAGTGCCATATTCTGATGCAATTCCATCTGATTATGAAGGTGCAATGGGGGTGCCGATTTCATTTATGGACAAATACTGCCCGGAGCAGTTTGAAATTTTGGGAACTGAAGCTGATTTGAATATACCTAAAGGTAGAGGATACGTTAACGGAAAAAGATTATACAGTAGAATTTTCATTCGCAAGAAGCAATAAAATGAAAGAGTTCAATGAAAGTAGCGTAGGCCTTGTTGTGTCGTGGCGTGCCGTACGGATTGTCCTGCAAGCGTCCCGCTTGCTCGACGCAATTCCACAATGGCACGACATTACAAATCTTATGCTTGAAAGGAGACAAAAAAAAACTTAGTAAAATACGGAGTTATACTCCATAAATTTTAATAAAAAACGGAGTTGGATTTTATTGATTTTTCAAAAAAAAATAGTTAATAATCAACATTTTAAATTAAAACTATGAAAACAACATTAAAGCAATACACTGTTCGCGAAATATGCGAAGGATTTGTCTACAACGAATTTGAAGGCAAGGGACTTTTCGGTCTTTCGGGCAAGCTTACAATTCAGCCGGAATATCAACGCAACTACATTTATGCCGACGGCAAGCGCGATGTGGCTGTAATCGATTCAATGCTGAAAGGCTATCCGCTTGGATTGATTTATTTCAACAAAATCTCCGACGATAAGCTCGAAGTCCTCGACGGTCAGCAGCGAATAACAAGTTTCGGTCGCTACATTACTGGTAAGTTCGCCATTAAGGATGCCAACGGAATGGAGCAGTATTTTTCGGGTCTGGCAGAAAACCTTCAGCAGAAAATTCTCGACACGCAAATGCTTATCTACGAGTGCGAAGGCGAAGAGAGCGAGATCAAGGAATGGTTCAAGACCATAAATATTGCCGGCGTGCCGCTAAACGAGCAGGAATTGCTAAATGCTGTTTACTCGGGGCCGTTTGTCACGAAGGCGAAGGAGGAATTTTCGAACACGCAAAATGCCAACGTGCAAAAGTGGAGTGCATATATTACGGGCAGTGTCAATCGTCAGGATTTTCTGCATACGGCACTCGAATGGGTTAGCAAGGGAAAGATTGGCGATTATATGAGCGCACACCGTCAGGACAACAATATAAACGAACTTAAAACGTATTTTACAGCCATAATCGACTGGATTTCGTCAGTTTTCTGCGATGTTGAAAACGAAATGCGCGGTCTGGAATGGGGTCGTCTGTACGAAACCTATCATAGACAGTCGTATAGTCCGCAAGATGTTTCGAAACAAGTTCATGAACTTTATGCCGATCCTTATGTGAAATGTCGCAAAGGAATTTTCGAGTATATTTTGGGTGGTTGCACCGACAAAAAGTTGCTCGATGTGCGTGTTTTCGACGAGGCCACAAAAAAATCGGTATATGCAAAGCAAACTAGCGAAGCCACGGCTGCAAACAAGTCGAACTGTCCGCTTTGCGCACTTGGTAGCGACAACAACCGTCTGCGAATATGGAAACTTGCAGAAATGGATGCCGACCACGTGACAGCATGGAGCAATGGAGGAGCAACCGACGTATCTAATTGTCAGATGCTTTGCAAGACGCACAATAGGGCAAAGGGAAACAAGTAGAAGCTATTTTCCGAAGATCCTATCTTACCACAACCTTCCTACTTACGCTATCCTTGCCATCGCTTACCACGACAAAATATGTTCCTGCTGCAAGGTGCTTTAGGTTAAAGTTGATCTCCGAATCCTTAACTTTCTTGTGCAGAATGATTTTCCCTGTTGCATCGGCAACCGACACGTTGCCGCTGAAGTTTCTTCCAAAGAATACAGTCATCTGCCCCGATGTCGGGTTTGGAAAAATTGAAAACGATGATTCGTTTAGTTCCGAGGTGCCACAATAGCCGTTTTTGATTGCCAATGCATATTCCCCGTTGGCAAAACTATCGGTTGTGAAACGCTGCATTCCCTTGCTGTACTGAGCAGGAACCACACGCCAATTATCAGACCTGTCACGACGATATACCAGCACAACCGAATCCATCTGAGCAACCTGAATGTACGGCTTTTCCCATCCCGAACTGCTTGTGCAACTGAAGTTAATCTTTATCTGAGCAGAAAAGTTCTCCGGTGCTACACTCTCGATAAGCCAATAGCGGCTTGGAACTATTTCCAAACCTTCTACCGGTTCGTTGAAATCGTCGGGAGCTACGAAATTACATGTGGCACGCAACATTGCTGTTCCATCTATCTCGGAAACTGCCACCGAACAATCGGTATTTGCAAACGAACATTCGCCTGCCCCATCTACCATCAATGCCTGGTCTATTGTTGCATCCGAAGTGTGCTCAAAGTAGTCGCACAAAATCGCTGCCGGATTGAACGGAATTGTAAACGTCTGACTTCCTGTTTCTCCAGAAAATTCCAAAATTCGAGTCTCCGACGACAAATCCGAATTCATAAACGTTATTTCAACCCTGTTGTTATCGGCATAAGCTTCGCGTTGCAATAATTTCTGGCGAACATATACCGTCACATCATAATTGTCGCCATTAGCAACTACGGCCGAAGAATCTATTGAATAGTGCAGAAAACCTTTTGTAAACACCCACGAATCAAAGAATGCAGTCATATCCGTGTGCGTATATTCGGAGATAAAGTCACGGAACTGCTCCGATGTTGCCGTCTTATACGAAAATTCATTCAAATATGCCTTTATTGTCGCAAAGAACACACTGTCGCCAAGATAATTTCTAAGTGCATGTACTGTTGATGCTCCCCTATCGTAAACATTCGACGAGTAGGTATTGTAAACTGGATTTGGCGACAACGGCAGATATTCGCCATCGCTTCTATGCGTCTTTGTAAGCACGTTGCGATGTGCCGAACGGCGATAGTTCTTGCCATCCTGCTCCCCACAGACAAATTCCTTCCACAAAGTCTCGCAATATGTAGCAAAACCCTCGTTCAACCACATTTCTTCAGCTCTGGCACAAGTTACCAAATCGCCAAACCACTGATGCGAAAGTTCGTGATAATAAAGAGTCTCATACGTTCCTGAAGTCACAAAAGCTCGACCAACCGAAATGTTCCCTACGTGTTCCATTGCTCCACTCGAAAAGTTAACAAGCACAAAGCCGACACGCTGCCATGGGTATTCGCCGAAATGGTCTTCATAAACCTGCAATGTGGTATCGAGACGATAAAAAGCTGACGCTATCCTTGCACTATCTGAAGGATATCCATAGATATCAACTGGGATGTCGCGTGCAATGCCATGATATACAGAATGGTAGTGATAATATTTCCCAACAGCCACCGACTGCAGATATGTAGGCACTTCTTGTGTTAGCTCCCAATGATAAGTCGTCAATCCATTCTCCTCATCGGTTTGCGTATCAACAAGTTCACCGCTCGAAATAGCCGTATTTTCCGACTGCGTAGTAATTATAGTAGTATATTTGGCCTTGTCGGTGAAATTATCGTTGCATGGGAACCATACGCGACCATAGTTATGTGGGACATCATCGAAACCACACCCCATGTTGAAGGCATAATTGTTTGAGAAATAGAAGCCACCCCACCCCGACGGATCTTTTTGTGGTGCACCATGATAATATATGTTCAAGTCGAATGGCTGTTCTGCTTGTGGCGCCGTTTCAAAGTTTATGGTAATTATCGTATCGTTATGCGAAAACGAAGAAATTGTATAGTCGGGACAAACTATCGAATCAACCGTAAGCTTCTGCAAGTACAGGCAAATGGTTGAAGTATTAGCAACCGTTGTCTGAAGGTTTACAATTGTATTTCCAGCAATGGTCTTACCTGTAAAATCGCTAATGTTAAGATTTATGGTGTAATGCTTTACATCAATAAGGCTTTCAAAATCATGCTGTGCAACTGCCATATAGGGCAAGAGAGCAACAAATAATGCAAAAATGACTTTCTTCATTGAACTATATTTTGAAACGACGCGTCCTTTCTACATTTACAGAAAACTACTTTCTAATTTCCATCTCATCAATCAGATGGCTTGCTCCTGCAAACTTGTCAATTAGGAACAAAGCATATCGTATATCGAGCGAAATGTTGCGGCACATTTCGGGGTCGTACATAATGTCGCTCATTGTTCCCTCCCAGTTGCGGTCGAAATTAACGCCAATCAATTCGCCATTTCCATTTATTACAGGACTGCCCGAATTTCCGCCAGTAGTATGATTTGTAGCAGTAAATGCAACATGCATCTTTCCATCCTTGTCGGCATACTGTCCATAATCCTTTGCAGCGTAAAGCTCCTTCAGTCTGTCCGGAACATCATAATCGTAAATATCGGGATTATCTTTTTCGATAATGCCATCAAGAGTCGTAAAGCATTCATAGTCGATACCATCAGCTGGCTTATACGGAGCTATTTGTCCATATGTCACACGGAGCGTAAAGTTTGCATCGGGGAAGAATATCTTTTCTGGCTGATATTCCATCTGGGCCTTCATGTATATGCGGTCAAGCAGCTCGATACGATCGTAACAATCAATTATCTTTGGCCTAATAGTCTGATAAATAGCGATTATGTCCTTTGCAAAGCCATATATCGGGTCAGAGTTAAGGACCTTTGCCGACTTAGATGACAAGCCGTTGACAAAAGCTTCAAACTTTTCCTTATTAGCAAACACCGACTTTGAAAAGCAGTATTCGGCAAAAGCCATATACTTGTCGCTTGCCGACTTTGTAATCTTGTCGAAGCTTGCATATATCGACGGGTAATATTCTGACGGCATGTTATCCATATATATCTTTGTCATTTCAGCAAAGAGACGGATTTCAACGTCCTCATTATAATCCTTGTAAGTTCCATTTGCCTTTGACAATGCCGTTGCCTTAAGACTTTCAATATTTTCCGGAGTTGCGCCATTGCAAGCTTCGAGCATTCGCATCTGGTTTGCAAAAGCAACAGTATAACTGCCTAGTCCCGCTTCGGAAATATAGATGTATGCCATGTTCAACGGCTTCATTTCATCATAGACCTTTGCATAATCGGCAAGCAAATTCTTGTATTCTGGCTTTCCATTTGCCCATTTCTGGAAGTTTTCCTCAAAATTACGCTTAACATTCACAGCATCGAGTCGCTTCAAGCCCTTGATTTCGCCCTGCCATTTCTTCCAACCGTTTGCAATACCTGCTGCTTTGTTGGAATATTGGATTCTTGTAAGTGGAGATTTTTCCATACCTGCCTTTATAACAGCCAATTTCCTATCACGTATTGCAATTCTCGTCGGGTCAGAATCATTCAACGTCTGCTCAACAGCCACTGCTGGCAAATATTCCTGCGTACTTCCCGGATAACCGAAAACCATTGTAAAATCACCTTCCTGAACACCTTTCAGTGAAATCGGGAAAAATTTCTTAGGAGTATACGGCACATTATCGTCCGAATACTTTGCTGGCTTTCCATCCTTGCCACAATATACACGGAACAATGAGAAATCGCCCGTATGACGTGGCCACATCCAGTTGTCGGTATCACCGCCAAACTTTCCAATTGCAGATGGCGGAGCTCCAACTAGGCGAACATCCTCGAAAATCTCATTCTTGAAGAGAAAATATTGGTTTCCGCAATAGAACGACTCAATACGTGCCTGATAATGAGTACCCGCAACCGATTCTTTTTTTATTGTTTCGATATTGGAATTAATTTTTGCGTCGCGGTCTGCAACCGACATGTCATCTTTTACTCCTTCAAGCACCTTTTCGGTAACATCTTCCATGCTTACCAAGAAAGTTACCGACATTCCGGGACTTGCTAGTTCTTCCTTGCGGTTCATAGCCCAGAAACCATTGGTCAAATAGTCGTGCTCGATAGAGCTATGGCGCTGAATTGTTCCGTATCCACAATGATGATTGGTGATCAAAAGGCCCTCACCCGAAATCATCTCGCCAGTACAACCGCTGCCGAAAATTACAATTGCATCCTTCATCGATGCGTGGTTAATGCTATAAATATCTTCTGCCGTAAGCTTAAAGCCCTTTTTCTGCATGTCGGCAATGTTGTATTTTTCAAGTAGCAAAGGAAGCCACATACCTTCGTCAGCAAACAAACTGCATGATAGCATGCTGACAATCAATACGCTAAAAATCTTCTTCATTATTTTTTTATTATGTTGGATATTTAGAATTTCTTCAATTCACGATATAGTCGCTGAACGGGAAGTCCCATCACATTATAGAACGATCCGTTTATGTTTTCGACGGCAATTTTACCTATCCATTCCTGGATACCATAAGCCCCCGCCTTGTCGTATGGCTTGAAGTTTTCTACATAAAAACGGATTTCATCATCGTCGAGGCTGGAAAATGTAACTTCTGTCGTAACGCTGAAACTTACCATCTTTTCTACCGAACGGAGACAAACGCCTGTAACAACAAGGTGCGTGCATCCACTCAACAGCTTCAGCATCTGGCATGCCTCCGAATAATCGTGCGGCTTGCCTAGAATTTTGTCATCAACGATAACAGTAGTATCTGCTGTAATAAGCAAATCATTATCTTTCAAATCCTTATAAGCTTCCGACTTCTGGCATGCCAAATATTCAGAAACATCCTCTGCACACACATCCGACGGTACTCGTTCCTCTTCTTGAGAAGGCTTTACCAATGAATACTTTACGCCAAGTTGAGTCAGCAACTCGCGGCGACGATAACTTGCCGAGGCAAGCAAAATATTGTATTTCTTATCAAAAGATTCCATTATGATAAACAATAAAACTAAAAATCAAAGTAAACAGCAAACCGAACAGCATTATCAGCTTCACCGCCTTGCTAATTGCGGAATAAAACTTACGTCCGCCATCTTTAAACAAATTCAAAAAGACAAGTACCAGCGACGGCAATTCGACAAACACCATCAGGTATATTGCAGCATATATATTCATGCCTATCAAGCTGGTTTCGCGCAGGTAAAAATGCCAGAAGAGATATACCATGGCACTTGCGACAAGAGCTACTATAGAAATAACATATCTTGTCTTTTTAAGGCCAAGTACCACAGGAATAGACCTTACATTGTTTTCGCTGTCGCCTGCAATATCCTCGCAGTCCTTTATTATTTCACGCAGCAAAGTGTATATAAACGCGAATATCGAAAAAGCCACAATCACCTGCATCGACATCTTTACAGCCTGAATATGAGCATAGTCCCATTCAACCAGCGACTTTTCCACAGCAAAATACTCTGTCATTCCCACAAGGAACGGAACAATCGCCGTCAGCACAGCAATCACAAAATTGCCCCAGAATGTTATCTTCTTGAATTTCAACGAGTAAATCCACAAGAAAAAAGCTGCGGCTACAAAAATCAGCACATACCACCATATACGGGCGGCAACAGCAGCCAAAATGCCGAACGCCAATCCGAAGATATTCAGCCACAAGTGCATGGCAATCGCCCTACGACGTGATATCTTAACTCCAATTATCATCTTGTCCGGCTTATTTATGCGGTCGATACGCAGATCGTAGTAATCGTTTATGACATTGCCTCCGGCTGCTATCAGCATTGTTGCCATCATCATCATGTAGAAACCCCAAGTAGGGAACATAACATCAACACAATAATGTCCAAAGACCGGACATATTATAAACTGCCGCATGGCGACCATCGTCAATGCAACCACAAGGATGTTTTTCCACCGAATCAGTCTGAAGAAACCTTTCATATCATGCAAATATATTTCATTTTTTTAAAACAAAAAAACATACCTATTGTTTTAATAAAAAAACTACTTTTGTAACACCTTAAAATTTAATTGAAATGAAAAAATACTTAGCAGAAATGATTGGAACCATGGTATTGGTTCTTATGGGATGCGGAACAGCCGTAAGTCTTAGCTGCGGCGTTGACACTGCATCTGTTGTTGGAACAGCATTAGCTTTTGGTCTTGCTGTAGTTGGAATGGCCTACGCAATCGGTGGAATTTCTGGTTGCCACATCAATCCGGCAATTACCCTTGGTGTTGCTATCAGCGGTAGAATGAGCTGGAAAGATGCTTGCTTCTACATGATTTTCCAAGTTATCGGTGCTTTCATTGGCTCGGCTTTGCTTTTTGCACTCACTAAAAATGCAGGTCTTGAAGGTACTGGTGCAAACGATTTGCAGGCAGGAGTTAGCGTTTGCGGCGGTTTGCTTGCCGAAATTGTCTTCACATTCATTTTTGTATTCGTTGTTCTTGGTACAACTCACGAAAAGAATGGCGCCGGCAACCACGCAGGTCTTGCAATTGGTTTGACCCTTGTTCTCATCCATCTTGCATGCATCAGATACACAGGCACTTCTGTAAATCCAGCACGTTCTATTGCTCCTGCTGTATTCCAGGGTGGAACAGCTTTGAGCAACCTTTGGATTTTCATCGTTGGACCTTTCGTCGGCGGTGCTCTTGCAGCATTCATCTACAAAATCTTCGATTGCAAGAAAGAATGCAACAAGTAATTTACTATTAGAAAACTAAGTCATAGGGGCGGAAAAATCCGCCCCTATTTTTTTGCACAAAATTTGAATTGATATAAATTTGCACCTTGCATTGACTTTTGAAATGAAACGACTTGCAACCATAATACTTGCATTGCTTTTCTGTGCGACACTTCAGGCTCAGAAAGCGCTTAAACTCGCCGATGCCGCTCTAAAGCGCGAACAATTTTCAGAAGCCATCTCTCTTTATACGCCGCTCGCCGAAAAGCACAAGCTAAACAAAAAAATGGCATCCGAAATATACTTCAAGATTGGCTACTGCTACAAAAAACTGTCAATCCCCGAAGAAGCTGCACCCAACTTTAAGCTGGCTATCGAAAACGGATGCGAGGATTCGCTGGCATACCTTTATTTCGGCGAGGTCCTACAAATGCTTCAGCTATACGACTCGGCTCTAGTGCAATACAAGAAATTCGACGAAATTTCGCCAAACCACAAACTGGCACAAAAAGGTATTCAAAGCATAGAACTCACTCGCGAGCTACTTGCCAATCCTACACGATACGAGGTAACACTTAAACCAATAATAAACTCCGGCGGCGAAGACTACTGCCCATTCTACGAGGCTCGAACACACCGGAAAGTTTATTTCACTTCGACAAGAAACGCACCCAACCATGTCACCGTCAATCCCGAATCTGGAGAATATTGCTCCAACCTCTTCTTCGCCGAACTCGACAAGGAAGGAAAATGGACAGAAGCAAAGATAGCTCCCGGAAACATCAACACCAACGATGAAGAAGGCGCCGCATGCCTGAACCGAATGTCAAACAACCTATATTTCACCAGATGCACCTTCAACAAGTCGCACGACAAGGGCTGCCGCATCTATATGGCAAAAAAGGTCGGAAACAACTGGATGAATGCACAGGAAGTCGAAATCAAAGGTATTCCCGACAGCGTTTCCATCGGTCACCCGGCAATCAGCGACGACGAACTAACATTATACTTTGTTGCCGATTCGCTTCTAGGAGGTTATGGAGGAAAAGACATATACCGCGTAACACGACAACGCAAAAACCAGCCGTTCAACCCGCCACAGAACCTCGGCTCGTGCATAAACACGGAAGAAGACGAAGTTCATCCTTACATACGTAGCAACGGCGACCTGTATTTCGCCTCCGACGGACATCCGGGAATGGGCGGCTTCGACATTTTCCTTGCAAAGCACGTAAAAGGCTCAGAATATAGGATCTACAACCTAGGATTCCCAATCAACACCTCCCTCGACGATTTTGGAATCGTATTCACCGGAATGCGCGAAGAAGGATTTCTGTCATCGCGACGAAAAGGTGGCGTTGGAAAAACCGACCTGTACCACTTCATTCTGCCTGAATTATCGTTTACCGTTTCGGGCACTATCTGGGACAAGGAACTAAACAAGCCCATACCAAATGTCGACATACAAATCATGAACGACGAATATGTTCTCATGGACACACAGACATCCGACGAAAACGGCAATTATGAGATTGAACTCAAGCCCGAAAACAATTACATAATATTCTACAAGGCAAGCAATTACAATCTTGAAAAAGCTAGTGTTGAGACAAAAGGACTTACCGAAAGCAAGTATTTTACACGCGACATATTCATGTCCAGATAGCATTGCCAATTAAATTGGATTCCTCTTTTAAGATTTTTTTTACAACAGATTGCCGATAGTAAAAAAATAAAATGTATATTTGGGGCTCAATTTTTAATATGCATATACTATACATATGAAACGACTAGTCTTTATAATAATATTTGTAAGTCTGGGCTTATTCCTACAGGCACAGAAAGCTCTAATCGATAAGGGAAACGAATATTTCAACCAATATTCGTACGATTTGGCAAAGGATTATTACGAAAAAGCCCTTCCTAGCATCTCGGCCAAGGAAGACCTAGCCAAGGTAAACTACCAACTTGGATATTGCTACAAGCAACTTGGCAACACCGACAAGTCGGAAATGTATTTCAGAGTTGCTGTGAAAAATTACGTTCGTGGCGTCATCAAACCAGACGTTTTGCTTTTCTACGCCGATGCTCTTAGAATGAACGGCAAATACGAAGAAGCCACCGACTACTACAAGCAGTACCTCAAATCTGCACCACAGGACCATCGTGCAAAAAGCGGTCTCGAATCATGCAAAATCGTTCCTAATTGGATTAGCCGCCCCACAAGATACAAAGTCATAAACGTATCTAAATTCAACACAGCACAAGCTGACTTCTCAATTGTCTGGGCCTCTAAGGACTACCGCACCGTATATTTCACATCTTCACGCGAAGGTTCACAAGGAAGCCGCGACAACTACAAGTCTGGACAAAAATTCACCGACATTTTCGAAGTTACACAGGACAGAAAAGGAACTTGGACCGAACCTACTCCTATTGCCGGCGGCGTTAACACCGAAGATGACGAAGGCGCTTCTACCGTTTCGCTTAAAGGCACCGACATGTATTTCACTCGCTGCAAGGCCGGAAAAAAAGTTGATGAACCTTGTAAAGTTTACATAAGCTCGAAAAAGGGCAATGCTTGGGGACAAGCCATACTTCTTGAAATCCCTGGATTTGAAACGGCCGAAGTTGGTTACCCTGCTCTTGCTCCAGACGACAAGACTTTGTACTTCAGCGCAGAAGTTGAAGGTGGATATGGCGGACAGGACCTGTATATGGCACAGAGAATCGGCAACACCAACAAATTCTCAAAGCCAGTCAACCTTGGACCAAAGATTAACACTCTTGGCGATGAAGTATTCCCAACCGTTCGCGAAGACGGCACTCTGTATTTTGCTTCAGACGGACATCAAGGTATGGGCGGTCTAGACATATACAAGGCCATTAAGACTGGAAAAGAATTCTCCGGAGTTGAAAACATGAAATACCCGATCAACTCATCATTCGATGATTTCGGCATCATTTTCAGCGGAAAGGAAGAATCTGGATATTTCTCATCCAACCGCAAGGGCGGCAAGGGAAGCGACGATATTTACTCGTTCTCATTGCCACCTCTAGTTATTACAATGAACGGTGCCATCTACGACACAACCAACATCGACAGAAAAATCCCGCTTAAGGACGCAAAAATTACCGTTTATGCCGACGGCGCAGTCGTAAAGGAACTCACTTCAAACGAAAAGGGTCAATATACAATGCCTATAGAAAAGGGCAAAGTTTATGAAGTAAAGGGAGAATACACTAAGGACTACTTCTCAACTTCAACAAGATTCTCAACTGCTAACATTGAATACGATACCGTTTTTAACATTATGCTTAACCTTGGGCGAATACCAAGAGTCATTGAACTTCCAAACATAGAATACGCATATGACAAAGCTGATCTGAAACCGGAATCTACAGTTTCTCTCGATGGTCTTGTAAAGACCCTGAACGACAACCCGAATATCACTATCGAATTACGTTCTCACACCGACTTCCGTGGTCAGGACGACTATAACATGAACCTATCGCTTGCAAGAGCTAAATCTTGTGTCGACTACTTGATATCGAAGGGAATTAAACCGGACAGACTTACAGCAAAGGGCTTTGGCGAAACCGAACCTAAGACCGTATCTGCTCAGATGGCAAAGCAATACCCATTCCTTAAGGAAGGTGAAATCCTCAACGAAGAATACATCAACAAAATTACAGATTTCGGCAAAAAGGAAATATGCCACCAGCTCAACCGTCGTACCGAATTCAGTGTTATATCTACCGACTATGGCATCGAGGAAGAGCAAAAGAAAGCAGAAGAGGAAGCTAGAAAAGGTAGTGCTGTAATTAACAATAACGCTAACGACGACGACTTCTAAAACGAAGTTTAACACACAAAAAAAACTCGCATCATTATGGTGCGAGTTTTTTTTGTGTCTATTATATCTAATTTACCCTATTCCCCTTTTTGTCGTAATAGTAGCAATTCCCTCCTATCTTAACCTTGAAATTTCCATTATGCATGAGGGTAATATCATTACCCCAGACACCTATATAATCACCATCAGAATCGGCCACCCTATACTGTCCTTTGCCGACCTCATAAATGTAGTAACCATTCCAACACAACTCTATTTTCGAGGTAGAATATATTCCCATGTAATTGTAGCGGCTGTCATATAATTTCCATACGCCACCAATATATATTTGATATGTTCCGTTCCACATGGCCTTGGCATTATACCCCCAAAGTCCCGAATAATCACCTTCATCATCATAAAGTTTCCATACATCGTCTCCAAAATTAACTAGATAATCTCCGGAAGGCAACAATTCAACATTTTTGCCATACAAGACCCTCGAGTTATTTTTATCATTGATATACACATAGCCATTTATGATTCTCACGCTATGACCATTCCACAAATCCATGTAGTCTTCATCGCAAGAAACGGCTTTACGCTGCAACACCTTGTGGTCGTAATCGTAATATGCATTATATCCTGGCGGAACATAATAATCGTAATATTCCTGAGCGAAGACACTACTAGCCGACAACACCATTGCCGACACAAAAAAAATATAAAATCGTTTCATATGGCATTTATTTTTAGTTATACCCTACACATTACAAACATTATTCCACCTACTTATATAATTAAGCTATTAAATATTTTTATGAAATATTTAATATATCGTCACATCAACGACCTCCTTCTCGCAGCCCGACAAATCCAAATGACCCTCCTGCCCCTCGAATGTCAAAGGTAGCATTCCTTCAAACCCGTTGTACTCGAAAACTATGCAGAGATGAGGAATATACTCCACTTCCATCGCTTTTATCTTCAAGCATCCACTACAATTACTAATGTATGCAGGCTCGGCTTTCTCTATTTCATACTCATCGTTAATAATGCATGGATATACAGAAAACTTAACATTTTCGTCTTTGGGAATCACCACAAATCTCATCTCTCCGCCTGTATCAATTGTAGTCATATCGTCGTAACCGCCATTAGGGAAATATTTCTGCGCAAATGCCGGCTCATTAAAATCTGGCACACAGGCAACAGCTAGGAATGTCTGTCCCGGAAAATCAACAACTGGCATCGCATCAGCGACAGCGACATCAATAATATCAATATCCTTTGCCACTACAGGTTGTTTCTGGCTATCCGCACACGACACAAGTAATGCTTGTGCGACAAACAACAACATCAACAAATTAGTTTTCATAATCCTTATTATCAATTGCCAACAAAGATACAAAAAATTGAAAAACTCGACAGTGCGGCAAACCGAGAAACTAGAGCCAAAACATCTGAAAAAAAACACTCCCAAGGCGGGGAACCAAGGGAGCGTCCTGCTATTTTGTGTGTGAATGTGTGAGCAATATTTTCACGGCAAATATATTATTTATTCATTGGAACATAGTTTTATGAAATGGTTTTATACAAAAGGAAAGACAACTGTAACCAATAACAAGAAAGGTAAGATTTCAAGCACAACATTGCCGAAAACAGGCAACGCAAACTGAGTACACAACTGCCTATATTTAGCTTCGTGTGCTTGTTTCGGGCGAAAAGGCAGACAGATAAAAACGAGCAAAAAAAAAAGCCACCGTAGATGGTGGCTTTTTTTTGCAATTTAGGAAAAGATTACATCTTAACAACTTCTTCCTTACCCTTGTTGATAGCTTCCATGTTAAGAGGAATAAGCTTGTGGGCACGTTCTGGAAGAGAATGTCTCAAACCTTCTTCTACATATTCGTTCTTAACGATAGGTCTAACCTTCAAGAAAGCACCAAGAACAATCATGTTGAAAACTTTCTGGTTACCCATATCAGAAGCCAACTTAGCAGCTTCGATTTTGTAGATGTTGATATCCTTGCGAGTTGGGAACTTAGTAATTCCGTTCGGGTCGAAGATCAATGTTCCACCAGGTTTTACAGTGCTTTCGAACTTGTCCATTGACTGCTGGTTGAGAACGATAACTGTATCGTACTGAGTTAAGATAGGAGAACTTACTCTTTCGTCGCTGATGATAACGGTAACGTTGGAAGTTCCACCTCTCATTTCAGGTCCGTATGAAGGCATCCAAGCGATTTCCTGGCCCTGCATAAGTCCCGAATATGCTAAAATTTTACCCATTGAGAGGACACCCTGTCCACCAAATCCGGCTATTATTATTTCTTCTGTCATGATTTTAAAATTTTTAATAGTCTAACTTTCTGTTACCTAGGTTAATTCTACCTTCCTGGATTTCCCATTCGAGCTTAATGTCACCAAGTGGGTATTCTTTGAAAGTATTTTCTTCCATCCACTTGTTAGCTTCAACAGCTGTCATCTTCCAGTTGGAGTTGCAGTTAGAAACGATTTCTACGAAAGAAAGACCGCCCTTACCGTCCTTCTGGTTTTCGAATGCCTTGCGGATAGCTGCTTTTGCTTTTCTTACGTTAGCTGGAGTGTGAACCGACTGACGGGTTACATAGCGAACGTTCGGCAACTGAGCAACGAGTTCGGTAATGTGTAATGGGTAACCCATAGTAGCGACATCACGACCGCGTGGGCAAGTAACAGCCTTCATCTTAGACAATGTAGTTGGAGCCATCTGACCGCCGGTCATACCGTAGATACCGTTGTTGATGAAAATCATAGTGATGTTTTCACCACGGTTACAGCAGTGGATAGTTTCAGCAGTACCGATAGCAGCCAAGTCACCATCACCCTGGTAAGAGTAAACGAACTTGTCGGGCATAACTCTCTTGATAGCGGTTGCAATAGCAGGTGCACGACCGTGAGCTGCCTCTTGCATATCAATGTCGAGGTAGTTGTACATCAAAACCGAGCATCCTACTGGAGTAACGCCGATGGTTTTATCCTGAATTCCCATTTCGTCGATAACTTCAGCAATTAGACGGTGAGTTGTACCGTGACCGCAACCTGGGCAGTAGTGCATTACGTTATCAGTCATAACCTTGGTTTTCGAGTAAACCAAGTTTTCTTCTTTAATTATATCGTTGATTGTCAATTCTGCCATGACTTATTCTCCTTTCATAAAATTTTTCATTGCTTCTACAATTTCTTCCGGAGTTGGAACAACACCACCAACGCGGCCGTAGTGTTCAACCGGCTTCTTACCGTTAACAGCAAGACGAACATCTTCAACCATCTGGCCGGTGCTCATTTCGATTGTCAAGAAACCTTTAACTCTGTTTGCAAGTTCAGCGATGATCTTAGTTGGGTAAGGGAACAAAGTGATAGGACGAACCAAACCAACCTTGAAACCTTCTTTTCTCAACAAGTCCATTGACTTCATGCAAAGACGAGAAGAAGTTCCGTAAGCTACGAATACATAGTCGGCATCTTCACAGTTGATGCATTCGCATCTAACTTCCTTTTCGCGAATTTCGTCGTACTTCTTAACGAGCTTGCGGTTGAATTCTTCCTGACGAGAAGCTACAAGGTCAAGAGAAGTTACGATATTGCGTTCGCGGTTTGCAGTCTTGCCAGTAGTTGCCCATGGGCACTGCTTGATAACTTCTTCCATTGTTCTTCTCTTTCTTTCAGCGCCGATTTCTACCTTTTCCATCATCTGGCCGATAATACCATCTGACAAAACCAATACCGGGTTACGATACTTGAATGCAAGGTCGAAACCGATTTCAACGAAGTCGTACATTTCCTGTACAGATGCTGGTGCCAAAACGATTAGTCTGTAGTCGCCATGTCCACCACCCTTAGTTGACTGGAAATAGTCAGACTGAGAAGGCTGGATAGTACCAAGACCTGGTCCACCTCTAACAACGTTCAATACCAAGCAAGGCAATTCGGCACCTGCAAGATAAGAAAGACCTTCCTGCTTCAAGCTGAAACCTGGCGAAGAAGAAGATGTCATTGCAGCCATACCACAAGCAGCGGCGCCATATACCATATTGATTGCAGCCAATTCGCTTTCTGCCTGCAAAACAACCATACCTGTTCTCTCAATTGGGTTCTGCTCCATGAAATATTCTATTACTTCCGACTGCGGAGTGATAGGATATCCAAAGTAAGCGTCAGCCCCGTAACGAATAGCAGCTTCTGCTATTGCTTCGTTACCTTTCATTAACTTAAGCTCTTTTTCCATTCTAGCTAATTTTTTCGAGATTAATTAGTCCACTTTTACCTTATAGACAGAGATAACTCCATCAGGACATACAATAGCACAGCTTGCACAGCCGATGCATTTTTCGGGCTCTTTCATATAACAGTAGTTATAGCCCTTTCCGTTTACTTCCTTTGCCAAATCAAGGACTCCCATAGGACAAGCGCCCAAGCATACGCTGCAGCCCTTGCACTTCTCGGTATCGACCTTAACGGCTCCTCTAATTTTTGCCATAATATAAAGTGTTATTTTGTTAAAAATTTTTCCCAAAAATACTTCAATAACTTAAGAACACAAATGTTTTAGAACACTTTTTTTGAACAAAAACGAGGTTTTTTGAAAGTTTTGCGATTAGACATTTGGACAGTTTGAAAATTAGAAGATTAGCGAACTAGCTGCGGCGACAACAGTTTTTTGTTTCCTTTTTAGCTGACAAAAAAGGGAATGCCACGCGGCTCGAGCCGAAAGAAACTAACGAAGCTGGAACTTTGGAATTCCAATTTTAGCAGGAGCACGAAAACAACCAAGCAAAACTGTCAAACAGCAAATAAGTAGCACAAGGAAGATCCTGTCATAGAACATTCTTCGTAGCGCACTACAAATCAACGCATTACACATACCACTGCGCCACAAACATCAAAATTGTATCGTGGCAACAACCAGGGAATATTTCCAATTACTTGGAGCAACTTGCCCTCATTTCAAATAACACTTCTTTGTTATTAACTTTAAACGCACACTGAATGTCATTGATATTTTTGTCCTAACTTTGTGAAAAATTGGAATTTATATGAAATTTCTTATAATAGGCTTCATTGTTGTCACAAGCATATTTTCTGCTTGCTGCCAAGCTCGTGGAATAGAAGACAACGCAAGCAAGGAAACAACGACAAATTCGCCGAATAGAGTCGAGGCGCTCCCCATATTCCCCGGCATATATAATATTGACGAATACCTGCCAAAACTCGAAGGTAAACGTGTCGCCATTGTTGCAAACCAAGCAAGCACCATAGACACAATGCACCTTGCCGACATGCTCATTCGCGAAGGCGTTAACCTTGTAAAGGCTTTTTGTCCAGAACACGGATTCCGTGGCACCGCCGATGCCGGACAGACCGTAAACAACGAAGTTGACGAAAAGACCGGTCTTAACATTATTTCGCTATATGGAAGCAACAAAAAGCCTACTGCCGAACAACTAAAAGGCATAGATGTAATGATTTTCGACCTACAGGATGTCGGTGTAAGATTCTACACTTATATTTCCACCTTGCATTATGTGATGGAAGCTTGCGCCGAAGCCGAAATTCCCGTGATTATCCTCGACCGTCCTAACCCAAATGGAGCTTACGTTGACGGACCTATCCTCGACACAGCCAACTACCGCTCATTTATAGGAATGCACCCAGTTCCAATCGTGTACGGAATGACAATTGGCGAATACGGCCAGATGATTAACGGCGAGGGCTGGCTGAAAGGCGGAATAAAATGCGATTTGACGGTAGTGCCTTGCAAATGCTACACCCATGCCAGAAAATACAAATTACCACACCGTCCGTCGCCTAACCTGCCAAATGCACGAAGCATAGAACTATACCCCACACTATGCATTTTCGAGGCTACTTGCCTGAGTGTAGGACGCGGAACCGACAAGCAGTTCCAGGTTTTGGGACACCCCGCCTACAAGGACGTTGACGGTTGCGAATTCACGTTCATACCGAAACCGAACGAAGGTGCGAGCAATCCAGCACTAAACGACAAGATATGCTACGGTGTTGACCTTACCAATGGCAATGCATTCTTCGACTGGCAAAAGAACCGCTTCAACGTGTCGGTGATAATGAAAATGTACGAACTGTTCCCAGACAAGAGCAAATTCTTCAATAAGAACAATCTGCTTGAAAAGCTTGCAGGCACAAAGGAATTCCGCAAGCAAATTGAAAGCGGAGCCAGCGAGGAGGAAATTCGCGAATCGTGGAAACCGGGTCTGGAAAACTTCAAGAAAATTAGGGAAAAATATCTATTATACAATTAATTATGGAACTAGGAATTTGCGAATATGCATATCTTCCGCTACGCGCAGGAATGTCACATAGGTCGGAAATGGTCAGCCAGGTCATTTTCGGAGAAATATTCGAAATAATAAGCAGGCATTCCGAGTGGACAAAAATCCGACTTCTGCACGACAACTATGTTGGCTGGATTGAAACTATAACCATCTCACCTATCGAGGCAACAGATCCCGTCTCGTCGTATGTAAACCAAAGATATGTCGTGTGCGACACTCCGACCATGATGATAAAGAACGAGAAGAACCAGATATTTATCCCGAAGGGTTCTCTACTGCCACAAGGCGCACAAAACAGCCACAGTTTCAGTATTGGCAAGAACAGCTACTATATTCTAAGCGACATCAGCGAACGTCCTGAAACCGACATCAGGAAGCAGATTATTGCCGATGCCGAGAACCTCATAGAAACCCCGTATATATGGGGCGGTCGTTCGCAATGGGGTATCGACTGCAGCGGATTTGCACAACTTGTATTCAGAATGTCGGGCATACTTCTGCCTCGCGATGCTTCAGAACAAGCAAAAATTGGCACAACTCTTAATTTCATTGCCGAAGTTCAACCAGGCGACCTCGCATTCTTCGACAACGACGAAGGTCATATCATTCACGTTGGAATCATCTACTCGCCTAACGAAATCATTCACGCATCGAAGAAAGTGCGCATCGACAAAATTGACCATCACGGAATATACAACGAAGAGCTGAAGAAATACACCCATAGGATGAGAGTGATAAAGAATGTGATTGGCTAAACTGCGGAGCGGCGAACCGGCGGAGCAACGGAGCAGCTAACCTGACTGCTATACTGACTGTAAGCCTAAAAATACCCTACCCAATCGTACATCACATAGCCGGCAAGTTCATGAAACAGCATATTCCATGTTGCGAATGCCGATGGTGATGGAATTACCAAAGCTTCGGGATTCCATGCCATACTTTTATAATTATTGTCAACCGGATAAGAATCAAATGAAAAACCTTCATGGGCGAAACATTTTTCCGCCCTGCGGAAATGGGAGGCGCTTGTTATCAGCAAATATGTATCCGACGACTCGCCAGGCCCCAGCAATTTTGCCGCCTCAACAGCATTTTCATGCGTATTCTTCGATTCGGTCTCAATGACAATATCTTCTTCAGGAACATTCAAACCCACCAGATAATCTTTCAGTATACGTGATTCCTTATGCTCCTGATCAAGCACAAAACCAGAACCGCCAGAAATATATATTTTATCAATTCTTCCGGCGTAATATAGCTGCAAGGCATCAAAAATACGATCTGCAGACGACCCAAAGTTAACCTCATCTTTTTCTGCATCATAATAAAGCATTCCAGTCAATACAATTCCATAGTCGTAGCATGGCTGCAGATTTTGCTCGGGCACGCGTTCTTTTTCCCACAAGCCGACGCATAAATTCACAAGGAAAGGATTGGTAAACAACAGAATAAGCACAAGTGCCGCAATACGAAGTCCCATTTTCACCTTATCCTTCTTAAGGCAAAAGGAGATTATGAAAATCAGCACAATCCATAGCAATGGAGAGTAAAAGTACTGCAGTATTTTCGACAGATAAAAAAACATGTTATTAAACTTCTTTTTACAAATTGCAAAGTGAACTATTTTAATTATTTTAGCAAAAAAATTTTTGGAAAATAATTTAAATAAAAAATAGAATTGGATATGGAAAAAAGAAATTTTGACTTAAGTCCGAACCTTCTAGAAAGGTATTTGCAAAAACCATGTGAAGAATTCACAAAGAAAGACATTATTAAGTACATAGTCGACAACAACATCGAAATGCTAAATTTCCGCTACGTAGGTGGCGACGGCAGATTGAAAACCTTGAACTTCATCATCAACGGAATCGACCATCTGGATCAGATTCTTACCACTGGTGAACGTGTTGACGGTTCAAGCCTATTCTCGTTTATCGGTGCTGGCTCGAGCGACCTTTATGTAATTCCAAAATACAGAACTGCTTTCGTAAACCCATTCGAGGAAATTCCTAGCGTAGATATCCTTTGCTCGTACTACGACAACGAAGGCAAGCCATTGGCATCATCACCGGAAAACATATTGAAGAAAGCACATCAGAAGCTGAAAGAAACTACCGGCTACACATTCAAGGCTCTGGGCGAACTCGAATACTACATCATTGCCGACAAGAGCGAAAATGCAATGTTCCCGGCAGTTGACCAGAAAGGCTATCACGAATCTGCACCTTTCGCAAACTACGAATTCATCCGCAAGGAAGCCATGCACCTCATCGCACAGTGCGGCGGCAAGATAAAATACGGACACTCAGAAGTTGGCAATTTCACTGACGGTGATTTCTACTACGAACAGCAGGAAATCGAATTCCTTCCATGCGAAGCCGAATCGGCAGTTGAACAACTTATCATTGCAAAATGGATTCTCCGCAAACTTTGCTGCGACTACGGCGTAAACATGAGTCTTGCACCAAAGATCACAGTCGGAAAGGCAGGCAGCGGACTTCACATCCACATGATGCTTTCGAAGGACGGCAAAAACATGATGGTTGAAAATGGAATCCTCAGCGACGACGCCCGCAAGATGATTGCCGGAATCCTTGACCTTGCAGATGCACTCACAGCATTCGGAAACACAATTCCTACTTCATACTTGCGTCTTGTTCCACATCAGGAAGCACCTACAAACATTTGCTGGGGCGACCGCAACAGAAGCGTTCTTGTACGCGTTCCGTTAGGATGGACAGGCGACATCAACATGTTCCGCGATGCAAACCCGCAGGAAAATACCTACGCACCAGAATACGACAGCAAACAGACTGTTGAAATCCGTAGCGGTGATGGTTCTGCAGACCTATATTTATATATGGCAGCAATCATCGTTGCAGCTCAGCACGGTCTCACAATGCGCGGCAGCTTGAAAATGGCAAAGGACCTTTACGTAAACGTAAATATCTTCAGCGAAGCATTCAAGGACAAACTTGCCAAGCTGAAAGCACTTCCAGACTGCTGCTGGGATTCGGCACTGGCACTCGATGCAAAACGCAAATTCTTCGAAAAAGACAGAATTTTCCAGCCGGGACTTATCGACGAAGTTATCAAGAACCTTAAGTCGTACAACGACAAGGGCCTGAGCGAAAAACTTTACGGCAAGACCGAAGAAATTCGCGAATTGGTTGAGAAGTACATCCACTGCATGTAAGAAATAACACAATAACTGTAAAAAGACCGTTCTGCAGAGCGGTCTTTTTTTGTTTTTTTATAAATTTGCACAAACGCAAACATAAACAATATGCTTACCACTCAGGACGTCATCACAAAAGCCAACGAACTAATTGCCACAAACAAGTTCGATGAAGCAATAAAACTTCTCAACGTTGCGATTAAAAGCAATCCTGATGAAGAAAAATTAACCGGACTTCGCAACCTGGCAAAAGCAAAGAAAGAACAACACAGCAAAAAGATGATGCCATTTTTCCTTATCGGCGTACTCGTACTTTTCGTTATAGTAGTCGGTGGAATATTATGGCTGTGCTTGTACTTTAGGTAAGTACCGCAAGAGTTCTTTACAAAGAACATATTTGGCACAAAAGTGTTTTTTACAAAAAACACATCTCTCCGATGTCTAAAATTTAACTTACATTTGCAATAAATTTTACAAAAATGCCAAACAAGATATTTTTTCTCGATGCTTATGCTTTGATATTCAGGGCATACTACGCATTCATCAAAAACCCGAGAATAAACTCCAAAAAGATAAACACATCTGCAATATTCGGCTTCGTTAACACTCTTGAAGACGTGCTGAAACGTGAACAGCCGACACACATCGCAGTCGCTTTCGACCCTTCGGGACCAAATTTCCGCCACGAAATGTTTCCGAAATACAAGGCAAACCGCGAAGCGACACCCGAAGACATAAAAGTTGCAGTTCCTTACATCAAGCAGATTCTTGAGGCATACCGGATTCCAATTATACAAATTGCGGGGTACGAAGCCGACGATGTCATTGGAACTCTGGCAAAAAAGTTTGGAACGGAAGGAAACACAGTCTACATGATGACGCCCGACAAGGATTACGGTCAGCTTGTTGACGAAAACATTTTCATATACAAGCCGCCACATTCAGGCAGCGTTCCCGAGATTCTTGGCATAAAGGAAGTGAATGAAAAATTTGGCATAGACGCACCTAAGAAAGTCATTGACATTCTTGCTCTTTGGGGCGACAGCATAGATAATATTCCCGGCGTACCAGGCGTAGGAACTAAAACAGCCGCAAACCTAATCGCAAAATATGGCGACATCGAAGGAATTATCGGCAATATCGACCAGTTGAAAGGCAAGCAGAAGGAATCTTTTGCCAACAACATCGACCAGCTGAGACTTTCGTACCAGCTTGCAACAATAAAAACCGATGTTCCAACAGATGTAACTCTCGAGGAAATGAAAATCGAAGAGCCGGACGCAGAGGCTCTTGCAAAAGTATTCGACGAGTTAGAATTTTTCACCTTGAAGCAAAGAATACTCGGAAGCAAAGGTTTTTCAGCCACAACTCCACAACCGGCAAAACCAACAGCCCAGCCACAACAACAAATGCAACTGGACCTGTTCTCCGCAGCCGCACAACAGCAAGCAGAACAGCCCGCTGCAAAACCGAGCAGTCACTTCGACGACAAGGATGTTTCGTACACTTTGATTGAAACGCCTTTCGAAGCCAAACAGCTTGCTGAAAAACTTGCCGACATCAGCGAATATTGTTTCGACACCGAAACCACTGGCACCGATGCAATTACGGCAGAACTTGTAGGAATGGCATTTTCCACAGGAAAAGGTGTAGCATATTATGTTGCTTGTCCCGAAAACCGCGAAGCTGTAAACGCAATATTGAAATTCTTCGAACCGATATTTTCCGACAAGGGGAAAACAATGGTAGGACAGAACCTAAAATATGACCTTGAAATACTTGCAAACTACGGCATTGAAGTTGAGAACAAACGTTTCGACACTATGCTTGCGCACTACATTTTGGAACCTGAAGAAAAACACAATCTTGATTTTCTTGCCATGAAATATCTTGACTACAAGATGATTCCAATTGAGAATCTGATTGGTGAAAAAGGTAAAAATCAGCGTTCAATGCGCAGTGTTGACTGCAAAATAGCAAGCAACTATTCGTGCGAAGATGCAGACATTACCCTCCAGCTTAAAGAAATCCTTCTAGATAAAATCAGGGAACAAGGCATAGAAAATCTTCTTTACGACATTGAACTTCCACTTGTCAAAGTGCTAATTTCGATGGAAAGAACCGGCGTTAGAATCGATTCTGAAAGAATGAAGGAATATTCTGGCGAACTGCAGAAGGAACTCGGCGAAATAGAAAATCGCATTTACGAATATGCAGGCGAAAACTTCAACATTGCGTCGCCACGACAACTTGGTGTGATACTTTTCGAAAAACTGAAAGTGGATCCGAAGCCAAAAATGACCAAGACCAAGCAATACAGCACCAGCGAGGAAGAGCTTCAGAAACTTATCGACAAGCACCCTATAGTGAACGAAATTCTGGAATACCGTTCTGTAAACAAGCTCATCAGCACATACGTTGATGTTTTGCCAACCTTGGTAAATCCACAGACGGGAATGTTGCATACAAGTTTCAACCAGGCCGTTACGGCAACAGGCAGATTAAGTTCTGCAAATCCTAACCTACAGAACATCCCTATCCGCGATGAACGAGGCAAAGTTATCAGGAGCGCATTTGTCGCTTCCGACGACGAACATATTTTCTTCTCGGCCGACTACTCGCAGATAGAACTTCGCGTAATGGCACATTTGAGTCAGGATTCTGCAATGCTCGATGCATTCAACAAATACAGCACCGACATTCACGCAGCCACGGCAGCAAAAATTTTCAAGGTTGACGAAAAAGATGTAACCCGCGAAATGCGATCTAAGGCAAAAACAGCCAATTTCGGCATAATTTATGGCATTTCGGCTTTTGGTCTGGGACAGCGCCTGCAAATTAGTGCGAAGGAAGGCAAAGCTCTAATTGACAGCTATTTCGAGACGTTCCACGGCGTTAAGGAATACATAGAAAAGAGCATTGAAATTGCACGCGAAAAGGAATACGTGGAGACAATGTTCGGACGCCGCCGTTACCTGCCCGACATCAACAGCCACAATGCAATAGTACGAGGTTTTGCCGAAAGAAATGCCGTAAACGCGCCAATTCAGGGTTCTGCAGCCGACATAGTGAAAATAGCAATGGCAAACATCTACAAGCGTTTCCGCGAAAACAACCTACAGGCGAAGATGATTCTCCAAGTACACGACGAATTGAATTTCAACGTGCCTAAATCGGAAATGGAAATTGTTAAGCAAATAGTTGTTGAAGAAATGCAGAACTGCGTAAAATTAAGTGTTCCGCTAATTGTAGATGCAAGATTTGGAAAGGACTGGCTGGAAGCGCATTAGAGGTTGAAAATTTTGGATTGAAGATTGAAGATTTATTAGCTATCGCTAATGATTGCGGGCGGCACCTCGGCAATTTTAGCAAGCTCATTGCCCTCGGTTTGCACCGACATTGAAAATTTAGCAGAGCCCAAAAAGAGATAAGTGGAAATACCTATTTTTGATTGACAATTCTCTATAGCAGACAATACGCAGGTATCCCCCTAAAAAATCTTCCTATACGCTTCTGCTTTTTTTTCCAATTTCAGCGGATATGCACGCGAGGATGAAGGCATACGATAGAATTTAAATAACAGACCGTCAAGTACAAATTCGGATGAACCGCCAACTTCTGGCACTTTACATCCCAACTGTGATGCAATAGTTTCAGCCGATTTTCCCCCAGTAGAAACCACCTTGCGACAATTTGGAATTTTCCGCAGCAAAGCAGGAATATCTGTCGGAACAACTATTTCAAGAAATGCGTCGGATGCATTGTCCTTCAATCGGCGCACAGATGTCGCCGCGTCAAAAATAGCAATATGCTTTTCGGTACAGAATTTCACAACTTTTTCGTGGCAAAAGCGGAATTTCTTTCCTACTGGCGCTATAAAATAATCCTTGTCGTTGTAAAAAATCAAGCCCATAATCCGCCACATATCGTTCTGAATGTTAGGATAATAGAAATCCATGCTCCAGCGTTCTGGTTTTGGCGGGAAACTACCCAGCATTAAAATTTCTGCGCCATCGGGAAGAAATGGCTGCCAAGGATGTTGTTCTATCGGGAATTCTTCGGACATTGTTATTCAAAAAGTTTATACTAACCAATCCCGCTGGCAGAGCGATAGTCGAAGCCGCGTTGATGAATTGTCTTTCCGTCATCGACCTTTTGCATTGGCTGACGCTCAGCGCAAGCCCGCTCAGGGTGCAAATAGAATATTTTTTAGAGCATCAAATCTTCAATCTTAACCTTTGGCACATAGTGGATTCCGTTCTCGCGGTAATATGCGTGGCTGTCGGACTCGGATATCTGCACCATTTCAATCTTTTCGGCACCCTTGCCTATGGCAACTATAGCAGCCGGTTCGTACGGAAGATTGAATTCCTTCTTTATTTCCTCCTTGTTGAATGCACAAATGATAATGCCGTTCAAGCCCATCTCGACTGCCTTAAGAAGCATAGACTGCATAGAAATACCAAGGTCTATATCAACAATCTTATTTTCTGAAACAGTAGAGCAAACAATTACAAATGCTTCGGGTTCAGTACCTTCAAACGGCAAATGAAGTTCGGGCAATGCGCCGCCGAGCTTAATGTTTTTCAAGACTTTTTCGGCACCAGTATCTTTGGTAACAATCTTAAAGCGCAAAACCTGCTGATTTTTTCCCGATGGAATTTTCGTGTTTACAGCCACAATGCGTTCCATCATTTCGCGACGAATCACATAATCCTTCTGATAGCCACGATAACTACGATTTTTGGCAATTAGCGTATCTATTGTATTGATGTGCCTGGGGTGAGATTTTGTTGCTCCCGAACCAAAAACCTCTTCGTATCTGTTTTCCAAATAATTGTCAGCCATATTGCTTATGTTTTTGAAATTGTGTCTGCAAAAATAATCATAATTGCAAAAAAACGGCTACCGAAAAAATTTTAGGCGCCATAATATTTTTTTGCCAATATTTTGTGTTGTTGAAGCTATATAAATTCTCTACGGGCAGACAGCGCGAACAGATTGTCCATAGTAGCGGTAGCTGATGTTCATGCAGTGACCGTACGAACCGAAGTCCAAGTACCATGCGACGTCCGTACTGCCCGTGCGGAGCGAACTCGACCAGTAGTGGCCGTGGGAACCGGCATGGTAGAGCTCACTACCGCCGCGGATGCCAGCAGCAGGAAGGAATATAGAGTTGCCATTAGGTCCCGTCACGAGATAGCCGTTAACATTGTTTTGTGTTGTCCACTCCCATACACAGTTGTCTTTCAGCTCTTGCAATTCTGCTATCGTTGGCATACGCCAGCCCGTCAACTTCTACTTCACGGAAATTGTCTATACGCCAGTCATTCCAATTTTCGTCAGACGGTTCGTATAATGACCAGTCTGTTATGTCTGACAGCGGAATTGACGACTGCTGAATAGGTTTGCGTTGTGCATTTGGATTGTCACTAGGATTAAGCCAACGCCGTGGTAAGGAATTGTATTCTGCCAAGTCCCATATTTCTATGGTGTTATAAGGTGTATAGTATGACATAAACACAAGTTCAGTATTAGAGAAAGAAGAATGTGTTGTATAGTTAACCTTACAAGAAAACTCACAAGGATAAAATGGCAAGTTACTATAATCATTATTCTGTATGGAAATGCATAATGTAACGCTATCAAAAGGATAGTATGTTCCAACAATATTAGTTGCATTGGATATAATAAAATCTGTTGGTAATAAGTATGATAAACTATCAATTGTAACGGTGTCTCCAAAGTATATTTTTGCATAAGTTGTAAATGTAGATGCTATAGGAACTTCTGTATTAACAATCCTTCCAATAACAGGGGTCTGCTGATCGAAATACACAGTATCTCCGCTTTGCGCACTAACTATTTTTATGTGTACTGATAGTAATAAAAACACTATCAGATAGCATAATATATATGTTGTTTTTTTCATTTTATTAGTTTTTTAATTCTTTCTTCTTTAAATTTTTTACATCATATCTTACCAAGTTCATTATGGACGATGATGTAGAGTCGTAACATTCCCAGCGCACAACACCGATATTTCTTGCCCAGTATGAAACAATTGAATCAAAATGAGATCTGCCAGAATATAGTTCATCTCGAGCATTGCTTATTGTTACAATTCTTTTTACATCATAATATTTGTTAGTTTCCACAACATAAGACTGATAATATTTGTCACACCAAGGCATTGCATTTGTTATGCAGTAATTTTTCCCTTGAGAATCATCAATAGGGGTTGGCATATTCATATAACCGAGCATATATGTACCGCGAAAATTTTTTCCATTATTGTTATACGGGAAAGGATATGTGTAATACCATTCTGGATTCCAACCTAAATCAGTACGAAGCAGATATCCATGAACTGTCGGCTCAAAAATAAAAGTATCCTTAATATTTACAATTTCGCTTGCATAAACATAATGAAAACGGAATGTTTTTGTAGTGACATCGTATCCATAATCGGCAGTTGTTACCGTCTTAATGGGTTTTGTTATAACAACAAGACTATCAGTTTTATGAGTTGCCGAATCCTCATAAACCCAGTAACTTCCTTTGTCATAGCAAGTATATTCAAAAAGTTCTTCGTTAGGTTTGAACACACTAAAAGGTCCGCGGTCGCAACTTATAAACATAACTCCCATTGCTACAACGAGTAGTGATATAAAAACATTCTTTTTCATCTCTTTAAAAATTTAATTATAACTAAACTTATAAAATTGCTTTTTCCGCAGTCATCTTTTCCGTCCCCCTAGCGGATTGGGGACGGATATATTCCTATTTTGCGTTGTGTTGTGCTTGTTGCCATAA
>CALDKB010000057.1 GCA_937899245.1 uncultured Bacteroidales bacterium | reverse complement strand
TTGGTGTCGGTGTTGGGGTTGGCAGGAATCTTTTCGGAGGTGACGGAAACGTCAACTACGTGACCCTTCGCATCCCTCTTGAGCTGGACGCCCTTGACAACATCGATGGACCACGCAGCGGTTGCTCCAGTGGCGCTTGCGGAGAGCTGCGCATTGGAATCTTCTGCCGGGGTGTAGTGGTTTCCTACGGAGGTCACCTTTGTGTCTGTATCGGTAAAGACGGCGTTGGAGGGGACGCTCTTGCCGATAATGAATCCACTGTCCTTGACCTGCTTTCCAGTGGACCCGTCAAATACTACGACGTGGGCGTCGGTTGCACTTGCAGGGCCGATCACTACGCCGTCGAGGTTGCCCTGGATGAAGTCCCAGCTCGCGGCGATGGTAGCGTAGTTGTTGGCCGTAGCGGCGGCCGTGTTGTCGGTGTTACAGATGAGCATGTCGCCGATTTCAACGGCAACGCCGTCGATGAAGCCAGCCGTGGTGACCTTGTATGTCCAGCCCTTGCTTGCTGCAGGGGTCAACGAGCCGTAGCCACCAGTGCCCTTGGCGGCACCTGCGAGGGTTCCCTTGTAGACCATGGCGTCTGCCTCGGCCATCTTGTCGGAGATTGCCGTGTTGACCCATGCGGTGGTCGCGATCTGCGTGGTGTTTGTGCCGGCGGCGGCAGTGGGCGCGGTCGGCGTACCCGTCAATGCAGGGCTTGCGAGCGGAGCCTTCTTTCCAAGGTCAGTGGAAAGGTTCGTGACCTGGGATTCGGCAATCTGTATATTGCCGTAGGTAACCTTGCCGTCCTGATAGCCGGTGACGGTCTTGCTCGCGCTCGGGCTGTTTGCCGTCACGCCGTTGCTGATGAATGTCTTTACTTTGGACCAGAAGGTCTGCAAGCCGGAAAGGTCTAGGTATTTTGCCATGTTTGTTTTTTCCTTTTGTGTTTAAAATTCTACGAGAAAAGAGCCTCTATGTCGATGTCCGAGATTGGTGTCGGATGGTTGGCGAGATATGCCATGGAACCCTCGTCTGTTTCGTTCCAGTCCGTCTGCGGAATCATGTCGATGCGGGCATTGAGAGCGATGTCCTCCTGGATGCGAGCATCCGCTTCCGCTGCGATAGCCTCGCTGACCTCCTCGCCTGTCACGAATTCTTCGGCCTTTTCTTCAAGAGCCTCGATGGATTCGCGAAGCTGGGAGTCGTAAAGAGCACGGTCATCGGCCTCTTTCCGTATTCCGGATTCTATGGCTGCCTTGACCGCCTTCGTCTGGGGCGCAGATACACTGGAGTCGTTGAGAGCCGTGTCGTAGTCTTCCTTGTAGGCGACGTTCTTCGTTACGTCGTCGAAGGTCATCGTACCCCAGTTGTCCTCTTTCGTGCCGTAATTGTGACCGAACTCAAAGATTGACTTGATAGTTGCCGTAGACGTATAGTCTACCTGCATGAATGCGGCAGTACCATTATCGGATGCACTACGTCGGTAAATTTGGAATCTAGCCCCAACCTTCGCACCGGATTCCGTCTTTCTTCGTACACCGACAAACTGGGAGTTGGTGTTGTCAAGGTCGCCAGCGAACACGGAGCCGTTGGTGCTAACACCAGTCTCGTTAGCCGCAGCCCTCATCTTGGCCACTATCGCGCCCTCGGCAGCCTTGGTCTGGTCGCCACCAGCGTTCTGCACGGTGAGACTTCCGGTCATCGTGTCACCGGTCTTCTTGACGTAGCCTGAAAGGTCGGTAACCTTTGCAGCCCCAATCTGCTCCGGGGTAACTCCATGAGGATTGGTCTTGTCTGCTACGTGTTCCGCCAAGGCACCACTGATGGCATTTTCTCTGGCCTCCGCATCAGCAATCTTATCATACTGGGACAGGTCTATGGACATGGTGCCTATGAGGATCCACGCCGTGCCATCACTAATCCACTCCTCGTACTGGTCACGAACTTCGGGGTCGGTACTTACCTGGACGAGGTAAATCTTGCCAAGCTGCGCCTCGCTTGCATCCGGTTTCTGCTGACCATATGGCACGACAATGTAGCCGGACCAGTTGCGGATAAATCCGTCCACCTGTTCCTTCGTGTACGCCCCCACCTGCTCCGCCGTGACATCGTGTGGGTTTGTTGAATCATTTACATGCTCGACGAACGACTTTTGAGCCACTGCTCCAATGTTTTCCCGAGCGGTTTTTTGTTCAATCTCGGAAAAATTTTGTTTTACATTAGTTGTAGGCTTGTTGATGATAAGAGACATTTTCTTTACATCCTTATTCCTAGCCGATTTTCATTATCGACAACGAAACAAGAGAAACGGCATACTCTCCTTTTCCGGTTACCTGAGCGCCCAACATAACAGGCGTTTCGTCGCTAGAAAGGCTAAATATCTGCGAAGAGCAATCACACTTGATATTCTTACTAATCGACGAGTCATACGCCATTGCACGCTCAATGTCTACAGATCTTCCCGTATTTGTATTCAAGAGGCATATATATATGTCATCTATCGTATCACTGTTTGATGTACACATAACATTGACTATGTACCCAACACTATAAGTTCCCTTTGGCAGGAATATGTTGCCGTTAATCTTGTCAACGACAATTATTTTCCCATCAGTTGAGAAAAAAGAGCCTTTATTGAGGATAGTATAACCGTCGTGTCCAATCGGGGTCGATGTGCCCGCCGTTACATGCGCCCACGCTGGGATAATCACGCCATTATCGCCTTTTTCGCCTTTTTCGCCTTTTTCGCCTTTTTCTCCCTTATCGCCCTGAATACCTTGAGGTCCTTGTTCTCCAATTTCGCCCTTTTCTCCTTGGGCACCTTGCAATCCTCTCTCTCCTTTTTCTCCCTTTAAGTTGCGAAATGACAAAGAAAGCGTTGAACCTTCAAAACCTACTTCTACCGACGGTATGCCAGATGAATTATCCACAGAAGCTTTTACCGTAGATATTCCACCGTTTTCTCCACCGGACGGTACAGAATACTTTTCAACAAACCACTTGACGCGACCGTACGTATCTTTAAGAACAAATCTGTATAGTTGAGAAGAGTCTACATATACGGATGCGCAGCCCCTTGCATCAAGAATTACAGGATTTGTGTTCATGACATTGCCGTCAGGATCGGAATACGTTACGGCCGGTTCCGTCGAGCCAGAAACGAACGAGTATAATTCCCCACCATCATAGGGAATGCCTTGCTCATCGACAAAAGAGAAACTGAAAATCCTGGAAAGAGCCATGCCAATTATCCTTATTCACGAATGAATAAAGATTTGCATGCGGTTAGCTTGGTTTGACGTTTGAAACTTTGTGGTTGCCCGAGACATCGCCCTTATAGGACTCAAAAACACCCCTGGCCTTGTCGGAGAATCCAAGGCGCTCGTTCTGCTGGTCTGACCAGGTTCGGAAACCCTGGTAGGCAGAGCCGTAGACATAACCGGCGTTGTCGCTTGACTCGTACTTTCTCCAGACGTAGCGGTAAACGTGGATGCTCATGTCGTTAACAGCGTCTTCAACAAGTTCCCTGACATCGGAACGGCGGTCCCTGCTGCTTATCGCCTGGACGACAAGGAAATTCCTGCCGTTCAGAACGGCCATACGGCAGATATGCCGTATGTAAATCCAAAGCCTGCGATTCTCTTCGCCCGGAATCGGACGGATGTCTGAGAGCTTTATCTTTTCGCCGGACGTAAGATTAGACAGGTTGAACCTCTGTAGCTTCAAAATAAGAGAGTTCAAGTCAGCCATCTGCGCCGATGTGAGAGATCCTTTGAGTTGTTGCTTCATACACCCAATATACATTTACCAACAAAGTGTATCAAGTGTATCAACAACTGTAAGTCATGCTATCTGTACAGTTTACATCTGACGTGAACGTCTACGTAGTGGCCGGACTCGCTCAGTCCACTGGCATAGATAGGAGTCGTCTGGTAATTATCTGCGATATAGTCCGTCTTTCCGATAACCTCACCTTCCTTCCATCTTATTTCCCACTTGCACACTACTGGGTCAATCTGCGAGAACGTTGCCGACGTTTCCGTTACGAGTGTCGAACCTTTGAATATCATCGGTATGTAATCAGACAGAGAGAATTTGTGCAACTTGAAGTTGTACGCGCCTGGGTAGCCCGGCGCCGCTTTGTACAGGCAGACGTTAGTCTCGTCAGTGTCGAAAGTTGAGTCGTCAATATGGACCCTGACTTCGTTAATGTCGTATGAGAACTCGCTCGTACTCCACAACGCACCCACGTTATCTTCGACTCGGATTGTCTTTATCTTGTATACTGTAGCCGGAAGAAAATGTATAGGCTTGATCGGATCGACAGATTCAAATACGCAGTTGACGATTTCTACGATACCGAAAATAATTGATGCCTGGTCACCGATGTCGGCTTCAACGTTTGTGCCGTTGTTAAAGATGCAACCGGCAAAGCTTCCTGCAAGAGAAGCCTCTGGACCTCTGTACTTTCGCGATATTACAGGACTTTTAAGGAATGTACAGTTCGTACACGTCCAATAATCACATCTGTTCTTTGACATAAAAGTACAACCGACGAAAGTCCAGTTCTCGTCTACACGTTCATCATCAAGATTTAGCGTCGCGTTCCTAAGAGTCGTTGGCACAGGTATGTCAGGAAGCTTCGTAACGACCGAATTTTTAAGGTCAATGTCAAGGTTCCCGTTCATCACGAAAAACTGCAAGCAGATGTTCCCGTCTCCCCAGTTCCGTGGATCGGAGAAGCACTTGTCAAAAGAGCAATTTGAGAAGTCAAAATCGTCCTCGAAGTATGAACCCTTTATATCGCATTCCGTGAAGTGAATAATCGCACCGTTGACGAATTTACCCGGACCTGAAAAAGAGCACCGCTCAAAAAAGGATTCGTTGGACTGGTCCTTCTCCAGCACAACGTCTACATCGTTCCACTTAGAACCTCCGACATAATCCTCTACGTCAAAGATTACTTTCGATATTGGACGGAGGCTTACATATCGTGAATTGTTGGCGTTGAAAGAAGTCCTTACTACATCGTCCTCTATGACTACTTTCCCGCTGTGGCCATTGCTGTCCGCATAGGCGTAGACGTTGCCAGAACCGACTATTGTCAATGCGCTTGAATCGTCCGATCCGTCAACGTCGCTATTGAAAATCCTGGCAGTCCTGGAACAGATGACGTTGTTGAGAGTCGCGTTCTTGTAACCGTAATACACATTGTTTTTGACCGTCGGGAAGAACAGCGGAAGGCCGGTGGAACTAGAGTAACGGCTTGCATTGGCAATTCCGTTCTCCTGCGTTCCGCTTACCGACGGACCAGGATTCGGGAATACACCGAAGTGCCTTACGTCAATCTCCTTTGTAGGTACGATCAGGTGCCACCTGCCGCCCTTGTCGTAGTTTGCTGGCTTGATGATCGATCCGCCGTCATCGTCGCCGGACCTGTCCGAACTGTCGAACACGTAGTCAACTACCGGCTTGTCACCCTCCACCTCGTAGCCGAGAAGCCTTACTATCCTAAATCCTCCGTCACCGCCTACGGTTTCCGGGTTCAGTTCCCTAAGGTCGTTCATTGTCGGGACGCATTGTGTCCCGACAGTATCTACATGGATCCCGAACGTGTCGTAAAGACTGTACGATTCAAACTGGAACTCCCACACCAAATCATCATCGTCCTCGGCCATGTTGGACTCTCCGGTATACTTTTCAAATACCACCTTGTAGTCTACATCGTCAAGGAATACCTGTACGGAAAGCCTGCCAGACGAATCTGTGTACACGACAGAATCGATTACGTTTCCATCGCAGTCCTTCACCTTCTGAGGCTCTCCAATAACGTTGCAGAATCTCGCCCTTCCGATAAAAGGTTCACCAAGGTTGTCCAGGTAGCTCTGTAAGTTGTCAAACTGTCTCATCGTCAATCCATGAATACGTTTAATTTCGCCAAATGAATAAAAAAAATGCCACCTTGAAAATGGCGGCATTTGAAGTCAACTATCAGCTCAGTTCTTCTTGTACTTGCTCTTCCACTCTTCGTACAGTCCTCCAAGACTGTCCGGGACTGTCGGATTTTCGTGTACTCCCCATCTCTGAACCATTGCCGGGTCAACATCCATAAGATGTCTGAGGGAGTCGCTTGGCATCCTTCCCCAATTATTGACTTCGCGAATCGGTTCGAAAACACCTCCATAGTCTTCAGCGCCGCGAGACAGAATGTCAACGCCCCTTGCCAACCCGCTAGTAGGGGTATTGGATTCAAGAACCTCGTTGACAACACCAGGGAACGCCATTTCATAACGTTCTAGCATGTCGCCGGAAGCCGTGCCTATCATTTCTGGAGTAGGAGCCTGTAGCATTTTCTTTACAGCATTGAGTCCTTCCTTTGTTGACAGCATCTGCATTACTGCATCAGTGTCATAGACTCGCCCAGTAATTTTTGTTAATCGTTCGGCAACCTGCTGAGACTTACGGTTTGCGACTATGTTTACAATGTTCTTTTTCCATTCAGGGATTTTCTTGTTGTTGACCGTTATCGCGTTGAAAGCGTCGTCGGCAGCCTGTTCGAACTGTTCGACCTCGGAAGACTCGGCTCCTTCAACAAGACCCTTTGCTCGCCGTAGTGCAGGTTGGGTGTATCGTCTGGCCGATGGTATATATTTGTTGACTCCGTAAAGAGCAGCGGACAGAGTGGCTGGAACGGTAGCGCCCACTCCAGCAGCAAATGCGGCGCTCGGAAGGTCTACCCTGTAGTGGTCGCTAAGGCCTTGTCGAGCCAAGTTCTCCGCCGTAAAAAGACCGAAATTTCCGGCGAAATTGGCGGCGGCATTCTTTATGCCATGTATACCGGCCTTTTCCACGCCCTTTGCGACACCAATAGGAGTAAGAGCCAATGCAGTGTTGAATGCAAAATCCTTGGCAACCGAGCCGTAATTAGGATCCCTGGCATCGATGACAGCCTGCATTGCTTCTGCTTTAGTTTCGGGAAAGAATAAGTCTACGCCAGTTCCTAATACCGTATTTCCGACGATCTTAGCGGCCCTTTCCAACGGGCCGTCGTCAGGAGAAAACTCATAGTACATGTCGTTGGCAATCTCGTTTGCGAGCTGTTCACGCTTCGCCTTGATTTCTTCGTCTATCTTCTTTCTCTGCTTCTCCGAAATTTTAAGCTGTTCGTCAAGGGTTCGCTTGCGTTCCTCGTTACGGAACTTTGACGTGTACTTTTCTATGTCCTCGTCAGAAAGACCGGCGTTCTTGAGAAATATGTAGTCCTGGTCAGTGATTTCTCCAATGGGAGACGGTCTTGTCACCTCCTTTCCGTCTACGGTATCCTTTTTAGGTTTCCGTCCTATGGTAGACTTGAACCTGTCAAGATCCCATGACTCCTCCGATCTTGCGAGACGAACCTGGGCCAATGCCAGTGAATCTGCTTTTTTAGGAGAATTCTTCATTTTCTCGCGGACAACTCTTGCAGAAATCGGGACAACGATTGTCCTGAAGAAGTCCTCAAACTCGTCATTGTCCATGGCGGTTACAAGATCTACAATATCACCGTCGCTTGCATCGTCCAGGATCCTCATCAAGTTCTGGTAATGTTCGTCGGAGAAACCAGCCATTGACAGACGTTCATAAAGTTTTCTTATTTTTTGTCGTTCAGCCATATATTTCAACCTATTAACGTATCGGGTACTTTCTCAAAATACCAGTGTTTTCTCCGGAACTTTGCCCGTACCTCATTGCCTTATAGTAGTCTTCCATCGCCTTGTCGTTGTTGTTCTGTCGAATCTGTCCAAGGATTTCGCTAGGCCCCCATGCACTCATCAGAGCGCTACGTTCGTCATTGTACTTGTCGTATTCCTTTTTGAGATTTGACAAGAAATCATCGATCTGGCTCTGGTCACGAAGTCCGTAGTTCTTCAAGAATCTACCCATGAGTTTAGGGTTCTGTTGCACGAGGGCCAAGTCCTGCACAGCCCTCTGGTATATGTACGCCTTTGACCAGTCCTTGTTGTTGAAGTCGTCCACTGCCTTTGCGATTGAATCAGCCCTTTCCCTTTCGGAGGCTCTTTCTAGGCGACCCTGCCTGTACTGTTCCTGCTGGCTTACAATTCCGTTCAGCATGTTAAGGGCGTTCATCTTTCCCTCATAGGTACGCGATCTTTCGAACGCCTGCTTCGCAATCATCGCCATCGGTCCGTAACCGCTGACGTCTCCAAAGTCAATGTCGTCAAGGCCGTGCAGAGATTCCTGCTGTAGTCTGTACGGTTCTTCTCCGTTCCACTGGTTCATGTAGTTGTATATTGCGGACGGATCGTTATTTGCCTTCGCAGTCTCAAGCGCGGCCAAGTATCTTGGGTCCTGGTACATGGCGGCGTTCTGTCCCGCCTTCTTGTAGTTGAGTCCGTTCTGGCGTTCTCGCGCAAGTTTCCATTCAAGGCCGGAGTTGTCCACAGGCGACGAATTTCCTATGAGTCCGTTGATTTCGTCCATTCTACGTTGTTCATCGTCTGTTCTACCGACATTGGAATATATCAGCCCGTCCTTTTCCCAAAGGCCGTTCCGGATTCCTTCGATTCCGTATGTCTCGGAGCTTCCGTCGTCGTTGACAACCGTGTAATTATTCCCGGTGGGATCGTAGAATCCTTTGCGCCCGCGAGCATCGACGACACCATTATTCATCCCTTTGTCGTAAAGGCGGTTCCACTCGTCGAGAAGCATTCCGTTCCTCCGGTTTGCTTCGTTGTTGGTGTCGATATATCCTTGGAGTTCCCGCTGTCTTTCAAGGCTTTCGTTGTATTTCCTTTGAGCTTCAACGGCTTCTTGTCCTTGGCGTTCAAGGGCAATCACAGAGTCCCATTTACGCTGCCGGTCGTTAGCCTCTTTAATGGATTCTCCCATTGCGTTCATCCCGCTCAAGGTATTGTCCCAATCGCTATTGTAACGGCGCATCATATTGCCATAGTCCAACGGACTGAAATTGATAACGTTCATTTTAGTTAAAACTCCTTATACCAACTGGGCCTTAGTCAGCATTACTGCATTGCCAAGGTTGATCCTGTTGTTGTTGTAGTTGTCAACCGCCTGCTGGTCAAACTGGATGTCTCCACGCAGCATTTCCATACGGTCACGTGCGCCTTGCTGAAGTGTTTGAAGCTGTTGCTGCTTGTTCTTGATGAAGTCGCTGTACATTCCGTAGTCAAACTGCCGTTCCTGATTCATCTGGTCCCTGGCATCCTTCCACAGCTGCTCATCCTTTTCCATTACACCCTGCATTATAGATGCCGCAGCTCCGCTTGAGTGCCCCATTGCGGATCCGGCTGCCGTGTGCTGGATGGTCCTGGCCACATCGTCACGTATGGCCTTGGCGTTCGGGTTCAAAAAATCCTCAACGTTGTATTTCGTCTTGTCAAAAGAGTTGAGCTGTTCATCAGTAAGGACGTATCCGTTTGGATCGTAATTGTCACGGAGTTCCTTGTAACGTCTTACGGAATCAGGGCCGCTAAGTTGAGTCCTGCCGTTGAACGACTCTTCAAGAATCCTGTTGGCCTCGTTCTGCCAGTTGTTGATGTCTCGTTTCGCGGCGGCAACGTTCTTGCGGTGCTGCCAATCGGACAGGGCACCAAGACCGAGACCGGCGACACCGCCAATAACACCTCCCCATCCGCCTCCTAGCGCCGTATCTGCGGCTATTTCCGCGCCTGTTCCTGCGCCAGCCATTGCCCCGCTAAGCCAATTCGCCATATCATGTACCTCTTTGATATTATTCAATTAATAAAGCAGGACACGGAATCCATGCAATTTTCAACAATTCAAAGTAAACTAAAAATTACAGAAAAAAGTTTTACAAATTTTATCTTATCCAGCGATAATATATTCGTGATGACGATCGAGAATCTTGATTGAAGTCATTAGCTCTCCTTGCAAAAGACTCCATGGAATTTCCATGGAGTTTTTTACTTGCAAATGCTTTCAGTTTGTCGTATACTTATTATATGCTTGAGAAAGACTCCACCATACAGACCGCATACGACATCGCTCGCAGCGGCAAGTTTATCGTACAAGCCGTTTTCGATGGAGAACGGGTCCCGGACACAGACATCAGGAGATACCAGGAGGACGCTTGGCTTACGGTCAAGAACATTCAGATAGGCGTTCTTGACGATGCCTATACTTCAATGCTCCTTGACGGTACAGACCCCGAGGACATGACTGCTGACGAACTTCTGAGATATGTCGCCAGCACAACAAGGACCGAATACCCTAACATGCGAATCGGTTACATCATCTTTACCGATTAGCCCTATCAGTTGGTCTTGATTGCCTCTAGGTCGATGCCGTAAAGTGCAAACGGTACGTTGTCACTTGACGAAAGCTCGATTACAAATTCGGTAGACTTTCCAAGGTTTCTGAATTTCACGTCATATCCATATTGTCCGGCTCGTCCAAGGGATTTTGTTGACAACGACTTGAATGTAACCCCGTCCCTTGAATACCTCATGAATACCTTTGCCGGTACTCCGACGTAGTTCTTGTAGTCTCCGTTGTTGGTCAAGACCTCGACCTTGTTCACCTTGAAAGGCTTGTGGTCGCTGGAGATTACGCCTCCTACCCTTCGCCTCGTTATCGGGTTACTATCGTGCTCGTACCAGTCTTCTTCCGTAGCCTCTACAAGTACGCCGTCACCCTGGAGCCACAGGGCGTCGTACCTGTTGACTACCGCGTTAGAGTACCTGTATGATTTCTCCCTTCCGCTTTTGTCGCTTGAAGAAAGCCTTATCCACCCGCCCTCCGAGATTTGGTATGCCAGCGTAACGTTGTCGGCTGGGAAAGACATGACGTACAGAGGATGGCTACCCACCCTCATGCAGAACGCCTTGCACGAGTCCTTCTCGTAACCAGAAATCATCTTCTCGATTTCGTCCGTCGAAATTCGCTGCGGGCTTGCATCCGGACCCATCGTGTATACGGTGTTACCGCCCATGTCTGCGGAGCCAAGCCAGAATATGTTTGACCCGAACTGTGCGAGAGAACCCTTTGTCCTAATTCCGATAGCCTGAGAAGCCGTGTCCGGGCTTGCGAACGGCATTTCCTTTGAGTTTTGAAAGGCGAACACCTGGAACGACCTCTCGCCAATCGTAAACAGCCTAGAGCCGTTGGAACATCCTGCGACCGTGTTGTCAGGCTGCCATTCGGACATGTTGAAATGACCGTATCCGTATCCTGTATGTTCTGACTCGTGACCAGGCCTCGGGTCGTAATCAGTATTCTTGAGGTCGAAGATGTCGTAGTTTATTCTTCCTCGTTCGTCCGACTGCTCGAAAGGATACTGGTAGCTTGTGTAGAATATGTCCGTGCCTTCGGCCCCTACCACCAAATATCCGTAAAGATAGGCAATCCATGAAGGCCTTATTCTGGTTTCCCTTGAGTCCGGGTATGAGTAAGGAAGAGATATAGGGCTGTGCTTCAGGAAGTATTCGGACTGCATTACAGGTTCTAGTTCCGTATCTACGCAGTATAGGTTCACTCCGTCGCACAGCACGAGGTGTACATGGTTATGCCCGTATCCGCTCGTCTCGCAGAACGTCACGTTGCCGGAACCTGCGATGGTCCCGATTTCGAAAGGCTGCACGCCGTCGATGTAGTAGAGTTTCCTTCCCCATACCCCATACACGCCTGGCTTTCCGTCATAGGCCCTGGAACATCTGTACATTCCCTGTGGTGCGCCGGAAAGTTTGTCGCTGACCAACTTGTAGCCAGGCATTGGCCTAAGCATCATCGTGAAGCCATGCTCGCTCTGATCCTTTGATTCCACGAGCATGTTTATTGTGTCCGACTTGCCGATTTTTGCAAAGACGCTCTTCTTGACGAATCCGACAATGTTGTTGATGAACGCCATCTAGACCTATCTCCTGATGAAGCTTCCGCTGTAAAGAGCGTCAATTACAGACCTCGACTCGTAAGAGCGTGTTATACGGCGCTCTGTTGCCGTGTTGGCGGCAATGTCGTCCATAATAGACTGGAGCTGTTCCTTGTAATTGTTCAGCCTTGTAGGGTCGCTGTCGGCATCCTTTCGAAGGATGGCCACTGTAACGGCAATCTCCACCATTGTTATGTGAGCGTCCGGCAATTCAAGGATGTCGCCCTTGGAAAAATTCATCTCTGAATTGTAGACTATCTTAACGTCCTTGCCTACGATTCCATCAGGGACAATGATCTTGACCTTGTTCTCGCCGCATGCCGATGTGCAATAAATCTTTTCGTCGTCTTCCGTGAAGAACGATGAAAGCGGGACAAACCTTAGATTCTGCCATTGACCCGCGCCGTTGCGGAATATGACCGATACGACCCTCTCCATGTCGGAGCACAGTATGTCTGGGTAATAGGAACAGAAATTCTCGAATGAACAGGGTACAAACGCGTTTGCGCTCGCGGCGACGCTCACGACCTGGTAAGTGTCCTTCCCCTTCACTATAAAAAAGTCCCTCCCAGGAACATACTTGTTGGCGCTTCTCGGCAGTTCGTCAACCTCGTACACTTTGACTCCGCGCAACGGGACGTAGCTTCCAACGACGTTCTCGGCCTTCTGCAACGAAGGAATGTCAATGACACGCTGGTACGCGCTTATCATGTTCCTGTTGCTCAGTATCCTCATTTCCGAATTGAACAGCCTTAGGGCAAGTTCCAGTTCGTCGGCATCGGCAGGTTCCCCGTCGTGTATATGCCCGGCGTTCGCAAGGGCGTTCAAAAGCATTTCCTTGACTATCATCTTACACGGCTCCTTAGCCTTCCTTGTCTTCCCTTCTCGTTATTCTTCCTTACATCCCACAGCTTCGTTAGTCCGCTGTATGTCGTTCCTTCCGGGGCCCTTGACAGTACGGATATGACGTGTCCTAGCGATTTTGCCCCGAGGAAGTCCTTCAGCCCTTCTGGGGTAGTTCCGTATGTGTACACCCCTGTGGCGTTGTTCCTTGTAGGACCTCCCAGCTTGATGTTGATAACCCTTCCGGTAGCGTCAAGTGTCACGTCCCTGTCGGATCCTACCCACGAGGAGTTTATTATGGCGGTATTTCCGTTCCTGGTGCGTCTCATGACGACATCGGACTTGATGCCGTTCATGGAGCGGAGCAACGGGTTAAGGAACCGCTTCGGTTCGTTTTTCCTGGCCCATTCCTTTGCCCTCTGCTCGTTAAGCGCCATCCACTCCGCCAGCTTTTTCTTGTCGTTCATCACGCTAAGAGGAGGTGACTTTGAACGGAGAAATTCGTTCTTTAGCTGTTCAAGGTGCTCGTCGTTCATCTGCTTGTTCTGGGGAACTACAGCAGCCTCGTAGCGCCTGTTGAAAGACTTGTTTCCTACTCCGTTGTGGAATATGTGGAATCTCATTGTCTGGACCCCCTTCTGGCCTTCATTGCGTCAATGAACAGTTTTGCGTTCTTCTGCCTGGCCTCTTCAGCGCCTCTCCTTGCGTTCAGCGCTATACGGTCGTCTTCCTGCGCTAGCTTCTTTGCAGCCTCTGCATTCTCGATTGCTAGCTGGGCTTCATCCTTCGCCATCTGCGCCTCGAACTTCCTTTCGTCAAGGTCCATGGCAGCCTTGTTGTTGGAAATCTGGAGCTGCAATTCGTAGACCTGCTTGTTAAGCTCGTCGTTCTCCTGAGTGGTGCTCTGCAACTGCTGCATAGTGTCCTCCAGCTGCTTCTTCATCTTTTCGCAAGCGTTCATCAGGGTTCCTACGTCCTGGCCCTCAGAAAGCTGTAGACCGCAATTTGCCTTGAGGTCGTTGGAAATAGCCTTGCCAACGTCTGACGTGATAGTGTCCGCCATCCTGATTGCAAGAAGTTCCTGGTGTTCCGGAGACACCATGGAGGCTATGGCCTGGATTTCCGCGCGTTCCTTCATCTGGGACGTGATAACGCTGGGGCCTCCCTCAAGGGTGAACTCCGGGACAATGCCGTTGTTCAAGATTCCAAGAAGTATCTTTCCGATGGTGTGGCATGCGGCCTCGGCATGAAGGTACAGTTCCTGTACGTTAGATTCCGAGTTGACCTGCTGCTGCATGATTTCGTAGGCGGTCCTCTCGGTGGTATTTATGCCAGCAAGGTTCATGCCGGAGCACTCCTGCATCGTCTGGCGGCCTTCCTGGAGGACTGCCGATATGTCGGAAGTCTGGAACGAGTCGTTGACAATCTGCGGTGGAGACGCACCGTTCTTGTCATTGAAAACTACCGCTATGGAAGACCTTTTCTCGAAATCGGATATATAGCCTTCGCAACCTTCAGCCGCACTCTTGCCTATCACTATACGGACGTTGGAGCATTGTCTCATGCGGACTGCCTGCATGGTCAACGCCAGGCTCATCTGTTCGATGTGCGTCCCCATGCGCTGCACATAACCGGTGAAGACCTGCCCCTTTTCGCTATCGTAATCATTGTAACCCGCGAAACGGACGATAGGTATGATGTCAGTGTCGAACTCGATAGGTCCTGCTACAACCTTGTCACCGCAAATCGTGTACATGTTGACGATAGTCCGTTTACCCTTGACTGGGTTTCCTTCCTCGTCAAATATCACCCCTCCCCTGTCGTCTCGAAGTATTTCCAGGTCCTTGCAGAAATACCTGACGAGCTGCACCTGGTCTTCCCTGTCGGACCAGGCATCTATTCCGTGGAACGACATCTTCGGCTGATTTTTGGGATAGTCAAACGGTATTACGTCTTCTCCAAATTCCCTTCTCGCCTTGTTAACTCCTATATAGGACACGAGGGCGCCTTCTTCCGCGTCCTCGCAGCTCGGCGTTATGCAGTCTGGATCTATGGCGACCATCTTCTGATTGCTGACGAACTCGATGTTAGGAGTCAAAGCTCCTCTGTCATAAGAAGTGCCGATGACGACATAACCTGCCGAGCATGTAACTCCCCTTGTCATTGCCTCCTGGTACACCATCTTGGTGTTGTTGGAGCCTTCCACCCTCGAGATCTTCTGCTGGAGTTCCTTTTGCTGCCCTTCCTTGTTTATGATGTTTATGTGGAAAGGGGAACGGCAGAACGGACTTGCGATGGAGTTCACCTGTGGAGAAATGTTGTTGTAGGAAATTGCCGGGATAAGGTCGTTGTCCTTGTCATCGACTATCGACCATCTTTTCTTCATCTTGTCGTTCCAGAACTTTCCGCCAGCTATTTCCAGCGCACGTTCCTGTTCGTCAACGTCTGCATTGAATCTGTCGCTAGACCTCTTGAGGAACCTTTGGCATTTCTTGATGATGCCTTCAGCGGTGTTCTCGTCAATATCAGTATCGATCACTTTGCAAATTCTCCAATATCTCGTAATGAATAAAACCCAGCGCAACTTTCGCTACGCTGGGCTTTTTTACTTGAGGGACACTCTTGTTCAGACTCTATATCCGCTTAGTTGAGCGGGTAGAGCACCAGCGCAGCTGCGCGGGGTTCTACGAGCTTGGATGCGAACAGCATGTCAAAGCGCTTGCTGGTCTTGAACTCTTCGATGTTAGCACCGGAGTTCATGTGTACGGTGATTCCGTCAAGTTCGGACTTTTCGTACTTTGCGCCTTCACAGGCAACATTCTTCATCACGCCAAAAGCCTGTGCGCCTTCAGCTCGGATGAGGCATGCACCATAGGTCTTTTTGGCTTCAAGAACGGACTTGACAGCGCCGGAAGTGAAACCTTCTTCAGTCATCCAACCACAAGCGCCTTCGAGGCCATAGGTGACGTTTTCAAGCTTTGCAGTAACGTCTCCGGTTGTGGAAATATCTTCCTTGGCCTTGAACACATAGGGGTTGTTTGTAATGCAATCGTTAACGTCCTTTGCGTAAATTCCGTTAACGGTAAACATGTCGCCCTTCTTGATGGAAACGGATGCTCCAGCAAGGGAAATCTTTACGCCATCAGTTCCTTCGCCTTGAACGGTTGCGGTAATGCCATTTCCAACAATGTTTTCAGGGGACTTTACCACTTCGATGTCGGAAATGACGCGGAGCTGGTCAATGAGGGACCACTTTCCTTCAAGATCCTTGCCAAAGCGAGTATCAGCAAGTGCACACGGAATAGCGTGCTGTCCCTTTCCGGTCAGGTCGCCCCAAATCTGCCAGTCCATGAATCCGTAGATGGTTCCTTCGACATGGCTCTTGATGAAGGAACATGCCTTCTGGAAAGTCCTGAAGCCGTTTTCGTTGTCGTTTTCGGACTTGACGACGAACACGTTTCCGATGGACTTCACGTCGTCTCCGATAACCTTGGCAACAGCCTTCTTGCCGAGTTTCTGTCCGACACGTGCGCGGAGCTTGGCTTCGTCACCTCCAAAGGATGTTACCTGACGTTCGTAGGCGTTTATACCAATCATCAGCTTGCTGTCCTTGGTACGGACGGGAACGGTCACCTGCTTTACGGGGGACTCGGTAGCCCTTGTTCCGGTTCCGTCCTTGTCGACATCGTTGCATTCGGGATTTCCGAGCTGAGTCACCTTGTAGTAGATGGTTTCGCCGTTGTCCTTGCCCTGCATTTCTGTTTCGATGACCTTGTCGGCACCGGCGGAGAGGTAAGACAGTTCAGTCACCGCTCCGAGAGCGAGTGCGATCGTCTTCCTGTTTGTCTGCATGGAATTTGCCATGAAAAATCTTCCTTTTCTTTTTAAAACCCGTCAAGGAAATTTTGACGGCTACATGCCGTTCTTCAGAAGTTCCTTGAAGAGAGCGTCAGCCTGCGATGACACGTCAAGGTTCGCAGAAGGTTCTGAACCCCTCGTGAGCGAACCGGAGGCCTTCCTTGCAATGCTGTTGCTGGAACGCACAGATGCGCTTGGCGCTGCATTCATCGAAGGAAGTACGAACCTCGGGCGGGTCTGCTGCGGCTGACCTTGGTTCTGGTGTTGGTTATGAGTTTCTGTTGCACGCCGAGGAGCGGCAGGCCTATGTTCGGGATTTGCAGACGGAGCCATGTTGCTTCCGGTTCCGGCAAGAAAATCCCTTACCTGGAGTTCCAACGACTTTAGCACGGCAAGCCTTTCGCTAGCGGCAATGGCGGGGTTCCTGAAGTTGCGGAAAAGTTCTTCCTGGAGCTTTCCGTTCTTGTATATAACCTCGCGAATAGGCGCTTCAAACTTGCTTCCAGAGAGGAAATCAACGATGACGTTATCCGGGTCAAACCTTTTGCACGCAAAAGAGAAAGCATCCCTGTAATGATCATCCAGTTTCTCGAACTGGGCCGCACCCGCCTCGTTGTAGCAGTCCGCCACCTTTGCGGCAAAGGCTTCTCTTTCGCCCTCTTCCGCCATGGCATCTATGTCAGAGTCCATGTCGTTCAGTCTCTGCGCGGTAGATGCCTTCCAAGCGAGAAATTCCATGCGGTCTTCATCGTTTTCAAAAGCTCTGGGATTCAGGTCCTTGTACTTCAAGAACTCTTCCATGAGTTCGTTTCGGGCGGCGATAGCCTCCTTGGCCTTCGTCTTCCACTTTTCCGCCTTGTATTCGGCGGACTGAAGCCTAGAGAAACCCTTTTTCCTTTTATTTTTGTTGTTTCGGGGCGCATTGTCTTGCCCGTCATTCCGTGGCTGCATTCCTTCGGCTTCCGTAGCCGACTGAGCGCTGTCGCCATTGCCTTCGCTTTCTCGCTTAGCGACACCAGCGGAATCATCCTCTTTACTACCAACACCTTCTCCATCTCCGATTTTCTTTTCTTCGGTATCGTGAGCCGTGGGTTCAGCGCTTTTGCTTTCGACGACCTCTACAGAGGCTGTAGATGCCTTCGGGTCCTTGCCATCAGCGCTTTGCGCTTCGGAACTAGCGCCAGTTTCTTCAGGAAAAGAACCGTCCTGGTTCATAGAGTCTAGAAGACTATCTAAGTCAACCATATTTATCCCTCATTCCATGCTTTCGGTGCATGACTACCATCACATAAAGGCCAACGGATTTCATGGGTCATTGGCTTACCCAACGAATGAATAAAGAAATCCTGTACAGCAGCTTACATCCGCATAAGAGGGCGAAAAAAAAATGGTGCCGCGGACAACCGCGACACCACCGCCTTTCGATGAGCTGAAATGTTTTTTTGTTGATGCCTAGGCACCTTGGCCGGGCATGTACTGGGTTCTTCCCATAGGAGCTTCATTCTGTCTTCTGTAGTTATCGACAGCCTCACGCTGACGAGCGTATGCCTCGGCAGCCTGCGACATGTTGACGTAGTAAGCGCCATCGCGTTCCGTGTCGAAGAACATCGGGTAATTCTGTACAACCTCGTCGTCTGAGACGCTATTCAGGTAGTTCTCGGTATTAGCCATGTCGTTCGCAGAGATTTCTCCGTTGATGAAGTTCTGTCTCTGTATACCGTAGATTCTTCTTCGTATCACGTCCGCCTGGAACCTGGTAAAGCGAGGGTCCCTGACTTGTCCGTCGTCGCCAACCAGCCTCATTTCGGCTATTTGCCGGTTCATCTCGCGTCCGACCTGCGGGTTGTACGGCCTCTGAACAGTAGGCTCCTGGATCATGTTCTGCTGCGGCTGGAAATTTCCCTGCGGTGCCATCTGCTGACGCATCATGCCAGGCATGGGCTGTTGCATACGGTTCTGCCGCGGCACGGCCTGCATCATCCTGTCGGCAGAAGGCATCTGCTGCCGATGGCGCTGTTCAGGAATACCGCCAATGTCCATTCGTCTCCTGGCTTCGTTCATTGACTGGAGCAGTCTAGGATTGATCGCCATTATCTGTACCCCCTCGTTCTTCCCTTCAGAATGTCTGCAATTATTCCGGGATTCACGGTTCGTTCAACTTCCGATACGGACCATCCGTTAGGCATTTCCTTTCTCGTGATGGTCCTTTGTCGAATGCCTGGAAAACCTAGAGCGTCATTCACCTGGTCAAGGATGTTGACGTTTCTCGTCCTGGCATTACCTTGAGTTTTTTTCCAGCAGCTAGTCTTCGTATTCATCGGGAATGCCAGCGTTTTCATCCATGACGACTCCGTTTTCTTCAAGAATCGCCTGTACGGTTTCCTGAACGGTGGTGTCGATAGCGCCCTTCACCGCGTCAATGTCTTCCTGTGAAATTCTGTACTGCTGCTGGAGTGCGTCAATAAGCTGTTCTAGATCTGGTGTCATTTTTCAACCTCGTTTTTAGGATTTCAACCTTTGTGCAAATGAATAAAGAAAAAGCGGTCTACTTTTCACGTCGATAATGGTTATGTCCTATCTTTCTGCCACCCTCATAATCTCCGACTCGTGGGATACGGTATTCGTAATCGTTTTTATGATGATTCTTGATAGGATTTATTGAAGTCCAACCATAATAAGGATCGAAGTCTATATTCCAATTTTCAATGCTTGGACCGACAAAAGGATCCAACGTGTAACTGCCTAAATAATGTTTCGCGTCATCACCAAGTTCCATGAACAAAGGAATACCTGTATTTGTCAAATCGATATTTCTTTCCCAATCCAAGGCATCGTTAATCTTGAAGTCTCTTAGCTTTTCCGGAGAGTCAACTGTGTTAGGTATAGTCCAAGAGTGTCTGTTTCCAGACAATTCAGCGTCATACGGCATGTTGTCAAACACTTCATACCACCCGCCGTAACCGTCGCTAGAACTTTCATAAATAGTCTTCAGTTCTTCAGGAGTCGCATGCTTATACAGGTCGTAAACTTGCTTGGCACGTAAAAGGTCTCTTCTTTTTTTATAAAAATCGCTAAGTACATTAGCGGTACGCATCGGGGACCATCCGCCATTCATAGGCTGATCTAGCCACTTGTCGTTTTTCAACGCAAAGTTTATTTCATTATAGTTTTCCGGCCCTCCGTAATCTCTTTCGAATGAATATCCGAATTTATCTATCACGGCTCTTTTCATCCATTCATTCAATCCGTCTACTGCATGGTATCTATCACGGATACTGTTCAATGCTGCTATACGTTCTTCTGGAGGCAACTTACGTTCTTTTGAACGAGGATCTTGTGAACGAAAGTAGTCCTTACGGAACTTGTTTAATGCTGATTCAAGTTTGCTTAACAGCAAGTCTGCGGCATGCACGTTATCAGGGATCTTTGGCAGACCGGCTCTGACGTAATCAGTCTTGAAGTCGTTGCGTCCCGTTTCTCCAAAACTTATAGCATTTCTGATTTCATCAAGTAACGGCATGTCTACCAGTTTCCTCCGTCCAGCAAAAGCCTTCTTGCGTACTCGCGAATTATCGGGCTTTCGCTATCGGAGTACAAAATAGGGTCGGCCTTGATTTCCATTTCGGTAGGGACGAGGTTCAAGAATTTCCCGTTGAAGAAGTCGTCTATGCACCTGTCCCTTTTTTTCTTCTTTGATCAGTTGTCTATCCACTGGATACGTTCATTACTCCCCATAAGTTCTGCAATATTCGGCGATATTTCAGACTTCATTTTAACCCTCTTGTCGTCAAGGGTGTTTTGCACATCGGCCAATTCGCGCAGTTCTTCTACACCTTGGTCGCCGTGCTTCCGGTAGAAATCGTAGTCGTTCTCAAGTTCTACTGCCTTCTGCCAAGCCTTGAAATGTTTCTGTTCGCTCTGGTCGGCAAACTTTCTAATCCTGGCAAGCTGCTTTACGGTCTTGTCAAGGCCCTTCCCATCAAATATCGACTTCTTGATAATATCGAGCATCGTGTTTGGCATTATTCGTTTTCTCCATTCATAGGATTTTACTGTATATCTCCGTTAATCAGACCTCTTGCAAAGTTCCTTACGATTCTAGACGGATGGTCTACGTACATGAGCGGGTCCATACGAATCTGCCGCTCAAAGTCATCTGGGACGTAGTTCAAAGATCCTTCCCTGAAATACTCGTCTCGGCAATCTTGATAACCTCCTTGAGGATATGGCCTCGACGTACAAGATTCCATAAATTCGTGGTATGATTTTGGGAGTCTTATAGTTGTATTGCGGCCTACGTCTACGGCTTCATCGCCAACGACATTTCCAATTTCATCCTGAAAGAACTTTTTCTGCCGAATGGCCTCCTGCATTGGGACAAGTCTTTTTTTTGCGAATCTTTTGTTTAGAAATTCGGACTGTCTTCGGTCACCACGCTTTTCCGATTGTACGGCGATCCTTCCAAGTTGCCTAAGATAATCGACAAGGCTCTTCTGATGACGCTCAATATTGTTCACGACATTGTCAAGTATATTCGGCATACCTTTTTAAACTCCTAGTAGTTAGAACCGATGATTCCCTTCTTGGCAAGCCTTTCTCGGACCTGCTTTATCTTGTTATGGAGAAGTGCGCGGCTCATTCCGATAGACTCGGCAGCCTGCGAGATTGAGAAGCCGTCGTCGTTAGGGTTATAGTAGTTCCTTGTGTACAGCTCTTTGTCTGTGACAGACGGATTTGGGGCCTGTTCGTACGAACTTCTTATAAGACCTTCAAATATGTCTTCACCGCCAATATCCCCGAAAGCGCCCCTTACCGGTCCGTTAAGAAGGCTCTCCACCTCCTTCTGCCTATGGCCATCGTCACCAACGGAGTAGTTGTCAATCATGTAGTCGTCATCCGCACGGCTTGTCTCAATGTTCCTTCTGCCGGTTGACGGATAGTCACCCCTATTGCCGAACTCGTTCCTGAAATCGTCGAGAGCGTTGAACTTGTAGCGGTTCGTGGCAAGTCGCAGAAGATGGTCAGAGTCGTTGAACTTTCCGGCGTCGGCCATACGCCTGGCGGCAAGATAGTAGTCTCCGGCGGAATTGGCGCTTCGGTCAAAAGCGTATTCCGGGTTGTTCTTGAACATCCCGTATGCGAACTTCTTGATGTAATCATGGTTGACGTTGCGAGAGTACCACTCGTTGAAAGCGTCCACATCTCCGTTATGGCGGTACAACGCCAGAAGTTCATCGTCGTTCATCAAGCCGAGTCTTGCGGCATAAGCATCGGCAGGAGCAGGCTCGTTTCGGTCATACAAGCCCCTTAGTTCGGCCCTCTTGTCCCTTCTGCGTTCGTTAAGACGTGCAAGCCTTTGGGCCTTTTTTTCTGGGGTCTCCCTCTCGAACCTGTTGCGGTCATATTCCCTTTGCTTGGCAAGCCTCAGTTCCCTTTGCTCCTCGGTCTCCTCGGACATCCTTTTTTTCCAACGTTCTCGACCGCGCTCGTTATAAGCATCCCTCTGTTCCGGGGTAAAGCCATGCCTCTTTTCCAAAGCTTTCTCGGCACCTATCCTACGGATTTCGGCCTTCTGTTCATCGGTCATCCTGGACCTGAAACGCCTTTGAGCCTCGGCTCCCATCTCCCTTTTGCGAAGAAGCCTTTCCTCTTCGGATAGATCCTTCAGGCTCTTTCCACGCCATGTTTTTGCCGTTTTGCCAACGGCATTTTTAGCAAGCAATATTCCGCTTGCGATAACGTCATCTAGTATAGCCAACGCAAAACCTCTGATTTTTTCAATGAATAAAGAAAAGGCCGCCTTTCAAGACGGCCTTCGACTCTTTACCTGAAATCAACGTTCCAATACTGTTCTGGAGGAATAAAACGTCCCTTCCTATGGTCTTCCTCGGACATTCTTAGCAACTGTCCGTAAAACGAAGGCGCAATCCTTTTCAGTTCGTCGTCTCCACCATTCGCCCCAAGGACCACAAATGCGTTTGCAGCATCCTCCTGCGATGCCGCAGAATAGTCCCGCCTTTCACCAGGGAACCTGCCGTAAAGAGCGCCAACGCCTTTTCTGTACCTTTCGTCATAGTATTTCTGACCGGTAGGTACGACGACCTTGTTTTTCGGGTCAAGATGTGCGTGGGTCGAAAGCATTCCGTGCAAAGCCTTCGAAAGTATTCTGTCTTTCTTGACGTAATCGGGCAAAAAGTCGTAAACGTCCTTGAACACCCTATGGGAATCCACCTGCCGTTCACCGTAGGACAACTTGTCCTTCATGTCGTCAGCGAGCAAAATTCCAAGTCCGTGTTCGACAGCAGGATCGTAAACGTAAGCGTTGACATACCTGTTGTTGTCCTTCGGGTTCTCTATTGGAATTATCCTTGTATTCGGGAACCTCTGGTTAAGACGGTGCATGGTCGCATGGCCAAGTTCGTGAAGCAGTTCGTCCAGCATGTTGTTCGGCTCGTAGACGTTACCGTTTCGCTGGCTGTATCCTGGACCTCCGTTTGGGCTTTTGACTCCGAAATGAACCGGTGTATTTTCAGATGTCAGAAGAAAAGAATCACCAATAGGCTCCGGCATGTTCTTGTACTTGTCGAACAGCGAGCCGAATCCTATCGGAGCGTCTGAAGCGACATTTCCGAAAACCTCAACGGCCTTTTTTTCAATGTTCCCGAAAATTTCCCTGGCGAGCTTATCCTGGGACGATCTTGAAAGACCCCTAAGGAGGGCGAACCTCCGAGATCCATCTTTCACACGTCCGTTCCTGTTCGCCTTGACCCTACTCTTTAACCGTTCGACAACTTCGTCAAGTATAGACATATTCTCTTTTGCTATCGTTTATTTTTCAGTACCATTTTCTTCTGAAAATTTTGTCTTTGTTCTGGAGCAACAGTTTTCCGTCCTTGTCAAAAAGCTGGTACTTCGGAGGAACAGAAGGTTTCGTCCCATACGTCTTCTGAACATTCCTAGGAACTGCTACATCCGTGCTACGCCTTGGATTCTCCATACCCGGCATCATTCTTATAGCTCGTTCTGTAATATCTCTTCCGTTCATTCTTTCGGCAGCACTGTTAATACGTTCGGCGGTCTTTTTCCATGCTCCATTAACGTAAGGCTTTACCGCCTTGTAAATCTTTGGTGCAAAAGGTGCGGCGAACATAAAGCCAACTTTTGCAAGAGTATACGGATTTATCCCTGAGCCGTCCTCGCTATTAAGGTCTTCGCTAACAATGTCGTATGTTGCAGGTATACCCCAAACAAATGGTAGCATTTCCCCTATGTCAAGGGCTACGTCTCCAGCGTCATAATCTTCACCGCCTTTGAATTTCCTATATGAATTAGGGAATAGAAAATTTGCATAGGTTTCAAGGTCCGTCGCACCATCCTTAACAGCAGTCAAAACAGGGTTGTTTTGAATTGCCGTACGAAAGATATTTTGAGGAGCAAATCTTTTTACATCTTTTATAAAGTCCTCCACATTCCATTTCCCGCCATCGCCATAGGTTTTCATCTGATTAGGGACTGCATTTTCAAGAGCTATATCAAGAGCGATTCTACCCGTTCCCTTGGCAACATCAAAAGGAACGCTTGCAACCGCTTTGCCAGTGTTGATAAAATTTTCGACATTGTACAGGTCGTTCAATTCTTCGTTTGTTTTTGAAATAAATTGATCCGCCATAGCCTGCTTCACCAAAAAAGGTGCGTCTTGAGTATTGTAACGCAGCCCCCTTTTGGCATTGACGGAATTAGGAACTGCATTCCCATAAGCATTTAATGGGGAAGCCGAAGGAGCATCCATATAATCAATAGCTTTGGCATATTCCTTGTTAAGAAAATTTTCCACATCATTGTATCCGGCCATACACGCTCACTTTTTCAATGTTTCAAATCCACGAATGAATAAAGAAAAGGCGGCAACCACTGAGGTCTGCCGCCATAAGAGACACCAAACGTCAATACGCAGGAGTTTCTTTATTCTAAGCAATTATCTATCGGTTTATAAACTCTTCAGTACAGTCATAGTACCTTCTAGGGAAGCCTGGCTCAACGCATAGTATGTGTTTTATCCATGACGGTTCAAGCCTATCCTCGAAAATATCAGTTCTACCTCCAGAGGGAATGGCCTCAAGTTCTATCGTATCATCGTAAACGTCATTGCCGTCATGGTAATTATCCTTCACTTCGTTGTTCTGCAATGCTCGTCTCAGACTTCTGTACCTATCCTTTGGTATTTCAAGACGCATAGCAACCTCTTGTTCGCTCCAAGGCATATAACTACTGCCAATGAAGAAACCGTTCTTCCCAGCATCGTCCCAGTATTTCGAATCAAGTATTCCAAGAGGTGCCCTGGCACTTGTGAAAACTCCAAGTTGTCGTTTGTGTGAGTTCCAATCTGCTATATTGTCCTGAAACCCGCCACCAATGCGAGGTTCAAGTCCAGTTGCAAGTATAGAAGGCACATTCTTCGCCATAGTTGTGTGGAACCTTGTTATAGTCCCTTTTGCAGGTCTTGCAAACATTCCGTTAATAAGGTCAAGGATATTCTTTGTGTTAGGCATTGTTCTTCTCCTACTTTAGAATCGCCCAGTAGCCCTTTCCGTCGGAAGTGTGCCACGCCATTACTTCGTATGGGAATTTCGACTTGTCACCATCAAGAAACACTATCTGCCCAAGTATAACCCAGGTCGCTTCACCTTCCCTCGTTATATTACGTTCCCATTTGCCGTTAAGAGCTGCGGCAAGGCTTTCCTGGTCTTTCGTAAATGGAGATATATTGATCATTACGAACCATCCCCTGTCATGAGTTCCTGCATATACCTTCTTACAGTCCTGCTCCTAGGTTCTGGATGCCAAGAATTGTCAAAAGGATATGTAGATGGGTCCGTCTTTATTTTCTTTTCGAAGTCCTCTACAAACGGCTTTATGTATCTTGGAAATTTTTCTTTGCAATCGTTGTATCGGTCTCCCCGGTCAAGGCACTTTCGAATATATCCAAGGTACAGATTTCCGTCATTACGAGGGTTCACATCGTCTATCAGTCGTGTCCATTCATCTTTAAGGGATTGAGACAACTTATCGACATCGCCATAATACTGATCCATATAATCTTTGCTTTTGCCGTTTTCACGAAGCTTCGCTTTTTGGAAACGATACCACGACTTGTCAACAAGACCGTCCAACTGTTGAAAACGATCCATGAGGTTCTTATGCGGGCGGAGTGCTCGCACCACATTGTCAAGAATGTTCGGCATTATTCTTAGTCCTCCTCGAGCCTAAACGACCAAGGTTTCATTGGTATCGGCCTGTAGGAATCGTAATCGTTGACTCCGTTGTAGTAGTCGCCTCCGAACAGCCTGTAGTCAACCCCATCCTGGTCAAGCATGAACTGTATGTCCCACAGACGCTTCGCGTCCTCCGCAAACTTTTCACGGTTTGCCGGGGTATCATCATCCCTAAGTCGTCTTAGGCTGTACCTCAGATCGTCAAGTTCACTGAGTTTCGCTGCGGTCTCATCCGGTGTCAAATACTCATGTGGCGGCCTGGTTCTATACCAGCCGTTGTCATACCCGGCGTCCCTACGGTCCCTCTGCGTTTCTGCGTACAGAAGGTCTACGTCGTCCCAGTCCTTCATGTACTGTTTCATTTCGTCGTCATAGTGCCGATTACGTTCAGAGTTCCGCTTTCCTACCGTCTCTACAAAATTAGCGGTCTTATAGGCGTTATGGTGTCGATTAGTCGCATCGTCCATCATTCTTTGATATTCGATGGCCTTTTGTGCGCTCCTCGCCCTTGCAAGCTTTCCCTCGGCCCTTACCCTATCGGCCCAGTGTATGCTGGCTAGTCGCCGCATAGCTCGTTCAAGTTCAAAAAGTTCCTTGCCGCCCATTTCCATAGGGTTACCGAATCCAGCCACCTTCACTCCGTTGTCGAACGCGGTGTCGGAATAGCCCCTCATGGCCCTTCCCGCCACGTAAGGCCTTACATATTTGTCAAGGACATAATCAAGAAGATTGGCCATGCTACCTCCTGTTGTAAATCTTGGCTGCATTCATAACGGAATCCTTCAAGTCACGAACACCCCAGTATACATCGTTGATGGAATCCCTCTTAGCCTTGAGCGCTTCTATCTGCCTTTCGATTTCGTCATCTTCGTTCCTGATTTGCTGTAGACGGTTGTCAAACTGTAGACCAGGGTTTTCGGCACGAACCATGTCCGCCTTGTACTTTGCGCCTGCCATGAACGGAGTTTCGGTATTTTCGCCTGCCGGTACAGAGTACGGGTCTCCGCTATGTCGGAAATCACGTCTAGTAGAACGCTTAACACGTCCAATTCTGGAATACTCGTCCTGTTCAGGAAGCTCCCTTACCGGGAATCCGTTGCGGTACTTTTTAAGGTTCGGGTTAAAGTCCGTGAACTTACGACCAATAATATTTCGGTCTCGGACGAACGATACCGGGACGGTCGAGTTTAAATCGACGTTGTAAAGTTTATTTGCAATGTTGGCCCACTGCCCTGTAGAGCCTGGCTTTGCGACGGAGCTGATGTTACTATCAAAGGGATGACCAACCCTACCAAGATCATCCATGGTTACTGTACCCTTTTTAGGCCCATCTTCTGTTGGGTGAACAACTCTCAGCTTAACCCTTCCGTCTGGGGAAGCGTTTACTACCTTGTAAGACCCATCGAAATCTTTCGGAAGAACGCCACTCAAACTCGCAGAGGCAAACCTCTTGGCCGCATCGAGGTCAAAGCCTCCGTGATAATCGAAGTTTGGATCTTCTATCTCGTCAGGCACCGGGCCTTGCTCAATGAACCCATTTCTGCGTTTGAATCCGTATTCATTTTCCCAATTAGCGATCCTTTCGTTTAGGTCCTGTAGGTACTGAGGGTCGTACAATCCAGGGTCCATGCTAATTTTTCTTCTCAGGTCTTCGCTTCCGATTCTATAGCCTAGGTCTTCAATCCCCATGGGGATTCTCAGTCCCTTCAGGTTCATCCCTTTCTCGACCTTGATAGGAGCCACCTTAGCCTTTTTGGTGACTTCGTCCATCACAGCCTGCATAATCTGCATTCGACTTAGCCCAAGTCCATGAAAATTTTCGCGTATCGCGTCCAGGATGTTCTTCTTTGCCATCTGTCAATTTCCTTGATAAAGTTTTCGAATGAATAAAGAAAAGAACTACCGAGAAACTCTCGGCAGTTCAACGGTTTACATATTGGAAAGAGTGGTGATGTCGTTTTTAATAATATTTTATTCCCATCCGTTCTCTCAGTCGATCTAGTTCGCGTATTTTACGGTCAACAAGTCTTTTATAGTCGCTCCATTGGAAATTTCCTTTGTTTAATATATCGTCTTTTACATTATCCAACAATTTTTCGTAACGTCCTATAAGGTCGTCTTTTCGTTGACTGAACAGTCTGTTCTTTGTTTCTCCAATATTGTCATTCCCACCTACAACACGTTGTTCTTTTCTGGAATGACGGAGTACGCGGTTGTCTATCCTGTCATTTATAGAATAGCGTCCATTGTTCTTGACTTTTCTCATGTCCCAATCGTCAAGATTCCACTCAAACCGCTTCTTTAATTTTTTTAAGTCAGATCCAAGTATTGAATCCGGGTTTACGAATTTTCCTTTTTCATTTCCTACAACGGTACTGTAGTGGCCTTCCACAGGGCCAAGCACATGTAAATAACGGTAAGGCTTATTCCTGGAATCTCTAGGACGTTCATAAAAATCCCTCCTATCCCTTACATAATGGCCTGTTCTTGATGTGCCTATATTTTCATATTCTCTCGCTTTGTAGTTATATTTATTCGGAGCGTAAACATTTGAATTTCTCAACACGGAGCCGTCATCATACACCTTTGAGAATTTATTCCATCCCTTTTCGTCTATAAGTTCCTCAACACCTTTCCCGAAGCTATACTTACCTGATATAAGCCCTCTTGAAAATTCCCTGACGAGAGGATCCTTGTCTTCTGTGTAAGACATAGGGTCCATCTCTACGGAATCAAAATCTGTGCCTGTAATATTGAAAATGTCTTGCCTATCAAGCGGAGCCTTTGCATTAGGAACCCATACAAGATTTCCGTTTTCGTCAAGACAAGGACCTACGCATGGATATTCGATAAACCGTTGATTACCCAATCCGGCATTTATTCTCTTATTAGAATATTTCGGAGTTCCATCCCACCACAGGCCGTTTGCAATATTTCTATTGGCAATAATCTTATCAAGAAAGTTGTCACCGCCCAACTTATTTACTTTCTTAACAGCTCTTTTCCCGAAATGGGATAAGTCATACTTGTTAGCCATGTAAGTTCCTTTTTTCGGAATGAATAAAAGAAACTAGAACATCCTAAGAGGCTTGTAAAGAGTATTTCGTCCAATGTCAATTATCTGGAGCTTGTGCCTCATGTAGTACGCAAGAGCCAATGCGTCCGCAGAGTCGGGCGAGCATCCAAGGTAGTTCTTTATCTCTTCCTTTGGGATGAGTATGCTCTTGCCGGTGCCGGTAAGGTTGAAAGACGTGACCCTTAGCTGTTCCATCACTTCTTCGTCGTCAAGGTAAAATCCGTCTCGCATAGCGGCGGCCAGCTTGAAATACATCTCGGCCCTGGCGTTGGCATAGTGGTCCGTATCCATTGCGGACTGACCGAAATTTACCAGGTAGCACTGTAGTGATGGGTTTATTTTAAGCATGTCAAAAAGTCCTATTCCGAAGCCTCCCGTTCCGTCAATGCACACCTGCCTCACGCCGTGCTTAGCAATGAGGCTTCTCGCGGTTGCAGCGAGCTGGAACGTGTCTGCCTGCTGTATCTTTACTTTCTCGATGACGTGAACGTCGTCTACGACGTAGAATACGTTGAAGTCCCTGCCTGCACCTGCACAGTCTATTCCCAATGAAGGTATTCCTCGGGCGACCTTCGGACTCTTGCCCCAGCATTCCGGCGGGAAAACGGCGTTCTCCACGAGTCCGTCAACCTCCTCTCCAAGGACCTCCTGTCGGTACAGCGGAGAACCGACAGTGTACTTGGAGGCGATTTCCTCGCGTTCCTCGTCGGTCAGGTACGGATTGTCGTACATTGTCACGCCGCGCATGACGTATATGCTGCCGCTTTTCTCCTTGAGATATTTCTTGACGGGGGCATCGGGTCTCGGGGTGGCCGAGAATAGCGTTATAGGGGTAGAACCGTGAAGTCCTCGCTGGGCCGCCGCAAAGGCCATAAGTGTCTGTGGCCATTTTTTGCATGTAGTCACCTCGTCAAGGATGCACAACTTTACAGCGTTTAGGGAGGTACAGTTCTCCGGAGCCTCGTAGCTGAAGCCTCGTATAAGTCCGCCGTTGGCTATTCGTAGCGTGTTGTACGTGGAGTCGTAGGAATACATCTTGCTCGGTATTCCCCACTCCCTGAGCTGCGGAATGATTCGCTCCGGGAAAAACTCGTTCTTCAGGACGTTCTGCGTCTGTAGCCAGTATATGACCTTCTGTCCGGAAAATGCTGTCGTTAGGGCCGCCTTGATCATCATGGCGGTCTTTCCAGTCGCCCTGCTTGTAATCATCCCCTTGAACTTTGCGGGATGCCTCATCAGCTCCAACTGGTACGGAAGATACTCCTTCTCGGGTACGAAACGAAACTCTGCCGCCATCTACAACAGTACCGATTACAGAAGACCGCCTTCCATTACGAACGTGAAACCGCCGGTCGGGTTTCCGTCCTTGTCCAGGTCCTTCGTGACCTTGCCCTCGGTCTTGCGCCGCCATTCCTTTATTCGGGTCTGCAAAATTTCCAGAAGCACCTTGGCGCTCTTCTGGTAGCGCTCCTGTATGACCATCGTCGTAAGCAGCATGGAGCAGCTTATCCACATGTGGTTCAGTAGACGGCTCCACTCTTCGGCCACATAAACGCCGCACCTTTTGTACTTTTCCGGTATGATGATTGATACGTGTTCGTAGAAAAGTTCCGCGTCGTCGCAGCAAAGGGCGCAAGTTGTAACCTTCTCCAGCATCTTCTCGTTCTCGCGGTGCTCGCCAGGTGTCTCGCCATGGTACAACGTGACGTTCGTGAAGCTGCCTGCCCCGTCTCCAGTATGGTTGACGACCTCGTTCACGGTCTCCCTGGTCAGGGCTACGAGAGACCCATTCTTCGTGATCTTAGAGATGTATTCAAGAACGTCCATACGCAGGCCCCGTATTCTTAAAGAAAAAAAAGAGGAACTGCCCACAACAAGAAAGATAAGAAGGACACAACGGTAATGGGCAGTCCCCCGACAATGAATAAATTCCGGCAGTCCGTCAGGAAGCTCGTTCGGACTTATCCTTCTTCCGCCACTCGTTCCACTTGAGGTCCCCTCCCTTGCTCCGGTACTCGTTGTACCTGTCCCTGTCTGCTCGAGCGACAAGCGTCTTCTGTGATTCTGCGGGAGGACGGACCGACACGTCTTCGGACGGCGGCAAAGCCACATCTACGCTCCTGTCGCCATCTTCCGAGCCTAAGTCTATCCCGATCCTTTTCTTTTCACCACAGACAAGAGACAAGATCTTGGACGTATTTTCTATCAGTTTGTCCAGCTTCGAAAACAACTGTCTATGTTCCCAGTCCGTCATGTTTCTTCCTTGACAACGTTCTTGTTCATCTCCGCCTTGAAAACGTCCTTGTACTTTTTCGGGTTCTTGACGAGTTCCGGGTCGATATGCGCAGCCACTGCCTGCCACGCCTTCATCTTGGCGTAAAGGCATGAAGCGTACTTGTTCTGTTTCTTGAGAAGCGAGTTAGTTCCTTCCAGCTTGCACATGGCGGTAGCGTTATCCAGCTTCAGGACGTTAATGCGGCTCTTCAAGTTCTGGATCTCCGCGTTCTTCTCGTTGACCGTCCTGGTCATGTCCTGCACCTGGTCTTGAAGAGCTTGCAGTTTCTTGTCCCTACGGAAAAATCCGAACATCTACTTACGCCCTCCCTTACGGTTCCACTCGTCAAGGTCCCTGTAGTATTTCCTTTCCTCGGCCACCATCTTCTTCACGCAATCCTTCTGGAAGTGTTGCGACAAGCTTTTCTCGTAACGTTCGAAGTAGTCCATGCCGGAATTATCATTGACATTCGCGTTGAGTTTTTCGTACCGTTTCTTTCCCATGGTCTTTCTAACAAGTGCGTCAGCCTCCTTGAGGAGCCTTTTCTTGAGAGGTTCTGGATAGTCCTTCCAGATGGAGTCTTGTGGCCTCGTAATGCTCATCCACTTGCTGTCAATGAACCTGTTCGTCTCGTCAAGGTTATCAAGTTCGTAAATGTATGCCTCCTCGACAGACTTGTAGTCCGGCTCTTTTTCAGTAACGTCAATGATCCTCTCTGCGCTACCGAACTCCGCCAGCAGCTTGTCCGCCTCGTCCTTATCCATCCCAAAAATTTCTTGCTGTAGCAGAAGAATCCTGTAGAGCCTCAACGTGGTCTCGTACCTCATCCTCATTATCTCGTCCGCGAGTTCCGACGTTTCGAAATGCGGGTCCGGCACATCAATAGCCTGCTTGAGCCTCCACAGCCTAGGTTCAATGTCTGATATTTCGCTCTCCAGCACTGTCATGTAGTTGGTAGCCATGGTTCAAAGTCTCCTTTTCAAAATCAGTATAGACCACCGCGATACTTGTCGATGTCTACGTAATGTCCGTTTTCCAGCCTTATCTTGCAGCCGGTCAAAAACGAGTAGTCGCAATCGAACCCCATCTTCTCGGCATTGATATGACATATTCGGCCTTTAATGTAGACTGAAAGCATGACGCACAAAATTCCAAACGCGAAGCAAATTGCAAGGACAGCAAAGAGCGAAAGCCCCTCTTTTACGGAATCGTCAAAACCGCCGTTGTCAACGACGATATTTCCGAAGGAGTCGCGCGAGTAGCCTTTGTAACCCATACAGGCAGTCTCCCCTATTTGTTTTCCGGTTCCATCCACTTGCTGCAACGCACCCTATGGATGAAATTCTCGGCCTTGAACAGTTCTTTTTCGACGTCATCCTTCGTACCAAGTCGCAGCAGGTATTTCAGTGAAAGACAGAGTTCCATAGCCTTGTCAGCAGGAATACCCCGCTTGACATATTCTTTAGCCATATAGTCCATCACATTGATAGGCTCATAGACACCGCTTGCGCCGTGGTACGATGACGTGTCCCTGTAGTCGTCGCCTTCAGATTTATTTTCTTTTTCTGACGGTAGTTTATTAAGATCTTCGCACTTATCCCTCAGCCTTTTAACAACGACTTCCTCGTCATCGCCGAAAGCGTAAATAATATTTTCACGATCAACTCCGATGTTGTGCAGATATGCAAAGAACCTCTTGAAGGCATCGGTATCGTTGCAATATTCAAACGAGAGAATCCTTACAGTATTCAAAGGATTTATCTTGTCCGTGTAAGCAACGTAAAACCATACTTTTTCATTCGTTTTTTCCATTCGGATACCATTGATAAAATCGAATTGACGATGGCCATTGCAGGACTCGAACCTGCGACCTGCTGATTAGAAATCAGATGTTCTGTCCTGCTGAACTAAACGGCCTTTTTCAAATCTTCATAGTCAACAAAATTCATAGAGCGCCAGATCGGTCTCGAACCGACAACATCCAGCTTGGAAGGCTGGTACTCTGCCCATTGAGTTACTGGCGCATAAAATACTGCCGGGAATCCATTTTCCAGAACTTCGGCTGCCACAACGTTGAACAACCCGAATGTCGAGAAAAACGGATTGCCGAAATGACCGCCAGGACTTGAACCTTATTTCACCAATGCGGCAGTATTTCCGCCGGGCACGGTGGATCAACGCACCCGACTTGCATACTTGCGGTAGAACATGACCCGCACGGCATGCCATCGTCTTTTTAGGAGGAAAATTCTAAAATCACTTCTTGGATGAAGCCTTCTTCTTCGCGGGCTTCTTGTCGCAAGCG
>CALDKB010000056.1 GCA_937899245.1 uncultured Bacteroidales bacterium | reverse complement strand
GACCGAGCAGCCACCTTGAAAAATCGTCCTTGCAGAACTCGAAGCATCCCGTCATAAGTTCGTTGAAATCAGGTGGCTTGGGGACATCAATCTCCGCATCGGCGGAACGGCATCCTGTAGTTGGGTCGGTGTAGTAAGCCGTATGGAACCCCGAGTTGTAAGTTTCGGTGGAAGTTCCGAAATCGCCGGTACTCCAGTTGAGGTTCTGGCTTGCGGTGCTGATGAGGTTTACGGGAGGAATGTGCAGACACTTGTTAGTGCCGAAACCGATTGACGGTGTTGCAGGAGCGGGATGTATTGTAATCGCCTTTGTGTCCGTACTGCTACAGCCATTCTTGGTTACGGTAAGAGTAACGGTGTAGTTGCCAGGCGACAGGGCGTAGGACGCAATGGTTGCCGTCAGGTTAGGCGTGGTAATCGGATTAGAACCTATACCGGTCCACTGGTAGGTGTTGTCGCCAGAGTCACCGATAAGATTGATTTCTCCATCGGGGCAGTATTCGACATCGCCAGATATTTGTGCAACAGGAACAGACTTGAAGCATATATTTTCCCAGTCGCTTTGTTCCACGCATCCTTGGTCATTCGTTACACGCACATAATACGAACCTGTCTCATAAAAATCATTATGGTTCACTGTTGTGGTTTGGTTGCTCTCATACCAGTGATAAACCGGATTGGCTGTTGGCGTTCCATCATGATTGAAATTAATTGTCCACGGATTACCATAGCAAACTGCTACAGGGGCAGCAGAAATATTTCCCCTTAGTGTATTAGGATTTATCATCAATGTAGTTGTTGCCATAGAATGGCAGCCGAGATTATCTACAGTGTTTAGGTTTATTGTATATTGCAAAGCGCTTGTGAAATTGTTTTCAAAACTTTGCTCTGGATTTTGTGAATAATTTTCTATTAAACTAAAAGAAGGCATCGTTCTATAAAATTGCCAACTCCAAGACTCTGCATTTGTAGAATTGTCGGTAAATTGTATTCCTATTTCGCTGCAATATGGACCAGGCGATACAGTAAAAGCCGCAGTGCCTCTGTTGTATGTTACTGTCTGAGATGTTGTACAGGATCCCGAACCAACACTTCCGGAGTAATTTACCGTCAATGTAATGGTATGTGTTCCTGAGGTAACAGCACAATTACTCGGATTGCTAACAAGTATGCCGTCAATATACCATGTTTCAGAATTAATAGTAGTACCTAACATAAAGTCACTGGTATTAGTCAATTCAAGGTATATGTTAGGTCCAGTTGGACACGAATATTCTATACTCATTCTTGCTATAAGAGGTATGCAGAACTCTAGTTCCTTCATATATGAACAACCATTATTTACATACCATGAATATACCCTGTAGTATCCAGCGTCGGTAAATGTTGCGTTACAAGTGTTGTTGTTTGTTCCCGATGTGGTGAACTGCGGTGAAGAAGCGTTCTGCTCGAATGACCAAAAAATATTGCCAGAACTATTATTTACAAATGTACGGCTTGCGCAACTGCCAGACATAGAAACCACACCTTCATCTACACGACATCCTGTAGGCTGTGGACGTGATACCGTTTTGGAGTTGGAACATCCTGTAGAATTGTCTATTACAGTACACGAATATGAGAAATATGCACCATTGTGCTGAAACTGCTGCGTATGATATCCATTGCTCCAGTTGTATGTGTACCCTATAGCATTAGGTTCAAGCACTGTCGCGTTAAGTTCGTACAATGTATCACGGATGATTTCGTGAAAGCTAAGAGAAAACTGCGGAGCCACAATAATATTAACGGTTTCAATGGTTTCGTATGTCTGCGTACATCCGTCAGCAGAAAAACTTAATGAAACAGGTATTGTCCCCGAATTATTAAATGTATAATTCCATGTTGCACCCGACGGGAGACCTGTATATGTATAGGTATGCCCTTCTATTTCAAGCGTCCAAGTACCAAAAATTTGCTCAGTATTACCCGCACTAATTGTGACTGTTGAGTACTGGCAGATATTCTTAGGCATACTGATTTCTGGAATAATATATGGCTTGATTATTACTGGTATTGTATCATAGGTATATGTATTGCAATATATGCGTTTCAACAACATGTAGAATGTGCCTGAAGTCCCATTTGTCTGTATTGTTACCGTACTTGCAAACCTGTCGCTAACTATGCTTGCCATATTGGTTGCTATCATATCCCATTCGAGCAATACGCCATTCTCGGGAGTAACCGACATGGTAAATTCTTCGTTTGCACATTCGTTGTATGTTGGCCATGTTATAGTCTGCGGAACAAACTGAGCAAGCTGGTATTCATAAGGATAGTGTGACATACAATTAGTGTTCCTATCGATATAATATAGTTCTATGTTGCATAACGGACTTTGAATTGTTACATTGTAGTCATTTCCGTCAAACTGTGAAGGCTGACCACAGGTAGCACTCCAGTGCAAGTAGTATTCTGGAGCATCGGGTTCTGCACTATATGTATAGCCGTTGCCTATGCATACTCGATTTGCCCATCCCGACACATCGGGCAGTGGTGTCGGCGGCAGAGCGTTAATGTTTATGGACGCGTAGGCGGTGTTGCAGAAGTTGGGGCTTGAAGCCTCGATGGTATATCCGCCAGCGGTGTTGAAGGTATAGCTGATGGTGCTTGCTGTCTGCGTGTAAATCGAAGTGCCATTGTGGTAGATGGTCCAGTCGAACACTTCTGTCGGGTAGTCCGTTTCGAATGTAACGGATTCGCCGGCACATGCCTCGCGGTCGGAAATGATACCGAAAGGTTTTGTAACCGTCACTGTTTTGGTCTGCGCCACCCCTCCACACTCGAGGAATGTACAGTTGTAGTTACAGCTTATGGTATAGGTGCCAGGAGTACGGAACTCAAGCAAATATTTGTGAGGATGTCCAGAATATCTGTCGCGGACATAATTTGAACCAGATGGATTTACACTCCAGTTGTATTCGGTAGAAGCCCACTGCGGAAGTTCAAAAGTCACGATGTCGCCTACGCAAACAATATCGGGTCCCTGTATTTCGGCGTTGTCGGAGATTACAGGAATCGGCAGGTAGGTAAGATATGGGCATACTTCCTGACCACAGGCCGTACCGTCGAGGGCTATGTAACCGTAGCCGTTTACAATGTTGTCCCACATAACGGTGAGCGAACCTGTACCTTGTCCGTCCTGTATGTGCCCGCCATCGACATACCACATATAGTCGGAGCAGGAACTGGTAGCGTGGTAAGTTGCAGAAGTGTTCTCGCAGGCCGTGCCAAAGCAATCGACTTTCAGTTGCGGATACTTGGAAATGTTTACTATGTACTTTTCTACGTCTTCGCAACCGCATTCGTTCACTACCATATGCGTTATACACACATAGCTTCCGTATGTGCCGTAGTCGGCCGTGAATGTAAAGTTCTGGGTTGAGGCTGTCCGGATGCCATCGTCCCAATAGTACCCTACAACTGGTGATTCCGGCACGGAGGTGGAGTTGTCGTAGAACTGGATTTCCTGACCGTCGCATACATCGATGTACCTAGCTCCCGATGGGGTGTAGCCTATTTCGACTGGATTTGAGAGTATTCCAGCGACCGGTCTCTCAACAAGGTCAACACAGAGCTGCTTTTCGCAGAACTCATCGTCCTGTCCGTAAACAGAAAGGATAAGTGTTCCTATTCCGGCAGTTTCCGACCAGTTGACCGTGATGGTGTTGTCGCTGGTGTTTGTGGTGTAGGAATCAGCACCCGAGACTGCCCAGTCGTAGCTTGCGCCCGACGGCAGTCCGACTATGCTGTAGATGACTTGTGACCCTCGACAGGCAACAAGGCATTCGTGCTCTTCATAGTTCGGATGAGGACTTGTGTTTGGCTTGTAACTAGTGATAACACATTCGGAGTCAAAACCGCTCCTTATGTAAAAATTGCAGAAATCGCCGCTCTGTGCGACCAGCAGACAGGGGATTAACCATTGCATGAACAAAATAATAAATTTTTTCATGAAAATAAATTTTAGTGTTAATGATTATTAATCATTGTCACAAAGATATAATTTGTATTGAATGTTAAAATGATTAAAACAAGATATTAGACTAAATGGTTAATACAATGTATTAAAACTTAATAAAATATCACAAAAACGATATTTTTATTTTTTTATTAATGTGTAATATATCCATTAACGCGATTAAATTGAGGATTAAAGTGTGGTTTATGAAGATTAGCGGAAGATGAGAGTAATGGACGAAACGAGACTATAGGCAGTAAGGGCAATGGACGATATGCGGGATAAGGGGATGGTGCTTGTGTGCAACTATGTAAATCTTAAATTAGCGTTCGTTTTGACATAACTATAGCTTGTTCAATCTTATTTTTTAATATTAAGTCAATCTCTTCAGATGAGTATACACAAACTTCATTGTTTTCACGCAAATGGTATTTTGAAATTTGTTAGCAAAACCTTTGACGAAGCAAAAAAACATTTGAAAATATTGTGTATTTTTGCAAAAAAATAATTTCATATGTTTTTGAATAAAGTAATGCTTATTGGCAGGGTTGGTGCAAAACCCGAAGTCAGATATGTAAAGGAGGACACTCCTAGCGCTTCGTTCCGAATGGCTACAACGGAAACTTACAGGACAAAGGATGGCGAACGCCGCGAAATCACCGAATGGCACAATATCGTAGCTTGGCGCCAGCTCGCAAAAAATTGCGAATCTTATATCGACAAGGGAATGCTTGTTTACGTTGAAGGACGTCTTCAGACGCGCAGCTGGCAGGGACAGGACAACCAGACGCATTACACAACAGAAATTCTTGCCGATGTAATCAGAATGCTCGAACCTAAATCTGCACGCGACGGTCAGGCCTCGGCAATCCAACCCGCCCAGCAGGTCAAAGCACAACAGCCACAGCAACCTACAACACAGCAAGACTCTTTTACACCAGCTCCTGCAGACGACGATTTGCCTTTCTAATTTAAAACCATAAACATTGGACCCCGACCCTTATAATCAAATAGCTAGCAACAACACCGGCATAATTGTCGGTATCGTTGCCGCAGTTGTACTGCTCTTTTGTTCCGGACTTATATCCGCTAGCGAAACTGGTTTCTTCGGATTGTCGGCTAACGACAGGGATAACATCAAGAAATCCAAGCTTGCAAAAAACAAACTTATTGTCAAACTGCTTTCAAACCCAGAAAAACTGCTCGCCACAATCCTTGTAGTCAACAACTTTGTAAATATTGCCATCGTAATAATCTCGGCCTTTATTTCCGACAGAATTTTACCGTCGATAGAAAATCCTATCATTGTAATTCTTGTACAAACCGTCGGAATCACATTCATCATATTGCTTTTTGGTGAAATGATACCTAAAATACTGGCATCTAAATACCCGTTGAACGTATCGAAAATGATGGCATACCCAATTCTTGTCCTCGAAAAAATCTGCTATCCTTTCACTATAATTTTGACATCATCGACTAGCGCCATAAAGAAACGACTGCAAAAAAAGCATTCCTCCGACATCAGCATCGAGGACCTCTCGCAAGCAATCGAACTCGCTTCCGACGACCTGAAGGACGACCGCGAAATGCTTGAGGACATCGTCAATTCATCAAACCTTGATGCACGCGAAATAATGACTTCACGCATTGACGTCTTCGCCATAGAATACGAAGCCAAGTTCTCGAAGGTTATCGGCGATATTGTAGAATCTGGATTCTCCAGAATCCCTATCTACGAGGACAATCTCGACAATATAAAGGGAATACTGTATATCAAGGACGTTCTTGCCCATATTAACGAGCACGACTTCGACTGGCACAAACTAATTCGCCCGCAATTCATAGTGCCCGAGACCAAGAAAATAAATGACCTTCTGTCGGCATTCCAGTCAAAAAAAATGCACATTGCAATTGTTGTCGACGAATACGGCGGTGTAAGCGGCATCGTAACGCTGGAAGATATACTCGAGGAATTTGTTGGTGAAATACACGACGAATTCGACACCGACGAGGACACCTTCAAGAAAATTGACGAACGAAACTACGAATTCAACGCCAAAACAAGCATTGTTGACTTCTGCAAGATTGTTGATGTCGACTACGAAATATTCCACGAAATCAAGGGCGAGGCCGAAACCCTGGCAGGAATGCTCCTCGAAGTCAATCAGGAAATACCGCAAAAGGACAAGACTATATGCATAAGCGGGTTCAATTTTACCGTTACAGCTTCTAACGAAAGGAGAATCAAGAAAATAAAAGTGAAACTTCCCGAAAATATACTCGAGAAAAACGAATAACATTATGTCAACAGTCAGAAATATAATAGCTTTGTTCGTAATTGCGGCAATCGCACTGTGCGCCTGCAATGACAACAACTACACTCCTCGTCCGAAGGGCTATTTCAGAATCGACTTCCCCGAGAAAACCTATAAGAAATATGACGCGGAATGCCCGTTCAAGTTCGAAATTCCTACCTATTCGTTCCTGATAAAGGAAGGCGACGACTGCTGGTTCGACATATACTTCCCCGACTACAAGGCAACCGTATACATGACTTATCGCCCTGTTATTAACGACAAGAACAGCAGCGACATCGACACATTGCTAAACGATGCACACAACTTTGCATACAAGCACACCGTTAAGGCCGATGCCATAGAGGAAAATATTTTTGAGAAAGATTCTGCCCGCGTATTCGGATGCCTATACAACATAAAAGGTAATGTCGCTTCGCAACTGCAGTTTTACCTTACCGACAGCACCAACCACTTTATGCGAGGTTCGTTATACTTCGAAACCCACCCAAACAAGGATTCTCTTGCTCCAGTTGTTGATTTCATCCGCGACGACATAGAGCATTTCATGGAAAGTTTCGAGTGGAAATAAAGAGTTTACTTTTCCTTAAAAGTTCACATTGCTACTTTCTCGCCAAATATTACCCGACAATTCTGTTATTGGCTTCTGGAAAATGGAGGAAACAGAAGAACAACTCCTATCATTATGCGACTTAACCGACGAAGACAAGATTCTGCTCGGCAGATGCAGCGCACCGAAACGACGCATAGAAATACTTTCCGTAAGAGCCCTGATCAAAACAACAGGTATAAACCAAGCCATACACTACAACGACCGTAAACCTTTTGTCGACGAGGGGTACATTTCAATAAGCCATTCGTCAAACATGGCAGCAATCATCTGGAACAGAAATTTTCCTGTAGGCATCGACATCGAAACAGTCTCGCCTCGAATACAACGAGTTGCTCAGCGTGTTTTTTCCGACAATGAATTGCTACTCGCCGACAACGATATTCTAAAACTCACAATCCTTTGGAACTGCAAGGAATGCGTTTTCAAATTGGCTGATAACGAGAATATTAATTTCAAGGAAATGATAAGAATAACTTCTTTTTTGCCACAAAGCATCCGTTGCCAGCTCTGCAACGGGACAAAACATCAGGAATACTCGCTAACGGCAATCGAAATAGAAGACAATACGGTCGTATACGGAAAATTTAATTGACAAAAACTATTTTTTTAGCACACATTACTATAACTAGGCAAAATAATATATATTTGCGACATATTTTAAAATGATATCATATGAGAAAATTTGTATTACTTGTGCTGGCTCTAACATTTGCTATTGCATCCAATGCACAGATCGGCAATTTCATCAAGAACAAAATCAATCAGAAAGTTGAGGAAAAAATCGACGAGGCCATAGATAAGGGCATCGATAACGCAGAAAAGGCCATTAGAAAAGATATAGAAAACAACCCCGACAAAAAGGGAAACAACGAAAGCAACAGCACTGTAGGCTGGACATGCCCTAATTGTGGAGCTACTGGCAACACTGGTAATTTCTGCAAGGAATGTGCTGCTAAAAAACCTTCTGCATCGGCCGAATCAGCAAAAAATCAGTCGGCAGCTAGTACAGGTTGGACTTGTCCCGCATGCGGTCACGAAGGTAATACCGGCAAATTCTGCAACGACTGCGGAGCAAAGAAACCGGAAGAATCGGCAGGACCGGCAACTTGGACTTGCGAAAAATGCGGATATAGTGGCAACACTGGTAATTTCTGTGACGAATGCGGTGCAAAAAGAGGCGCACAAAAGATCGCTTCCAACACTATGGCTTGGAACAATTACGATTTCGTTGCTGGTGATGAAATAATTTTTGAAGACAACAATGCAAACGAGCCTCTTGGCGAATTTCCACAAATGTGGGACGCATTTGGTGGCGCTGCAGAAATTGTTCAAATAAACGGAGTTAAATGTATCAATCTTCAAGGAGCTGATATTACTCCTCTTTATAAAGATGGTAAAACATACTTGACAGACGTTTTTACTATCGAATTTGATGTATATTTCCGCCATGAAAAAATATGGGAACAGGAAATGGGCGAAGATCTTCACGGTTGGGGACATTTCTATATTGACTTGATTGATGAAGATAAAATTTCTAAAAGTTTCAACTGGGATAATCGTTGTTTGACATTACATTTTGAAATGCAATCTGATGCAAGCATTGACAAGAAAGTTGACGACAAGGATTTTAATTATGATTGGTGGGTACCAAACACCAATGAAGGAAGATCTGGCACATACAATCTACGCAGTGTAGAATTTGAAGCATGGCACCACATTGCAATTTCATTCAATAAGCGTGCATATAAAGTATATTTCGACAACCAACGCGTTGCAAATATTCCTAATGCAAAAGCGCCAAAATGGTTTAAAATCCGTGGCAATAATGAAAATCAACGTTTATTCTTTATTAAAAATGTCCGTATTGCAAAAGGAGCAGTTCCTCTATACGATAGAATGGCAAGCGAAGGTAAAATCGTTACTTACGGTATAACTTTCGACGTAGGCAAAGCCACAATAAAACCAGAATCCATGGGCGAAATCAACCGTATTGCCAATTTAATGAAAGAAGACCCAAGTCTTAAATTCGAAGTTCAAGGCCACACCGACAACACTGGCAACGTAGCAAGCAACCAGACATTGAGCGAAGCCCGCGCAAAAGCAATCGTCGACAAGTTGGTAGAAATGGGAATCAGCGCCGACAGACTTACTTCTGTTGGAAAAGGCCAGACATCTCCTATCGCCGACAACAGCACCGACGAAGGCAAGGCAAAGAACAGAAGAGTTGAATTCATAAAAAAATAAGTAAGATATGAGAAAGTTATTTTTATTAGCAGTATTGGTATTAAGCGTATTTGCTTTTGCAAATGCTCAAACCTATATGCCAGAAAAGATTGGAACAAAGATCACCTACGTTGACAAGAACGAAAAGGGTAAGATTCTACAGGCATTCCGTTACGAGATTACCGACGTACAGAAAGAAGGCGGCAAGACATCCATTTATTTCGATGTTGTTTGGATGAACGACAAGTTCAACGAGACTGGCGAAAGATACAAAGGAAAAGTATGGAGCGCCGACGGCTATTTCCACACCGATGTTCGCTACGCACTAGGATCCCTTTCATCAATGGTAAATATCGATTCCATCAAGGGACACACCGTTATTCTACCGGAATTCCCCAAGGGTAGCGAAAAACTCGATGACTGCAACATTACAGGCCCAGGAATTAGAATCAGCACCACAAACATTAACCTTACGACAAACCAAAGCATTACAACCGATGCTGGCACATTCGACTGTGTTGCAATCGAATCAAACGACGAAGCACAGATAATGTTCGTAAAGGTTAATATGACATCGAAGCAATGGTGGAAACTTGGCGTAGGCGCAGTTAAATACGAGTCATACAACAAGAAAGGCAAAATGACACTAAACCGTGAACTTTATTCAATTGAATAATTTGCACAAAAAATAATACGGATTGAAAAAAAGTATTTTACTTTGCAAACAATTATTAATTAATAACTAATAGGAGATTACATTATGGCAGAAGAACTAGAAAACAAACCAGTTGAAAACACTGAAGAATTCACACAGGAAGACAAGCAGAACAACAAGGCAATGGCAATCCTTGCATACTTGGGCATTCTTGTTTTAATTCCAATCTTTGCAGCTAAGGAATCTAAATTTGCACGTTTCCACGCAAACCAGGGCCTTGCTCTTTGTATTTGCGAAGTAGCATGGATGATTATTAATTACATCATTACCTTAATTTTAATTCATTCTTGGTCTTTTGGTCTCATGACTTTGTGGGGCATCATCAATTGGCTTGTATGCATTGCTTTCCTTGTATTTGCAATAATCGGTATCGTAAATGCAGCTCAGGGCAACACTAAGCCTTTACCAATTTTCGGTAAGATGAAAATCTTAAAGTAATAGATATTCTTCAACAGATTTAAATTATAAATAAGGCCGTCCCAAAAGGATGGCTTTATTTTTGCTATGGGGCTGAAATATGATGTATTTTTGCAAATCAGATTTGACACTATGGACACAGACAAAAAAGACATACGCGAACTGACGCAAGAAGAACTCGAGCAATACCTTGCCGGAATTGGAGAAAAGAAATTCCGAGCATCGCAGATTTACGAATGGATATGGAAAAAAGGCATCGCCTCCTTCGACGAGATGAAAAACATTGCCAAACCACTTCGTGAAAGACTTAGCGAAAACTTTAAATTTGCAAATGTCGAGTGCATCTACACCATTTCTTCTACCGACAAAACCCACAAGTTTCTTTTCGAAACCAGCGACGGCTACCGCTTCGAAGGTGTGCTTATTCCAAGCGAAAACAGAGTTACCGCGTGTATCTCCACACAAATCGGTTGCCAGATGGGCTGTGCTTTCTGCGCCACCGGCCAACTCGGATTTAAGCGCAACCTTTCGTCGGGCGAAATATTCCACCAGGTTTTCTCGCTAAACCGGCTCGCAAACGAAATTTTTGGCACCAATCTGTCAAACATTGTAATTATGGGTATGGGCGAACCGCTGATGAACTACGAAAACACACTGGCGGCCATCGAGAAGATATGTGCCGAAAATTCACTCGGCATGTCGCCTCAGCGAATCACAATGTCTACTTGCGGAATTGCACCACAAATAAAACGCCTTGCCGACGACGGCATTCGTTTCAACCTGTCAATCTCCTTGCACTCGGCTATAAACGCTAAACGAAACCAGATAATGCCGATAAACAAAAAATACAACCTTGAGGACCTTTCTGATGCTATTAAATATTTCCACGAAAAAACTGGCAAAAGGATAACATACGAATACCTTATGCTAGGCGGCATAAACGACAGTCTGACCGACGCAAGAGCACTGACCGACTTTACCAGGGTAGCACCTTGCAAAATTAATATAATCGAGTACAATCCACACGAAGGCGACAGCTTCAAGAGAACTGATAAAGAAACACTTGCAGATTTTATTGGACATATTGAAAGCTGCAATATAGTAGTAACCATCAGGAAGTCGAAGGGCGGTGACATTGCTGCCGCATGTGGACAATTGGCAAACTTGAAAAAATAATTTTAGGGATTTGAAAAAATGATATATATTCGCAGATTATTTACGTAAATATTTTTTTATTATGAGAAGACTATTTTTGTTTGTTATGACGCTGAGCCTATGCATCGTAGCAAATGCCCAGCAAAAGCCGACAGCAAACTTCGGATACGACAAGGACATCATGCTAGAAGAAGGCAACGACTACGTGAGAATGATTGGTGGAGATTCGGATGGATTTTTCGCAATCAGAATGGACGCAGAGGACAAATTGTGGCTCGAATACTTTAATGCCGCTTCTCTTGTCAGAGAAACGTCATCACAAATCATACTACCTGTTGTTGAAGGTAACCAAACCGAATATGTAGAAGCTTTCTACGTTGACGGACAAGTTATTCTGTTCACACAAGTTGTCGACTTCCTTAAGAAGGAAAAACTCCTGTACATACAGGAACTCGGCCGAAATGGACAAGTTTTGGGAGAACCTAGGGTTATCGGCAAACTTACCAACCAAAATATGGTGGTTGACTTCAATGTTTGCCTGACGCCAAACGGACAGAACATGTTCGTATGGTACAACCGTCCGTTCCAAACATACAACGAGGAACCTTTCTACTTCAAGATGTACAATTCAAACCTTCGCGAAGTATACAACAAGCAGGTTAAACTTCCTCTGGTTGGACAGGCATTCCAGATCGACCAGCTTAAGACTTCTAACAGCGGCCGCATTTATATGCTTGCTCGCATTAGCCCGACTGAAGCTCAGCTTGCTAAAATGAAAACCGTTACATACACATACAAAATGTTAATCTTTGACCCTGCTTTCGACGATGTAGCTTCTTACGAAATCAAGGACAAGAAGATGACTCTTGTTGATGCTATTTTCGGTGTTGACGAAAACGACAACATTGACGTTTTCGGCTTCCTAGTTCCTAAGGGCAAGACTACATACCAGGCAATTTTCCACCAGAAGATCGACATCAAGGAAAAGAAACTTGTAAATGCTAGCGACTCCAAAAAGGCAAACTACACTTTCCAAAAATCAGAAATTCCTGCTTTCAATGCAGAAAGACTTAACAAGTTCATGGATCAGAAATACGACTACCAGTTGCTAAACGTTCTATATCTTACCGATGGCAGCTCCGTTGTTGTCGCAGAACACAAGAACTACTGGAAGGACTCTATCTTCGACCCGCAGACCCGCGAAACTATGTACAACGAATATTACAAGTTCAATGACGTGCTTGTAGCATACTGCAGCCAGAAGAACTGCATGGAATGGATGGTAAGAATCCCTAAGAGCCAATACAGCTACAACGATTTCGGCAAATACTCTTCTGTAGCAACCTATGCTATCGGCGAAAAGGTATTCTTGTTCTACAACGACAACCCAAAGAACCTCTCCAACCTTGAAGCTGGCGAATCGAAGGCAAATCTCGACGGCGACAAGTACAAGGAGGCCAACTCCCCAGACCGTACCGGCTTTGCAATGACTGTTTCTATTTTCTCCGACGGCGCCGTTTCTGGTCAGGCTTTGTTCCCGAAGAGCAACAAGAAGAGCAAGATTATTCCGGAACTTTTCCAGGAATACAACGGAACACACTATATGTTCACCCGCAACGGAAAGAAGGGTAAATTTGCAATGTTCAATCCAGAATAGGAAAATAACCAATACAATATAATGAGGACGATGAAAGTCGTCCTTATTTTTTGCCTATGATTATCGCATTTGCTGCTATCGCCACAATTTATGCCTTATTGATACTGGCATTTTGCTATTATTGGCGCGAAGATTCAGACTTGCCGTCAAGTATTGGCTCCGGCAGCGAAATGGTAAAGGACCTGCATGCACAGCACTACAACAGCCACGAGTCCATACCTGTCAGTGTTATTGTTGCTTGTCGCAACGAAGCTAATAACATTAATAAACTTGTCGAAAGCCTTTTATCGCAATCGTATAGAAATTGTGAATTTATTTTTGTTGACGATCATAGCGAAGACTGTTCGGTGGAAATTCTAAAGCAATATGATGACCAAAGGATAAAAATTATTACTGCCGACAATGATGTTTCAGGCAAAAAGGCTGCACTTCGCATTGGTTTTGAGCATTCCAACGGAGAAATACTTTATTTTACCGATGCCGACTGTAACCTAAAGCTGGATTGTATTGAAATTATGGTTGCAGAAATGCAGACAAAAGGTATTTCGATGCTGTGCGGGCCGGTATGTTTTGCCAGCGGGAAGGGTTTCTGGTCTAAGATATTCCAGCTGGAATTTCTATCTCTCACTGGAAGCGGTGCTTCCGGTTTTTTCATGGGCAAACCGTTTATGTGCAATGGGGCGAATTTTGCTGTTGATCGCAAGGTTTATGAAACTGCTGACCTAAACGACAAATATTCTTCTGGAGACGATGTTTTTCTGCTACATTATGCACAGCAAAACCATAAGACCGGTTTTGCACAACACGAGGAATGTATAGTTGAAACACAGGGGCCTTCTAACCTGCGAGAATTCTATTCGCAACGAATACGCTGGGCGTCAAAGGCTGGCGGATACAAAAATGCCTTTGCTGTATGCGTGTCGGCAATAATTTTTCTTATGTCTCTCTCCTTGTTGGTGTCGTTTGTTTTCGGATACATAAATCCAATATATTTCATCGTTTTCTTCTGCCTGTTCATGATGAAACTGATTGCCGACACCTACTTTATTTTACCGGTTTTGCGCTTTTACGGGCGTAAAAAACTTTGGCTGGCGATTCTTCCGCTAACTATTTTTTATCCTATATACATAGTTTCTGTTGCCGTAGCTTCACTATTTTACAAGCCAAAATGGAAAGGGAGAAATATTAAAAATTAGAAGTTAGGAGTTATTTTATATTTTGAGAACAAAAAAACATCTCCATTTTCGTCATTCTGAACTTGATTCAGAATCTGGAAATGGAGATGTTTTTCTTATGTTTTTATTTGTTAGTTTCCAAGAATCAACGGCATTCCGTCGCTTCCAGAACCAATAACAACGGTCTTAGAGTTCTGCGAGTTTGCGAGTTTCAAAGTTGCTTCAATACCACGCATCTTAAGAAGATTTGGAGTCAAGCTCTGGTTGATGATATTGTTTGCACGTGCCTCACCTTCTGCTTCAATACGCTTACGGTCGGCTTCCTGCTTCTCTTTTTCAAGTTTGAACTGATATGCAAGAGCTTCCTGTTCCTGCTGCAACTTGTTTTCGATTGCGCTCTTGATTTGTGGAGGCAAGTTGATTGAACGGATAAGCACAGCCTTGGTTTCAACCGAATTATCCTTTAGTTTCTTGGTAGTCATCTCGATGATTTCCTGTTCAACCTGAGCACGACGTGTCGAATAAATTTCCTCCGCAGTATAGTTTCCCATTACCTGACGAACAGTTGAACGAACTTCAGGAATTATCAACTGGTTCACATAATCTTCGCCGAACTGCTGGTGAAGAATAGGAAGTTTGTTTGGAATCGGGTTGTAACGGACAGAAATCTCAACATTGATAGAAAGACCGTTCTTGTCGAGGACATCAAGAGTCTCCTCGGTCTTGCGTTCCTTCACGTTGTAGATAATAAAGTCGTTCCAAGGTGCTACAATGTTAAATCCTGGACTATAAACATTTGTGGTGTCAAGACCAGAACTGAACGGACGGAAAACAATAGCCCTCTCGCCCGGGTCAACAATATAGAACATTGAACTTCCGAAAATTATCAGCAAGATGATGCATATTATCGCTGAAATAATGATTCCTGTGTACTTTTTCATATGAATATTTGTATTTATTTGTTAGACATATCTTTAGGGCTAACGCACACAATCGGCACATTAGCTTTCTTTATTAATTCGGTAGCCATGCTACCTACAAAAAATTTCTGCAGTCTGTTTTCCTGACGCGTCATAATAATTATGGCGCTGGCATTGATATCGTCGGCGTAATCGTTAATGGAATTTGCCATTTTTTCGACGTTGTCATCCGTATGAAGCAACTGTGTTTCACAAGCTATGTTAATCTTGTCGAAAATAGACTTTACATCAGCAATTCTTTCCTGAAGATGAGCCATCTTATCATCGCCGACATTTCCGGTAGCCGACACCACATAAATTTTAGAGCCGTAGATTTTTGCAATCTTTACAGCCAGGTCTATTTTCTGCTTAGTCTCCTTGGTAAGGTCCACAGGCAAAACAATCCTATCACAGCCCACCCTGTCGAAACGACCGGCAAAAACAACCAACGGACATGAAATCTTGTCAATGAGCTTTAGTGTTATTGAATGAGCATGATTCTTGCGGGCCGCATCGCTTCCGATAAACATAAAGTCGGGCGACAATTCATTCTCGACCTTGCATATAATCGTATTTACGCGACCATATTCTATTCTCGTATGAATCCTGCGCCTAATGTCATCGCTACAATTTTCAACCAGCTTTAGCACCTGATTATGAATGACATCTATTTCCAGATCAAGATTGGCATTGTTATCTTTTTGCGGAATTACATGTAGCAGATGAACATCGCCATTTGTTCTTTCCGCAAAATTTATACTCTGCCTATATGCAATGTTTGCTCTGGTCGAAAAATTTGTAGGAACCAAAATGATATTCTTTGACATAAAAGACAGCAGTTAATTATTTGGGGATTGAACAAAAAATATTAATTTTACCTCATGACAAAAATATATATTTTTTAAATATGAAACAAATAGAAGAATCAGAATTAATCGTTAATTCAGACGGCAGTATCTTTCACCTGCACCTTTTACCCGAACAACTTGCTGATGATGTAATTCTTGTTGGTGATCCCGGCCGTGTTGCATTGGTTTCAAAGCATTTCGACAACATTGAATGCAAAGTTCAAAACCGTGAATTTATCACACATACTGGCACATACAAAGGCAAACGCATTTCTGTCCTAGCCACAGGAATCGGTACCGACAACATTGATATCGTAATGAACGAACTCGACGCTCTTGCAAACATCGACCTGAAGAGTCGCACGCCAAAAGCAGAACACCGCACACTAAACCTCCTTCGCATAGGCACTTCGGGTGGTCTGCAGGAAGATATGGCAATCGGTTCGTTTCTGCTGAGCGAAACAGCAATCGGTTTCGACGGACTCTTAAATTTCTATCGCCGTCGCGACGAGGCATGCAACCTCGACATGGAAGAAAAATTCATAAAGCACATGAATTGGAATCCACGTTTGGCAAATCCTTATTTTGTAGATGGCTCAAAACTGCTAGCCGACAAGTTTGACGAACATTTTCGCCATGGAATAACAATCTCTGCTCCAGGATTCTACGGCCCGCAAGGACGCGAACTGCGCCTTGAAATCCAAGACCGCGAAATAAATGACAAGGTTCGCAGTTTCCGCTACAATGGTCGTTGCATTACCAACTACGAAATGGAAAGCTCGGCAATTTTCGGCTTATCGAAACTTTTGGGACATAATGCAAGTACTGTTTGTCTGATTATTGCAAATCGTTATGCAAAGCAATTTGTTAAGGATGCAGCACCAAAGATGGAAGAACTGATTGAAAGATCGCTAGACGCAATGGTTAGCTAGTGTAATATGTGAAAAATACATTATTTGTATTTCTTGCCATTTTTCTTTGCATAGGCAATATAATGGCACAATCAGATTGTGCCATGCAGCAAAGATCAGACTCTCTTTATGCTAAGGGGGTTGAACTATACCATGCTCATAAATATAAAAAGGCTATTCCTTTTTTTGAACAGTCGTTTCGAATTGATACGACCTTATATGACATAAATAATCCTAGAAGGCAATATTCCAGCCAGTGGCTGGCTAGTTGCTATTTCAGGATTGGTGATATTGTTCAGGCGAAAAATGCTGACTATAATTATTATTCCATTGATCCTATTGACAGAAGACAAACTGTTGATATTGATTCGCTAATAAATTTGGCAAGTTCATACGAAAAGAAGAATGAATATGGGAAAGCAATCGATTGTAGAGAAAAATCTTTGGCGCTAATGGGCTCAAGAATTGGCAAATGTGTAAAATATGCGAATACATTGACAAACATAGGAGTCCTCTATTCAAATTTTGATTATAATTCTTCTATTGAATACTTCGAAAAAGCATTAAAGATTAAATCTGATATTCTGGGTTATAACCATGAGGATTGCATAAATTTGATTAACAATCTGTTAATTATGCATTATATGCAAGGCAATTATTTGGAAGCGCTGAAGTATGCCAAATTAAACAACCAGAACATCACCGAAGTGTATGTCCAAAATAGCGAAGAATTTATTAGCAATTTAAGCGATATAGCTCTTATTTTGTCCGATATGGGTGAAATGGAGAAATCCTTGTCAATATATTTAAGACTTGAAAAGTATTTAGAAGCTCAAAAATCTAATAATCAGATTCGGTTATACGATATTGTACTCAACAACATAGGTGTAATCTACCAGAACTTGGAAGATTGCAACATGGCATTGAAATATTATGAAAAGGCATTGTCTATCAGAAAGGATCTCTATGGTGAATACAGCAGTCAATACACAACGACCTTGGACAACATAGCCACCGCATATCAAATTATTGGAAGCTATGATAAATCATTGGAATTCCGTAGCAAAGCCATCAATTTAATTGAAAAAAGTCCAAGTATAGACAGTTTATGTTATGCTCGATACTTTAATAATATCGGGGGTACATATAAAGATTTAAAGCAAAAAGACAAGGCCTTGGAATACTTTAACAAGGCTTTGGAAATACAAATTAAAAAAATTGGTTGCGACCATCCAGATGTCGCAAATACACTTATTAATATTGCAAATATTGATACGACAAAATCGAATCAGTATTATCAAATGGCTAAAGATATTCTAGGGCACACATCTGGGGTAAATAGTTTAAATTATATAAACTGTGTAAAAAATATAGCCACCACACAACGTATTAAACACAATTATGTTGAAGCTATTAACAATTACACATCTGTACTGGATTCTATTTCAAAATATTATGGGGTTAATAATTCCCTTTACATATCTATTCTGCATAATATTGGGTTTTGCAATATATTTTTAGGTAATTTTTTCGAAGGAGCAAACTATTATCAACGCGCAATGACTCTTTCAAAAGGAACTTTAATGTCAAACTTTTCCTTTATGACAGTTAAGGAAAGGGAAAATTACTGGAAGACAACGAATAGCATATATTCGGATATGGCTATAATTAATTATTTTTTACCAGATGACAGTTTGCAAACTCAATATACATACGATGCCGAACTTGTCGCCAAAGGTCTTCTGTTAACTTCGGAAATAGAATTCAACAACCTTATTGCCGAAAGTGGTAATGCCGAGCTTGTTTCTGAATATGAAAGCATGCGCACAAAACATATTTTACTGAGCAAGGAATTGGAAAAACCTTTACCTGAACGATTGTTAAATTGTGATTCGCTAGAAAATGAAATTCAAAAAATAGAAAAACATATCATCGAGAACAGCCGTCAATACGGAGACTTTACCCGTTCGATAGCAATCAATTGGAAAGATGTACAAAAATCGCTTTCGGCAAACGACGTTGCAATTGAATTCACCAATTATAGCTATGGTGATTCGACATTATATGCAGCTGTTGTGCTTACAAAAAGCATGAAAGCTCCAGTATTTGTGCCATTGTTCGACAAGTCGGAAATCGCCCGCCTGCAACGAGGCATTGCTCCTGCCAAAATGCCGAATCCGACAGAAGACGAAAATCGCGGAGCTTCCTCATTCTCTAACAAACGGCTGGGCATTTATGAATCGACGGGCCTATACGAAGTACTTTGGAAACCTTTGGAGAAGTATTTCCCCGAAAATCCTAGAATATACTTTGCGCCATCGGGAATACTGCATCAGATAGGAATAGAATATGCACAAACAGACCAGGAGCAGATGATTTCCGACAAATACGAAATATATCGCGTGTCGTCGACCCGATTCCTTGCAATGGACTATATGCCTCGACCTTTGAAAAAATCGGTCCTATACGGAGGCGTTTACTACGATAGCGACACTACAACCATGAAAGAGGAAAGCAAACGTTTTTCTTCTCGTGGAATTGACGAGATATACACATCGTTTGCCGCCTTCAACAAGAACGAAGAAAGAGACAACCTGAACTATCTGCCCGGAACAAAAGTCGAAGTAGAAACTATTAGCACACTACTGAAAAAGAAAAAAATAAAATCAACTCTATACGAAGGGGCACAAGCAAACGAGGAGTCTTTCAAGGCTTTGTCAGGACAAGAAATACCTATCATTCACTTTGCCACACATGGCTTTTTCCTTGAAAGCGAAAGAAAGCTAATAAGCGACCGTTCTCTTGTACAATCAGGGCTGTTGCTTTCGGGAGCAAACTACGCATGGCAAAACATGACAATTCCCGAAGGCGTTGAAGACGGCATACTTACAGCCAAGGAAATCAGCCATATGGATTTACGCAACACGGACTTGGTTGTGCTTTCGGCTTGCCAGACCGGACTAGGTGAAATTACCGATGAAGGTGTTTTCGGATTGCAACGTGGGTTCAAAAAGGCAGGTGTAAGAACAATAATTATGAGTCTATGGTCGGTAGATGACAACGCTACACAACTTATGATGACCGAATTTTACAAAAACCTTACAGATGGAATGTCGAAACGCGAGGCATTCATTGCTGCACAAAAGACCGTAAAGACGACTCCAGGATTTGAAAAATTCATATACTGGGCTGCATTCATCATGCTTGACGGAAACGAATAGTCAAATATGAGAATAAAAAAAAGGTCGCCAAATGGCGACCTTTTATTTTTCAACTATCTTGTTTAGTCGTTGGCTTCCTTTAGACGCTCTGCATTTTCTGCCATAATCAGCTGGTCAACCAGTTCATCGATATCACCGAGCATGAAGTTCTGCAGGTTGTACATTGTGTAGTTGATACGATGGTCGGTAACACGTCCCTGCGGGAAATTGTAGGTACGAATTTTTGCCGAACGGTCACCCGTAGAAACCATTGTCTTACGTTTCTTTGAAATCTCGTCAAGATATTTCTGATATTCGAGATTATACAAACGAGTACGAAGTTCCTTCATTGCCGACTCGATATTCTTAAGCTTCGACTTTTCATCCTGGCATGTTACAACAATACCTGTTGGAATATGAGTAAGTCGAATTGCCGAATATGTTGTGTTGACAGACTGTCCGCCAGGTCCCGACGAGCAAAATTCATCACGCTTGATGTCAGCAGGGTTTATCTTAACATCAACCTCATCGGCTTCAGGCAAAACAGCAACAGATGCCGCCGAAGTATGAACTCGGCCCTGAGTTTCGGTCTGCGGAACACGCTGAACACGGTGAACTCCCGATTCATATTTCAATATTCCATATACGCCATGACCAGTAACCGTGAAGACAACTTCCTTGTAACCGCCAACAGTACCTTCGGTTGCACGCGTAATTTCGGTTTTCCAACCCTTTGTTTCGCAGTATTTTACATACATACGCATAAGCTCGCCGGCGAACAAACTTGCCTCATCGCCTCCTGCTCCACCTCGGATTTCAACGATTGCATTCTTTTCATCTTCAGGATCCTTAGGGATAAGCAACAGCTTTATTTTTTCTTCCATCGGTTCGATTTGCGCCGTAAGCTCATCAATTTCCATCTTTGCCATTTCGCGCATCTCCTCGTCCTTTTCTGTCGAAAGAATTGCCTTGGCATTATCAATGTTGGAAATCATGTTCGAATATTCGTCGTATGCCTCGATAATTGGCTCAAGATCCTTGTATTCCTTGTTTAACTTTACATATTTGTCCATGTCGGACATTATCGACTGGTCGGTAAGCATTTTTCCAACCTCGATGAATCTTGCCTTTACTCCTTGAAGTTTTTCTAGTATCAGTAAGTTTGCCATCTATTTGTCTTGTTTGATGATTTGAATATTTGAAGATTAGTATTCGAAAGTTCCCTTGTCCGACTTGATTGTCAACTTTTTGCCTTCGCACTTTTCGCAATGTCCGATAACCTTTGCATCTACACCGAAGCTCTGGCTAATTGCAATAATATCGTTAGCGATATTTTCCGGAACATACAATTCCATACGGTGACCCATATTGAAAACCTTGTACATTTCCTTCCAATCGGTACCGCTCTGTTCCTGAATAAGTTTAAACAACAACGGAGTGTCAAACATATTGTCCTTTACGATATGCAAATTGTCGACAAAGTTCAAGATTTTTGTCTGTGCGCCGCCGCTGCAGTGAATAATACCATTGATCTGAGAACGATAATTCTTCAGGATTTCCCTGATTACAGGAGCATAAGTACGTGTCGGCGAAAGAACAAGTTTTCCTGCATCCGCATACGGGCTTTCGAGTTTGTCGGTAAGCTTGCATTTGCCAGAATATACGAGTTCGTTTGGAATTTTATCGTCGTAGCTTTCCGGATATTTCTCGGCAAGATACTTTGCAAAGACATCGTGGCGTGCAGATGTCAAACCGTTGCTGCCCATTCCGCCGTTATAAAAAGTCTCGTATTTTGCCTGACCGTATGATGCCAGTCCGACGATAACATTTCCTGCAGCTATATTCTCGTTTGTGATAAGATCCTTGCGCTTCATGCGGCATGTTACTGTGGAATCTACGATGATAGTCCTGACAAGATCGCCAACGTCGGCAGTTTCGCCACCAGTAAGCACTATGTTAACGCCATAATCGCGCATTGTATCGCAGAATTCCTGAGTTCCATTGATTATAGCCGAAATTACCTCTCCGGGAACAAGGCGCTTGTTGCGGCCTATTGTTGACGAAAGCAGAATGTTATCTATTGCGCCTACACAAAGAAGGTCGTCTGTATTCATTACTATTGCGTCGATAGCAATCCCCTTCCATACAGAAAGGTCACCAGTTTCCTTCCAGTACATATATGCAAGCGACGACTTTGTGCCAGCGCCATCGGCATGCATAATGTTGCAGTATTCCTCGTCACCACAAAGTATATCGGGGATAATCTTGCAGAATGACTTGGGGTATAAGCCCTTGTCGATGTTCTTTATTGCATTGTGAACGTCTTCCTTGGATGCGGAAACTCCTCGCAAATTATATCTTAAACTATCTGACATAAGTTTGTTTAATTTAGGTTGCAAAGATAAGAAGAATTTGAGATTTACATACTATTGTTTAAGATGTTTGCTTTGTAGGTGATATTTATTCAGATGCATAAGGGCCTAGAAACTATATATTGATTTCTTCATGCGATAAAAATGAATTACTTTCGCACAAAATTTCAGGAAGATGGTATCGATAGACAACATAACCATCCGTTTTGGCGGATTTGAGCTTTTTTCAGGCATTGGCTTCATGATAAACCCTCGCGACAGGATCGGTCTTGTGGGGAAAAACGGTGCAGGAAAATCAACTCTGCTGAAAGTCATCTACGGACTAGTTTCTCCTACAGAAGGAAACGTATCGAAGCCGGCAGGCATAAGCATTGGCTATCTGCCCCAGCAAATGAATCTTGCATCCACGCAGAACACCGTTCTTGAAGAGACTAAAAAAGCTTTTGATACCATTTCGAGCATACAGAACGAAATAGACGGCCTTGCATCCGAACTTGAGAGCCGCACCGACTACGAAAGCGATTCGTACATCAAGCTGGCTGAAAATCTTGCCCACCTGAACGAGCATCTGCAAATTGTAGGTGTCAATAACATGGAATCTGAAATCGAACGTATTCTTCGCGGTCTTGGCTTCTTGCGCAGCGATTTCAACCGCAAGATTTCGGAATTCAGCGGCGGATGGAGAATGCGTGTGGAACTTGCAAAAATCCTTCTTCAGAATCCAGACCTTATACTTCTCGACGAGCCGACAAACCACCTGGATATTGAGTCAATACAATGGCTCGAAGATTTCTTGCAGGCATACAGAGGGGCGGTTCTGCTTATTTCGCACGACCGTGCATTTCTCGACAACGTAACAAACCGCACAATCGAAATAAATCTTGGCAAACTGTACGACTACAAAGTTTCGTACTCGAAATTCAAGGTCCTGCAGCAAGAACGCGTACAGCAACAACTGGCGGCCTACGAAAACCAGCAGAAACTAATCAAGGACACAGAAGACTTCATCGAGCGATTCCGCTACAAGCCGACAAAGTCGAATCAGGTGCAATCGCGAATAAAGCAACTTGAAAAACTTGACATCATCGAAGTCGATGACCTCGACAACGCCGCAATGCACATTAAGTTTGCTCCAGCACCTCGTTCGGGCGACATTGTTGTAGAGACAAAGGAGTTGAGTAAAAGTTATGGCGAAAACCTTATTCTCGACCGTATCGACTTGGTTGTGGAGCGCGGCGAAAAGATTGCCTTTGTCGGTCGTAACGGAGAAGGAAAAACAACACTTTCAAAAGTAATTATCGGAGAGGCCGAATATACCGGTGAACTAAAAATCGGACACAACATAAATATCGGCTATTTTGCACAGAATCAAGACGAGCTTTTGGATCCGGAACTGACTGTTTTCGAAACCCTCGACCGCATTGCCGTTGGCGACATTCGAACAAAAATCCGCGATATTCTCGGTGCATTCCTATTCTCGGGCGAAGATATCGACAAGAAGGTGAAAGTACTGTCGGGAGGCGAACATTCGCGCCTGTCGCTGGCAAAACTTCTGCTACAGCCATACAACCTGCTTGTGCTCGACGAACCGACCAACCACCTCGACATACGCTCAAAAGACATTCTGAAACAAGCGCTGCAGAATTACGACGGAACGTTGATAATTGTTTCGCACGACCGATATTTCCTCGATGGTCTTGTATCGAAAGTCTACGAGTTCAAGAACAAGAAAATACGCCTTCACGTTGGCGGCATCTACGATTTCCTGCGCAACAAGAAAATAGAGGATATGCGCGAAATTGAAATCAAGGACCGTAAAATAGCAGAGACAAAGTCTGAAAGTCAAATTTCAGACAACAAGCAGAGATACTTGGAAAACAAGGAACTCAACAAGCGCCGTCGTGCCATACAGAACCGAATCGACAAGGCCGAAGCCGAAATCGAAAGACTTGAATCTGAAATTGCCGGTCTTAACGAACTTATGTCGAACTCCGCTATTGAACCGCAGAAACTCGAAACCGCCTACAAAATGTCCTCAAAGCTAAATGAGGAACTCGAGCAGCAGATGAGCGTGTGGGAGGAAGCAAGCATGGAGATGGAGGAGTTTGAAATGACGAAATAAGTTTTCTTAATTCCCGAAAAACAAGCGAAAATGGATAGGGCATTTTTTTTAATAAAATAAATGTCTGGAATCAAAAGAATTTCCTCAACATTTACCACCGCTAATAATTTTTTATGTAAGTTTGCATCAATGAAGACATCGAAGGTAAAATTGGACTATATGCCGAGCATGAATTTCCAAATTTTTGGAATTTCGTCTGTCGAAAGCGACTACAAGCTAGCATGGAGTTTAAACAAGCCGCTTGGCACCGACTTTTTCCTCCTGCCAGAAATTACAACAGAAAAAATGCATCAAACAGAGGAAATGTCTTTCGATTTTGGACAGAACAAACCAAACATGTTCTCTGTTTTCGGCAATGCCATAAATAGCTCAAAAAAATCGGAAGTTCTTCTGATTTCAAATCGGAACAACGGCTGTTATCTTCTTGACGAGTTCAAAAACTTCGACTTCCTATTTATTGTCCGCAACGACAGTTCATTCGACAACAGCAACACCATCCAAGCGTTGCGTTCCGACCACCTTATCACTAGCGCATACAACATTCCACTTGAAAAAATCAAATCGAAAGACCGAATAAACCTTTTATGGGACTCATTGCAAAACAGACAATAAAGGGATCGATATATTCGTATCTTGGCGCATTCATCGGATTTGTGAATGTTGCTCTGCTGATGCCTCAGATTTTCAGTTCCGACGAAATAGGCCTTACAAATCTGCTTGTTGCAATATCGTCGATTGTCGGTCAGCTCGGATGCTTCGGATTTACAAATGTCATAGTCCGGTTCTTTCCGTACTTCCGCGACCCCGAACACAAACACAACGGGTTTCCGCTACTGCTGGTTGCCATCGGAATAATAGGTTCGCTCATATGCACAGCCGGATATTTTGGCGCACACGACTATCTGGTGGAATCGAATGCAGAAAAGTCAAAACTGTTTGCCGACTATGTTTTCCTGTTGCTACCGCTGATATACATCACGATTTTCTACCTGCTTTCCGACATATACAACCGAATGTTCTACAACTCATCGTTCGGACTCTTCGTCAAGGAATTCCTGCTGCGCATACTTAATTTAATCGGAATCGGGCTGTTCTATTTCGACGTACTCGACTTCAACGGATTCATCATATACTATGTAGCCGCCTATGGAATGCCAACGGTGCTACTTCTTGCCCTGCTTATTTTCCAAGGGAACATGTCGCTGCGCCCGTCGAAAAAAATGCTTACCCGCGAATTTGTAAGGGCAATGGCCTCGGTTGCTTTCTTTGGCGTTATTTCCAGTTTCAGCGGTGTGTTTGTAAACCAGATAGACCGATATTTCATCAACCATTACTGCGATCTTAGCGCCACGGGCATATATTCCATTGCATTTTACTTCGGCTCAATGATACTGTTGCCAGGACGCTCAATAATAAGGATTTCAAGCACGGTTATTTCCGAGTCTTTCAAGCAGGACGACTACGAAAACGTCAACAAGGTTTTTAGAAAATGTACAACCAACATGCTTGTTATCGGCATATTCCTGTTTATTCTGGTCTGGGGCAACATCGACAATATCCTGAATATACTTCCTGCAGAATATGCCAACGGACGTTATGTTATACTTTTCATTGCCATTTCGCACCTTTTCCAGATGGCTGCCAGCATTAGTGGCGAAATTATCCAGTATAGCAAATACTACCGGTACCACACACTGATAATGATTGTCCTTATTGTGATGATTACGGTATTCAACATCTGGCTGCTTCCGATATACGGAATCACAGGGGCGGCCGTCGCATCTATGCTTTCTTTCCTCATTTATTCGATTATACGACTGCTGTTCGTACGGATAATATTCAAATTTCACCCATATTGCAGAAAACACCTGCTGATAATTCTGTTCGGAGCCATCGCATATGGGATTTCGTTGCTAATACCCGATCTTGGCAACCTGATAGTTGACCTTGCAGTACGTTCAGCTGTATTATGCATAGTGTTTGTGGTTCCGAGCATCTACTTCAATGTTTCCGACGATATCTCTGAAATTTGGAGAAAGACAATTGGCAAGATATCAAAATAGAAAATGAAGAAAGTTCTTGCTATAATAATTCTGTTCCTGTCATTTTCTACCTATGCCCAAGAAAACGCAGACTCGCTGAAACAAATGTTATGTTGTAGCCACGACACAGCAAAGGCAGCAATATATAACGAACTAGCATGCATATATATTAACAGCGACATCAATATCGCCGAGAAATACGCCGACACGGCAATCGCATATGCTCGCCCATACGGAGCCTACAAACAGATAGCTGTTGCATACAGGGAAATAGGACTTGTAAATTACAAACGCGGTAATTTCCAGAATGCTATCGAAAACTACGAGAGCGCCGAAAGAATTGCCAAGAGACTAAATAACCCCGACATTATGTATATGGTTCACAACGACATGGGAATCATATACCAAGAATACGGAATTGCAAATGTTGCAAAGAAATATTATGACCTTGCCATTGAAAATGCTAAAATTATTAGCAATCCAGAAGCTGTTGTGGCACCGATGGTAAACAAGGCAAACCTTTTCTACTACGATGAAATGTACGACTCAATCCTTTTATACTACGACAGCGCTTTAAATATTTCTACCGACATAAACACAAAAATAGCCCTTTACAACAACATTGCTTACCTTCAACACCATATTGGACAAAACGAAAAATCGCAAAGGACATACGAAACTCTAATCGAACTACTTCAGCAGGGCGACGACGTATACACTTATGCACAAGTGCTGAACAATATGATTTCTGCTGATATTGAAAACGAAAAGTTTGATGATGCAATGTCTAGATTAGTAATTGCCGACAGCATCTGTAGGAAAAATTCATTCAACGACATTCAAATCTCGCTGTATCAAAACTACCACGACTATTATATGCGCCTGGGAGACTATGAAAATTCTAATTTTTATCTCGAAAAGATGATAGAGTTGGAAGACAGCGTCTATTCCTACGAGTTAAACGAAAAACTTAACGCCTTGGAAAATAAATATGTCCAGGAAAAAGCCGACATCGAAGTTAAGCATCGTGACGAGAAAATACAGCATCAACAAACCGTAAACTGCATTCTGGCCGCCATAATAGTGCTTGCCATTCTGTCGATAGTTGCCATTTTGTTACTTTTTGCACAAAAAAATAAGCTCAACAAATTGCTTTCGTTTGCTAATGAAAATTTATCTCGCCGCGACTCTGAAATTTCCAGCAACCTCGAATATGCCCGCGAAATACAGCTTGGATGCATGAACAACGCTTCCTCGCGCAGCAGCAACATGTTTGTGCTTGATCTGCCAAAGACAACTGTCGGTGGCGATTTTAATCTTGTCGTGGATAAGGGAGAAGCAAAATATATTGTTGTAGGCGACTGCACCGGACATGGAATTTCGGGAGGTTTTCTGTCGGTTTTGGGAATAAAGTCGGTGTATTCGGCAATTGAAAAATACGATTCACTTGCAGAAATTGCCAGCGAGATAAACAATGATTTTTATCAAATAGTCTCTTCTGCCGACAACTTGAAAGGAGAATCGCTTTGCCTGTCAATCGTCAGGATTTGCGGAAATGAATTGAAATTTCTTGGCTCAAAGCATAAGATATGGATCGTTTCCGACAGAAACATCGTGGAACATAAAACAGCAAACGAAATTTTAGGCAGCCAGAACGACATGACTTTTAACGAAATGTCCATCACCTTAAATGCCGGCGATGCTGTTTTCCTTTCTTCCGACGGATATCCCGACCAATTTGGAAGTGATGGCCGTGGAAAATTGAAATATGCACGTTTCCGTGAAATTCTGCTTGAGTGCGCCACCATGGACCCTGAAGATGCAAAAAAATATCTCATGCAAAAGTTGGAATCGTGGAAAGGAAGCGAAGAACAAACCGACGACATCCTTGTTGTTGGATTGTACAAATAACAAAAAAGGCCGTCCTTTCGGACAGCCTCTCCTATTTGATTTTGCAATTATTATCTTGCTTTCAAGCCTAAAATCTGGCGAGCTTCAGCAGAAGTTGCAATACCACGACCAAGTTCCTTGGCAAGTCTTACAACCTTAGCAACCAATTCGCCGTTAGATTTTGCAAGAACACCCTTTTCAAGGTAAAGGTTGTCTTCGAAACCAACGCGAACATTACCGCCCATTGCGATAGCTGCTGCAGCCATTGGGAATGCGTTGCGGCCAACACCTGTTACTGTCCATGTAGAACCAGCAGGAATGTTGTTTACAAGCCAGCAAAGATTTGGAACTGTTGCCGGAGTACATCCAGGAACACCAAGTACGAAGTTGAACTGCATCGGGTCGCCAGGAACCTGTCCTTTGCGAGCCATTGTCAAGATGGTATCAAGATGACCCATTTCGAAGCATTCGTATTCTGGCTTAATTCCGCGTTCGATCATACGTTTTCCGAAAGCACGCATTGTAGGCATTGTGTTGTCGAAAATTTCGTCGCCAAAGTTGCAAGTACCGCAGTCGAGTGTTGCCATTTCTGGAATTGGAGTTGTGTCGGTCGACTGTAAACGTTCGTCTGGAGTCATACCAACTGCACCACCTGTTGAAGGGATAAGGATTACATCCGGGCAAGCCTTTAGGATTGCTTCGGTGCATTCCTGGAAACGTTCGCGGCTCTGTGTTGGAGTACCGTCGTCGAAACGAACGTGAAGGTGAACGATAGCAGCGCCAGCATCAACTGCCGACTTTGCTTCGCGTACGATTTCTTCAACTGTATAAGGAACGTTAGGATTCTGTTCCTTTGTTACTTCTGCACCGCAGATAGCGGCTGTGATGATAAGTTTTTCCATATTACTTTCTCTGGCAATTTTTTGGTGTTACACAAGTACCAGAAGCACGGCAAACCAAAATAGGTTCGTCGAGTTCGTCTGCTGCAGATGCTGAAATGTCGGGACGAGCAACAGCAACCTTGCGAGCTTCGAACATCATGTGACGAGAAGTGTTGCCTTCGCGGTCGATCCAACCTTCTGCTTCGATAAAGTCGCCTGCGTATACAGGAGCCTTGAATTCAATCATATCGTATGCGCAGAATAGACCTTCGTCACCGTCACGCATAATTAAAAGTTCGGTTGCAACGTCACCAAAAAGATGAACCATGTGTGCACCGTCAACCAAATTGCCACCGTAATGAGCGTCTTTTGCACTCATACGTAATCTTATCTTTGTTCTGTATTCCATATCAATTTTTATTTAATGATTCGAGGATTTGAAAATTCGATGATTCGACATTCAAATTACTTAATAATATAGTCAACGAAAATGTTCTCTACGTGAACTGCTTCTGGAGCGATTTTACCAACTGGAACGATTTCTTCGATTTCTGCGATAACAGTATCAGCAGCCATAGCCATATATGGGTTGAAGTTCTGGCAAGTTCCCTTGAAAACAAGGTTACCAGTTTCGTCACCAACCTGAGCGCCAAGAAGAGCAACATCAGCATGAAGCGGAAGTTCGAGCAAATAGTCCTTGCCGTCAACGTTTATTACGCGCTTGCCTTCAGCAACAACAGTACCAAGACCTGTTGGAGTAAGAACGCCACCCAAGCCAGCGCCACCGCAACGAACGCGTTCTGCAAGTGTTCCCTGTGGTACGAATTCGATTTCGAGTTCCTTAGCATTGAACTGGTTGATTGTCTCAGGATTTGTTCCTACATGAGAAGCAATAACCTTCTTTACCTGGTGGTTTGCAACAAGAATACCAACGCCCTTGTCAGGATATGCGGTATCGTTACCGATGATTGTCAAATCCTTAATACCAGCTTCTGCGATAGCCTTGATAATTTTATGCGGAGTTCCTGCACCCAAAAATCCGCCAACCATGATAGTCATGCCGTCCTTAATCATTGATACGGCCTTTTCTACTGAAATGTATTTATCCATAGTTATAATTTTATTTAATTGTTTTAAACCTAGTTTTCAAAAAACAGCCCCAAATATAACAAATTTATTTTGGGTGTTGAAAATAATTTTAATAAAAGCGAATAGGAAACCGTTAACGAATGAATCCATATTGCCTTTATCTGGTCAGCTCATTAGTGCATTTATTCGGATGCTCTTACCATCTGCTCGTAGGTGTAGATTTCTTTGCCCTGCAAACGTAGCATAAGATTTGCGACAGCCAAAACGTCCTTTTCGCAGTAGATAGCAATGCGCTCTACATCGTGGTCGTTGTAGTAAACACCGGCTACCTCGCTACCGTCAATGTCGTCCTTTGGCGTTGGAATATCGAAAAGTGCAGTGAGCAATGCCAGAGATGTAAAATTCTTATAGTCACCGAATTTCCACATTTCAAGAGTGTCAATATGTTTTATTTCCCACGGCTTCTTTCCCGAAAGGTCGAGTGCCTTCGGCAAGTCGTACATACGGTTTACGAGCATACGGCGTGCAATGTATGGGACATCGAATTCCTTAATGTTGTGTCCGCACAACATCTTGTTTCCAAACGGATCCCACTTGCGAAGCATATCGGCAAAACCGGTCAGGATTTTCTTTTCGTCGTCGCCATAAAACGACTTTACGCGGAAATTGTCGCCATTTATAAATCCGACCGAAATGCATACTATCTTTCCAAATTCCGAATAAATTCCAGCTCGCTCGTAAACGTCTTCGGCGGTTTCTTCTTCACCACGGAAATTTGCAGACTTCTTGTCCCAGAACTTCTGGAAGTTTTCGGGCATATCACTGAAGTTTGCACACATTGGCACGGTCTCAATATCGATGAACATTACGTTCTTGAGGTCTATTTCTTGCATATTTTAATGTTTAAAAGTTTCTGAGTTTTTCGCTTCGCTGTTTTCGCACCCTAAGCGTTAGTCGAAGAGTCGGTTGCTTTGATGTTTGCTTTCGTCATCGCTACTTCGACTCCACTCAGCTAGCGAGTATCAATTATTTTTCCAAATGTTGCTTAATAAATTTTGCGAGCAGGTTTACGGCCACATCGTTGTCGCCAATGTTCGGGACTATTATGTCGGCATAGCGCTTTGTGGGCTCGATAAACTGCAAGTGCATTGGCTTTACGGTTTCGTAATAGTGTTCGAGCACATCGTTTACCGAACGGCCACGTTCTACGGTATCGCGGCGAAGAATTCGCGACAGGCGGTCGTCGGCATCGGCATCAACGTAAACCTTCACGTCCATAAGGTCGCGAAGTTCGGGCTGAGTGAGAACCATAATGCCTTCAACAATAATTACATTGCTCGGTTTTACTAGCAGAGTTTCCTTGCTACGCGAACTTGTTATGTAGGCGTAAATCGGCTGGTCAACCGAACGCCCTTCCTTCAACTCCTTAATGTGGCGAATCAGCAGTTCCCACTCAATGGCATCGGGATGGTCGAAATTTATTTTCTTGCGTTCTTCCATCGGCAAATGGCTGCTGTCCCAATAATATGAGTCCTGCGGCACCAAAGTTACCATATCTTTCGGCAACTGGGATGTTATCTTGTTTACGACTGTTGTCTTGCCTGCACCGGAACCTCCGGCAATTCCTACGACTAGCATAATGTGTGTTAAATTTTTTATTATTTTTGGATTTCAAAATTACAAAACTTTTTAACAAATGCTCTATCCGTTAAAATTTAAACCCATCTACAAGGCAAAAGTTTGGGGTGGCGACAAGATAAGAAAAATTAAAAACGACCGTAAGGTTCCCGAAAACTGTGGCGAAAGCTGGGAAATATCAGGTCTGATTGATGATGAATCGATAATTTCAAACGGATTTCTAAAAGGCAACACCCTGAACGAAATCATTGAAGTTTACATGGAAGAAATCGTCGGCGACAGAATTTTTGAGGAATACGGCTACGAATTCCCAATTTTGCTGAAAATTATTGAAGCCAAGGACAATCTTTCTGCCCAAGTGCACCCCGACGATGCGACAGCAGCCGAACTTCACAATGCACGTGGCAAGACTGAAGCATGGTATATTCTTGAAGCTGAAGAAGGTGCAAAGATTATCGACGGATTCAAGCGCGATACAAACGAACGTGAACTTCTCGACCACATTGAAAGCGGCGACCTTGAGTCTCTGCTCAAATACAATGTCGTAAAGCCGGGTGAATTCTACTTCATCCCTGCCGGCCGCATACACGGTATGTGCACTGGCACCACTGTGGTAGAAATACAGGAAACATCGGATGTTACATACCGAATTTACGACTACAACCGCGGCCGCGAACTTCATACCGAGTATGCCGTTGATGTAATCGACTACAAGAAAAACGACAAGACGGCTATCCCTTTCACAAGAATACCAGACCACTCGAATCCAATTATCGACTGCAAGCACTTCACAGTCAACTATTTGCCAGTTATGAATCCGCAAATTAAAGATTACAGCAACATAGACTCGTTTGTAATATACCATTGCGTCCACGGACAGATAACCATCAAGACAGAAGGAAACGAGGAAATCCTGAACGAAGGCGAAAGCATCCTTATTCCGGCTTGTCTCACCGACGTAGTACTCATTCCCAACGTATATTCCGAACTTCTTGAAGTTTATATGGACTTCGGAGAAAACAAGCCGCGAAGATACGATGAGCTTGACATCGACAAGGCACAAAGGCAGAACATCAAAATGGAAAGCAGCACTACCGACATCAACAATATTAACAACTACAAGTGCTAGGCATATTGCCCTGCTATAAATTTACTATATTTGCAAAAAAATTATTCGATATGGCAAAAGTAATAGGACTAGGTAACGCATTAGTTGACATTATGACCGTTATCGACAGCGATAAGGTTCTTGAAAAGTTGAATCTTCCGAAAGGAAGCATGCAACTTGTTGACAGTGAACTAAGTGAAAAAATACAACACGAAACGAGTACATTCCCACGCACAATGGCCAGTGGCGGTTCGGCTGCCAACACCATCCGCAGTTTGGCAAATATGGGAATCGGAACAGGATATGTAGGCAAAATCGGACACGATGAAATTGGCGAATTCTTCGCAAGCGACATGAAGCACACCGGCGTTTTGCCTCGACTGATAAAAAGCGACACCGCCAGCGGACGTGCTGTTGCATTGGTAAGCAAAGACTCTGAACGCACTTTTGCAACTTATCTAGGAGCCGCTGCCGAACTTACTGCAGACGACATCAACTCTACCACATTTATGGACTATGACATCCTCCACATTGAAGGCTACCTTATCATAAACCATGAACTAATAGAAAAAGCAATGTCGCTTGCAAAGGAAAACGGATTGAGAATATCACTCGACCTGGCTAGCTACAATGTCGTTGAGGAAAATCTGGAGTTTCTCCGCTATCTAATTGAAAAATATGTCGATATCGTTTTTGCAAACGAGGAAGAAGCCGCTGCTTTCACCGACGGCAAGGATCCTGAAGCCGCACTGGAAATGATTTCAAATATCTGTGATATCGCTGTAGTAAAAATAGGAAAGCATGGCGCATGGGTAAAACGTGGCAACTACAAGGACTGCGAACCGGAATTTCCAGCAAAACGTGTTGATACAACTGCGGCAGGCGACAATTTCGCAGCAGGTTTCATCTATGGACTAGTAAACGGATGGACACTTGACAAATGCGTCAAAGCAGGTAATATTCTTGCCGGAAATGTTATTGAAGTTGTTGGTGCAACAATGGACACAAAACGCTGGGGCAGAATAAAAGACGAAATAGCAAAATTGTAGTGTTCGGCACACCACCAACTACAAACTTGAAGATTTGATAAAAATAATGGCGGTAAAAACCGCCATTATTTTTTTGTCATGACTTTATACGTACTGCAAAACAAAAGCCAGTACTACATTAGAATGTGAGCATCTTATCTGCCCACAAAACAATTTCTACACATGTTTTCATGTTTGACATTGGGCAAACATCAGTGCCATTCATTTGGCGGCTTTTCAAACATGTTCCGCATGCAAATATCTCGCCCCCTGCCTTTACAAATTCGCTCATCTTTTCGCCGACATTAAAAGTCTTTTCATTAACAGTTTCACACTCAACGCCTTCTCCCATAAGAAAAACTTTTACTTCACAGCCTTGGTTTCTGGCAGCAATCGCAAACCGAAACGCATTCCATGACTTTTCTGCATCCTTGGTCTCAATGATAATTCCTATTTTTATCAAATCTGCATTTTGTGATAATCCTATGTTTTGCGGTTCTTCAGCCTGGATTGTTAATGATGTTGACAACATCCCGCAAAAAAGTAGTAATGCTATTAAAATCTTTTTCATAATGCTTGTTGTTAAAAAGAAAGGCAATCTTTCGACTGCCTTTCCGTAATTAAAATTATTGTCTAATCAATTGCTTAATCAATATGTCCGATTTAACGGTCGTGATACGCAAGTTGTAAATTCCAGCAGTCCAGTTAGAAGCATCAACCTTGATTTCGTTGCCATTTGCTTCAATTCTGTCGACCATCTGGCCAATGGTATTGAAAATTTCTACCATCTGCATGTCGTCACATTCGATTGTAAACTGTGCTGCTGTTGGGTTTGGATAGATGGACGCCGAAATTACAGATTCTTCGATAGCCGTCACTATTGCCTCAACACTTTCAGATGGATCTGACTCGCCATACTGGCATATTGTAACAATGTAGTAAACATCGCCTTCACTTCCGTTCATGTCAGCATAGCTTGTTGAAACGACATTGGCAATAGCTGTTGTTTCGTCATTGCGGAAGATGTTGTATGATATTGCATTTTCGACAGCTGTCCACGAAATCAAGTTTCCGTATGGCTCAACCGAAACTTCAAGATTAGTAACCGTGTTACATTCTTCTACTGCTATCTGTCTGAAAGTAGCAACAATGCTGTGTCCGTTTTCTGTTACACTATTGAATGTGTAGCTTGCGCTTGCACCAATGACATGGTAACTTGCAATATCATTAATAGCGCTTTGTCCGTCAACTATAACATCGGCAATATCATAACCTTCGTCTGGTGTAATAGTAAATACAGCATCTGCACCACAGTTAACTTCAACATCGCCAGCAGGAGTTATTGTACCGCCATTTTCAGCGCTTGCAGCAATCGTGTAAACAATCTGGTTGAATGTTACGTTAATCGACTGTTCGGATGTAACGTTTGGAATCGTGTACGAATTGTTTGCAGCAAGCGATACTGCAGTACCATTTACTGTAACAGTTCCGATTGTATAGCAGTTATCAGGAGTAACTGTGAATGTGAAATCATCACCTTCATCTATTGTTACTGTTCCAGTTGGAGAAACTTCGCCACCTTCAGGATCAGCATTGATATTAATAACAACCTGTCCTACTGGGATTTCTTCGAAACGTGCTTCGATAGTACCATTAGCATTAACATTGCTGAATGTGTAAGAAGGAACAGCACCTACGCTTAAACCATTTACAATAACATCAGAAATCATATAGCCATCATTAGCTGTGATTGTGTATGTCTTGTTGTTGCCACAAAGAACAGAAGTAGTTCCCGCATCAGAAATCGAACCGCCATTACCTGCTGTAGCATTAATTGTGTATGAAAGCTGAGTAAATGTTGCATTTATAACCTGGTCGGACGAAACATTGTTGATGGTATAGGTATTTCCGCTGAGATTTACGGAAACTCCGTTTACGGTTACGGTTTCAATCTGGTAGCAAGCGTTCGCTTCAACTGTGAATGTGAAGTTTTCTCCGCATGTTGCGGTTGTTGCAGCTGCGATTGTTCCGCCTTCGCCCGCATTGGCTGTAACGTTGTACGAGATCTGCGAGAATGTAGCATTTATAACTTGGTCGGACGAAACATTGTTGATGGTATAGGTATTTCCGCTGAGATTTACGGAAACTCCGTTTACGGTTACGGTTTCAATCTGGTAGCAAGCGTTCGCTTCAACTGTGAATGTGAAGTTTTCTCCGCATGCTGCGGTTGTTGCTGCTGCTATTGTTCCGCCTTCGCCTGCAGTAGCTGTAACATTGTACGAAATCTGGCTGAAAGTTACATTTACATTATGGTTTGCTGTAACATTTTGAATTGTGTACGACCCATTTGACAGTTGTACCGGAATTCCATCTACCGTTGCCGAAGCGATTTGATAGCATTCGTTTGCAGTTGCTGTAAATGTGAAGTTGTCGCCTTCGGTTACCGACTGTGCGCCATTAGGAGTTACCGAACCACCATTGCCGGCAGTTACATTAATTGTATAATTAGCAGGGCCACCAGTTACTGTTACACAACTTTGAGATGCCAAGGATTCTGAGTTGTCATCACAAACGGCACGAATGCTAAAGCAGTGTTCGCCAGCTGTTAGGTCGCTTGCCGTATATGTGCCAGCAGTAACATTAGAGGCGATAAGTGTTCCGTTGTCGTATATGTTTACAGAAGCAACACCGGAGAGAGCATATCCACTGATAGTGATATCATCGATACATAGATAGTACTTATCGTTTGAAGTACAATGAATGGCAACATATTTAGCTGTTGACGGAACCGTATAGGTCTTCTGTGCCCAAGATACGTTGGTACCACCATTAGCAGTTTCTGTACCTAGAGAATTAGTAAATGCCGACTCGTCATTTGTTGTTGTTGAATAAAGCACTTCAAACGACTCCGTATACGAAGTACTGTGTCCGCCCCTATAATAGAATGAAAAAGTGAAATCTTCATTAAAGTTGAGTTGCGGCGAAATGATATAGTCATCGTTTGCCATATTCTGAGCACTAACAGAAGCTGCAAATTGGTTTCCAGAATGAGCAGTAACATTTGCTTTTGATGCTAATGTTCCGCCACCAGAACCTGAATATGTTATCTGGGTAGGATCAAAGATAATAAAGGCCATTGGCTCGTTAGCATTAGTCCAAGCGTTATAATTGCTAAAGCTGTATGTTCTTTGAGCATCACCATCGATATAAGTCCAGCCCACCGAACCCGGGGAGTTAATCGTAAATGCTGTATGACTTTCAAAATCATCAAATATTGTAAAAGGAGCAAGAGACTGTGTATCCCAAGTTATTGTAGCATCGGAGCCATTTAGGGCGACCTGCATGCCTGTAGGAGGTTCGCACGAAGGACCAACAACAGTTATATATATTATACCGTTCCACGAATTTGAACCATCGGTTACAACTGCGTTAAATGTAGCGACATGTCCATTAGGAGCATTTTCTGCAACTGTAAAGTTGAATGTTCCGATTGCTGTTGCATTGTGTGCAATTGCCCCAAGTGTTGCTGTTGATGTGTTTAGGGTAATATATTCGTCGGTTGTTGTAAGTGTTGCAGATGTATTTGCGCCAGTAGCTATGCCGCCGTTGTTTACGAATGTAACATTAAGGTCTGTTGCGGAGTTGAAATGTGCTGTTGTTGGAGTATAGCTTTGCAATACCACTTCCGGACCAGGAACATAGCAGCTAATCTCTGCTTCCCAACCTGAACTAGTAACACTATTGTCAGATGTGAACTTTATAGTCAGTGCACCAGCCGCATTTGTTGCTGTTACGGTACCAGGATTGCTTGAGCCGCACACGCCATTTACAAGTGCCGTACCCGAAGCCGATGTTCCATCGTAAATGTAGAACTTGTCATAACATCTTGTTCCCGATGAAGCCTCGAGCGAGAACTGGCTGAATGTCATCCTTATAAAAGCACCCTCCGTACTAGGATAAATTGTTTGTGTATAATTTGCATTGTTTCCATAATCATTATCTCCAGACGGGTCCTTGTATGTTCCACCACAAACATAAATTGTCTCGTTACTCATAATGATTTCTGGATAGAATACCGAAATGTATTCTGTCTTGGTTTCGGTATCGGTTCCATATGCGTTAGTAACTGTAAGTGTTACTGTATAGTCACCTGGCTCACTGTAAGTAACTGTTGGATTTTGTTCTGTAGATGTAGCAGGTGTACCACCTTCAAAAGTCCATGACCATGAAGTTGGGATATTATTAGACAAATCGCTAAAAGTTACCGTACCACCTTGTTCTACCGAAGTTGGATCTGCAGAGAAATCTGCAACTGGAGGATTTGTATTCTGGTTTACAGTAATATAGTTGGTCCTAGTCTTACTATCGTTGCCAAGATTGTTTTCAACACGAAGACTTACCGTATATGTTCCTGGGTTCATATAAGTATGAACTGGATTTGCTAATGTTGAAGTTTGTCCATCGCCAAAATTCCATAGGAAAGTAGCTGCATATTCCGAAGTGCTAGTAAAGGCAACCGACTCGCGCTCGAGAATAGTTGTTGGGGTTCCTGTAAAATCTGCAACCGGTGGATTTGGTGTAATCACAGTAACCGTAGCAAAATACGGCTGATACTGCTGGCGAGTAACAACAACATAGACATTTCCAACAGACGGAACATTGCTCAGGCTAACGTTAGCAACACCCGAAGCATTTGCGACTGCCACACCATAAATTGTAGACTCGTTATCTGTTACAGCAACGTATGAACCAGCAACAGCATTAACAGAAATTGATGTTGCCCCCGCCATTATGGAAGAAGGAACAGTAACATTGTTAACCTCCGGCTTTGTAATATATGGCATTACGGAACCGTCGCCAAAAGTATGATAATATTGGAAATAATACTCAGCACCAACAGATGTCGTATAGTTTGAATTTTCTGCCTGTTCAACAGCGAGGTTACCCACATAAAGCAGAGAAGATGCCGAGTTCCAATACTCGTCAACAAACATTGCGTCGTATGCACCCATTGACGAACCGGAAACAGAAGGATAGTTGCCCTGGCTATAAGAATGTGCGCCAACAGCCCAGTAGAAATCTTCGTACCAATAAGAATATGGCGAACAACCTACGTATGCAACTGCACCAGCCTTTGGTACACGAATCATTGCTTCGGCAAAACATGCATTTGTTCCAATTTGTGAACCTGGTGAATATGATGTTGTAGTATTATTGAAGTTACCGGTCAAACAGCAGTTACCAACGCCAAAGAAATACTTATCATTGTTGGTTAATGTTGCAACCTGCGCTGCTGTAAGTTTCGGTTGATACCACTCCTGCTTGTCTCCATGAGCAGTATAATTCAAGAAACATACACCATCGTTAATTCCATTATAGACACCATTGTTTGAACCTGAATATCCTGCCGATCCTGATGTTGATACCGTTGCACTAATAGTACCCGAGCCGAAGCCGCCATAAGTGGTGTTTGAAGAGTTAAAATAGTTTGTAGAACCATAATTTATTGTCGGTCTTGCTACTCTTGATGTCCAGTTTGAATCCCAGCCTCCGACAAGAATAACATTATTAAGATAATTACCACCATCAGCGAATTCATACTTTTCGTATGTCAAGACTTTCTCAATGTAATTATCAAGATGTGTAGTGTTTTCAACCGAAATACGGCTGTAGAACATATCAGGGAAATAATCTCCGTTGCTAGCATAGTCGATAGACGAGTAACCAAGGTCGTAAGCGCAGTTACCTATATCAGAATCAATATTATTCTGTCCATACTGAGGAACTTGTCCTGTATCACCTATCACAATAAGGTAAGAATATGCATTGCCAGCAGAAACTGATGCATTATATTTTGTCCTTATGAAACTTGCTATATTTGAAGATGTTGTTCCGGTTTCGTCGGTGTAGAAAATATCCACATAATAACCCTTTTGCAATTTCCATGTCAGCCACTGGCTCAGTTTAACATTATTTCTAAAGCCCGAGTAGCAAATAACAAGCATTCTAACAGGAGTATTGTACAAGTCGGGGTGATCGTCGTATGCATTCTTAGCTCCCGAATTCCTATTAAAATCAAAAATACCAATATTCATAAACTGGTCGTACACGCTATTGAATGCAGGACTGTATGTACTTGCAAACATATCCTGGCTAAGAGCGGCGTTTGCTCCTTCAAAGTTTATCGAGACATCAACGTCGTTATAAACCTTTATTGAATTTTCAGCAGCATTGTATGCCACAGGGCGAACTGTAAGTTTACCGACACGCAAGCCACGGATTGTACCGACATACTCGATAGAGGCGATTTCGTCTGCTGTGTACGTATTTTGCTCGTATGCAGCCCTATTTACAACATACTCGACACTTGTTGGGTCGATATCCTTTCGTACAGGAGCCTGCATTGCCGACAAGGTGTTAATGTCGTAGTCGGCTAAATAATATTCAGTTTCAGAATAATTATTTACCGTGACTGTTGGCGTGGCACCCTGAGGAATAACAACCATACGTGTTACCATAGGAAGTGATGGATTACCAACTTCTCCGTATGGAAATGATCCGTCAACCGAAATCTCCGAAAACGTTCCCTTGTCGTTCGAAATCAATTGGCTTTCAATTGATGTGAACGAAAATGTAGTATTAAATCCAGACATTGTGTTGGATTGCAAACTACCACTTTTATGCGTCGATGGTGAGAGTTGAATTCGTCCATTTTGGGCGAAACCTACCGCACAAAGACAACATAAAATCAATAAAAAAACAATACGTTTCATAAGCATTTTTAATTAAAATTACCCGTTTGCAATTTAATAAATTCTATACCACTAATATTTTTTTTAAAATATATTATACCAACATTTTAGGTTGCATAACCAATAACAAACATTCTCTCAAATTTTGCATAGTTATTTATTAAAAAAGCATGCCTTTCATTAGAAAGACATGCTTTATTTATTGTGGTTGATTTTCTTTACTGGAAAACGACAAAATCGTCGATGAAAAATTTGCCAGCAATACCCACTGGACTTTCAAACTTGAAGGCAATACGCACATTGCCAGAATATTGTGCAAGACTGACATTGCCAGAAATTGCCCAGTCGGTTGACGTTGCAATATTTGCTGGAATTTCATTCCAGTTTTCACCGCCATCTGTAGATATCATTGCTTTTAACGAATTTCCAGCTGTAATCATTCTGGTCTTGAAGCTTAGCATTGAATTGGCGACCAAAGTGATTTCCGGAGTTATCAGCCATGTCTCGTTCTGTTCCGATGCTTTGCCGCCAATGCTGAAAACATTTCCGTCTTGTGTTTGCGTACACATCCATTTTGCGGTTCCTTGCTTTGCAATATTCTGCCAGCCCGATTCGGAGAATTCGCCTGTAGCAACATCATCAAGGTCAAAAGCAAAAATTTCATCCACCTCACCGAAGCGTCTGTTTGTCATCTGCACTTCAGAAGTATTGCGGATATACATTTGATATTCTGTATTGTACTTTCCAACGATTGCAACCAGAGAGCCAGATCCGCGCGGAATTGTATCACCGGCGAAACTTGCATAGCCGCTTGTGCGAACAATCAATGTATTGTCCAATTCGTCCTCGATGTAAGTGTTTACAGTTTTCTTGCCAGGCTTATCTGCATAAGTGGTACCAACATAAGCTTTTTGAAACTGCACTCCCGTAAGCTTAACAAGTTTTCCGACATATTCGTTAGTATTAATCGACTCAATTCCAACAATTTCAGGTTCCAAAAATCTATGAGTATCCAGTTTTGTGATGTTATTGTCGACATGTACCGAATCCAGCTGGATCATACCGCTATAGTCACCAAGAACAAGTCCTTTTAGGTAAACCCTTACATAATCGCCTTCGTAAACACCACCGGTGGACAATAAATGCAAATTTATCGCCTTGTCGTCTTCCGGACCGCCCTGCAAGTAGGCCGACTTGTAGATGTTACCAATCTTGTCGGACATTGTTATATATCCATATACCGAGCAATCCTCAGTAAACTTATATGTCCCACCTCCTGTTGCAACAAGCGAGTCGTACATCTCCCACAAACGAGTAATCGTTATGGTGTCGCCAGCCGGTATTTCATCAACTTCGGGCATTTCATATTTACCTTGTATGCAACCGCTGAACATAAATGCCGGCACTATTGCCGTTGTTATTGCCAATATCTTGATTATGCTTTTCATATATTCATATTATTTAGTTGCACCTTTCGTTTTCCATTTCAACCTCCGACGAAGAACGAATAATTATTTGATAAGTCGTTGTCGTGCTGCCATTTGAACTAGAACGTATATAACGTGTCATAATTCCCACAAGACTTCCTTTGCCATTCGGCAATGCCTCGCCTGCAAAATCTGAATAGTCGCTATTACGAGCCACAACTTTATATCCATCACAGCTCACCATATTACGGTTTTGCGTAGCCGAGCCGCTTTCAACTGCATAAGTCAGGGCTGTATCGCTTGCGGCAAACTGCACATCGGTAAGTTTTACAAGACGACAGTCGTAATATGCCGGATTGTCGTTTACCTGCGTCATTGTAACCTCTTCCGGTGTAATCGGCACTCCGCTTTCCTGAAGTATTATTTGAGTTGATACTTCCTCAATATTGGCAAAACTAATTTCCATTTTTCCACTGTAATCGACAATCATAGCACCTTTAAGGTTAATGCGTACACGGTCGCCAACTTTTACAAGTCCGGCAGAACCTAGCTTGTACAAATTAATACCACCAGTTGTATCCTGAAGATATGCCTCCTTGTAGATATTGTCGTGGCTGTCGTCCATGGTGATTGTTCCGAACAACATATAGTTGTCATCGAAAGTATAATAGTCGCCACTGTCGGCATGCATCTTATATATGTCTGAAATCGTTAGCGTATGTGCAGCATCGAGTTGCGTAATTTCAGGTACGTCGAGTTCTCTTTCGCACGAAGAGAACGACATTATTGCCGCAACGACTAGCAACACTATGACTGAAAAATACCTTTTCATATTGTAAATCTTTTAGAATCTGAAATATAAGTTAAGGAAATATGTGATTCCGTACATGTAGTAATACTTGTTCGGGAACTTGTCTATATTTGTCTTGTCGAAACGATACTGCTCGAAACCGCTTGTTGCAATATTCTTGTTGTTCAAGATATTAGAGATGCTTGCAGTAAATCCGAGTGAATATTTTCTCTGGATTCTCCAAGATTTTCCACCATAAACGTCAAGTGTAAATCCACCTTTTAGCTTTTCCTGACCGAGTATCTGCTCAAGCTGAGGGTCGCCAACAACGAAGATGTCCAATGCTTCGGCAGTATGTTTTTCTGGATTCAAGGTTACATAGTTCTCGCCGAAATAGTTGGCATTTGCGCCAATATACCAGTACTTTGGAGCCGAATACTTGAGACCGATTGTTGCAGCGAGTTCTGGAGTTCCACCAACGTGGTAGTTCTTGATGTAAACGGTGCGGTCGGTTGCAAGCACTTCCGAGCTGTTATCCTGAGCAATTGTTACAGAAGGTCGGCTGTTATATAAGTATTTTCCGTATCCAACAGCACCTGTAGCTGTAATAGTTGGTGAAATTTTTACTTCGGTACCAAGTTCGCCTCCGTAATGAACCTTATTGACACCAGTCATCATATAGTTGACAAATGTGTTAAGTTCATCGTGATAGAAACTAGTGCTTTCGGTTCCGTCACGAAATTCTGTATAGTATCCCGAAATCTTTATCTGGAAATTCGGAGAACGGTACAGATAGCTCAAATCGCCGGAGAAGATTGTTTCGCTTGTAAGGTTTGTAACAAGGTTGTCGCGTGTTCGTGGCGAAACATATGCATTGCGAAAATACGGAGCCCTTGTCAAATAAGTTCCGTTCAGCAAGATAAAGTTACGACCGGTAATCTTATAGTTCAATCCGGCTTTTACAGCATAGTTGAAGAAACGCTGATGCTTTGATGCGCCATACGAGTTCTCGGTAAATTTTCCGTTACGCATCTTACCGTCACGCCAGAATTCGGTATAAGTAAGCTTCAATGCGCCGAAGAATTCAACTTTAGAATACTTGAATTCGGCCTCGGCAAAACCATCAACCTTATGAATGTTGGCAATGTAGTTGTAGCCGAAAATGTCTCCTTCCCTCTTTACTTGGTTTGGATTATCAATATCTGACTGTATATAGTTTTCGTCGTTGAAATCGCGTTCGGCAAACTGGTCTACGTCGAGCCACCAGTCGGCGCCAAGCAAATCGTCGATAACCTTGAAATAATGCGTCTGGTTTGCCATATAATTGAGTCCGGCAACCATCTTTATCTCATCTGTGAAGATTTTGCTCAGTCTGGTCGAGAAATCGAAACGGCTCACGTCGTTGCGGCGCTCCTCAATGATGTATTTTGCGCGGTTGCCTGTAATCGAATCGTTTGGATTTCCACCAACATTATTTACGGTGTACAAGTTCTTCAGATTTGCAAAATAGAACTGGTCCCAGTCGAGAAGTCCCTTGTTCTCGTCGTTTTGCCATTGACTGGTCAGCAGTTCAAAGTTTGTGATGTCGTTGTCGTAGTAGGACGGGAAATTTCTGTAGTAGTCGGGGCGAGGATCCGGAGCATCGTACCAGTTAAGTGCAGTAGTTCCACCTCTGCCGAAAATATATGATGCAGAAGTTTGAAGTTTCATTGTGTTATCGATATCCCAGTAATGCGACAGGATGATTCTCGGCTGATGATAATATCCGACCTTTGCGTTTCTGACTTTTCCGTTCTGGTAACCCCAGTTTGGATTGTAGTAGTTTGAACCCAGCAGTTCGTAAGTTTCGGCAGTTGCAGCCGACGACTTTCCGCTGCGCGACGGCGAGCCGAAGATTGTCAATCCCAAGCTGTGGTGCTCATTGATTTTCTTTTCGGCGCCAAAGAAATATGCATATCCCTCGTAGAAAGTTCCGGCAATGTAGCACTGTTGTGCCAGACGTGTAGAAACAGCAGCTGAAAAAGCCCAGCCGTTTGCCATAAGACCAGTATTGTACGAAGCCATCAGCCTATGATGGTACGACTTGTTGGAGTTGGCATACGAGACACTTGTACCCTGCTTGAATTCAGAAACACGAGTCGAGATATTTGTTACTCCGACAAGACCGCCAAAAGAATAGTCGGAAAAATGCAAGGCCGATGTATTAGTCTTGAAACGCATCACATCGTTCAATCCGCCCCAGTTGCTGTATATTGGACGTCCATTTTCAGCATCATTTACGCATAGTCCATTCAAAAGCACTTCGGCGTTCTGGTTATCGTATCCACGAAAACGGAATCGCGCCTGACCGAAGGTGTAACCTGCAGAATTCACATATATATCCTGCGACGACTGCAATAAGGTTGAAATATCGTTGTTCTGCGCATCCTCGTCAATTTCAGATTCTGTCAACGTAATTGTTGGGACAGACGGGGCTTGCATTTCGTCATCATTACGTGTAGTGTCCGTCTGGGCATACAGCATTGAGGTTGAAAGGCAGATGAAAATCAATAATATAAGTTTTCGGTTCATACCTAAAATAAAATTAGACGGCAAATTTAATTTTATTATTTGGTATAAGGAAAGAAATGTGAAAACATTTGATGGCTGACGCCGTTTCTGAATCAATGGTCCAAAGACAATTCAAAATCTTAAAATCAACATTTCGTTATTTCCCCAAAAAGGCAGACACGTTTCCGCACATGCCGCTTCCGATATCTTGAGAAAAAACACTATTGCTTCCACAATCCTATCAAGTTATTCTCCGTCATATTCGAACTCATTCTTTATAAATTTATGGTATCCGTATTCTCTAATTTTGGCACAACATAATAAGCAATTGGCACAGATGGATTATATGTAGCATCTCCCATATATAAATCATTAGTAATATAACGTTCTGATTTTTTTCAAGGTAGTGTGTAATAGAATCGTTTGTAATAGGCTGCATAAGTACTGTATATGCAAGTCCGTCAATTTCAACTTCGCTTAGCTAAAGATTGAAAATTTGACATATAATTGGGTGTCAATAAATAATAAAAAAGGCCGTCCATTTTATGAACGGCCTTTATCCTAATATTTAAAATCTTGTTATTCAGTTACTATAGTCATAATCGTATCGCCAGCGTGTACCCAGTCGCCCTGCTTGCGGTAAATTTTTCCAACTGTACCGGCAAATTCGGAGATGACAACTTCGTAGTTTGTATTCGATTCAATGTAGAACAATTGTTCGTCAACCGAAATCGGGTCGCCAATTTGGTACTGTGCCGAAATGAAGGCAAACAAAAGCTTTCCGGTCTCCGGAGCCTTGATCTTTTTAACTTTCGGGTCCTTGTCGTCTTCAACCTGTGTAGGTTTGTTTTCCTTGTTCTTGATAGCTTCAAGCTCTTCGTTGAAACGTTTCTTTGCAAGTCCGCTCTTGTAGTCGCGGTACTGGCGATCGTGCATTGCAAGCTCGAAAAGTTCTTCGTCGTCCTGACCGAAATCCCAGCCTTTAGATATCATTTCCTGACGGTAGGTTTCCAATGCATCTGGATATTCGTCCTGTGGATTGCCTGTATAGAACTCAAAGCCTTTTTCCTTCGCAATATTCAATATTTCAGGAGCAAGAGTTCCCGGCAATTTACCCATACGGCCAAGAATCATATTCCAGCTGTCCTTGTCAATCATAGAGAATCTCTCCTGATTGTTAGCCATAGCATATATGTTCATCAAAGCGATATTCTTGACATACTGGCTGAAAGGAGTTACCAGCGGCGGATTTCCAAGTTTTGGCCATACATATTCTACTTCCTGGAAAAGTTGCACCACAAGTTCGTCGATTGTAACCTGCGGCTTTCCGAACTGTTGCAAAGCAACATTTATTGCACCGTGCATACTCTTCAGGTCAGACATCATTGAGCCCATCATACCGCCAGGAAGTCCGCAGCCGACAAGCAAAGAAGAACTCTGCCTGTTCTTGGTGTCCATAAAGAATCCAAGAAAATCGTCAATGAACTTTTGATTCAAACGACGTACTTCCATATAAGCAGCCATATTGATATCTGGCACGTCGAAACCTGCATCGGCAAGCATTTCGCGAATAGTAATTACATCGGGATGGATTTTTCCCCACGATAGCGGCTCTACAGCGACATCAATGATATCGGCGCCGTTTCTAACAACCTCGAGTGTCGACGTTGGCGAAAATCCCGGACCGCAATGTCCATGATAGTGAACAATTATATTCGGATATTTATCCTTTATCGCCTTTGTTAGTTTTCCAAGTGTAACAGGACGACCAACGCCAGCCATATCCTTAAGGCCAATTTCGTCGGCGCCGAACTCCACTAACTTGTCGACGATGCCCATATAATATTCTATGGTATGAATCTTAGAATGGGTAATACTCAATGCTCCCTGCGATATCAGGCCGGCTTCCTTGGCATACTTTACCGACAATTCAAGGTTTCTTGTATCGTTAAGTCCACAGAAAGAACGTATCACGTCAACGCCCTGGGCTTTTTTCACCTTGAACATCAAACGACGAACGTCGGTTGGCACAGGATACATACGCAGGCCATTCAACGCCCTTTCGAGCATCATTGTTTCTATACCAGCCTCCTTAAACGGCTTAACCCACTCGCGAACGGCCGCATTCGGATTTTCTCCGTAAAGCAGATTAACCTGTTCAAAAGCACCCCCATTTGTCTCTACTCTCGAAAAACACCCCATATTAATTATTGCTGGAGCGACTTCCTTTAGTTGGTCAATACGCGGTACATATTTTCCCGACGATTGCCACATGTCTCTGTATACCAAACAGAATTTTATCTTTCTTCCCATTGTATTTTGTTTTTGCTTCCTTTTTTAAAAAAAGAAAAATTCGTGTTCAAAATTAAGAATTATTTTTGACTTTAAAAAGCACATTGCCTTATTTTAGCCCTATAACCGATAATACGATATAAAACCATAGAATGAAGATAAAACATTCTGTTTTTGCCAAGGCCTTTCATTATTTGTGATTCACAAAAAATAGTCAAAACAATTATGGACTATATAAATGATTTCATACAATCATGACACAAGGTGTACGCCAAGCCAATATGCAAACAATTTTTCATCACACTCGGCAGGAATTCACCTAAAAATGGTATTTTTGTACCCAAAATTTATTCATACCGATGGTAACACTCGAAAAGATTAAAGAAGCCCGCAAGCGTGTGGACGACTTGAGGAGGTATCTTTGACATAGATGCCAAGCGCGAATTTGTAAAAGCAGAAAACTCCAAAACCGAAGCTGGTGATTTTTGGGACAATCCCGAAAGCGCAGAAGCGACTCTGAAGAAAATCAGCGACGTAAAGAAGTGGATTGTAGAATATGATGCTGTTGCCGCCAAGCTTGACGACACAGAGGTGATGTATGATTTCTTCAAGTCGGAGGACATTTCAGAAGCCGAAATGGATGCCGAATTTGACAAGTGCATTTCCGTCATCGAATCGCTCGAATTGAAAAACATGCTTGATGCCGAGGAAGATTCCCTTGATGCAGTCATGACAATAAATTCGGGTGCCGGCGGAACCGAAAGCAACGACTGGGCCGACATGCTCTACCGCATGTACACACGTTGGGCGGAAGACAACGGCTACAAAATTCAGCTCATCGACCGTCAGGATGGCGACTCCGTTGGTATCAAGTCGTTGACAATGAGTCTGTCTGGCGAATTTGCTTACGGCTATCTCAAGAGTGAAAACGGAGTTCACCGTCTGGTGCGCCTTTCGCCTTTCGACGCAGCCCACAAAAGGCATACTTCGTTTGCTTCAGTTTTTGTTTATCCGCTTGTCGACGACACAATTGAAATAGAAATAAACCCTGCCGACATCGAATGGGACACTTTCCGTAGTAGCGGCGCCGGCGGACAAAATGTCAACAAGGTGGAAACCGCCGTACGACTGAAACATATCCCTACAGGCATTGTCATCGAGAACATGGAAACTCGTTCGCAGTTGAAAAACCGCGAAAACGCCTTGCGTCTGCTGAAATCGCAACTATACGAACTAGAACTGCGAAAGCAACAGGAGGAAAAGGACAAGATAGAAGGTCAGAAGCGCAGAATAGAATGGGGTTCACAAATTCGCAACTATGTCTTGCAACCATACAAGCTAGTGAAGGACTTACGCACAGGTTACGAAACAGGCAATGTACAGGCTGTTCTCGATGGAGATATCAACGAATTCATCAAGACTTACCTAATGGAATTTGGCAGGCAATAATTTATTTAGCATTTGACAACATTACACCTCAATAAAATGAGAAAGCTTTTATTTCTTGCTACATTTGCAATATTGTTAGTTGGATGCAATGCTAAGCAGAACGACAACAGCGAAAATGCAGATTCAGTTGTAACACAAGAAAGCGAAAAGATATTATCAGAGCAATCAATAGAGTCCCCAGACGTAGAAACAGGAATCATTGTCAATTTTCTAAAATCACAGCAGTTCGAACGCTACTGTCAAGTTGATATCGATGGCGACAACCGAGAGGAGATTGTAGCTTATGGCGACGACAGCTATTTTGTTTACGCCAAGAATGCTGATATAATTTCCAGTGCCGAACAGATTACGGAACTTGCTTCAACTTTTGGGCTATATTATTCAGCCGAATATGGCAGCAATCATATTGTAATAAGTGTATGTCATATAGGAAATCTTACGTCTGACGAAGGAGAATCGTGATGCGAATATTTTTCTACAGAGCTAAAAAACAGCACGATAGTATCCGAAACAAGTTTTACTGGATTAAAGGAGGAAGACGATATAAACAATTGTGAGCACGGCCCCTCGTCTAATGAAATGCAAGCATGTTCGAAGGAAGATGCCCTAAATCATTTTCCGACTTATGGCATGACAAATTTCAACGACATGGAGTATATAGAACTCACCTATTAATTAACGGGCGGAGCAATAAAAAAACTATTGGTGCCCGCTAAAAACGATTTGTCATTCCATAAAGCAGATCGAACCCACATTGTGTACCATACGTTCAACATCTCTGAAAGCGTGCATATGTCCTTTTCCCCTATGCAAAAGATGTTTTGCATAGGACAGGAACAAAAATATTATAATCCGCAATTTAGGAATTGCGCAGCATCTAGTACAGGTCGCTCGGCTTCCAGCCGCCAAACTTATAGCGCTCTATGCTCGGGTCGTCGATATAGTCGTCGCGGTGAAGCTTTGTCCCTTTAATAATATAGTTGTCGATGAACCACATTTCCTTGTCGAAGTCGGCAATCATGCGGCCGGCAACCTCGTGCCCCAAATCGTTGAAGCGAACCATGTAATATGGATGACCAAATTTCTCAAATTGCTTTACAATCTTGCTGCTACCAATGAAACCGACATTAAACAACTTAAGCTGCTTGTAAGTTACAAGACGGTCGTTTATTCCGTGCAGCATCATTGTCGGAGCAGGATCCTGCTTGCAATACTTAATCTTCCCGTTTTTCGAATAAATAGCACCAGCAAACGACATTACACCGGCATAACGGAAACCTTCGGGCAGAATTTGTCCCAATTTTGTGCGATTGCAAAGCTCATAGTCGGCTTGCAAAACGGTTATTGCCCCTGCACTCGAACCGGCAATTATCAGCTTTTTGCTATCTATCTGCATTTCATTTTCGTGGTCAATTAGATATTTTGTCGCCGTAAGCAGGTCTTCGGCGGCAAAGGCAATTGAGTTTTCCACTGGCTTGCGGTTAAAGATGCCTACATTCTTTGCTCCCTTCATTCCAAGCCGGTAGTCTATCGCCACAACATTGAAGTTTCTTTCAACAAGCATCTTATAATAAGGAAGATATGCGCTGTCGTTGCGTGTACCGGTAATGAACCCGCCGCCAAAGACGAAAACCAAGGTATAATTTTCGGCTGAATTGTCAGCTTTATAAAAGTCGAGATACAGAGAGCTGTCGCGCTTAACAAATTCGTAGGTTGCAGTCGGAACTATTTGTGCCGAAGATACAACGGCAACGATTAAAAAAAGCAATGAAACAAGTGTCCTTTTCATATCATTCAAATTATGAAACAAAAGCATTTTCAATATGTTCAACCTTAAAGTTTCCATCAATGGCAAATATTACCACAACGTCAAACTGCAGGTTGCCGTCAAAGTTTATTGACTCAACATATTCCTCGGCGGCCTCTGCTAAAAAATCCATTTTATTTTCTGTAATAAAGTCTGATGCTGTACCGAACTTTTCCGAACTGCGGGTTTTAACCTCAACTATCGAAATAGTGTTGCCCTTTTTTGCAATGATGTCAATCTCCTTGTGCTTGTACCGCCATTGGCGTTCAAGAATTTCGTATCCTTTGGAAATCAAAAGATTCGCAGCCATTTCCTCACCAGCTTTTCCTAGTTCGTTGTGCTTGGCCATTATTCTTTATGTGATATTTTTTCTTCGGAATTTTCGCCCGAATAATATAGGTCAATCGCTACAATCATGGCAGCAAACCCCCAGAAAGGAACAGCAATTTTGTCGATATCGAGGAAATTGTTGAGCATACCATGAATAAAGTATGTCATAAGTCCGCACAATGCGGAAGCAACAAGCATTTTCAGCTTCTTGTCCTCAAGTTTGTGGTAAGTTTTTGTTCCAAACACATAAATAATAATGCACAATGCAATATAGTTCAGCATGCCAAGCAATCCAGATTCTGAAAGCGAACCAAGATACTCGCTATGTGCATTTCCTCCATCGCCGGCATTAGTGCTGATTATTGTCTTTTCATCGGAATGCTGGAAAGGAGCGTACTTGAACTGATAAGTTCCTGGTCCCCATCCAAAAACCGGTTTCTCCTTGAACATTCTCACGGCACAATTCCATCTGTTTATTCGCTCAAGGTTAGATGCGTCGGACGACACATTGCTTATCGACTTGATGTGCTTTGAGAAATCGCTTGAAGACTCGACCTTGTTGCCTTCCATCTTGAAGAGAATCTGGCTCTGATATACAGCAAGAGCGCCAAAGCAAATGAAACCAGCCACCAGTACCAGCTTGTAATTGATTTTGAATTTTAGGATCAAATATAATCCCAATGCACCGATTAGGCTCAACCATGCGGCACGAGTGTACGAGAATACTATTCCGACTGTAAAAACAAGGAGCAATACGGCCGAAAAAAACTTCCATTTACGCTGAATACTATTGGTAAAAATCATTCCGACAAGGAAGGGAATAAACATTGCCATTGCAGCGCCATAAGACGTATGGTCATTATAGAATGGAAGCATTATGCCATTACCAATATGCTGGTCGAAAGCATAAGCAGAATGCTTGATCAACGTAAATATTATTACTCCGGCAAACGGGATTGCATACAGGAAGAAAAACTTGTATAGGTTTTTGCTGTTACGATACATAAGAATGCCAAAGAAGAAAAACGGCAGTATAAACCATAAGGAAGCCAGCCAGTACTTAAGCGAAACCAAAGGCATGGTGCTTGTCATTACAGTTACAAGACGCCACAACATGTACAATATTATCATTATTGTAATAGGATGCTTAAGTATTTTCTTGTCGTAATTGCGTTCGAGTATCAGCTTCAGTATAAAAATAAACATGATGCTCACGAACAGCGGTTCGGTTGGAATGTCCACGTTAAAACCCAATCCTGGCAAAAAGTGAACAAGAGGAACCGACAGCGGTACGCAGAACACCGCCAGCATCATCATCTTGTCGAGAGCAAAAAAGAGTGCAGCTATTAAGATTATGGCTACAGGTAGCAGATTAAACAGATAGGTCTGCTCAACAGCTATCATGTAACAGTCGATGATAACGAAGAGAGCAGCTATCGCATAAAATAGTACTATCTTAGTCTTGGGAGTCAACTTTTGTGGCCTTTCTACAACCTTCAACAATGGCTACTGCAACAATTCCTATCAGGCAACCGCCAATAGCAGAAAGCAGGACGATAATCCAGCGCACCGGATAGAACTTCTTGTCGGCAGGAAATGGTTTTGAAATTACATGTGAGAATGTCTGCACCTTTTCAATATCACGCTTGGTGTCCTCACATATCTTGACATCCTTCTCGTATCGCTGTATAGCTGCAAAAAGCAAGGAGTCGGTCTTGTTGTATTCGTGACCATAAGTCTGCCAGTTGGCGAGCATAGAATGTGCCTCGCTGATATTTTTACCCTGTGCTATTGCTTCGCTATATGCCTTTACCTGTGATTCCATATCAATAAGTCCGTACTCAGACGACAATTTATTTAGTGTCTTCGACAAACTATCAATAAGTTGTTCCTTCTCCTTGCACGAAGAAATATAAATATTCAATGTTTCCTGCGATTTTTCAGCATTGAGGGCAAGCACCATCTGGTCATAGATATCTATTATTGATTGGACCATGTCGCATGCAACCTGAGGATCTTCATCACAAACGGTAATGTTAATTGCATCGTTTGGAGTCTTTTCAATAATAACATTGTCTTCGTAGTAAGTCATCATCTTTGCCAATGAAGACTGTGCGTTAGGATCAATTCCGTAATGATTATAAAGATCGTATTTCTCTATTACCTTAAACTTAATGTCAGATGATTCCAAAAGCTCAAGCATCTGTTCTGATTCCGATTCATCAGAGAAGCAAATAATGTTTGCCGGGTATACAGTTGCCGTAGACTTAAACTTCGGATGTATGAAATACGGCATTGAGAACACAACGCCCAAAGCACCAGCGATTACAGTAATAATCAAAATGTGCCATTTCCATTTCAAAATCAAATCGAAAATGCTTTTTGTCTTGAAATAACTTTCCATTGTCTCGTAATTAGGTATTATAAATTCCAATTTTTTTGCATTTGGCTTGCTAATCCGAACATGCTTCGGTGCAAAGCTTATCGTTGTTTTTTTTTTATGCTTGCCATTATGGCAAGGACAATCAGTGCCACAAGAAATGTTGAAACAACACTTGTCAGCACAATCAGCCAGCGGATAGGATAGGTTTTCTTCTCCGCCTTTTCGGCCTTGTTTACAATAAAGGCATTAGGCAGATCCTGTTCCAGTTCTATCTTGGCTTCCCTATATTTATTCTTCCTTAAAGTGAGAGTCTGCACCTCCTCTATAAGTCGTTCCTTCAAAGTCGAATGTGCGCTGCCATATTTTGCCAGCGTATCAAGCTTCGACTCTATTTCCTTTACATTATGACTATTTCCGCTTGCCAGGGCAATTGCATATTGCTCGCTGTACATTTCAGTCTGCGACCTAACATCAATTACACCTAACATACTTAGGATTTCAAGCGAATCCTTTATGCCTTTTACAGTTGCTTCCTGCTCCTTTAGCTCATTCTCAACTATCATGAATGCCTTCATTGCCCTTTCCTTCTGCATTCTCGAGTAAACTGTGTCAAGAAGGTAGGAAATATCGTTGGCAATCATTGCAGCAGTATCCGGACTTTCGTCAAGGACATCAATCTTTACAGAAGTATATTCGGTACGCGATATTCTTACATTGTCATCATACTTGCCAAACAAAGTGGTGTACAAGTACTTTGAATCCGGAGAAATGCGGTAATGCTCAATGAGGTTGTATTTTTCGACAATACGATCCCTGATTTCGTTCGACTGCAGTACCTGCATGAGCTGTTCAACCTCTTCGTCCTCGCCGAACTGCAGAAGCCCCTTCTGCGTTGTCACGTCTGTGGCAAGCGTCTGCGATACAGAAGTCGAATTTGCGGGATATAGTATTACTGTAGATTTATATTTAGGATGTATGGAAAAACTTACAATAACAGAAACAACAAACGCCACGGAACAAATAATCAACAGATGTCGCCACTTCTCACAAATGAGAAGTAGCACATCTGTTGCGCTAAATGTGTTTCTATTGTCTTCCATGCCAGAAAGAAACTTATTTTGCTCTTTCCGAATATTCCTTTGTACGGGTGTCGACGATAATCCTTTCTCCGATTTCGATGAACAAAGGAACCATAACCTGTGCGCCAGTATCGATAGTTGCTGGTTTCAAGGCATTAGTAGTTGTATCGCCCTTAAGACCTGGTTCTGTGTAGGTTACGACAGTTTCGATGAATGGTGGCAATTCGCAAGAAAGTGGAGTTTCTGTATCTGCGTGCATTACAACTTCTACATTCTGTCCTTCCTTAAGAAATTCAACACCGTCAATCACATCTTCAGAAATAGTAATCTGCTCGAATGTTTCCATGTGCATGAAGTTGTAGCCCATATCATCCTTGTAAACAAACTGATAAGGACGACGTTCGATTCTAACTGGGTTGATTGCCACACCAGAACTGAAAGTCTTATCGATTGTTCTGCCGTTTTCAAGGCTCTTAAGTCTTGTACGTACAAAAGCTGGGCCCTTACCTGGCTTTACGTGCTGAAAATCAACTACAATGTAAAGTTTTCCTTCAAGTTCAATTGCTAAACCTTTTCTAATGTCTGCTGTTGTTGTTGCCATATAAATATATTTTTCTTAAAATTAGGGCACAAAGATAATACATTTATCTTTTTTTTTAAAATCGCATAAAATAAAAAAATGCATTCAAACTATTTAACGAAATAAAAACAACAATATTTCATTAGCATGAAAAATTCGTCTGCCAGCACTGTTGAATACACGAGCAGTCTCTCATCACCGACCGCCACTCTGCTTTCAAGTGTTAAAGTTTTCAATCATTAAATTTTTTATTCCTTACCTTTGCAAAAAAATTCTTTAACGATGGAATGTAAACTGTGTCCTCGCAACTGCAAGGTTGACCGCAATACGCAAAAAGGCTTCTGCCAAGTAAAAAGACTTACCATTGCCCGCATTGGCATACACGAATGGGAAGAGCCATGCATATCGGGCACAAGAGGAAGCGGGACAATATTTTTTTCCGGCTGCAACCTGCGTTGCAAATTCTGCCAGAACAGCGAAATATCAAGATCAGACTATGGTCGCGAAATCTCCGTAGACACACTTGGAAAACTGATGCTGTACCAGCAGAATGCTGGCGCCGAAAACATTAATTTTGTCAGCCCCACCCACTTCGCCGACCTTATAGCTGATGCACTAACAATTTACAAGCCGCAACTGAAAATTCCTGTCGTTTACAACAGCAACGGTTACGAATCGCTCGAACAGCTACGCAAACTCGAAGGTCTAATCGACATTTACCTGCCAGACCTAAAATACTCCGACGACAAGCTAGCCGTAGAATACTCGTCGGCACCAAACTACTTTGAGACGGCCAAGGAATGCATTGCAGAAATGAAACGTCAACGCCCTAAGAATGTGTTTGTAAATGGAATGCTTCGCCGGGGTGTAATAGTACGTCATTTGGTCCTGCCTGGCAACCTCGACAACAGCAAGGGCGTAATTGACCATCTCGCATCGTTCGACCGCAACATCTACGTTAGTGTTATGGCGCAATATTTCCCTACTGCCGACGTCAAAGACCACGCTGTCCTAAACCGAACCCTTACACAGGACGAGTACAACGAAATATGCTCTTACTTCAAGCAAAGCGGACTACACAATGGTTATTTTCAAGAACTTAGCAGCAACTCCGATGAGTATGTCCCCGACTGGAGCATTGAAAACCTAGACAAGATACTTGGCAGCCTAAAATAAACCCAAAAACATCTTGACGCCACTAAAAAATAAGTAGCTTTACTTATTGCATATATTTTACAGTTAGCATACATTTGCTTACCTTTTTTAATATAATTTAAATATGAAATTTTTTATCTTGCTGCTTACGGTCTCAATCCTATTGGTAGGATTTACAAATTGTGGCTTCCAAAAGGACAAAACACAAATAAATGAAGAACAAATTTCTACGGAAGAAAATTCTGCTGTTGAAGATTACGACAAAAACACAACAGACTTTCCATGGAACTTCCCCGAAGATATTGTTAACGAAGGCATGAAGGAAGGGCAAACAGTTTTGTCAATTCACACATTCTACCAAAACAGATTGGCAGAATCTAAAGATCCGGCAGAAGACACCTATATTTTCTATAATGGGAAATTGGACAAGATGGGCAGTCCTTCATCTACAGTTAGCGGCTACGAAAAAATTCCTAATTCAGTAATCGTCCCAATAACAGAAGGTCAGACCGCAAAAGTTGGCGACATCGTTCTTACTTGGTGGCAAAGCGGTTCGGGATTGCAAAGGGCTATTGTTACCGATGCTTCCGACCCGACCTCACCAAAAGTCGTTTACCTAGACCTCGACTGGAAAGATGACGGAAGCGGTTTTGCAAACGAACATGCCAACGAACAGCTCAAGCCAAACACGTTTGTAGTTATTGACAACAACGCATGGCAGCCGGGAGCTCAGGTTGTTATTCCCGACGACGACTACAGGTTCGGAACTCTTATCAGTTGCAACGACGAAAAGGTTTTGATTTCCGGTTTCGCCGGCAAAATATCCGTTTACTATAGAGATTTTTGCAAGCTCGTACCAACAAAACAGGACATAAATGTCGGCGATGAAGTAAAAGCAGTTTGGGTTAGTAGCTTCAGCGATGGTTACAAGGTTACCAAGATTGACAGGAAAAATGGTCGAGTATGGGTTGACAACGGCAACGGCGAAGAAGTAAAAAGCATTTTAGAAGTAATAAAGGACTTATAATCATTTAATATATTTAATACTAACTTTTAAATTTTATCATTATGGCAGAAGAAGTAAAAAAAACTAATGGTTGTGGTATCGCAAGTACAGTATTGGGCGCTATTGCAGTTCTTGTTTCCATTATTCCTATCCTTAACTGGTTGACTTGGTTGTTCTGGATTCCTGCATTAGTATGTGCAATTATTGGACTAGTTAAGAAGGATGTTAAGAAAGGTACAGCTATCGCTGGTTTAGTTCTTTCTTTGATTGCAATTATTTGCGAATTCTGCTTATATCCACTGATTTTCGCTGCAATGTTTTAATCAGCGGCAAGCCACAAACAAAAAAGTCCCGAAAAATTCGGGACTTTTTGTTATCTTCAAATAAAGCTTTTCTACTTCTTTGCACACAACTTAAATTTCATGTACTCGTCGGTCAATATCTTTTTTGTATAAAGAGGAAAATCACCGTTCATCATCCAGCCATAATACGAAGTATCCTTCTTAAAAACTTCAGTAAGTAGTTTTCCTTTGTATTTGCCAAAGTTAACGACAACATTTCCGTTGGCATCATAAACCAGACGTCCCGCAAAATCGGCATTACTGCTATACGACGAGAACTTCGAGATCTCGGCTATGTCGTTGCCAATATCCCCATATCTTTCGACCTGTGCCTTGAACACCTCGTATGTGGCTTCGGTGTCAGCATTGGCCGAATGTGCATTTTCAAGGTCGCCATTGCAATAGAAACGATATGCCGCCGAAAGATTTCTGGGCTCCTTCTTCATATAGATGCTCATAACATCAACAAAGTGGCGTTTCTTAAGGTCAAAGTCAACTTCAGCACGAATAAATTCCTCAGCAAGTAACGGAACATCAAACTTGTTTGAATTGTAACCAGCTATGTCGGCATCGGCAAATATCTGCACCAGTTCCTTGGCCAGCTGCTTGAATGTCGGACAATCGGCAACATCTGCATCTGTAATCTTATGGATAGCCGTTGCCTGTGGTGGAATAGGTATTTCCGGATTTATCCTGAATGTCTTGCGAAATTCATTCCCGTTAGGAAAAATCTTTATTATTGAAATTTCAACAACACGATCGGAAGCCACGTTAATACCCGTAGTCTCGAGATCGAAAAAAACTATCGGCTTGTGCAATTGTATTCTCATAGCTATATATAAAAAAAAGATTACCCGAAAAATTTCGGGTAATCAATTATGATAGGTTCAATTACATCTTATTTATCATCATTGGCATCAGAAGCATCAAAACTTCCTCATCGGCATTTTCGTTGTCCTTCGGAAGGATAATTCCGGCGCGTGTCGGATCCGAAAGTTCAATGACAACTTCTGGTGTCGAAATGTTATTAAGAATTTCTGCAAGGAAATTCGACTTGAAACCGATTTCCATTTCATCGCCTGTGTATGTACAATTTATTACTTCAGTACCAGCAAGCGAGTAGTCGATATCCTGTGCTGAAATTTCGAGGGTACCGCCAGAAATCTTAAGACCCACAAGATTGCTCGACTGGCTTGCGAACATACCTATACGGCGAAGCGAATTGTAAAGTTCAACTCTGTCGACAACCAATGAATTAGGATTTTCACGAGGAATTACTGAACCGTAATTTGGATATACGCCTTCGAGAAGTCTGCAAACAAGGCGAACAGAACCAAAAGTAAATACTGCGTTCTTTTCGTCGAATTCAAGGACAACCTCATCTGATGCCTTAGGAAGAATGGTCTTCAATATGTTTGCCGGCTTCTTTGGCAGAATAAATGAACTTTCAGTATCAACTGTTACTTCCTTACGAGTATATTTTACAAGCTTATGCGCATCTGTAGCAACAAAATTAACGCCTGATTTCTGCAATTCTACAAAAATACCATTCATAATCGGACGAAGTTCATCGTCACCTGTTGCAAAAATTGCAGAAGTGATACCGCTATAAAGGACATTAGGATCGATGCTAACCTTAACGGTCTTGTCTGACTTCAGCTGCGATGCTCGTGGAAAATCAGAACCGTCAATACCAACTATCGAATATTTACCATTCTGCGAGGTTATATAAATCTTATTTTCGGATAAATCCACATTGAAAGTAAGTGGCTGCTCAGGAAATTCTTTTAAAACTTCAAGTATTTTCTTTGTATCGGTTGCGATAACGCCATTGCCGCTGCAATTGTCAAGAGGTAATGTTGTTGATATTGTGCTTTCCAGGTCGCTGGCAGTAATCGTTAATACTCCATCTTCAATCGACAGCAATACGTTGTCGAGAATAGGAAGTGCATTCTTTGAATTAACCACTCTGCTTACTATTTGCAAATGTGACAAAAGCTGTGAACTTGATATTACGAAATCCATATGTTAAGTTTTTTATGTTTGACTAAAATTTTTGGGGTGTAAAATTACACATAATAATTGATATTCTTCACTTTGCTGACATTTTTTTTTAATACCTGATGTCGCTACCCCAAAAAACATCGCTCCTGCTTCAATTCTTTGATTGTTATTTCATAATCAAGGCAATAAATCCGTCTGGTTGCGAATCTGCTATGACCCGCAGTACAAAGCATCGTCTTCCTTGCTCTTCTCCATGCTACTACAGAAGTCATCCGGCAAAAGCAACGCCTTTGCTTTTCCGATTGCGCACATCTCTGTGAGCTGAAAATTACGGAACTTCAACCTCCTTAATGTTAGGCATTGCTGAATTTCTTGGCAAAAAATCCGATTTATAGAACAATATCGGATCAATGATTGGATATTGTAGAATTACAACTTCGTCATCATTCAAAATTCCATACAAATTGTCGACATCATATTCGAAGAGATTTCCGTCGGGGTCGAATAAGCCGGTGGTGTTTGGTCGGCGATATGTAACAATCTTGTTCTTATTGCCATTAACATCTTCAATTGTAAACGAAGCCAACATCTGCGTTTTCTGCAGGCTATCGCGCTTTTCGGCCTGCAAGCTGTCAAGGATATATGTTTCGAAACCGATGAACTTGATCCTGCTGACAAACTCCTTCACGCGCAATGTGTCGTATGCTATTTCAACCGACGACCCATCAATATTGCGGAGCGAATATTCGTTTTCTCCATTGCGCAATGCCACAAACGATTCATTGGCATTAGGGTATTCGACATAAACCTTGGCAATATCTTCAATTTTATAGTTGAATGCAATACGCTCACGCCATTCGGAAAGCTCCGGCAGATAATGCACAGGCAAGTAGCCGGTAAAACCAGGTCGCGACAGTATGAACGGCAAATCGGATCCTTCTAGTATCATGTAGGCTCCGCTATTATCTTCGGTTACACCTCCGACATAATAAGTCTTGGCCAGTTCGTCATCTTGATATATTTCAACCTTAATGCCCTGCACAGCAAGATCCTTCATCACTCGTTCAAGCTTTGCCGACGAAACAGGCGAACTGACTTCCAGCTTCTTGATAGTGGTAAGCAAGTTGTTGACGAAATCAAAGCGTGCAGTATAAATTTCATTAACAGTCCAATGATTGCCAGCACGTTCGAGAGTAACTGAAGAGCCCTGCTTGTTGGCCAAAAATATTTTTGTGATTGAAGCTGTATCCTCAACAGCAAAGTCACGAAGCGTCTGCTGTGGGTCGTAGTTGCGGATAAAAAAAACTGCCCCAGAAACAATTATCAGGACAATGATAACAATCAGAAGTATGATGTTTGATTTTTTCATAATCTATTTGCCTTTCTTTGAATACTTTACCTTACGCATTACAATCAACGTGATACCGACAAGAAGCACAACCAGCACCGGTACTATCGAGTTCACGCATATCCACATCAGCTTGTCTGCCCTGACCTTTGTCATATTAAGTGTACGGCTCTTCATCTCCCTCATTCTAAGGGATATAAGACCATCATCAGCACAAAGGTAGTTGACACAGTTAATAATGAACTGAGTATTTCCAGGCGTGAATTGCGCATCGTAGTATTTGTCGTATCCCAACGGATACGGTTGCACCTTGTCGCCCATTTTCTTTATTTCGTTCCTTACAAAGTCGCCATCGGAAATCACAACCATCTGCGTGCTCTTGCTCTTGTCCTTGAAATTAAAATCCTTGCTGTCTGTTAATTCAGGAGGCAATCTATTCACATAATTTGATGTAAATTCACCCTCAAGCAAAACTGCAACCGGAATATTTGGCTTGTTGAATGTCAACATTTCCGGTTTTTCGCGGAGTATGTCGAGGCTTATCTCCACTGGATGCGAAAGTGCCTTTGAATATGGCGACGTACGAAGCAATATTGTCTTTTTGATGTTCGGATTTTCGCCAACCGTATCAATGGAGCTGACAAAGCAAGAACGCATGACATCAAGATTCTTGACTAGCTGGTGGTCGAGAAGCGTGTCTGGTACTATAAGCGGAAAATAATACCATGGCTTAGGTTCAAACTGGGGTTTGCCGTCAACGGTGTTTACGCAAACCGGAATCTGCAAGCAGCGCATATCCTGGATAAGGTCGGGATTTATTCGTACACCATAATTAAAGAGCTGGTCGCTAAGGTTGATATCGTTCATCAGCGCCATGCTGGTAGGACTGCTATTCAGGCTGTCCATGTCGAAGTTCATCCATTCAACACACCATATCACTTTGCCACCATTCATTATATACTGGTCGATTATGTACTTGTCGCGCTCGGTAAACCTTTTCTGCGGCTTTGCTATTACCACGCAACCATAATCGTCGAGAGCCGTGAGGCTTCCGTTCATATTCACTCGCTCGATGACATAATACTTCGACAGAGAAGTCATTATATCGTAAGTCTTGTTTACATCAAGTTCATCGTGTCCCTCGAGAAATGCGACCTTGTGTATCTTACGACTTGACAGCATCCACAGAGCATGAACAAATTCGCGCTCGAGCTCGGTAGAGCTCAACTTTGTATACGGATCATTTCCAGACACACTATTGGTAAGCAGATTTACAGGGAAATCCTTTTCCTTGTACTTGACAAGCGCACCTGCGAAAATAATCTTTTCAGAACCGCCCATGCCTTCTTCCTGCACAATATATGTGGGGTTCAAGCCCTTATTGTACAACTGTGCGAAAATCTTCTTCTTCTCATCCGGACTTACTTCCTCCTCGTCGGAAAGGAAACCGAACCATTTGCTTACAAAACTCTGCTCCTCATCGCCGTGCTCGGTAAACGGATTCTTGAATTCGTACCTGATCCGACCGGAATAGCTGCATAGATTTTTCATAAAATCGTCAACTGTGCGTTGGTAACGCACCAATTCCGACGGCAAATCCTTGTCCTTCAAATAAATTTCAATATAAACGTCATCGTCGAGACTGTCAAGCACCTCCTTTGAAAAATCGGAAATTGAGAAGCGCTTCTCCTTGGTAAGGTCTGCCCTAAAAAATACCAGCGAAGAAAAAACATTGATGGCTATTATCAGCACAAGAATCAATACAGCCTGGAAAATGTTCTGGTTTCGGCTCTTGCGACGCATTTGTGACTCTTTTTTCTTCTTTGCCACATCGTTATTATTGTTTTCCGGCAGCGAATTTATAATGTTGATTTCATTTGTCATAACTATACCCTCCTACCATTTGCGACTTTCAAGTCGAAGTTTAGAAAAGAAAACGAACAAAGCTATCACACTGAGGAAATATATTATGTCGCGCGAATCAACAACGCCTCGGCTTACTGAACTATAATGATCGTTTATCCCCAGCGACTTGATAAATTCGGAAACACTTCCGGCAGAAATCAAATCGGAAAGCAAGTCGAAGCCGAGATAGAACAAGAAACAGAACAAGATGCCCAACAGGAACGACACGATTACATTTTTTGAAAGCGAGCTGGCAAAAATTCCTATCGAAGCATACACTGCGCCTAAGAAAACCAGTCCAATATACGAGCCGGCGATAGCACCATAATCGACATTACCAACAGGATCGGCAAGGGAGTCGATTGAAAACAAAAATAGTAATGTTGGCACTAAAGCTATCAGAACCAATACAATAGAAGCCAAATATTTAGCCATTACAATTTTAAATTCGGAAATTGGTCGTGTCAGCAGCAGTTCCATATTACTGGTGCGCAACTCGTCGGCAAACATATTCATTGTAATTGCCGGGACAAGAAACAAAAACACCCACGGTGAAATAAGGAACAGTGTGTCGATATTCGCCGCTCCGACCTGAAAAATATTGAAATTTGTTGGGAAAACCCACATGAACAAACTAACTATCAGCAGGAAAAAGGCAATTACCACATAGCCTATCACCGAACTAAAAAATCCTTTTATCTCCTTCAGAAACAAAGTGTACATTTCACGTTATTTAAGCAAACTGCAAAGTTAATAATAATTAGGTATATGCAGAAAATTATTTTTCATTGGCAACTTATTTAAAAATAAAGTTAAAGAAATACTACCCTCATAATTTTATTTATTTAAATTTGCCGTCTTATTTTTCTCAAAAATCCGCAAAAAGACCTCTCGGATTTTATTAGGAAAAAGGGTTAATGTTGAATTAGAGGTCAAAAAAAAGATTTTAACGATGAAAAAATTATCATTATTGGCACTATTGCTTACATTTTGCTTGTCAGCAATTTGCGCACCAGTAAGCGTTCAAATGGCGCAACGTGTTGCTGAAGCTTATTGGAGCAAAATGAACGGTAACAAAGCAGCATTTGTTGTCTCGCAAACGGAATTCTCCGAATTCTACGTTTTCAACAATCAAAATGGAGGCGGATTCGTTCTTGTTTCTGCCGACGACATCGCTCATCCTATCCTTGGCTATTCCAACAAGGGCTCATTTAGGACAGATGTTCAGCTCCCTGTAAATGTAAGAACATGGTTCAAAGGCATTTCAAAGGAAATTAGCACTTCTGTTGCTGTTGGCGTACAACAAAGTGCAGAAATTGCTGCCGAATGGGATGCAATTCTAAACGGAAGTGTATCTCCAAAACGTGCAACTAGGGCTGTCAATCCTCTTATTAGCACAACTTGGGACCAAGGAAAACCTTATAACAACATGTGTCCAGCAGATGCCAACGACTATGATTGTGGTGGCAGAACTGTTACCGGCTGTGTTGCAACTGCAATGGCCCAGGTAATGAAATACTGGAATTACCCTGCACAAGGAAATGGCTCCCATTCGTACTCTCACAGCACTTACGGAACATTGAGCGCAAACTTCGGCAACACAACATACGACTGGACAAACATGCCGAATAATCTCACCAACAATAGTTCTTCTGCACAAAAGACTGCAGTTGCAACTCTTATGTATCATTGCGGTGTTGCTGTTGAAATGGACTACGACATTGCAGAAAATGGTGGTAGCGGTGCTTATTCTATCAGTTACGGTTATTCTTACAACCAAATGCCAACCGCACAGACTGCACTTGTACAGTGCTTCAAGTACAAATCTTCTATCCGTGGTCTCCTAAGAGATAATTATTCAAATGAAACCACATGGAAAAACTTGCTTAAGGCAGACATCGACGCAGGCAGACCTATTATTTATTCAGGTGCCAGCGACGAAGGAGGCCACTGCTTCGTATGCGATGGATACAACGATGACGACCTATTCCATTTTAACTGGGGATGGAGCGGTAGATACGACGCTTACTATAGTCTCAATGCAATGACTCCAGGTAGTGGAGGTATCGGTGGTGCCGGCTACGACTTCAGCGAAGATCAGGATGCTATTCTTAACATCGAGCCACAGGGCATGACGGTAAATCCTACATTTTTGAATTTCGTAAGTACTGGCGAAAGCAAGACTTTCACCGTAACAGCTAGCACAGCTTCTAATACTTCTTGGAATGCAACATTGAGTTCTGGTGCAAGTTCATGGCTTACCGTAACACCTACCACAGGAAACGGCAACGGAGCAACTACAACGGTTACTGTTACTGCTTCGGCAAACGACACCGAATCGCAGCGTACCGCTACAATTACTATTACACAAGGAACAGAAACAGCCACAGTAAACATTTCTCAATCTAGAGCAAGTTCTGGAAATGAAGACTGCACTGTTCTCCACGAAGACAGATTCACATCAAACATAACAATATACAGCACATCAGAAG
>CALDKB010000055.1 GCA_937899245.1 uncultured Bacteroidales bacterium | reverse complement strand
GTCAGTTCCGTCACCGATTCCCACGGCAACCTCTATGTTGCAGGACAGTTCGCCAGAGGTGCCTCGGTTGACGGCCAAGACCTGCTGCCATTTCCGCCCCACGGTGGAGAAATAAACAATCCCAACGCTTGCATAATGAAGATTTCTCCTGATGGAAATGTTTTGTGGATGAAAATTCTTCATGGCAATTATGGGGCTTCATCTTCAATCCATAGCATCCAGCTTGTTGGCGATACTTCGCTATACGCCTACGCCTCTGTCTGCATCCCCATGTTTGATGACGAATATCTTTATTATTACGATACGCTGATTACCCGGAACAATCTCCAGTATTTGTTGACAACCGATAGTATGGCGGCAGACATGACGACCTCTGCCATTGCTGTATTCGATGTCGATGGACATTTGAGGGAGAACACAATCTTGTGTATGGCATACAAAGATAGTCGTGGAAACATTATCACACTCGACAAGCAGACAAACAATGCGTTTGATTCCGTTTATATTGCGGTACAACCTTTCAAAGCCGGTGCTTTTTGTGTGGACATTCACGGGAACATTTTCATCGGCCACCGTTCAACCGATGCCATGTGGCTCTTCTGCGACACTTGCGATAACCAGTCGCAATACTATGATTTAAGCAACGGACGTATAAGTGAAGTCGTCATAATGGTAAACGGACGGCAGGCGTTTAGCGACACTCCGTCAAGCCATCCAACCACAAGCAACTACAGAATAATGAAATTCGCCCCCCATTTTGAAGGTATGTCCGAATGCAGATATGTTTTCTCGGGAGAAACATCTGCGTGGGAATATGCTGCAAACTGGCAACTCTGTTCCGATTCCGACAACAATATTTATTTGCTTTGCAACGCAAGTGTCAGGGACAACCCGTCGATAGTGTCTTTAAATGGCAGCAATGGCATGGCCGCCCGAATATCCCATACGGAAGACGGAATGGTTATCAAGTTTGACAACAACCTGACACCTATTGGAATAACACAATTGAATATGAATGATGACAACTATAGTTATCCCATGAGCAGTTCCATATTCAACCATGTACTTTTTGACAGCGATTCCAACTCTATGATTATTATGGGTTCCATCTATCGCCCCGAAGACGAGTACGCCTTGGGTACTGACATCAACGGCGCCGCCGTGGAAACCGGAGCAGCCAACGCCTATTTCATAAGAGTAGACAGAGCGACGAACACGCCCCAGTCGTGCGGCACGGCGCAATCCCCTTACTACACAACACTCGTCACCTCGAAAGACAACATGAACGCTTGTGCGAAAAACGGACGTATAATAACCTATGTAGGGTTCAGGGGGGGGATACAAGCCGGGGACAACACAATAAACATCGGCAGCAACAAACTCGGAGCCGGAATCTACCAATGGGACTATTCCGGCAATTGCATCGGCTTCATCGACTTGAATTATGAAGCGGACAACCTTCTGATGTCATCGAGCCTTGCGCTAATCGACAGCGTATTGTATATTTCTGGCGGCATGACCAAACCCATTCAGTTCTCAGACACCGTCATATACCCATCCGGCAACAGCACGGCATTCATTGCCAGATATGTCGATACTTCCTTTATGACACCATACATTGGCGACACCAACGATGTGCGCATCGTTATGGCCGAGGACGGAAACGCCTTTGTGGCCTACCCCAACCCCTTCC
>CALDKB010000054.1 GCA_937899245.1 uncultured Bacteroidales bacterium | reverse complement strand
ATTACCTGACCAGGAGCAAATTCTGCATAGGTAAAGCAGCTAAGCTGTTCCTCGTGAATATGGTCATCATCAAAACAGTGCTGCTCGTAGTTGACTTCCTGGATTGTCATCTGCCACTCATCAGGTGGATTGACAACACCAATAAGTTCCGCAATGTCATTAGGACAAATTTCCGGAGTAACAGTAGTTCCCACGAAAGTTGGAGGAACCGAAATATAAACAGTAACCGTATTAGATATAACTTGACATCTGTTTGCATCCGTTGTTGTCAAAGTGAAGAAATAAGCACCTGGAGCAAGAGCTTCTTCAAAATCAACCATGCCCAATCCTTCAAATACCTGAGTACCGTTATTGTTAAGAACCGACCAAGAAAAGTTTGTATTTTCAATAGTCTGGTCGTAATTCTGATGATTGTTTAGGAAGTTTACGACTGCACTTACCGTACCACCAGAACAACCTAGATAAGCACCTTCTTCATTATCATATGTTGCTTCAGGAGTAATATTTACAGTGTAATCCTGGCATGGGAAACCGCAACGGATATCCAATTGGAAACCATTTCTCTGAACACTACCATCAGAACGCCAGGTAATGGTGATACAGTTTCCACTTGCTTCATATTCTGTTTGAGCCGGCAAAGTAGAACCGCCAAGAGTAGCCATCAAAGTACCACCCGCAGTTGGTCCATCATAGATCTTAAGATAGTCGAAAGAAACACTTTCGGTATTCAACGATACAACCTCGACAATTATCGGAGCATTTGCTGTACCACAGAAAGTGATAGAATAGTTTTCACTATTTTGGTACTGGCCATTAGGACCTCCCGAATCGTACAAAGTAGCGTTACAAGTGGTAATAGTGCTTCCGTTAGTGCTAGCGTTAAGGTTCAGCGTCTGTGAAAAAGCAGCAACGCTAAATAGAAGCAGAATAATCGATATATATATTGACTTACTATTCATCTCTCATAAATTTATTGAACATTTCTACTAATTTGCTTGCCGGATACACATTTACAACATATCCAGTATCTCCAATCCTATAGGTATTTGTTTTATCAGGAAGGATCTCGAAATCATAAGCCATGATATTGAAATTACCCTCTAGATAAGCGACCTCTTCGTCTGCAGCAAGCTTTGTGTCCTTGTCAAAGAATCTCAGTGCCGGATACTTTGCCGTATAAGCAGGATTACCACGCTTTACTACGAAACCGTTTTCAACAAACCAGTTCCAGTAAATAACGTCCTGAGGAGCAAGCGTTCTCATGCTTTCAATATCAGCAGACTGATATCTCGAGTACAATCTATCGTCGGGTATTACATTTGTTTGCTGCTGAGCAAAAGCACCGCTAACAGCCACAAGCAAAACAATAATCATCAATATCTTTTTCTTCATAACTAAAATTTTCAAAAACAATTGTTCAATAACACTAACGCAAAAGTGCTTGTTCCGTTGCCTCAAAAAAGCAACAAAATTTTCCACTTAAATCATTAAACGGCAAAGATACATATTCCATTTAAGAAAAACAAAGCTAAGCAACAAAAAAAAAACATTTTTTCACTTAAGCACACTGTTGATAATCAGTTGTTTACACAAATTTCGCAATAATTATTTTTCGCAACGGCATTAGCACACAGAAATATCTGTCCAATAAGGATTTAAAATAAATAAAATACAGGTTTACTTTTTTTTGGCAGACTGCCCTATAAGTTCTGTACCGACAATTCTCCTTCTTTCACCCTAAAGCGGTATTCGGCGGACGTTATAGCAGAACGACTATTCTGCTCTCTGAATACAACCCTATAAAAACCGGGCTGCAAGCGTAACTTATAATGGGTCTTTTCTGGGGAAAACTCATAGACGTCAGTCAGCACATCTCCGTTTTCATGCAATAACGTTGCATACGACGGACTGCGGAAATTTACGACAACCGTTCCCGGCTGTTCTATCGAAATCTTTTTCAACTTGCCCTGCTCTATTTTTACCGAATTCACATAGGTCCTAGGCAAGGTCATTATTTCCAAATCATACATGCCAACGATTAGCTTTTGTTTTCGTCCCGTCTCAAAGCTATGGATAGTCTGAGAGGCAGAACTTTCCCTGACAATGCACTGAATATCATCATTTGCAGGATCATTTCCTTTCACATCAATCATTAATGTTCCCTGCGGGGCTGGCACATCAATAACATTCAGCACTCCTTCGCGAACAACAATGTTATCTTTGTAAACCGGTGGCACCGTATGCACCTTAAGGCGATACTGCGACAGCACGTCGAGATATATAGTATCTGGAACACCTTGCGGATTCATCGTATGCATATAATTGTACCTTGCGCTGCCAGAACTCATATCATGGAACGACATTGCCACATTTGTTTCAGTCGGCCTACCCGACGAATCGAGCAAATTTACACGCACAGCAGTAAGATTTGTAACCTCGGAAACGATAGTGTTTATTGCCTGACGGAACTGCTTGACATTGGCGGCATCGAAATAATTGCCGACACATGCCAAAACGTCAGCCTGCTTTGCATTTATGTTGATTCCAATGATATACGGTTTCAAGGCCACGCCCTTTTTCTGCAAGGCGAGACTAACTTCGCACGGATCGCCATTACACATTTCAACACCATCGGTTATCAATATGATGATATTTCGGCTTGTGTTATCGTCAGGAAAATCGCCTTCGCTTTTGCCTATCGAATATGCAATCGGAGTAGTTCCTTTCGGAGTTATAGACATAAGCTTATCGCGTATCAACCCAATTGTATGTTCGCCGAAATCGACCTCGAGCTTTGAATCATGGCAGTCCTGCGGCGGCACAGGGCTCTGGTGACCATAAACCCTCATTGCGACTTCTACCGGCTGTTCCGCTTGTACTTTTTCAAGAGAATCAAGCAATTCGAACATCAGTTCGCGCGCCTTTGCAAATTTCTGTCCGCCCTCCCAGCTATCGGCCATACTCATTGATGCGTCCAAAATGAACAGGATACGAGTCTTTGGCAAATCGGGTTCGTTATCGATCAACTTTTTCCCCTGAGCATCAGCCAAAAAAGTTGCAAAAAGCAATACGGCAAGGAGGAGTTTTCTTTTCATAATAATGGCATAAAAAGACGAACGGTGTCGATTGACACCGCCGTAATAATTTCAAATTTTAATAGTCGCCCAAAGCAGTTTCGGGAAGCTGAGCCAAAGCGGCAGCCAACTGCTCGTCGTTTGGAGGTGTGCCGTGCCACTTGTGAGTTCCCATCATAAAGTCGACGCCCATACCCATTTCGGTCTTCATAACAACGACGATAGGCTTTTTGTTTCCAAGTTGCTTTTTAGCGGCGAGAATAGTTTCACGCAATTCGGCAATATTGTTTCCGTCACAATTGAAAACCATCCAACCGAAAGCTTCCCATTTTGCCTTAACATCACCGAGTTTCATAACAGATTCCGTAGTTCCGTCAATCTGTTTCTGATTATGGTCGACAAAAGCAATCAGGTTGTCAATTTCGCGAGCATTAGCAAACATTGCAGCCTCCCAAACCTGACCTTCCTCGATTTCGCCGTCACCCATAAGGCAATAAACGGTCTTGGAGTCGCCATTAAGTTTTTTAGAAAGAGCCGCACCGCAGGCAGCCGACAATCCCTGTCCGAGCGAACCTGAAGCGATTCTAATTCCCGGCAAACCCTCAGCTGTAGTAGGATGACCTTGCAATCTTGAATTTATAGCCCTGAAAGTCTTCAATTCTTCAACAGGGAAATATCCAGAACGAGCAAGAACGCTATACCAAGCTGCCGAAGTATGTCCGTTTGACAAGAAGAACAAATCCTGATTCTTACCATTGATATCGAAGTTTTTAGGATCGTGATCCATAATGTCGAAATACAAAGTTACCATCAAGTCGGTAACGCCAAGCGAACCGCCCGGATGACCGGATTTTTTTGCATGAATCATTCTCAGCAAGTCGCGTCTTACCTGAGTTGCAATAGTCTGTAATTCCAATACCTTATCCATCTCTAATATTTTATCTACTTAAAAATTTTCAACCTAACTTTCTTAGCATCCAAAGCTACCACCTTGCCACCTTCGGATACGACAAGCGTTTCATTCTGCTGTTTTTTTGTCTCAAGCAATTTTCGATAAGAAAGATTCAAGCCATTGAGTATCTTCTTCCTGAGTTCCTTAATTTCGCAATTTTCCATCAACAACTATTTTATTAAAAGTACTTTCGCAATATACATTAAAAATTTCATTTTTGGCGCCATCCGCTACAAGTTTGAACGGATTATTTGAATTGTCGATTATCATCCAATAGTCGACCATCGGAATATATATCTTGGAGAGATATCTGGTCCCCATGACATATCTTCGATATACGACATCCTTTGGCACGTCATGTCCGCCATGCGCCACGCGCTCCTGAACACGACAATAAGCCAATTCGGGCGTATCGAGCCAAAAGAATACCAAGGTAATCTTGTAGCCCTTTTCCTTCGCCCTTTTCAGGATGGCCTCGAACGTCTTAGTCGCCAGTGTTGTCTCAAATGCGAAATCAGATCCAAGTTCTATCAAAGTCCGCATTCGCTCGAGCATTATCCTTGTTGCTTCAAACTTTACCGCCTTCGGCTGGAACGGAGACAACCCCTTGGCTATCTCATCGGAATTTATAAATTCCGTACAATCCAGCATTTCTGGCAAAATAGAATATGAAGCTGTAGTCTTTCCTGCCCCATTGCAACCGGCGATTACATACATATTCATAACACCAATTTCTGCAAAAGTATATTTTTTATCTTAGTAACATATATAAAGATACTTTTATTTGTGAACACTATAGTTTGATAATTATACTAATTATTTAATAATCAAACTATTCGCCAGACAAAAAGTCCTTGAAAAAATCTGGCACTCTAACAGGACGGCGCTTGTCCATATCGACAAAAGCAACAGTTACGTCAGCCTCGTTAAGCAACACGGAGTCTGCATTATAAATGGACTGTGAGAAAACCATTCTTGCTCCTGCCATCGAGGAGATTTTTGTCCTGATGGTTATTTCGTCATCGAGGCATGCGAACTTATGATATTTAACATTAACATTAACGACAGGACTAATAATCCTGTACTCGTCGGCCAATCTGGAGAAAGGCATATCTATCCGACGCAAAAAATCGCCTCTCGCCGCCTCATAAATCCTAAGGTAGTTGCCATAGTACACGACGCCCATCGCATCCGTATCGGCATATAGGACTCTATATTTAAATATTGTTTCCATTGGCTATTCCACTTGTCAATTTAACATAAATGGCTCGCGTCACCCACGAATCGGTAGCCGCATAGGTAATTTGCTTGTCTGTCAGCACTTCGGCCTCCCAGTTGCTGAGCTGCTGTGATTTTGATATTCGATATCCGAGCACAATGGCCGCCATCTTACGAAGTCCCTTTTCCGCTATTCCATAATTTGGCGCAATGCTTTGCAAATCGACAAATCCGGCAGGTTCAAACATCGACAGTTTTTGCAAGCCCTTGATGTCGTCGCGACTCGAAAGGCCAATCTTCACAAACCGCTCCGACGACAAAAAGTCCTTCAACTCCTGCGGAAGTCCTATGATGCTCAGCCTAAAGATATATGTTTTCTCTCTGCTGCTTAGCTGCAACAACGCTACATTCTTGCTGTTTGCCTGTCCCTTCTTGAAACATGGCTTCGTCTCCGTATCGAACCCCCACAATGGTTCCAGGAAAAGCTCATCCTTCACCTGATTGAACTTTTCCATCGAATCTACACATACGACCTCTCCTTCGTATGCACACAATGGCAATGCTAGGATTTCTTCTGAAGTAATATTTGACCTGTATTCATCAGTCATTGCAATGATATTTTTTTTCGTGCAGAGTTTTCAATAAGGCCAACAGGCGAATGCCCCAGTATTCTGAAAAATTATTCTTGCAACACGCCAATGCAGCAAGCATAACATCATCATTTGCAATACGGTATGCACCAACAAGGTCTGCCATTTCCTGATACAGATCTGCAAAAATTTCGGACAAGCCAACACTCATCGAATCCATCGAACTAACGAATCCGACATCCTGCAGCTGAATATAATCGTCGTCCTCCTCCAGTTTTGCAGATGTTATCTGCTGAATATACGACCAAGTTGCCTCGTCGACAAACTTTTCGGAGAAATCCTCATCATAATCAACAACATCGGGAAGCAAAGCACCCTTAAGGTATAACAATGGCAATATCTTTACCGACCTGTCAATAAAAACATCCTTTGAAAACTCGCGTGCGCCCTCCAAAAAAGCGACAAATTCCTTTGCCACAGTCACAAACTCAATTGACTCACGCTGATATACAACATTATACTCTTCCATTACTTCAAAAGTTTTTCGTCTGCCATTATCCAAAACTTCACCGTGTTATACACATAACCTTCTTGAGCATCGTTTCCGACTATATTTATTGTAAAAACAGGGGCAACAGCAAGAACTTTCTTCACGAGCATTCCATCATCGTCATACCATTCCTCGAGGAACCTAAGCTTATGAATATGCTGAGCATCAAGAGGAAATTCAACATTTGGACGCGGAACGAATGTATTAGTTGTTTCATCGTAGAAATCAGGCACAGGAAGCGAAACTGTCATTTCCTCCGCAAACATCTTTTCAACCTCCTTCTTTGGGATTCGTTCCAAATGCTCGTAATCGCCCTCCATATCGTAATAATATAAAGGTATTTCACCATCACGGGCGTCTGCATAAAGCTTATCGATAAATCCATCGCCATCCGGATAAGGCAAGTTTTCCCAAAACCAATTCGGATTGTTTACAGTTCTGTCTTCGAGTTGCATATTAACAACCGGAACATCATAAAGAATCTTTCTTGTTATCAGATTGCCATGCGGGCCCTCTGCCTTATCCTTGCAAGAAGAGCACATCGCAACACAAAAAATAAATATTGGCAAAAGTAACTTTCTCATTATCTACCCTCCACATTCAAAACCTTTGTGAACTTCTTCAAAATCTTCAGCACCAGGAATATGAACAGACCGGCAGCGAAAATGCCAATCCACACGCAATCGAGATAAAAACGATGCTCAACTATTGCAAAATCAAGTACACGGAAACAAGTCATAATAAGTATAAGGTTGAAAAATCCGTTGTATTCGCGTTTGAGCACATTACGAATCGAAAACGGCAGATTAGACTTGCAATGGTTCTTGAAATTAGGTATAAAGGCCGGTGTTTTATTTGCCCATTCTAGATACGGGTCGCCGAACTTTCGGCGCAAGAAAGCCTCCTCGGCATACATTATCCTCTCGTAATAAATCCAATAAGCGACGCAGAAAAACAAAATGAACCACAGATCCATGACCATAAGGGCCGGAGCCAACCACATGAAAAAATTGCCCAGATACAAAGGATGACGAACAGTAGAATATATACCTGAAGTATTTAATTGTTCAGCCACCTGACCTTGTGAAGTATTTCGGCCGCTTGTTCCCTTTGGAGTATGACCGACTGTGCAAATACGGATTGCCAATCCCACAAAGCCGACACATAAGAAAATAACCGGCAGCCACCACGGCATAACCTCGGCACGCTGATATGACATATAAGCGAACCATGCCGCTCCCGGCAACAATATCACAACCGGCAACCAGCTACGTCGCTTGAAAAGAAGATTCCCGCTGGTTTCGAAAGATTCCCGTAAAGCCATAAGAATAAATTTTGTGCAAAGATAAGGAAGTTGTTTGAAAAGTTGAAGTGTTTAAGATTTAAATGTTTAAAGCACAGCTATGCTACACATTATTTTTCTACTTTGCAGTCTGTTCCAAGCCAACAACGCCAACCAAAATCATCAGGGCGAAAAACATTCTGAGCAGCGAAGCCGCATCGCCAAAAAAAAGGATGCCAATAACGAAAGTACACACAGCACCTATTCCAGTCCAGATGATATATGCAGTGCTAATGGGAATTGTGCGCTGCGCAAGATAAAGGAACACGCCACTAAGAATCATGCTTACTGCCGCCAGAGAAATATACAGCCAGAAATGTTCTGGATGTGTATCGGAAAGCTTAAAGCCGAGAGGCCATCCTACTTCGAAAATTGCTGCGATTATGAGATAAAAAATAGACATACTGGTTTTAAGATTAACGATTTGACATTGACTATTAAGTCCGATTAGCATTCTTTCGCCTTCTGAGCATACGCAAATGAAATTATATCATCGTAGCACAGGTTAACGCTTGGCAAGCGAAATTTTTTCAAAAAACAAAAAGAGAGGTCTTGAGCATAGTCACGACCTCTCCATATTGGTTATCAATGTTTTATTTACCTAAAACAAGATTCATGGTATCCATTGCGATTACATATTCCTCATCGGTTGTAACAACAATAGTAGTAACCTTTGAATCAGGAGTTGAGATGACAGCATCTTCGCCCATGATCTTGTCGTTGAGGTCCATATCAACCTTTACGCCAAGGCATTCCATGTTCTCAAGTATCGGGTGACGCATGAACCATGCATTTTCGCCAATACCACCTGTGAACAACAAGATGTCGCATCCACCCATTTCAGCCATGTAACCACCGATATAACGTTTTACTCTCTGAGCAAACATATCGAAAGCGTATGTGCTACGTTCGTCACCAGCATCACGGCCAGCGCGAATGTCACGCATATCCTGCTTACCGCCGCTGATACCAACCAGACCGCTCTTCTTGTAAATGATGTTTGTTATATCCTTCATTGTCTTGCCAGCAGCAAGTTCCTTTTCGATTACGAAAAGAATTGCACCCGGATCGACATCGCCAGGACGGCTACCCATAACAAGGCCTTCCAAAGCAGTAAGACCCATAGTTGTGTCGACAGACTTTCCGTGGTCGATTGCTGCTATTGAAGCACCGCTACCCAAGTGGCAGCTGATAATCTTAAGGTCTTCCCAATTCTTGCCGACCATCTTTGCAGCCTTTTCAGCAACAAAGCGATGGCTTGTTCCGTGGAAGCCGTAACGACGGAGATGATATTTCTCATAATATTCGTATGGCAAACCATACAAGTACGACTTAGGAGGAAGTGTCTGATGGAAAGCAGTATCAAAAACAACAGACTGAGGAACATTTGGCAATACTTCGCGCATAGCGTAGATACCAGCCAAGTTGCCAGGAGTGTGCAAAGGAGCAAGATCTGCAAGAGATTTAATCTTTTCGATAACTTCATCGTTAACGAGGCAGCTGCCTTTGAAAAGTTCTCCACCGTGAGCAACGCGGTTACCAACAGCTTCGATTTCCTTAAGGTCCTTTATTACGCCCATTTCCGGGTCAACAAGAGCCTTCAAAACCATCTTTATACCTTCTGTATGGTCCTTGATAGGAACTTGTTCATAATGCTTCTGACCGTTGTACTTGTGAGTGAATTCACCCATTTCGAGGCCTATTCTTTCGAGAAGACCTTTTGCCATTACGATAGATTCGTTGTTTGCGCCAAGGTTGATGAGCTGATATTTTATTGACGAACTACCGCAGTTTAATACTAATATCTTCATTCTTTAAAATATTTTGTTAATGATTATTTTTTCTGAGCAATTGCCTGGTTGCAAGTGATAGCAACAAGTTTGTAAACGTCTTCTACAGAACATCCGCGGCTCAAGTCGTTACATGGCTTTGCAAGACCTTGTAGAACTGGACCTACAGCCTCTGCACCAGCCAAACGCTGAACGAGCTTGTAAGCGATATTACCAACTTCGAGGCATGGGAATACCAATGTGTTGGCCTTGCCAGCAACCTTGCTGTTAGGAGCCTTGCTAGAACCTACAGATGGAACGATAGCTGCATCAGCCTGGAGTTCGCCGTCGAGAAGAAGGTCTGGACGTGCTTCCTGTGCCAATCTTGTAGCTTCAATAACCTTGTCAACAACTTCGTGCTTTGCGGAGCCCTTTGTAGAGAAACTGAGGATTGCAACAGCAGGGTCGATCTTTGCAATGTTCTTTGCTGTATCAGCAGTACAGATTGCGATTTCGGCAAGCTGCTTTGCATCTGGCATTGGAGTAACGGCGCAGTCGGCGAAAACCATCTTGCCGTCGGTACCGTACTTGCTTCCTTCCGGAAGGAACATAATGAAAGCACCAGAAACACAACTTACGCCAGGAACGGTCTTAATAATCTGCAAAGCCGGACGCAACATATCGCCAGTAGTTGAACGAGCGCCACTAACCAAGCCGTCGGCCTCACCAGCCTTAACCAAAAGTATACCGAGGTACATGAAGTTCTCAGCCAAACCTTCAGCCTGTTCCATGGTCATACCTTTTGCCTTGCGGATTTCGTAAAGCATTTCAGCATATTTCTGCTTATCGGGATTATTCTTAGGATCGATGATACGAGCCTTACCGATATTCTTAAGACCAAATTCAGCAGTCATATCTGCTATTTTTTGAGCCGGACCGATTAGGATAACGTCTGCGATTCCGTCTGCAATAATTTGGTCTGCTGCCTTTAATGTACGTGGTTCATCACCTTCTGGGAGCACAATGCGCTGCTTGTTTGCCTGTGCGTTCTTGATAATTTCTTGAATTAAATCCATTGTATTATTTCAATTTAGTTATTCTAAAATTTTGATTTCCAAAAATAATTTTTTGCCTTGAAATACAAAAGACAAAAAAATATGTTTTATAAACATATTAACAACAATGTCGATATGCTTTTCAAACATACCGGGCACATTGCTTTTACATCATGTAATTTATGGAATCAGACTGATTAGTCGATAGTTTCCTCTATCTGATAATCGTTCCTGATTGTTGAATTTCGCGAAATCATCTCACCGACAAAGCCGGAAAGGAACATCTGAGTGCCAAGAATCATCATAACGAGTGCGAGATAGAAATACGCCGTATCGGTTACGAGAGGAGCCGGAGTGTGATTGCACAATGCTGCAATCTTGATACCACCGACAACACAAATAGCGACAAAGCCAATTATAAACATCACGCTTCCCCACAAGCCGAAGAAGTGCATGGGGCGTTTTCCGAAACGCGACAGGAAGTACAACGAGAACAAATCGAGGTAACCATGTACAAACCTGTCCAATCCAAACTTAGAAACGCCGAACTGGCGCTTACGATGCTCGACAACCTTCTCTCCTATTTTTGTAAAACCAGCATTTTTTGCCAGATATGGAATATATCGATGCATCTCGCCATAAATTTCAATATTCTTGATGACTTTATTTCGATATGCTTTCAAGCCGCAATTCATATCGTGAAGCTTCAAGCCAGTCACACGGCGAGCAGTTGCATTATATATCTTCGAAGGTATGTTTTTGGTAAATGTATTGTCGTAACGCTTTTTCTTCCATCCGGAAACCAAATCGTAGCCGTCGTCCTTTATCATGCGGTAAAGTTCGGGCACTTCATCGGGGCTATCCTGCATGTCGGCATCCATCGTAATGACAACATCGCCTTTGGCAGCCTGAAAACCGACCTGCAATGCAGCCGACTTGCCATAATTGCGACGGAAGGAAATGCCTCGGATCTGCTCATGCTTCGTCTTCAATTCGTTGACAACTTTCCAAGAACCGTCGGTACTGCCATCATCAACAAACAAAATTTCATACGAAAACGAATTTTCATTCATCACGCGAACTATCCATTCGCACAATTCCGGCAAGGATTCCTCCTCATTATATAATGGAACAACTACAGAAATATCCATACTATGATTTTTTTGCAAAGATAAACAAATTACAAAATGAAAAATCCTAGTTTTTGTTAAATGAGTTTAAAATGCTTTTCCATCTTAAGCCGATTACCTATATTATATAAGCGCAAACAAAAGAAAACGGCATTAAATTCGACACGCCAAGTCCGGGTCAAGCAACTAAGCACAATGTTTTTAAACATTTTTTTTCAATTTATGCAAAGTGAACTTGCTATAAGTGTTGACTTTAGAGAATTATTAACAAATATCTAATGCCAACTATTAAAAAAAAAAGCAGATATGGAAATTTGTTTCACAAAAAAATTACTATTTTAGTGGCACTCAAAAGGAAGACAAAAATTAATAATTATAAAATTATCATGGATATAAAAAAATTAGATGACGTTCTAACCGTCCTCAAGACTAGAGAAAAGAAAAGACTAGTTGCGGCTTACGCAAACGACGACCACACAATCGAAGCAGTTTACAATGCAATTCAAGAAGGCATTATCGAAGGCACACTAGTTGGTGATGAAGCAACTATCAAGGAAGTTTGTGCTCGTCACAATTTCGACGTTAACAAGTTCCGCATCGTTCAGGAAGCAGATGAAAACAAGGCTGGAGCAGTAGCAGTTTCTCTTATCAACAAAGGCGAAGGCGACATCCTCATGAAAGGCCTTCTGAGCACCGACAAGTACATGCGTGCAATCTTGAACAAGGAAAGTGGTTTAATGCCAGGACCGAAGGCTGTTCTTTCACACGTAACGGTTTTCGAAATTCCATCTTACCACAAGCTATTGGTTGCCGGTGACGTTGCAATCATTCCATTGCCAGACTTAAATCAGAAGATTGCCATCTGCAACTATGTCATTAAGGTTGCTAAATCTTTGCAAATCGAAACACCAAAGGTTGCCATTCTTGCAGCCACCGAACAGATGCTTCCTGGCATGCAGGCATGCGTAGACGCCGCCATAATCGCAAAGATGTCGGAACGCGGACAGATAAAAGGTGCTATGGTTGACGGACCTCTTGCATTGGACGTATCAATCAACAAGGAATGTGCACAGACAAAGAAACTCACCAGCCCTGTTGCAGGTGACGCAGACTGCATAGTTTTCCCGAACATTGAATCAGGAAATGTATTCTACAAGAGCATAACCAAATTCGGTGGCGGAAACCTCGGCGCAATGGTTATGGGTGCCAAGGTACCGTGCGTTCTTACATCTCGCGGTGACTCAGCAAAATCCAAGATGTACTCAATAGCGCTTGCTGCTCTTGCTGCCAAATAAGTAATCATTAACACTAAATCATATGGAAATTAAAAAGAACAAAAGCTTAATAATCAATCCGGGAGCTACTTCAACAAAGGCATCAATCTTTGAAGGTGAAACCGAAATCTTCACCGAAAACATAAAGCACCCGATTGAGGAAATCCAACAGTTCAAGGAAGTAGCCGATCAGTTCGAATATCGCAAGAAAGCTATTCTTGACATGGTAAAGAAACACGGCATATCAACCGACGAAATAGCTATCGTTGTAGGTCGTGGCGGTCTTACTCGCCCTTGTGTATCTGGAACATATCGAGTTAACGAACTTATGCTTGAAGAATGCCGCGCTGGTATTCAGGGAAAGCACGCATGCAACCTCGGTGCTATTATTTCCGACAGCATTGCAAAGGAAATCGGTCTCGGATGTGCATATATCGCCGACCCGGGTATTGTTGACGAACGTCCGGAATACGCTAAAATAACAGGACATCCAGAATTCGACCTTGACCCTAAGCGCGAAGGTGTTATCTGGCATTGCTTGAACCAGAAAATGACAGCAAAATTGTATGCCCGCGAAATCGGAAAGAAATACGAAGACCTCAACCTCATCATCGCACATATGGGTGGTGGCGTTTCTATCGGTGTTCACGAACACGGACGCTGCGTTGAAGTAAACCGCGCTCTTTGCGGACTTGGCGCATTCTCTCCTACTCGTGCCGGCTCCATCAATGCCAGCAAGCTTATTGAAGTTTGCTTCAGCGGAAAATACGACATGGCAAAGGTAAAAAAGATGATTACTGCTGAAGGCGGTTTTGTCGCTTACCTTGGCACCAACGATGCTTATAAAGTTGAAGTTGACGCATTGAACGGTGACCCGAAGAGCAAACTCCTTGTTGACGCATTCTGCTATCAGGTTGCATTGGAAATCAGCCGTCTTGCTGCTGTCGTTAAAGGTAAAGTTGACGCTATCATCCTCACAGGTGGAATCGCATACAGCAAACCTTGGATGGCTCAGATTACTGAACAGGTCAACTGGATTACTCCTAACGTTAAGATCTACAAAGGCGAAAACGAAATGTATGCCCTTGCAATCTGCGGAAACGAAGTACTCAACGGAACAGGAACTGTTAGAGAATACAAATAATCAGATATTCAAAAACACTAAGAGGAAATTGGTTTTCCAATTTCCTCTTTTTTTATGTACCTATTGAAAATTTCTCATTGTGCATTTGCGGATTATGCAGTAAAAAAGCATGCGCCAAATGGCCTATAGTATGTCGCAAATTCATCTCACTAACATATAAATTGCCAGAATAATCCACATACATATCTACACCAAGAGGACCATTATAACGAGGGAAAACATTAAGTCGCAACCACTTTTCCAATTCGGTTCGCTTCTGTACAAGCAAAGATGTTTTTGCTGAAATCAAATCCTCTATTTCGTTATCATTAAGAAGAATATTGAACTTATAGACACAACTTTGCGACGAAAACAGCGAATATCCTACAAATTCACCATTACTGTATTCCAAGGCGAATTCCATCGCAATATCACGAAATGGCTCCACAAGAACACCACCCTGCGCTTCAATGATTTTCTCCGTCCAGGCATAATCATTTGGCTTGAGGCTGCGCCTAACCAGATGAATTCCACGCCCCGAGCCAGACCAAGGAGCCTTCAAGACCAAATTTCCATATTTTAAGTGCAGCAGTTCTATGTCCGACACCCTGTCAACAAAACTGCTATCCGCCATATGCGGAAGAAATGACGCTCGATTCTGCATCTTGCGAACGAAAGCCACAAAAGCATCGTCGGGAAGCATATTTTCAGGATAACCAATACGCACGAGCGATTGCTTCAACATTGCATTCCACCCCCAAGGAACGATTTCATAATCTGCAAAACTACCAATTACTTCCTGCGGAATAGAATTCATTGAGGCCGTACATGCATCGTACATCACCCCCATTACATGGTGTGCAGCATCTGCAAATTTCATTGCAGAACGCGGTGGTACATAATTTTTGTCGCCATTGGCCAGGCACAAGTCATGCTCGGGATTAAAGATGCACAAGGTTTTCATCAACGCCATTTTTTGTAAAGGTACAATGAAATATCCACACAAGCAACCTGTTTCGAAAAATTCTGCCAAATCAAAAAATAACACGAAATCTTTCGTATCTTTGCAACATCCATCAAGAGCACAATTGTGCACCAACCGAGTTGTTATGCCACGGTGGTTTTTACGATGAGTGTTTATTGAAACAAAAAACATAACGATATGAACAACATTAAATATATTGTACTTCACGTACCTCATTCCTCAATAGAAGGAATTGCCGACAAAAATCTTAGTTTCTGGCCAAACAACCCAAAATTTATCAACGAATCCGTAATCAAGCTAACCGACTGGTACACCGACTTTGTGTTTGCATTCAACTCTGTTTCAAACCTTAAGGTCGTACGATTCCCATATTCGCGGTTCATTGTTGATGCAGAACGCCTGTGGGACGATCCAATGGAAAAAATCGGACAAGGAATAATATACAGCGACTTTGCAGGGTTTCATCGAGAAGTACCGACTTCAGTAAAAAAAACATTGCTAGGAATATGGAAACAACACCAAGACAAACTTATAAAAACGTTGTCTGCCGATTCCATCATAATCGATTGCCACTCATTCCCCAGCAATATAAGCGAGGCGGACATTTGCATAGGGTTCAACAAAGACTGGTCATACCCTGGCGACAACATTGTTGACATGGTCTACAACAAATTTGAAAAACATGGATATAAAGTCGGGATCAACAATCCATATTCCAATTCAATATCACCACTATGCGAATTCTCTTACCATTCACTAATGGTTGAAGTGAACAAAAAGGCATATTTAAACGAAAACACAATGCAATTGCGTACCGATAGAAAATCATTGAAAATATCTGAAATCATGGAAGACATATACCATGAACTTCTTGACTAACCCCAAAATGAAGGGAAACACTATGAACAAAACTTTAGAAATCAACACCACATCACCAGTTATAATTTCAGCCTCACGTTCGACAGACATTCCTGCATTTTACGCAAAATGGTTTATCAACCGGCTTAAAGCAGGATACTGCATCTGGTATAATCCTTTCAACCAGAAGCCCACAAAAGTTTGCTTCGACAAGTGCAAAGTTGTTGTTTTCTGGACAAAAAACCCGCGTCCACTTATGCCATACCTACACGAACTTGACGAACGGGGAATACACTACTACTTTCAATTCACAATGAACGATTACGACGAAGAAAGATTCGAACCCAATGTGCCGAAGCTGTCAGAACGTATCGCAACTTTCAAGGAATTGTCCGAAAGAATTGGTAAGGAACGAATCATTTGGCGCTTCGACCCTCTTATAATTACGCCCGAACTATCTCCTCGCGACCTACTGAAGAAAATATGGAAAACTGGAAACCAGATTAAAGGATGCACCGACAAACTTGTATTTAGCTTCATCGACATCAACTGCTACAAAAAAGTTCAGAACAATCTAATAAAAGAGACGAATAGTTTCGACAAGGAAAATATTGCGAACTGTGAATTTTCCGAAACACAGATGAACGAAATCGCCGATGGACTTGCAAAATGCCGAGAACGCTGGAGTTCGGACGGCTGGGAACTCAAGCTTGCAACATGCGGAGAGCCGATAGACCTCGCAAAATATGGCATAGAGCACAACAGATGCATCGATCCTGAACTTATAAAAAACCTGTGGAACGACGACAAAGATCTACTGTATTATCTGCATTTTGGCAAGCTGCCTGAAAAAAGTTCCCTTTTCGCCAGCGACTTTTCGCTACCGCCACTAAGCGAGCAAAAGCTAAAGGACAAAGGTCAACGCAAGGCCTGCGGATGCATGATAAGCAAAGACATCGGCATGTACAACACCTGCCGGCACCTATGCGTGTATTGCTACGCAAACGCCAACAACGAACTTGTAATTAGCAACAAGGCCAAGCATTCGGACAACAACGAAAGCATTATTGAATGAGCAATAAAAAAAACATTTATTTTTATTACATTTGCACACACGACAAACAACAACACAAATGAAAATATATACAAAAACTGGCGACAACGGAACGACATCTCTGATAGGCGGAAAAAGAATTTCAAAAGACGACATTCGCATCGAGGCATACGGAACAATCGACGAACTAAACTCAAACATCGGAATGATACGCAATTTTGAAATGGAAAGCAGTGATAACGAAATGCTAAATATCATCCAGAACAAACTGTTCAACATCGGTTCGTTCCTTGCAACCCCCGACAAAAAAGTACACGAAGAACTTGCGGCGAAACTCAAAGGAATTTCCGAAAAAGATATTAACATGCTGGAAAAAGCCATAGACTCGATAAACGAAACTTTGCCAGAACAAAAAGGATTTGTATTGCCATCCGGATGCGAAGCGACAAGCTGGTGCAACATTTCTCGCACAGTATGCAGACGTGCCGAACGAAGAATCGTATGCTTGGGCTCAAGCGAATTTGTAGACAAGAATATTTTACTGTATATCAATAGGTTATCAGACTACCTATTCGTTCTAGGAAGAAAATTCATGGCTGTTAATAAAAAGCAAGATATTTTCTGGGATATGAACATTTAGTTTTAAAAAAAATAACTTATTTCGCACTCCCAAAAAACAGAATTAGGATTTAGTTTAAAACAAACGAATATGTATTGGACATTAGAATTAGCATCAAAGTTAGAAGATGCACCTTGGCCAGCAACAAAGGATGAACTTATCGACTACGCCATCCGTTCGGGTGCAAACCTGGAAGTCATTGAAAACCTTCAGGAAATTGAAGATGATGAAGAAATTTTCGAAAGCATTGAAGATATCTGGCCAGATTATCCGTCGAAAGACGATTTCTTCTTCAACGAGGACGAATATTAGAATTTTAAACGAATGATTATGAGAAAAGGCAAGTAAAACTTGCCTTTTTTTTAATATACACAATATCAACCCATTATACATAGATGTCAAATTACAAATTACTTGTCTCCGATTTTTTAAAAATTAGTTGTAATTAAAAAAAAATACATGTAACTTTGAGCAGTTTTTGCGTATTGGCACGTATGAAAAAAACTTTGTTAATATTATTTACTGTTATCTCATGCATAACATTTGCACAGCAGCAATCAATCTCAACGCAAGGGACTGAATTCTGGGCGGTTTTCATGCAGAACTCCAATCATTCGACTGGAACATCTGCTTTAGAATTAAGCATTTTGGTTTCTGCAAAACGAGCATGCAGCGTTACATTGAATAACCCAAACTCCACATGGACGACGACAGTAAATGTTGCTGCCGGTTCGCTCCAAAGAGTAACAATACCTCACGCACAAGGCTACCTCGAAACCACCACAGCTTCGCCAACAAACAGGTGCATACGCATTAGCTCAACAGACACCATTTCCGTTTACTCCTCAAACTTTGCATCAGCGACATTCGACGCAGCAAACATACTGCCGACACAAGCATTAGGCAACGAATATATCATACAATGCTTCCCTCCTGTCATAAATCAAAGTGAATTTTCGATAACCGCCATAGAAAACAACACAATAATAGACATTACTCCTTCGGTATCAATAAATTCAGGAACAACGCATTCCGCCAATTCAACCTTTTCGGTTACACTAAACCGAGGACAATCTGTATTTATGAAGTCTACAAGCACCGGTGCAGCTGGAGACCTTTCGGGAACCCACATTGTTGCTCGCGACTGCAAAAAAATAGCCGTATTCAACGGCGACTGCTCAACAAACGTTCCTTCTGACGATTTTGCCGACCACATTTACGAACAGGCATTCCCTGTCAATTCATGGGGAAAGATGTTTGTCGTAACAAACTCAATATACAATAGCAGCGGAACCGGCAGAACAAAAGATATCATCAGGGTTACCGCATCGGCAAACAACACGACTGTAAAAAAGAACGGAACCATACTTGCCACTATTAACGAAGGGCAAACATACCAATTCCAGATTACCAACACCGAAAGATCAGCATTTGTAGAAACCTCAAACCCAGCAGCCGTTTATTTATATCTTGTCAGCAAGGCTCAAGGAGGTTCAGAATACGGAGACCCTTCAATGGTGTGGATAGCCCCGCTCGAACAGAAAATCGACGAAATTGTATTCAACACATTCTACCCAACCATCTCCGCTTCACAAGTTCCAAACAACCATTTCGTTAACATAGTTACCGAAACTGCTAACACAGGTCAAATAAGACTTGACGGCTCGGCTGTAACAGGTTGGGCAGCAGTAAACGGAAACTCCACTTATTCGTATGTAAGAAAAAACATTGCGCACTCGGCGCATACTATCAGCGGCGGCAACGGATTTATTGCCCACGTTTACGGAATTGGCAATGCCGTTTCGTACGCATACACTGTTGGCTCCATGGCAACAAACCTATCGGAAAGAATGTACATTAACGGAATTGAAAGCACAGATGCCAGTGTCAGCGGGATGTTCTGTACAGGCGAAGCTATCGAATTTTCTTCTGAAGTCGACTACGACTACAACAATATCGTATGGAATTTCAACGACGGATCGCCTAACGAAACTGGCAACACTGTTTCACACACTTTTGAAAACGAAGGCGACTACACGGTAAATATGCAGGTAAATACAACAACCGTAGGTTGCAGCAGCTTTTCAAATGCAGTTAACTTCAATGTTTCAATAGGACATCCGTGGGAAACAGAACTTACAACAGAAGCAAATTATGGTGAAACAATTACAGTTCAAGGTTATACCTTTACTGCTCGCCGCGACACAACAATCATAGGAAACTACACCAGCCTTAACGGATGCGACAGTACTGTAATCAACCACGTAGAAATCTCGACCATAAACACAACAATTGATGCTGACATCTGCCAAGGACAAACATACAACCTCAACGGATTCAATGAATCGACAACCGGATCCTACATCCATTTCTTAACATCGGCAGCCAATACCGACAGCATAGTCACACTGAACCTTACGGTAAGGGAAAATCCAACAGCAACAATAATTGGCAACTATGCACTTTGCAACGGTGAAGTTTCGCTAATGGCTGGCGGAGGAACCAGTTACCAATGGTCAACAGGCAACAACACCTCCGCTCTTGTTGCAACTACTAGCGGACAATACACAGTCACCGTCACCAACGAATATGGATGTACCGACACTGCACAGCGCACAATATCGCCAGAAGTGCAAATCAATATAACTTACGATCCTATTGCCTGCTACGGTGGTACGACTTCCGTAGCAATAAATGCCACCGGAGGCATCTCACCTTATACAGGAATCGAAACTGTTGAACTTGGTGCTTGCACTCAGTCGTTTAATGTTACCGACTCGGAAGGTTGCACTTCTCGGCAAACAATAACAATCACCGAACCCGACTCGCTTACACATACAAGTACGAGCACCGATGCTCATTGCAACGACAATTTCGGTACTGTTGAAATTACTCCCAACGGCGGAACTGCACCATATTCAATCCGTTGGTCCGACGGTTCGACTAGCTTTTCTAACAACCGCGTAAGGCCGAACATCTTATACAGATACACTATTACCGACAGCCACAACTGCACAAACACCGACACCGTCGAAGTAATGCAAGAACCACCTATCGCACTAAACATAACACACACCGACATTTCCTGCTTCAACGGCAACAATGGTTCAATAACAGTTTCTTCTGTATCAAACGGACATTCGCCATACACATACAACTGGAGCAACGGACAAACAGAAGCCACAGCAAGCAACCTAACTGCCGGTAGTTATGTGCTTACTGTCTCCGACGACCATTCATGTACTGTTACTGCAGCAGTATCATTGCAAAATCCAGCAGCAATTACAATTGATGGAAGTGTCAAGAATGCAAGTTGCATAGGCATGTGCGATGGTCGCATAATCGTTATTGCTCATGGCGGTACGCCCGAATACACTTACAGTTGGAATTCCGGATTCACCGAAAATGTCCTGACAAATCTTTGCTACGGCAACTACACAATTACAGTCACCGACGCAAACGGATGCAAGCAGACAAACACATTCTCCATAATTCAACCTGAATCAATGTCGTTGACAGCGACGACCAGCGATGCATCATGCTTTGGCGGCAACGACGGAACTATCACAGTATCTGTCGAAGGAGGCACTGCGCCATTTTCATATTCGCTCAACGAATTTATGAATAACAGCATCACCAGCAGAACAATGCAGAATGTAACTTCCGGACCACATACTGTTTATGTAATGGACAGCAAAGGTTGTACAGCACAAATAAACGTTAACATCGGAGCACCAGACATGCTTGCAATAAACTACGAGACTGTAAGCACAAGCTGCAAGGAGGCAACAGACGGCAAGATTATCATTAACATATCTGGTGGCACAGCTCCATATTATTTAACTTCAAAGGATTATACGAACAAGCCACTCGGAGAAAAAAATACCATATCAGACCTACATGCCGACACATATCATTTTATCATTACGGATGAAAATGGGTGCTCGTACTCGTTAAAAAACATTTACGTTCCGGAAAATGCCACCGACTGCCTGCACATTCCTAATGTGTTCACGCCAAATGGCGACGGAATCAACGATGTTTGGGAACTGCAACATATCGAAATGTATCCAGATGCAAAAATCGTAGTGTTTAACCGCTGGGGACAAAAACTTTATGTCGGCGACGGAACATCAGAATACTGGGATGGAACATTCAACGGACATCTTGTTCCTGCCGGAACATACACATACATCATAAATATTGGTGAAGAACGTCAACCATACACCGGATCACTTAGCATTTTATATTAACATGATTAATAATAAACACTTAAATTAATAACAATGAACAAAAGAATTATCATTTCAATGCTCAGCCTACTGATGATAGGCACGAACATGTGGGCTCAAGAAGCCAAAGAAGGAGAAGAGGAAGAAGGCTATGTATTTACTACAGTAAAGGAATTGCCTGTAACCTCAGTTAAGGATCAGAACAGAGCAGGAACATGCTGGTGCTATTCAGGTCTTGGCTTCATTGAAGCAGAATTACTTCGTATGGGCAAAGGCGAATACGACTTTGCAGAAATGTACACAGTTTACAACACATACATCGACAGGGCACAGGCAGCAGTTCGTACTCACGGTGATGTATCATTCTCGCAGGGTGGTTCATTCTACGATGTTATCTACGGAATGTCTCACTATGGACTTGTTCCGGAAGCAGAAATGCGTCCTGGCGTTATGTACGGTGACTCTTTGTCTGACCACACTGAACTTTCTGCTGTTTCAGAAGCTGTGGTTAAAGCTATCGCAAAGGGCGACCACAAGAGCTTGCAGAAAAATGCCGAAAATCAGACTTTGTGGCTCAACGCAATCAGAGCTATCCACGATGTTTATTTAGGCAAATGTCCAGAAAAATTCAACTACAATGGTAAAGAATACACTCCAATGTCATTCTACCAGTCACTTGGACTTAATGCCGACGACTATGTTTCTATCACATCCTACACACATCACCCATTCAACGAAAAGTTCGTTCTTGAAATTCAGGACAACTGGAGATGGTCGCAGTGCTACAATGTAACAATCGACGAAATGATGGAAATCTTTGACAACGCAATCGAAAACGGTTACCCAATAGCATGGGGTTCCGACGTTAGCGAACAAGGATTCAAGATTGGTGTTCGCAAGGGATTCTGCGTATTGCCAGAAACTAATGCAGAAGCAGCTAGCATGAAGGGCAGCGATATGGCACATTGGACTGGCATGAGCGCAAAGCAGATTGCCGACGAAGCAGCTAAGCACCCGACACCACAACGCTGGGTAAGCCAGGAAGAACGCCAGGTTGCTTTCGACAACTGGGAAACTACCGACGACCACGGAATGCTTATCTACGGAACAGCGAAGGACCAGATGGGCAACGAATACTACATGGTTAAGAACAGCTGGGGCGACTACGGCGAATATCACGGAATGTTCTATGCTAGCAAGGCTTTCGTTCGTTACAAAACTATGAATATCGTCGTTCATAAGGACGCTTTGCCAAAGGACATAAAGAAGAACTTGGGCATCAAATAATTATCCCATTAATATTAAATTGAAAGTGAAACGTATTCGTTTCGCTTTCAATTTTTTATCACAATTCATTTATCCGAAATGGAAAACCAAGAAAAGAAAACAAAGAAAAAATCAAAAAAAATTTTAAAGTGGATATTTATTCCACTTGCAAGCATTATTGCCATCGCACTGATTATTGTCGGTCTTGCTCCGTTGATTGCAGAATCATACGCTAACTCAGAATCGGGCAACAAAACAATAAACGACATTGCCTGCGATTACATTAATGCCAACATCAAATATGAAAAAATCAAATTGGATGTGTGGAGCAAACTGCCTGACGTTGAACTGGAAATCATTGACGCCACAATACATTCAAAAGCGCTTAAGAACGACCTTAGCGACACATTGGCTATAATAGATACTCTTAGCGTTTCTGTAAACGCTGTCGAATTCCTTAACGACAGCATTATTATCAACAAGCTTTTACTGTCAAACACAATAATAAACGGATATGTAAACCCTGAAGGAAAAGCAAACTGGGACATCTACATTTCCGACACAACCCCAGAAGAAGAAGACACCTCATCATTCGACTACATTATAAAGCTTAAGGATGCATCGATAAAGAACCTACACGTCAACTACATTGACGACGAGTCGCAAATGACAGCTTGTCTCGACTCTACAAACATTTCTTTGTCCGGCGACATGACCGCCGACATTCTAAACTTCACAACAGAACTAAACCTAAAAGCCAGATATGCCGACGAATCTTCGCAATTTGCGGCAGAAATTCCTACCTCTACACTAAATATCTACGGCAATATAAACGATGGAAACTACGAGCTGACAACCAATTTTGGCAAAATTAGCACAGAATTCTGCGACAGCTCTTCAAATACAAAAATAATTGTCGATGACACAGAACTGAAAGCATCGGCATTTATCAACGACAGCTCATACGATTTAAATTCAAGCCTTAAACTTTTACTAAACGAATTTGGAGATTCTTCGATGTCATTTAACGACATTCCTCTTGATTTTGCCCTGAAAGTAAAATGCGACGACGAGTTTAACAAATTCGATATCGACACTTTGGACATCACGAGCACAGACATTTTCGTAAAAGTTTCAGGCACAGCCGAATACATGACAGATTCATCATGGAATACCGACCTGAACGCAAACATATCAATTCCACGAATCGACAATGTTCTCAACTTTATTCCCGAGAGCCTGATCAGCGGAATCAAAGACTACAAAATTTCTGGCGCATTAAATTTCTGCGGCAAGGCACAAGGCCGATACAAAAACGACACTTTCCCAAACATCGAAGCGAAACTGTCGCTTAGCGACATAGAAGCTGTCGCCAAAGACATGAACGCCACCGCAAAACTAAATCTTGATGCCGACTTAAGCTACAATTCCGAAAACAAACGCAAATCGTACATCAATATTTCGGAACTAAATGCTTCCGCCGGAGAAACCTACATTAAATTAAAGGGCAAGGCCAGCAACATTCTCAACGACCCGTATATCGACGCTAAGCTTAATTGCGACCTGAACCTCGATTACATATCAAGCCTCTTCCCTATCGACGACTTGATATACAAGGGGAACCTTTCGTCCGACTTCGAAGCACGCTTCTCACTAAGCGACCTTATGAAAATCAACTTCACAAAAATATACATGCTTGGAAATATCGACATCGACCGCATTATGTTGAGAATCCCATCGCAGAAATTCTTTGCTTACGGTGAAAATGCAAGTGCAGAAGTCGGCATGAATTCCAAGCAATCAAGACGAACCGGACAAACCCACTTGACCAATGCAAAAGTTGTTGTCGACACCTTAAAGATAACAATGCCACGCACAATACAGGCGACGATATCGAGACTTAACCTTAATGCCAACGTTGACGAACCAGTCAACGAAGTACCGCAGATGCGTGTTTCTGGACGTCTAAACGGCATGCAGGCAATTGTTGCCGACACAATGTTCGTCTCGGGAAAGAGCGGAAGGATTTCAATGTCGGTAAGACCAGACGAGGCCGACGCCCTTATTCCTGCACTCAAAGCAACGCTGAACCTCGACTCAATCACATACTACGAACCTACAATGGGAGCATTCCTCGATTCCACTAGAATAGAAATGAACGGCCGTCCCAGAATTCGTAAGTTCATGAGAGTTGACGGCAAACGTGTGGAAATTGATCCCACAAGCAGAACCCCGATTGACATGGACTCGCTACTTACATTATGCAACAGTGTGACAGATGCCGAGTCTGCGCTGAAGAAATTTACTTTCGACGGCAAGATATATGCCAAGACAGCCAGATACATGTCACCTTATTTCAATTTGCGAACGGCTGCCCGCAAATTTGACATTACCTTTACCGACGATACCATCCAGCTTAACAATTTCTTCATGCGAGTTGGAAAGTCGGGTCTCAGACTAAACGGAAAGATCGAAAATGTACGCCGAGCTCTGCTTCGCGACAAAACACTTAGCGGAAACATTGAAATTACATCAAGGAACTTGGACCTTAACGAACTTTTATATGCCAACTATATCGGTGAACAAGAAAAACTGAAGGACGACGTTGCTAGGAAGGCCGCACTTGAGCGCATAGATAAAATGCAGCAAAAAAGCATAAACATCAACCATGTTGAAGTTAGCGACTCTGTCAAAGCACAGATCATCGATTCCATACGCAAGACCTACACAAAACGTGACCTCAGCGAAATATATACCGAAAGGATGGGCAAAATGAAGGAATTCATCGATTTGGCATATAGCGAAGAAAAAAATATTACAGACGAGGAAAACGAAGCCACCGACACATCTTCTTCCGAAATCGATCTTGACACGGTACCTATGGAGCTTATTGTAGTCCCGGCAAACTTAAACTGCGGCATAACTGTAAAAATGGACACCATAAAATTTGCCGGACTAAAGATGAACGACTTCAATGGGGAAATAACTGCCCAAAACAGCACCCTCTCCATTAAGGATTTGCGTACAAGCAGCAATATCGGCGACCTGAAACTTAGCGCTACATACCAATGCGACAACCTTGAAAAAGCGAAAGTCGGACTTGATCTTTTCGGAACTAATGTTACTGTGGAAAACCTTTTGACTGCTGTTCCTATGATTGACTCCATATTGCCAATGCTCAGTTCGTTTGAGGGAAAGCTCGACTGCGAACTGTCGGCAATAGCCGACCTCGACAATGAGATGGAACCAGTTCTATCGACGTTGCAGACCGCATGCCACATCAACGGAAAGGACCTTGTCCTTCTCGATGGCGAAACATTCACCACAATAGCCAAATACCTTCTGTTCAAGAAGCAGACAAAAAATGTCATCGACAACATGTCGGTTGAATTCACCATCGACAATAACATCCTCAGCGTTTATCCATTCACTTTGTCAATGGACAAATACAAAGTTGCCGTCAGCGGCAAAATGGACTTCGACTTCAAGTATTTCTTCCACATTTCGGTACTCGAGCCAAAAGGCCTACCAATTCCACTTGGAATAAATGTCCAAACTAAAGAGCCAAAGGAAAACAAGGGGAAAAAGAAAAAGAACGACGAAGAAGAGGGCGAACTAGTCGAGGAATCCGACGACTTTGAATTCAGACTTGTAAAACCGTTGTACAAGGACGAGAAAGCTATAGCTCAATCCATTAACCTTGTCAACAAGTCGGGATTGGGCAGAATTTCGCTACAACAGACCCTACGCAAATCGATTCAGAATATCATCGAGAACTATGACGAAAAGAAGGAACAGTAAATCAACAATATTATTGTCGAATGAAAGCCGCTGTCAATTTTCTGCCATATATTCGCATCATAATTAAACAGAACACAAGTAAAAATTGCAATTAAAATTTATTTATGGAAACTGCATATTCAATAATAATGGCAGTACTAGGCATTTCGCTGCTGGTATACGCCGGAATAGCATACTTGTCTGGCGATCCGATAATTTCGCTTAAGGGTGTGAATTCGTTCCCAAAAAGCAAAAACGCAAGGAAAGAATATGTACGCAAAAAGTTTGTAAAAATTATCTCGATGATTGCCCTTTCGTTTCTGGCAAGTTCGCTTGTCGGCTTGACTCAGATATATTGGCTTGCTGTAGTGGTTTTGGTAATGGGCATAGTCCTTACCATAATAATCGGCAAAAAAATAATGAACCGCTAGCTCTCCATTGCAACCAAATCACCAACCTTCGCCCCTACGGCCTTGCACAAGTCGTCGGGATTTATGCACAGCTGCAAGCCGCGCACTCCTGCACTGACATATATTTTGTCGAAATTCTGGCAGGTTGAATGCACGAATGTGGGAAAAGTTTTTTTCATGCCCACCGGCGAACAGCCGCCCCGAATATATCCAGTCAATGGCAGAAGCTCCTTCATCGGTATAAGATTGCAACTTTTATTGCCTGTTATTTTTGCTGCTTTCTTCAAGTCTACCTCCTTGTCGCCCGGAATTACGCACACAAAATATCCGTTGCGATCCCCATGAAGCACCAATGTCTTAAAGACAACATCGATGGACTCGCCAAGTTGCGAAGCAACATGAATTGCACTCAAATCGTCTTCCGAAACTTCATACGGAATTAAATCATACTTTATTTTCATGCTGTCTAGCAAACGGGCAGCATTGGTCTTAACAATCTTTGCCATTATAAAATCTCCCTTGCAACAGAATCATCAGTAAAAGACATTGTTATCAAATCGACATTTTCAAGAAGGATAACCGGAAGTTCCGCATCTTTAAAATTCAAGTCAAGCGATTCCAGAAAAGGTTTTAATGGAATATTTTCAGGCAAGTGTCTTGAAAAATACGGGCATAGGATTCCATTATAGAATATCATCCGTTCGCGTTCGACCAATCCGGAATTTTCTTCACCGACAGACAGCAACTTGCCACTAGCATCGAACGAAATACAAGCATTGCGCACGAAATTTTTCCCGTCGAAGACATAATTTGCTGCGAAATGTCTCATAATGTATTTTCCTCTTCCTCCTTTGTCGCCAACGAATCTACGACATTAATTTCAAAAGCCGCTATTTCCAAATTGAATCTTTCGACAACCTTTTCATACAGGCTTTCCAATCCCTTGCTGTCGTTCTGCAAATACCACAATACGCTCTCCTCAAATGTTTCACGGGTGCAATCGTATTTTTCATATATACCCTCATACAACAGACTGTCAACCTGATACTGCGTCAGCGAGGTATGACCGGTAACCTGAACCATATGCAGCGAAACCATAGCATCGGCGAGATGCATTTCATAGAATATGTTTTCCATTGTCTCCACAGGAAGCCTACGTTCATCGCCTATGAGTTTTTCCTGTTTGTCGGGAGGATTGCATGAGGCAAAAACAGCAAGCAAAACAACCGATAGCAATATCAACACCCTATTCATTGTTGTGTACCAATTTTACCTTTTTGTACAAGTTGGAAGCGAAAACAAAATCATTCAATTCCTGATTATCCGCCTTAAAGATATCATCCTTGGTGCCTTGCCACCATTTGTTTCCCTGATAGATAAAGCAGATGTTATCGCCGATCTCCATTATAGAGTTCATATCGTGAGTATTAACAATAGTAGTAATGCCATACTCCAAAGTAATTTCCCTTATCAGCTGGTCGATAAGGATGGAAGTCTGGGGATCCAATCCTGAGTTTGGTTCATCGCAGAACAAATAGCGAGGATTCAAAGCTATTGCACGGGCAATAGCCACGCGTTTCTGCATACCGCCGCTAATCTCTGAAGGATACGATTTGTTTGAATTCTTTATATTTACACGGTCAAGACAAAAATCAACTCGTATCTGCTTTTCCGCCTTCGACATCTTGGTAAACAAATCGAGAGGAAGCATAACATTCTCCTCGACGGTAGAAGATGTAAACAAAGCACTGCCTTGGAAGACCATCCCCATCTCCTTTCTTATTTCGCGCTTACCTTTTTCGTCAACATTTACGAATTCACGTCCGTTGAAGTAAATTTCGCCGGTTTCTGGAGTCAGCAAACCGACGATATTTTTCAGCAGCACAGTTTTTCCGGAACCGCTACGGCCAATAATCATATTAACCTTGCCCTCTTCAAAAGTCGCATTTATGTCCTTGAGGACATGCTTGTCGCCAAAGGTCTTATTTACACCAACAACTTCTATCATGTGAGCAAAACCTGAGTTAATATTAAGTTGAACAACAATACGGCGATAATGCTATATACAACCGCCTTTGTACTGCTCTTGCCGACTTCGAGTGCACCGCCTTCGGTATAATAGCCGAAAAAGGCAGATATCGAGGTAATAAGGATTGCGAAAACAGCAATTTTTATTACTGTATAAGTAACATAGAACGGCACAAACGCATAGTGTAATCCGTAGATATAATCGGCAACAGTAACAATATCAGGAGAAGTGAATGCGATGAAACATCCGCCAACGATACCAAGGATAATACTAAGCAACGCTAGGAATGGGAAAGTAACAAACGCAGCAATTATCTTTGGAAGTATCAAATAATTGGCGCTGTTCACACCCATAATTTCCAAGGCATCAATCTGTTCGGTGATACGCATTGTACCAATTTCAGAGGCGATGTTGGAGCCAACACGGCCAGAAAGAATCAAGCAGACGATAGTACTGGAAAATTCAAGAATCATAGAGTCGCGCGTGCTAAGGCCAATAATATACCTCGGAATAATCGGCGACTCGAAATTTATACCCATCTGGATAGTTAGCACCGCCCCCATGAACACCGACACAATGCAGACAATACCGACCGAATCGATACCTATCTGTTCGATTTCCGCGACCAGACGACGGAAAAATATCTTCCTGCTGACAGGTTTCGAGAATACAGAACCCATCAGTGAAAAATATTTGCCTATAGTAACAAACAAGTTCATTTTCTGTCGAAAAAAAGCAGGACAAAGGTAGTCAAAGAATTTAAAATACGAAAAAATGCAACAGTTATTTGATGGTATTTTTTGACTAAAACTTTTTTCTCGGTAGACTCTCAATAAAATGACGCCGCATAAATTTTCCGCATGGCATTTTTTGCAAAAAATCTCTTGTTTGTTCCAATTTGTTTGCTTAAACTTGTAGCATAAATTTATTAAGCGACGATATGAGCAGTTTGTATATGAATATATATAGGTCAATTTTACATGAAGTATCCTTTCATTGCGGATAGGTTTGCCCTCACAAATTATAAATTTTATAATAAAATATGAGGGCAAAATATGCGGAAAAATGTATCCCTAGTGTAGTGGATACAGCAATGATTGCAACCGACTGTGGGATAGGTTGCAGTTGTGAAACAAAATCCCAAGAAAATAACAACAAATAAAATTTACAGAAATGAACAAATTAGTTTTAATTATAGCCGTATTAATGGCAAGTGTATGTATATTCGCTTCTTGCGAAAAGGAAGATGGGAAAATCTCTAAATTTGTCGCTCCCATGTGGGTTCTTGTTGATTCTAATTATTGTGATGAAGATGGAAATTGTGGCTCTTTATACAGAAACGCTAACAATGAAAACGAAACCTTATTTGAAGTTACATTAAGAAGCAAAAAGAAATGTGAAGACGAGGTGCTTTGGGGCACATGGCATGAAATTAAAAATGAAGATGGCGTTGTCGTTGGCAGTTGGTGTAACCTTACGGACTTATCAGTGCGTAACTGTTACACAAAGATGTATTATGATAAAAATTGCAATTTAATTGCAGTTCAGCAAGTTCACATTATGGATTAAGTAACGTTAATAGTTTATTTTATGAGTAATTTTTTGTTGAAAACTGCAATTTTTCTTTTCTCAGTTAGCATGTTGTGTTCGTGTTGTCGCAACGACGAGTACTATTGGGATTTTAATAAAGAAGGAACCATAAACATTCCGCTTGATGATTCAATAATCCAGAACAAAATATTATATATTCCCAAGTTCCGGTATTGCATCATAGATGGTGTTGAAACGCTTATAGCATACGTGGAAAACAACAAGCTGACTTTTTTCGATATTGAAAAGAAAGAACCATATCATGAGATTAACTTGTTGGCTGACCGGCCGTTATGCACTTTTGAGTATATAAACAAGGATAGCATATTGGTTCTGTATGACGCACCATATTATTCGTATATGCAAGTGCATAATTGTAGCAATAGAGAATGCAAGGTAACGGAGCTGCCATATGATGCTACGTGCGACACGTTGAGATTTATGCTCGTTGATTATGAGGGAAATGTGAAAAAGCACTATCATTTTAATTGCGAAAAGTCAAACTTCGATGGTTTGGATCTGACAGAAGCGGACGTGCTGCCGCCATATACTTTTTTGGACGGTGAAATGAAACGCGCCGGAAATATAGTTTTTCTTTATCCTCGCCGATATTCCTATAATAATTGTGATTCGATTGAAAATTCGAAGCCGTTCTTGGCCTATTATGATTTGAATACCGAAAAGTATTATTTCACAAGGCAGAAACTTCCGTACCTAAAGAATAAAATGTATTATCCAGTGCTGGAAGGCGGGCATCACAATCATGTCAATTTCTGCATTTCGCCTGATGGTATGCCTGTGATAAGGTTCCCATATTCGGCAGATGTGTTCGAGTGGGATTACAAAAACGACAAGTTAATTCCACATACGTTAAAGTCAAAGCTGGTTGATACCATCCCTCCGCTAAAATATAAAACTGATGTTTCCGATGCCATGGTTGCGTGTTATGGAAATATTGTTTATGATTCGGTTGATGGAATGTATTATTCGTCAATATGGTTAAACGGCATGGAAAAAACGTATTGCTCTGTCGTTATGGCCGATAGGGATTTCAATTATATTGGAGAAACAGTAAAGCCATTTGTCTCTATGTCAATGGTCGATGGTAGGCGAATCTCATGTTCGGTATCGCAGGATACCATTCGCATAAATGTGTATCGAAAGCAAAAAAAGTCTGGACATAATACTTCTGTGGATAGTTTGCGCTACGTGATTGACGGTTTTAGAAACGATAAGGAACAAAAAGTTTCGCAGTATTATACTGATGGACAAGATCCGTTGATAAATTATTTTGATAGGAATGTGCCTGATCACGAATCGGACTATTGCATAGTAACATTGTATTTCCAGGCAGGTTGCGTGTCGTGTAGGATGTCCGTGTTGGAATTAATAGCTGCAAACCAGGAGATTTTATCACAAAGGCCCTTGTATCTTATTCTGACAGGCTACAAGTCGCGTATTGACAATGAGTTAAATGACCATGACCTGAGGTTGGATAAGTTTAATAATGTTATCGTTGATGATGAAGCAATTGTGTCCTCGTTTCCTATGAATTCACCATTTGTAAATCCGCGCCTGACTATAGTAAGGGGCGGCAAGGTTGAACTCGACTCTGTGTATAATGCACAAGATATTGAGGACGCTTTAATACCTACCATGATTGATGCTTGTGGACTGCGGATGGAGATATATTAAAAAAAATATGTACTTGAGAACCGAACGCACAAGGTACGTTCTCGACGACTATGGCGATGTGATTGTAGTTCCGAATTATTAGGGAGTTTTTGCTAAATAACAAACTGCAACGGCTGCAATTGAGTGGCCGTTGCTTGTATATGGATAAAATTGCCGGTTGTTAAAAATAATTTTGCTTTTTTCAATTTGTTTGCTTAAACTTGTAGCATAAATTTATTAAGCGACAATATGAAAAGTTTATATATGAATATATATAGGTCAATTTTACATGAAGTATCCTTTCATTGCGGATAGGTTTGCCCTCACAAATTATAAATTTTATAATAAAATATGAGGGCAAAATATGCGGAAAAATGTATCCCTAGTGTAGTGGATACAGCAATGATTGCAACCGACTGTGGGATAGGTTGCAGTTGTGAAATAAATTATCCCATATTAATAATTAAATATATTTAATAAAATGAAGAAAATATTGTTATTCATTGTGCTTTTTAATGTACGTTGTAGCATCTGCTGGCATTCCTCCTTTAACAGTAGTTTAGTCTGGTGGCAAATGGAATAAAAAACAGAAATGTGTAACTTATGACAAAATAATACAACATTATAAGGACGGAATTCTTACCGAACAAAAGTGCCTTGATCCAGGAAATGAACCTTGCCCCAAAGTAGGAACTGTTGGTTTTGAATGGAACTATGTTGAAGATGTAATTAAAGAGAACCTTGAGACGCATAACATGACAACAGGAACACTACAATACAATGATGCAACTATTTATTATAAGAATGCAAGACTTGTATATGATGAAGAACTTAATGATTACCATAAAGCCAGTTCAGAAGTAAAAGGTGTTGAGTATAATGCAACAGCTTTCTTTAAAAAGTAGATAATTATTGGAGTGCCCAATGGCACTCCAATTAAAATAATTAACAATGAAGGCATCTGCACTATTTTTATTTGTTTTTATTTGTTTGGATTTATTGTCTCAAACATTCTCAGTTTCTCCCAAATTGGAACTTGAAAAGTGGCAAAGTGTTGAATATTATGATTATTACAATAGATTTCAGAGCTCGAGCAAGACAATTGTTCCAATGAGGCTTCAGTATTCAGAGAAAACAGAAGATACAGTACTTTTGCTTGTTATTGATAGTACATTAAAGGACATAAAACTATATTTCAAAAGGCCAAGAAAAGGGTTAAGCGCTTATGAAGATTCGTATTATGGCGCGGAAATGCCTGATGGCGAAATCCTCATAATGTCACAGTTTTTCATATATAGAACACAAAAAAAAGAGGACGAACTTAAGATTAAGAAAAAAATTAGACTCAAGGACACATATAACCATATCTCGAGACTCGATGGAAAGTCAAACGATAAGGTGTTACTCGCCAACACATACAACAACAGCCGTAAAGGACAGCCGTATGACAATATCACAGTAAGGATATTCAACATGAAGACCCGTATGGCAGAAAAATCTGTTAAGTTTGACATTGGCAAAGGCATACTGTTATCTCATTATGGCATTAATATGATAGCCAAGTCTGATGATTATATTGCTGTGTCGAACCCATTAAAGGGAGAAGTGTATATAATGAATGGTAAACTTAATATTATTGATACAGTAAATATTGATTATCCGCCTATCCTACTAACTGAACAAGTTTTAGATTCCATATTGCCAGATAAGGTTCTGCTCGAAAATTATGGGAAAGCATATCTTAATCTGCAGATTATGGATAAATATAAGATTTTTATCAAACCCAAAATAGATAAGATTGCTTTCATAGGCAACGACTTGCTGTACATAATGGTTCACATAGACGAGGCTGAGTTTACAGGAAGACATATCGACTTTGTATATTCCGTAAAGTCGAAAAAGTTCAAGAATATTAATGGGGTTATAAACGGCAATAATGACCTCATGTCGTCGCAGCAAATTCTTTTCAACGGGACAAGCTACGAAACAATCGATGATTCGCTTGGGAACGATGGCATATACCATTATTACTACACGGCATCTACTATCAAAGATTACGATCCTAATGATGCAGAAATGCTTAGACGAGAAAAGTATCCCCCTATTTCGTCGATGGAAACAATATTTGACACTACTGGCATTCAATATGACTACAAGGACTTTGATTACATAATGTTTGCCGACTATGGGGCTTGCAGCCATTGCAGGTTTGGAAGCAAGTATGGGAAAATAATGGTAGTCCATGTCGAAGAAAATCTTGGTGCGTTGAGTTTATCAAATAAAAATCTGCACAAGAAGAAATATGAACTTATGTTCAACTCTCCAAAGGTATTCTTTGTTGAAAAAAAGATATTGGACACCAGCATAAAGATAAACTGCATATACAAGATTGACAAGTAAAGTTTTTCCGCCGCAGACTACAGCTGCAGCGATTTTTTGTAGCTGTGCAATGCATTTTCATAAACTATATTTACGAATACGAAGTGTATAAAACACAGGATATTATTCTTGCCGAAGAGGACCGTGGCAAATATATTCAAACCTATAAACAGTTGGTGAATATAGATGATAAGGATGTGATAATATTAAACATAAAGCCACCTAGCATTCTACGATTTTAGAAAGCGGAGAAAAAATACACAACATTCTCGTTGACACATTAAACTCAACGGCTGCACAAATACGGCCGTTGCAGCTTGCATACCAAAAGATTACAGGCAATCTCACAAGCCAACACCACTTCTTGGCTTGAATAATGGTGCTATTGTCAACAAAATGCAGACGCGGCACGGAATAACCTAACGGACATAAAATCTTCCGAATAAACTTCCGCCATAATTCGCCAATAACAAATATTTGTTGTTACTTTGCATAGAAATATAAAACGAGATTACTATGCACACAATGGACAAATCGTACTACTGCGTTATTATGGCCGGCGGAATCGGCAGCCGTTTCTGGCCTGTTAGCCGCTCTAACATGCCAAAGCAATTCCTTGACATCCTTGGTGTTGGCAGAACATTAATACAGCAGACATTCGACCGCTTCACAAAAATAATCCCCGACGAAAACATTTATGTCGTTACTAACGAGGAATACATCGGCATAGTACACGAACAGTTGCCTAAAGTCCCTGTCGAGAATATTCTCGGCGAACCTATGCGTCGCAACACAGCTCCTTGCATAATGTATGCGAACTGCAAAATCGGACTGAAAAACCCTGATGCTAAAATAGTTGTTACTCCTGCCGACCACCTGATCCTAAACGAAGACCTTTTCCTCGACAACATCAACGAGGGACTTGAGTTCGTAACAGAAAGCAATGCTCTGCTTACACTCGGAATTACCCCGAACCGTCCCGCCACCGGCTACGGATACATACAGATGTCGGAAAATACAGAAAGCAAAAAGTTCATACCGGTAAAGACTTTTACGGAAAAACCGCAACTCGAACTCGCAAAATTCTTCATCGAAAGCGGCGACTTCCTCTGGAACTCAGGACTTTTCCTTTGGAAGCAGACTGCAATCCGCGATGCTATTAAACGCCATCTAAAGGAATTGTACTCGCTATTCTCCGAAGGAATAAAACATTTCAACACTCCACGCGAAAAAGAAGCTATAACCGAGATTTATTCCGGAGCCAAAAGCATTTCTATCGACTTTGGCGTAATGGAAAAGGAATCGAACGTATATGTGATGCAAACCAATTTCGGCTGGTCGGACCTGGGAACTTGGAACTCACTCTATACCATCGCCGAAAGAGACAAAGACGCCAACACCGACCTGCACAAGAACACTTTGTTCGCCAACTCAAACGGCAACTATGTAAACATACAGGACGACAAGAAAATTGCCATCATCCGCGACCTCAACGACTTCATCGTTGTCGACACCGACAAGGCGCTGCTCATTTGCAAACGCGAAAACGAACAAACCCTCACCGAAATGCTTAATGATGCCAAACTTAAGTTCGGCGACGGAATAAAATAAAAGCAAGAATCCATGAAAATCATCATTGTTGGTAGCGCTCACCCTTACAGAGGCGGCCTCGCCACATTCAACGAAAGACTTGCAACCGAATTCTTGAATGCTGGTCACGACGTTGAAATGATTACTTTTTCCTTGCAATATCCATCGTTCCTTTTTCCGGGAAAAACACAATACACCACCTCACCTAAACCCGAAAAACTGAATATTTCTCGCAAGATAAACTCCACGAATCCGTTCAACTGGATAAAAACCGGATACAAAATAAAAAATAAAAATGCAGACCTTGTAATTTTCTGCTACTGGATGTCGTTTATGGCACCATGCTTTGGAACAATTGCAAGAAAAATCCGGAAGAACGGCAAAACAAAATGCATTGCACTGGTACACAACATGATACCACACGAGCAAAATATCTTGGACAAGATTTTGCCACCATATTTTGTAAAGTCGATGGATGGATTCATTGCACTTTCAAAGTCAGTTGTCGACGATATTGACAAGTTTGACAAAAAGGACAAGCCGAAAACATTCTCGCCCCACCCTATTTACGATCATTACGGCATTCGCTTAGAGCGAGAAAAAGCATTGCGCGAATTAGGTCTTTCGGCCGACAGCAGATATGTTTTGTTCTTCGGCCTTGTTCGTGCATACAAAGGACTTGACTTACTGCTTGACGCTTTTGCCGACAGCAGAATAAAAGATAGCAACATAAAACTAATTGTCGCCGGCGAATTCTATCAGGAGGAAAAACTTTACCGCGACCAGATTTCAAGTCTCGGACTCGAAGACAAAATCATCATTCACAACGAATTTATTCCCGACGAAAAGGTAAATCTGTATTTTTCGGCTTGCGACATTATCGCTCAGACTTACAAATCGGCAACGCAGAGCGGTGTAACTCAAATTGCATTTCACTTTGAAAAACCAATGCTTGTTACAAATGTGGGCGGATTATGCGAAATTGTCATCAACAACGAAAGCGGATATGTGACGGAACCGAAGCCAGAAGAAATTTCCGAAGCAATATTCGACTTCTTCAGCAACAGCAAAGGCCAGGCGTTTGAGAAACGAGTTGCCGAGGAAAAAAGCAAATACGCATGGAACATAATGACGGAAAAGATCATCGGTCTTTTCGGACAAATACCAAAATAAAAAAGATATAACCATGATAATAGAAATTTGTGCAAACTCGGTGCAGTCGGCAATAAATGCCGACAAGGCAGGTGCCGACAGAATAGAACTATGCCATAACCTAAACGAAGGTGGCACCACACCATCGTATGCCACAATAAAATACTGCATCGAACATCTTTCGCTAAAGACAATGGTGCTAATACGCCCACGTCCGGGTGATTTCTGCTACAACGATGCCGAATACGAAACAATAAAGAATGACGTCATCATGTGCCGTGAACTTGGCGTTCACGGTGTTGTCATTGGCTTTTTGGACAAAAATCTTGATATTGACATAGAACGAACCAAAGAAATCGTAAAACTTGCAAGGCCAATGGAAGTAACTTTCCATCGCGCCTTCGACCGTTGCAGAAACTGGCAAGTTGCCTTGGAACAGATTATAGACTGCGGTTGCGACAGAATCCTAACATCAGGACAACGAAAGACTGCGCCCGAAGGAATGAACGTTCTTCGCGAAATCGTTTCTCAAGCCAATGGACGAATAGCTATTCTTGCCGGTAGTGGCGTAAATTCACAAAATGCAGCAACAATCATCAGGGATACTGGCGCCACAGAAGTACATTCCTCATGCAAGCATATTGTTGAAAATTTGCAAAGGACAAATATTGAAGAATCGAGCAAATACAGCGAGACCGACATGGAAGAAGCCAAAATACTGGTAGAACAAGTAAAAAGATTATAACATACAGACATGAAACACATAACAAAGGTAGCAATAGCAATTCTGTCGACAGCAATAGCATTTGTATCTTGCAATCACGACAACGAGAAACATTTCATTACCGACGAAGCATATCGCAACCAAGTCGAAACCGACTTTGAAGTGCGCAAGGAACTGACACAGGGGCGCAGCGAAGAACTATTTTCAGTTTTCAACGAACAGCTTACAACAGAGGAAACCGAAGCCTTAAAGTTCCTGTACGCATATATGCCATTTAGCGACCTTGCCGATTACAATGGAGACTTTTTCGTTAACCAAGTAAAATACGCCTTCATGGCGCGCAATTTCTTTAGCTGGGGCAAGAATGTCCCCGAGGACATTTTCCGCCATTTTGTTCTTGTATATCGAGTAAACAACGAAGATCTCGACACTGCCAGAATGTTCATTTTCAACGAAATAAAAGACCGAATCAAAGACATGTCGATGTACGATGCGGCACTCGAAGTAAACCACTGGTGCCACGAAAAAGTAACATACCGTGCTTCCGACGCTCGCACCTCATCGCCATTGGCTAGTATTCGTACTGGATTTGGCCGTTGTGGCGAAGAATCCACATTTACAGTCACTGCCCTACGAGCTGTCGGAATTCCTGCTCGCCAGTGCTATACACCACGTTGGGCCCACACCGACGACAACCATGCTTGGGTGGAAGTATGGGTTGACGGGAAATGGTATTTCCTTGGCGCCTGCGAACCCGACGCCAAACTCGACATGGGATGGTTTGCAATTCCATCTACACGATGCATGATGGTACATTCAAATGCTTTCGGAAAATATAAAGGCGACGAAGAGATAAACCATCAAGGAGAATTGTTCTCGCGCATAAATATGCTCCCGAACTATACCGACACCAGGAAAATCACTGCAAAGGTTGTCGACAAAAACGGCAATGCCGTTGAAAACGCAAACGTCAGATTCAAGCTTTACAATTACGCCGAATACTATCCTATTGCAAGCGCCATGACAAATGCTGATGGAACTGCAAGTCTGACTACCGGATATGGGGACTTGCTGATATGGGCTTGCAAAGACGGCATTTACGACTATGCAAAAATTGACGTTAGGGAAATTGACGAAATAACATTAAAACTAACACGCACAGCCGGAACCGAATACGAACAGGACATTGATGTGCTTCCTCCAGCAGCCAAGGAACGCGACAATGTCGCCTCTGACGATGAAGTTGCCGCCAACAACAAACGACTTGCAACAGAAGACTCTATCAGAAACGCATACCTAAAAACATTCCCGACCGAAGAACAAATCGGTGAGATTGCCAATGCGAACCTTACTACGGAACAGATTGCAGAATTTGTAAAGAAAAGCGAAGGCAACTACGAGGAAATCATAAGTTTCATGGACAGCAATTCGGAAAAGAACGAATACCTGCTTCTATATGAATTCATGAAATCGCTATCGGACAAAGACTTACGCGACTGCAAAGCCGAAACATTGCAGCAGCACATAACATATTACGACGAAAAGCATCCAAGGGAAATCTACATAAAAGGTATTCTGCCGGCACGTATTGAAGGCGAAATGATTCGTCCGTGGCGTCAGTTCCTATCCCAAAACCTAGGAAAAACACTCGGCAACGCCCCTTCGTATGCTGAAATTATCGAATGGACAAAGGCGAACATCACAATCGACAAGGAAGGCAACTACTTCAACTGTCCGATTTCACCTCGCGGCGTATTTGAACTCAAACATGCAGACGCCCGTTCTCGCGACATTTTCTTCATCGCAGCATGCCGTTCACTCAATATTCCCGCTTACCTCGACAATGCAACCCGACAACTTTTTGTGTACGAAAACGACAATTGGAACATCGTCTCGTTTGAAGCCGAAAAACCAGCACAGGCAACCGGCACTCTCATCCTAAAATACGAAGACGATACAGAAATAAAGCCTCAATATTGGACGCACTACACGATTGCAAAATTTGAAGACGGCGACTTCACTACATTCGACTATGAAAACGATCCGCGCGTTGCCGAATTCCCAGTTAAGCTTGAACTGGAAGAAGGTTACTACATGCTTTCTACCGGCAATCGCTACAGCGACGGCGAAACATTATCGCACCTTGTATTCTTTAACATAAAGGCTGGCGAAACGACCGAAAAACAAGTTGTCATCCGACAGTTGAAGCCACGCGACAACGAGTTCTACGGACAGATTAACGACGACACCGAAATCGAAATCAACGGTGTAGTCCAAAACATAAAGGAACTTGCCAAGGACAAACCATTAATTCTATGCTTCATGGACCCGAATCGCGAACCGACAAAACACACGCTCAAGGAATTGGGCTCGATGCACGAGACATACGAAAAATGGAACGGCAACATTCTGATGGTTGTACCGGAGGACAAACTTACCGAGCCACTGTCCGCAACAAAATGGAACTTGCCGAAGCAAACAATTATTGCCACCGACACTAACGGTCTCATGGACAAAATTCTGTCCGACACCAAACAGCAATATCGCGACAATCCGCCGCTGATTTTCATAATCGACAGAAATGGAAAAATAACATTCAGAAGCGAAGGATACAGAATTGGAACAGCAGAACTTATTTACAAGTCGCTAAATATATAAACGCAAAAACATCAAAAAAAACGGCTTGCACTTCAAAATGCAAGCCGTTTTCCTTTTATATTCTGTTGTTTGTTAATCGAGCTTCAGCACGGCGAGGAATGCAGACTGAGGAACTTCCACGGAGCCAATCTGGCGCATACGCTTCTTTCCTTCCTTCTGCTTTTCAAGCAACTTACGCTTACGGGTAATATCGCCGCCATAACATTTAGCAGTAACATCCTTTCGAACTGCCTTGACAGTTTCACGTGCGATAATCTTTCCGCCGATGGCTGCCTGAACTGCAACATCGAACTGGTGGCGAGGAATAAGTTCCTTCAGTTTTTCGCACATGCGACGGCCAAAAGTTTGCGCATTGCTGACGTGCGTCAATGTAGAAAGCGCATCCACCATTTCGCCATTGAGAAGAATATCAAGGCGAACCAGCTTAGACAAGCGATATTCAGACTGGTAATAATCAAACGATGCATAACCTTTTGATATGCTCTTTAGCTTGTCGTAGAAATCGAAGACAATCTCACCCAAAGGCAAATCAAAATGCAACTCCACCCTATCGGCGCTCAGATACACCTGATTTAGGAAAGTTCCGCGCTTGTCGATGCATAGCTTAATAATTGGACCTACATAATCAGCCTTTGTGATAATGGTTCCGCGAATGAACGGCTCCTCAACGTGATCGAGAAAATTTGGCGCCGGCATTCCCGATGGATTATGTACTTCCACCTTCTCACCCTTTGTCGTATACGCAAGATACTGAACGTTTGGCACAGTTGTAATTACGTCCATGTTGAACTCTCGGTCGAGACGTTCCTGAACAATTTCCATATGCAAAAGACCAAGGAAGCCGCAACGGAAACCGAAACCAAGAGCTGCCGACGATTCCAAATCGTAGGTCAGTGAAGCATCGTTCAACTGCAATTTTTCAATTGAAGTTCGCAGTTCTTCGTAATCGTCAGCATCAACTGGATAAATACCGGCATAAAGCATCGGCTTGACCTCCGAAAATCCGGCTATAGCCTCCGTACACGGCCTGTCCACATGTGTTATCGTATCACCGACCTTAACTTCGACAGCAGTCTTAATACCCGAAATTATATAGCCGACATCTCCAGCCGACAAAGTCTTTCGCGGTGAATAATCCATCTTGAGCACGCCAATCTCCTCGGCATTATACTCGCGACCAGTATTGACAAATTTAACTAGGTCCTTAGTATTCACCTGTCCGTTGAAAATTCGGAAATAAACAACAATTCCACGGAAAGCATTGAACACAGAATCGAAAATAAGAGCCTCGAACGGAGCGTCGGGGTCTCCCTTAGGCGCCGGAATCCTATTAACAATAGCTTCCAGCACAGCCTCAACGCCTTCGCCAGTCTTACCGCTCGCACGAAGGATATCCTCACGGTCGCAACCAATAAGCTCAATAATTTGATCCTCAACAACCTCTGGCATTGCCGCATCAAGGTCTATCTTGTTTAGCACAGGAATAATTTCCAAATCATGATCTATCGCCTGATAAAGAGTGGAAATCGTTTGAGCCTGAACACCTTGCGTTGCATCAACGACAAGCAAGGCACCCTCGCAAGCTGCAATAGAACGGCTAACCTCGTACGAAAAATCCACATGACCCGGAGTGTCAATCAGGTTAAGAATATATTTCTGACCATCCTTGGCCTCATAATCCATCTGAATGGCATGGCTTTTTATTGTAATTCCACGTTCACGCTCCAAATCCATATCGTCGAGAACCTGGTTCTGGAAATTGCGGTCGGAAACCGTACCAGTATATTGCAAAAGCCTGTCAGCCAATGTGCTCTTGCCGTGGTCGATGTGTGCAATAATGCAAAAGTTGCGTATATTCTTCATCAAATGTGATTTACGAAAATTGGTTGCAAATATAATGTGAATTATTAAGATTTGAGAATTATTTTGCGTAAAAGCCTCCATTACTGCAAGCCAACATAGTATAGGAACACAATTTTCATAAAAAAAAATCGGAAAAAAGTCAAATAACTTTTTCGCAATTGGAAACAAATGCTTAACTTTAACACCGAATTTTCAAAAAAGATTTCATTTATGAAAAGAAATATTTTATCAGTCATTATTTTGTTAATGCTTGCATTACCAATTGTTGCACAAAACATTACACGCGTTGACGAAAACGGCAACACGTTATATTTCGGTCTTAAGGAGAACAAAGTCGCTTCGAAATACGACAAGGCCAAAACTCCTCCTTCGTACGAAGTAATTGCCCCGTTGACACCTGCTGTAGGCAAGTCGGAAACCGAGAAGAACACCATTGACACAATGTGGGTGCCATTTGTTTACGAAACAATACAAAAGTACAACAATACTATTTCGGGCACTGTAACTATTCCGAAACGTATCAGCTACCAAGGAGCCAACTACCCCATCACACAAATAGGAAAGCAAGCTTTCAAGGACTGCAAGAAAATCAAGAAAGTCGTCATGCCTATGTCAATTACCGAAATCGACATCGACGCATTCAACGGATGTACCGAACTAGCAGAAGTAATTCTTCCGCCAAACTTGCAAAAAATTGGAACTTGCGCCTTCGACAAGTGCAAGAAAATCAAGAAAATGGAACTATACTGCGAGAACCCGCCCGAATTTGGCGAGCACAGCGATTTTTATTTATTCGGTGTTACACTGATTGTTCCGCCAAAGACAGCCGAGATATACTCGAAAACAGAACCGTGGAGCGATGCAAAAGAAATCATCGAACGTACGGCCAGCGGAGAAAACATGCCGCTATTCTGGACCACGGCGGAAACCGGACAGAATTTCCTTTGCCAAATAATCGACTTCAAGGAATCAACAGCAAAAATTTCTTCACACGCAGCCCTTACTCCGTATATCAATTGCGAGGAATCGTATGACAACATAACCGGCGAACTCAAACTTCCGTGGGAAACTCTACGCGAAGGAACGCCATTCAAGATTCAGGAAATCGGACCTAACGCTTTCAACAGCTGCAACATGACTTCGGTAAGGATTCCTAGCTCCATTGACAAAATTGATAAAGGCGCATTCAAGAATTGCAAGAATCTTACCTATGTTAGAATCGACGGCAACAAAATAGAAATTGCAGACGATGCCTTCGACGGACTGCCTGAAGATGCAATACTTTCTGTTCCAAAGCTTTGCGGTTCTTACTACAAGCAAATCCCTGCCTGCAAAAAATTCAAGGAAATTAAAGAAGCACTGGCAAAATAACAGATTTAGCTATTAACATAAACGCACCGGGTCACTACGGTGCTTTTTTGTTTCTAACAAACATTGAAAATCATCTTTTCAAATATCATCGTCCTGCTTGTATTGTCGTTATACGCAACAGCATTCTCACAGGATTTCTCCAGCAGCAATCTGCCTATTATTCTCATTACCAGCAGCCAAGACTCCACAATAAACGATTCGACGTACATCTGCGGACACATGCGGGTAATCTTCGACAAAAATGGCGGCTCCAATCGTCTTGAAGACACTACCGACATACACGTACTTGACTACAACGGAGACATCGCTATAAAAATCAGAGGTAACACATCAGCATATCTGCCTAAGAAACCATACGCAATTCACACCACACATGCTTACGGCGAAAACAACAATGTAGGCTTGCTCGGGCTTCCGCCCGAAAACGACTGGGTGCTTAACAACATCGCCTATGAGCCGTCATACGTCCGCGACTACATTTCGTACGGGCTGTCGGAAAAAATCGGCCAATATGCTCCACGCTGCCGCTACTGCGAAGTCTTCGTCAACGGCGACTACCGCGGGTTGTATATTTTAACTGAGAAAATGAAGGCCGACAAAAACAGAATCGACATCGCCGAGGAAGGCGAAAGTGAAATCTCTGGAGGATACATTTTCAAGGCCGACAGGGACGAATTGCACTGGCAAGACTACGCCTACCATGGAGATTCCGTCGTCTATACAATTAATTTCCCAATTGCCGAAAACATAAGCCAGGAACAAGTCGACTACATACACAGCTACTATTTCGATTTTACCGAACTAGCAAACACTCAGAATCAGGCCATAGACGTTGGTTTTCCATCAAAAATAGACATTCCTTCATTTGTCGACTATATGATTATCGGCGAATTCTCATCAAATGCCGATGTTTATCAGCTTAGCACATATTTCCACAAGGACAAGCAGGGCAAACTGAGAGCCGGACCTGTTTGGGATTTCAACCTGACATTTGGCAACGACCTCACCCCAACGCCATACTACAACCGAAGCAAATACAATGTTTGGCAATTTTCAAACAGAAACAATGAAGGGGCCAAATTCTGGACCGACCTATTCAACAACCCGACCTTCAGATGTTATTTTTCGCGTCGCTGGCACGAGCTCACAGCCGAAGGGCAAGCTCTTGAATACGAGAATGTTTGCAACATGATAGACGAAACCGAAGAGACTTTAGGCGACGCCATTGTCCGCGACTGCTACAGATGGGGATATACCGACCATCATTTGTCAAACATCGACTCTATGAAAACTTGGATTTCAAAACGCATCGAATGGATTAACAACAACATCGGCCAGTACGATGAGTGCCAGGAAATTGAACTTCCAAACATTGTAATCTCCAAGATAAACTACAATCCTAAGCCATACTCCACGTTCAGCAGCAACAATTTGGAATTCATTGAACTTGCCAACAACAGCGACGAGGAAATAAATCTTACCGGAATATATTTTAGCGGATTAGGGCTCGGATATGTATTCCCTACGAATTCCACACTTGCTGCTCGCAAAAGAATAATTCTTTGCTCCGACAGCACAACTTTCAAAAAGCACTATCACGAAACACCTTTCGGACAATATGCCAGACATCTGTCGAACCAATCACAGAAACTCACACTCGCCGACGCCTGGGGCAACATTATCGACCTTGTTGAATACAGTAGCGAATATCCATGGCCAATAGAAGCCAACTGTCGTGGAAGCTTCTTGCAACTGGACGACCTAAATTCCGACAACAATCTGGCCGAAAACTGGAATGTGGCTAATTCGCTGGCGATTGACGAAACCAAACTTTCAAACATTGCAATCCACCCGAACCCATTTCACGAAAGCACATGGCTAACAACACAAGCCGACGGACTCAAGGAATTACATGTATACAACACATTGGGACATGAGATCAGGACAGAAAACAGCGATGACAAAACCATAACAATCAACCTAAAAGACCAACCATACGGAATATATTTCATAAAAATTATTTCAGGAAACGACACATGGACAGGAAAGCTCATAAAGGAGTAAAGGTGCATCATTTTTTTTACCAGCAAAAAACATTATTTTCGCAATCTCAAAAACACAACGATTATGATAAAAAAGATTTTCTCCACAATCGCCGTTAGCGCAATTGCACTAACATTTGCAAAAGCTCAGGACATCGACTATACCGACTGGGTTGGCAATTATCCAGATGGTTGCACCAGCATAACTGTAGGCAAGAAAGCAAGCGCCGACGGATCTGTTTTCACATCCCACACCGACGACAGCCACCGTTCAAAATCAGAATTCAACATTGAGCCGGCCAAGGACTTTCCGAAGGGGTCAATGAAGAAAATCTACAAGCGCGAATCGAAAAATATATACGCAATGCCTACTTACGAATTTGCCGAAGTTGGCGAAATTCCACAAGTAGAACACACTTTCCGCTACATAAATACCGCATATCCGTGCATGAACGAAAAGCAGTTAGGCATAGGCGAATCTACATTTGGCGGACGCAAGTCACTTGTTTCAAGCAATGGACTCATCGACTGCACGCAACTTTGCCAACTGATACTTGAACGCTGCACAACAGCGCGCGAAGCCATAAAACTAGCCGGCGAGCTAATCAATGACTACGGATGGATTGACGTTGGCGAATGTCTGACAATTGCCGACAAGAACGAAGTATGGCATTTGGAAATTATTGGGCCAGGCAAAGGAAACAAAGGCGGGATTTGGGTTGCCCAACGTGTTCCCGACGACCACATTGCCGTTAACGCCAACGCAAGCACAATCAAACACATAGACATCAAAAACACCGACATGTTCATGGCTAGCGAGAATATTTTCAAAATGGCTTTAGACTCAGGCTGGTGCACTTCTGAAGCCGACTTTCAATTTTGCTACGCCTACGCGCCAGAAAGCCGCAACAGTATAGCTGCCCGCCGCCGCGAGTGGAGAATTTTCGACTTGGTGGCGCCATCGCTACAACTCGATCCAAACCAACAGGATTATCCGTTTTCGGTTAAGCCCGACAAACCGGTAACTATCGAACAGATGTCTATGATTTTCCGCGACTACTACGAAGGCACACCGTACGACATAACACACGCGCTGACAGTTGCCGACAAGAACGGAAACCAAGTGATTTCGCCAATGGCAAACCCGCAAATGCCATACGACCAGATGAAGATTGAAAATGTCCGCGGTTGCTGGTACGATGTAGATTCTAAAACCGGAGCAATCGAAATGCTTGGAGAACGAACTATCGCCCGCTGGTACACAATGTACGCCACTATCATCCAATGCCGCGCATGGTTGCCAGACGAAATCGGCGGATGTGCTTGGATAGCTCTCGACAACGTTGCCACATCAATCTATGTTCCGTTCTACCCACAAGCAACACGACTGCCCAAATGTTACGAAACACCAGGCCGACCAAACGGATACACACAAGAATCTGCATGGTGGGCTTTCAACAGGCTGGGAACACTGACACATCAGCGTTGGGGCGACATGAGAAAAGATGTCGTTGATGCTGTTTGGATTCCATGGCAAAAGGAACTTTTCGACAACCAGAATACAATTGAAAAGGAAGTCCTATCAATATACGGCAACAAGAAAAACGGCCGCAGGGATGCAATTGAAAAACTTACCGAATACACTAACGAATGGGGGCAAAAAGTTGTCGACAAAGCTTGGAAACTCGGTGATTTCCTATGGACTAAATACGACGAGAAATTCTAATGGGCAAACATTGGGCATCGCTTCTGGCAATAACCGCTATTGCCTTATGTGCTTCGGGACAAAGACGTTTCGTATCTTCGCTCGAAAGCAACATGAAGCAATACAAGCCCCAATACGCAGAAATTACCAACACGAATGCAACATTCAACGAGCATCTGTATCCGCATATTATGATTCTGGAGGAAGAGTACGAATTGAGCCCGAACGCCATTTCGTATTACGAAGCCATTAGCTCGATGGACGAAGCCACAAAGCAAAGCATACTTAAAGCCCATGCAGAAATCAGATATGTTGCCGAGTCGCTCGAAATTTCCGACTATCCTGCCGAACTGCTTTGGCTTCCATTTGCTATTTCCGCCTACGACAAAAATTACAGCAAGGACGGGAATTACGGCATTTGGGGACTTCAATATTTATATGCCATAAAATATGGCGCATGCATCAACGAATGCACCGACGAACGTCAGGACATCAAAATTGCAACAAAAGCAGCCATCAGGCAACTTATGTACAACAAGAAAAAGTTCGGGAAATGGGACCTCGCACTGGCTGCATATATTTATGGTGCGCAAAAACTAAAACTACAACTTGACAAAAATAGCAAAGTCTCAAACATTTACACCAGTTTAGATCCTTATGGAAATAACATTTTCGACATATGGTGCGCACTAATATCATGGTCGCACAACTTTGAAAAGTTCCAGCCGACAATAGCGCCCATAGCGCAAGACTACGATACCGTATGCATACAAGAACGAATTCACATTGAGCAAATTTCCGCTGTTCTAGGCATAAATCCGACTGAATTGAAATCGTTGAACGCCTCGTTCAACTGCGAAATAATAGATGGACGCCGAACACCAGTCACGTTCAAGCTGCCCAATGGGCTCAAGGATGATTTCAAAAATCTACACGACAGCATCATCGCCTACAACGACAGCATATATTTTCCAAAGCCCAAGTTGCCTGAAGAGCCAAAGGAATACACACCCGACCCCGACAAATACGGAAAAATCACATACACCATCAGGCAAGGCGACTATTTGGGAAAAATTGCGCAAAAATACCATGTCAGCATTAGCGACATTCAAAAATGGAACAATCTTAACGGAACTAACATTACCGCCGGCAAAACACTTATTATCTGGACGCAGAAGTCTGCAGCAAGCACAACAAAGCCGAGCAGTTCGACCGACACTAAGCAGGGAAACGTTTCTACAGGACTTCAGCTATACGAAACCTACACTGTAAAATCTGGCGACAGCCCCTACTCCATCGCAAAGCGCTACGATTGGGCGACAGCAGATGACATTTTAAAATGGAACAATATTTCCGACCCATCGAAATTGCAGATCGGACAAAAATTGAAGATTTACAAGTAGAAGTAAAAAACGCGAAGATTTTACACCAAAAGCCGCATCCGAATCTAAACCATTTGGCATCATTATCGGTTTAAGCAACTACAACTCAAACGATTGCAAAGAGAAAAAAAAGTAAAAAAAAGTCTTGCCAATTCAAAAGTAAGCACTACCTTTGCATCGCTTTTCCTCAGTAGCTCAGTTGGTTAGAGCACCTGACTGTTAATCAGGGGGTCGTAGGTTCAAGTCCTACCTGGGGAGCAGAAAAGGCGGATGTAACAATCCGCTTTTTTTATATCCATTACACAAGTACAAATCTTTGATTATCACCATGCAACTTTGGAAAATATATTCCCACGACACACCTTCCTTCATAAAGGAAATTTCCGAAACAGCCGCAATTCAGCGACTAAAGGATGTCGGAATGAACTGCGGGTGCGAATACACAAGTTTTCCTATTTTTCAAGGCCTGCAGGATGCTTCGCGTTTCGACCATAGTGTCGGTGTGGCTCTTATTGTATGGCACTTTACAAAAGATATTAAACAGAGCGTTGCCGGCTTGCTTCACGACATTTCATCACCGACTTTCGCACATGTAATCGACTTTCTTCACGGCGATTATCTCACTCAGGAATCTACAGAAAGCTATACCGAAGAAATTATCGCCAACTCACAGGAAATTCAAAAGTGCCTTCGAAAACTCGGACTGCAAACAGCCGACGTCGCCGACTACCACCTCTACCCCATAGCCGACAACGACACTCCTCGACTTTCGGCCGACCGACTTGAATACACGCTCGGAAACACTGTCAACTACAAATTTGCAAGCCGCGAAAAAGTCATGGAACTCTACGACAATCTAATTGTCGGCACAAACGAGGACGCTCAGCCAGAAATTATGTTCACCGACAAGGAAAAGGCAATTGAATTTGCTCATCTAGCATTGCAGTGCTCGAAAATATACGTCTGCGACGAAGACCGCTATGCCATGCAAAGTCTGTCCGAACTCCTCAAAGAATGTATTTCGCGAAAAATTATCACCGAAAAAGACCTTTATCTCACCGAAACAGAAGTAATTTCTAAATTATGCTCTTCTGAATTCGGACAACAGGAATGGCAAAAATACTGCGGCTACAACAAGGTATCACGTACAGCAGAATTGCCCGAATCGCGAATAATCCACGCAAAAAAACGACACATAAATCCGCTTGTCATGGGTCTTGGCAGAGTTAGCGAAATTTCTAAAGAATACAAGAATGCTCTAAACGATTTCCTTTCCGAGAACCACGATTACGCAATATGCGGATTTTCAACAAAATAAACGACCTATGGACGATGCAAAACTAACACCATTTTCTGCCGACACATCATCGAGTCTCGACATACAATATTCCTCACAGGGCATTCATGCCGGATTTCCATCGCCGGCACAGAACTACATGACCGAAACCATTGACCTCAACCGTGAGCTTGTGCGACACCGCGAAACCACCTTCTATGCTCGCGTGGAAGGCGATTCGATGAAGGACGCAGAAATCGGCAACGGTGACATTGTGATAATCGACAAGTCGCTGGAAGCCAGAAATGGTGATTTTGTGGCGGCTTATATAGATGGAGAATTTGCCTTGAAACAATTTGAAGTCGACGAGCAGAACAAATGCGTTTGGCTAAAGGCCGCAAACAGCGAATACAAACCTATTAAAGTCACAGAAGAGAATAACTTTATGATTTGGGGGGTCATTACGTATGCGATAAAAAGGTTGAAGGGTTGAAGAGTTGAAGAGTTTAAAGGTTTCTGTGTTTCACGTTTCTAGGTTTCAAGTTTGGCATTATGGAATTATTTGGATTAGCTGACTGCAACAATTTTTTTGTCTCGTGCGAACGAGTTTTCCGTCCCGACTTGAACGGAAAGCCGGTAGTCGTGCTGTCCAACAACGACGGATGCGTTGTCTCACGTTCAAACGAAGCTAAAGCCATTGGAATAAAAATGGGCGTACCGCTATTCCAGATTCGCAACGAAATCGAAAAGCACAACATAGCCGTTTTTTCGTCAAACTACATCCTTTATGGAGACTTAAGCCGGCGTGTGATGTCGCTTTTGTCGTCATTTACGCCAAAACTCGACCAATATTCAATCGACGAGGCCTTCCTCGACTTCTCGAACATGGGAGAAACCGAGGAATTGCGAGAATACGGCAAGAGAATCGTAAGAACCGTCGGCAAAGGCGTTGGAATTCCAATTTCACTTGGCATTGCACCTACCCGCACCCTCGCAAAAGTTGCCAGCAAGTATGCAAAAAAATACAAAGGCTACGAGGGTTGCTGCATAATTGATGACGAAGAAAAACGCACAAAAGCATTGCAAATGTTCGATATTGCCGATGTTTTCGGCATTGGTCGCAAAATGTACGAGCATCTATCCAAATACGGAATCCGCACAGCCTGGGACTTTTCAAAACTCGACGGCGAATGGATAAAATCGGTTTTCAGCGTAACTGGCTACCGCACATGGTGCGAACTGCGTGGTGAATCGTGCATATCGCTTGATGAACTGCCAATGAAAAAAAGCATCTGCGTAAGCCGAAGTTTTGCCGACCAGGGCATTACCGACCGCAACCAACTCGAAGAAGCTGTTGCCAACTTTGCATCCGACTGTGCTCGCAAACTACGGGAACAGAACACTTTATGTCGGCAGCTTACAGTTTTCGCCCTTACAAGCCGCTTCCGCACCGACGTTCCGCAAGATTTCATAAACCAGAATGTCCGTTTCGACATTAGCACCAACGATACCACCGAAATCATCAAGGCGGCAATCGGCGGACTGCGAGCCAACTATCGTAAAGGTGATTTCGCATACAAGAAAGCAGGCGTTATCCTATGGGACATTGTCCAGACCGATGCAGTACAAGGCAACTTGTTCGACACAAAGAACCGCACAAAAATTTCGGCACTACAACAGACAATTGACGACATTAACAAGAAAAACGGAATCGGCACAGTGCGAAATGCAATACAGGGTCCCGACCGCCATTTCAAGCTAAAGCGAGAATTCCTGTCACAACAATACACAACGAATATAAATGAAATAATAGTGCTAAAGGCATAGGTGCGACGCGTCTTTTCTCGCACCCTGAGCTTCGGTTGCTGAGCTTGTCGAAGGTCGATAATGGAATAAAATCATAAACGCGGTTTCGACTATCGCCCAACCAGCGAAAATTGCTTCACGTCCCAAATTGTTTTCCCACAAGCCATTAAAGAATAGTAATCGCAAAACATTATCAATGGCTCTTCGTTAAACTTTTAAATCATTTAACTTTTCAACCCTTAAAATCAATTATCTTTGTACATCATAATTCACAAACAAATGAAACGCGTTATCGACTTTTTCAGCGAACTGCAGCAGAACAACAACAAGCCGTGGTTTGATGCTCACAAGGCACAATACAAGGAAATGCTTGCCTTTCACAACGACTTTTCCGAAAAACTTATCGCCGGAATTGCAAAATTCGACAAATCGGTAGAAGATCTAAAAGTGAAGGACTGCACATATAGGATTTACCGCGATTTGCGTTTCTCGCCCGACAAGACTCCATACAAACAGCATATCGGGACATTCATATGCCCTCACGGGAAAAAAAGCGGGTTTGCCGGCTATTATCTTCACATCGAGCCAAATATTAAGTATTTCCTCTGCACTGGACTTTGGATGCCCGAACCTCGTTTCACAAAAAGTGTCAGAGAAGAAATAATGCTTAACGGCAATGGATTTGAAGCCGCAATAAAAAAGGCAAAAGGATTTTCGCTAAGTTGGGACGATGCGCTGAAAAAAATCCCGAACGGCTTCAACCCGGACGATGAATTTGCAAATTACTATCGCCTGAAAAGTTTCCTTATTGAAAAGGAAGTCGACGAAAAATATCTGCTCGACGAACATCTTCTCGAACACGCAATCGAAGATTTCCGCAAGACATACGAATTCAACAAACTGCTGAACAAATCGGTGGAATATGCTATAGAAATGTTCTAACGGTGCACGTTGCACCTATTTAAATATTGTCATCGCGGCTTCGACCAACTCCCTCCGACTTACGTCGACTATGCTCAGTACAAGACGTTTAGGGAACACAGATAATGCTACTGACATGTCAAAGGGCCGACAGAACCACCTTGCACCCATGGCTTTAGCCATGTTTTAAACCCATCGCTTTGCGATACCTTGACTGGTCGCATCAGCTGGTGAGCGTAAAGAAAATCGGATTTACGAAGCGTAAAAGCGCAGGCTGTCCGAAGACGGAGCTTGCGAAGTCAAGTTCCTGCGGTTAGCAAAGTAAAGTCGATTTTTAGCAAAGCAGGTGCGGCGACAACAGTTTTTTGTTTCCTTTTTTGCTGACAAATAAGGGAAAGCCACGCGGCTCGAGCGGAAAAACAACCATATCTTCGACAGCCAAAAGAATTTTCATCACCATAGCTTCGACCAACCCCATTCGAATTACGTCGACTACGCTCAGTACAAGACGTTCAGGGAACACTGGTAATGATGCCAGAGGAAGTACAAATTGTTTTGCTGTTCAAAACTGTTCAAACAATTCAACATTTAAACCTCAAACTTTTAAACATTCTTCCTACCTTTGTACATCAATAAATTTTATAACAATGAGAAAAAGTCTAACAATTTTAACCGCATTAACACTATTAGTTATGGTAAGTTCTTGCAAAAAGGAAAAGGAACAGACGAATCCTCTTCTTCAGGAATGGACGACCGAATATCAGGTTCCGCCATTCGATCAAATTAAAACGGAGCATTACATTCCAGCATTCGAGGAAGCAATGAAAATGCAAAGAGAAGAAATCGACGCAATCGTCAACAACTCAGAAGCACCGACATTTGAAAACACGATTATCGCACTCGAAGAAAGCGGCTCGATGCTTACTCGCGTTGAAGGCATTTTCTTCAACCTTGCAGAATGTATGAATTCTGAGGAAATGGAAAACATTTCGGAAGAAATTCTACCAAAACTTTCACAACACGGCGACGATATTAGCTTGAATGCAAAACTTTTCGAACGCATTAAAGCAGTATACGACCAGCGCGAATCTCTCAACCTCGATGCAGTCCAGATGCGTCTTCTCGAAGAGACCTACAAGGGTTTTGTTCGTGGCGGTGCAAATGTTCCAGAAGAAAAACAAGCTCGTTTCCGCGAAATCAACGAAAAGCTTTCGCTTTTGACAATGAAATTCGGCAACAATGTACTGAAAGCAACCAACGACTACAAACTAGTTGTTGACGATGTTGCTCGCCTCGAAGGATGTACTGAAGACCAGCTTGCCGCCGCTCTCGAACTTGGCAACGAATCTGACGACACAAAAGGCAAATATGTTTTCACAATCCACCTTCCAAGCATGGAGCCATTCCTAATGAACTGCAAGGACCGCGAACTTCGCAAGGAACTTTGGACAGCATATTCAACACGTTGCACATCGGGCGAAACAAACAACTACGACATAATCAACCAAATCGTAAACCTTCGTCTCGAAAGAGCCAATATTCTTGGATATAAGTCGCACGCAGCATACGTTCTCGACGACAATATGGCAAAAACTCCGGAAGCTGTCGATGACCTTCTGATGCAAGTTTGGGAACCAGCACTTGCCAAGGCAAAGGAAGAAGCCGCAGAATATCAAAAGATGATTGACGCTGAAGGCGGAAACTTCAAGCTTGAACCTTGCGACTGGCGTTACTATTGCGAAACTCTTCGCAAGCAGAAATACGATTTGAACGACGACGTAATACGTCCGTACTTCTCCCTCGACAACGTAAAGGACGCCATATTTATGGTTGCAAACAAACTTTACGGCATCGAATTCCGCGAAAACAAGAACATTCCTGTTTACCATCCAGATGCAGTTGCTTACGAAGTCGTTGAAAACAACGAAGTAATCGCAATACTTTACATGGATTTCTTCCCACGCGAAAGCAAGCGCAGCGGTGCTTGGATGACAAACTTCCGCGAACAGTCGTACAGCAAGGATGGCAAGAGAATTATTCCATTGGTATCGCTTGTTCTCAACTTCACAAAGCCAACCGGCGACAAACCATCGTTGTTGAACTTTGATGAAACATCTACCCTTTTCCACGAATTTGGACATGCCCTGCATAGCATTCTTACAGATTGCCGTTACGAATCGTTGTCAGGCACAAGCGTTTCTCGCGACTTTGTTGAATTGCCATCACAAATTATGGAACATTGGGCTGGATATCCAGAAGTTATGAAAATGTATGCAAAACACTACAAGACCGGAGAAGCAATTCCAGACTCCCTAATCAACAAGATTGAAGCAGCATCGACTTACGGACAGGGCTTCATCAATACAGAACTTATCGCAGCATCGCTTCTCGATATGGCATACGCAAACATTTCCGAACCTACCGAAATCAAACTCCCAGACTTTGAAGATGCAGAAATGGCAAAAATCGGCTTGATTCCGGAAATCATCTCTCGTTACAAGAGCACATATTTCCAGCATGTATTCTCGGGCGGATATAGCGCGGGCTACTATGGATATACATGGGCTGCAGTACTCGACAACGATGCTTTCGAGGCATTCAAGGAAAATGGCGTTTTCGACAAGAAGACAGCAGAGTCATTCCGCAACAATGTCCTCAAGAATGGTAACACAGAAGACGCAATGATACTCTACAAGCGCTTCCGCGGCCAGGAACCATCAATTGAACCGCTGCTGAAGAACAGAGGCTTGAAATAGGACAACTCTATAAAGCACAAAAAAGCCCGAATATTCGGTTTTTTTTTATCAATTAATTTTATTGATTACTCCGCGTCAACATCCGCATAAATAAGAAAATGTTTGTACCGGCACACAAGAATAAATACTACTGGCACACAGCGCGAACCGACCGACCATAACTGCGATCGTAATTATTCATGCGGTAACTGCTTGTAGAAAAGTTTAGATAATATACGTAACCAGAAGAAATGGTATAGAGAGAAGAAGTCCAGTAGTTTCCGTTGTCACCGACATTGAGAAGAGAATTATAACCGCTACCTTGGCCAGCAGCAGGAAGGAATATTGAATTGCCGTTAGGTCCCGTTACACAATATCCGTTCACACTATTATGTGTTATCCATTGCCAAGTGCAATTATCTATCAATTCTTTCATTTCTGTTTCAGTTGGCATACGCCAGCTACCGGACCAGTTTACAGAAGCAGCATCACGATCAGACGGAAGCGTAGTTGGATTGTCAATATATGTGCACGAGCCATTATATGGAGATGTTTCACCCCATGCATAATAATTACCATTATCTTCAGGATTTGTAGCACCTATATTACAAGTTGCCCACCTCAAACCACTTGGCAAACCGAGGTCAACATAGTTGTGTCCACCTTCGTTACCAGAAACAACCTCATTATACACGGTAACAGTACCCGTACCACTACCGCCACCGGAAGTTCCGGACTCTGCTGTTGTAAACGACTTGACGTCTCCCTTTACAACTATTCCGTCGGCCAATGCATAGGCTTGATAATAATATGTTGTACTTGTCAGAAGTCCTGTCAAGGTAACCGAAAACGAACCTGCAGAAAGATTAGTACTATTGGAAACCAAAGCATTTGACATGTCCGAATTCAAATCGTAGTAGAAACCGCAAGTAATGTCGCCATTGCCACCATAAGAAACAGTGCCTTGCAAATATGCTGTGTTGACACCTATATTGGAACAGCCTTTAGTTACCACCTCGAGATTCGCGTCCTTTTTGCATCCAGTGAAAATTGCCATAAATCCCAGCAAAAACACAAAACCAAATTGTTTTAAATTTTTCATAATATATTATTTAAAGTTAATACTAAACAAAAATATAGGATAAGTTATAAAAAAGGTATCTGTAATTCTAATCAGAAAACAGATAAAATGTCATTTGCAAATTTACAGTTGAACTGTAAATTTGCAAAACATCTTTATTTCAAACCGTTAGCAGACTCTATTAGCGCCTTTATTGGAGCAATTCCCAAATGCGAATTCTGCTCTATCGCCTTCAAAACAGCACCACCACCAGTAAAGATGTAGTAGTCCTTGCTGTCGAGAGCCATAATGTACAAGCCAGGCAACAGACGCTTCAATTCCTGCATGGTATCACCGCCACCATATAGCTTAACGGCCTGCGGATTTTGATCGATAATAGTATCGAGAGCGATTGTACCCTCGTTGAAATGCGGAACGAATCCCATAACTGCATTTACGAAAATAGTCTTTGCAGAATGGAAGACATCAATTATTTCCGGCTCGTCGTAACAACGCGGATCAACGTCCATAACCCAGTTGAATTCTGTTCCGCGCGGCACCTTGCGGATATCGTGAATACGATACTTGCCTTCTATTCTCTCTCCAAAAACGTCAGATTCGCAAATTATTGGCATTTCAACTACCTTTCCAGGATATTGCTTTGCGAACTCAACAAATTCTCTTGCTAGCGCAACATCTTCCTCTTCAACACCCTTAATCTTGAAATCGTATTTTGCGCACAAATAAGCATTATAGATAACACCGCCCAGAACAAGTTTGTCGGCTTTCTTCAACAATGCATACAAGGATTCGATTTTAGTATCGAACTTGCTTCCTGCAACCACAGCCACAAATGGACTTTCGGCTTCAAAAATACGATTCAAGTTTTCAATTTCCCTCTGCATCAAGAAACCGGCATACGAAGGCAGATACTTAGTTACGCCCACAGTAGAAGCATGGGCCTGCCAGCTACCGAACGCATCATTAACATAAATGTCAGCTAAACCTGCCAGCTGGTTTGCAAAACGCTCCTGGTCTGCCCCCTTTGCCTCCTCGCCAGTAAACCAACGGGTATTCGGCAAATAAATCATATCAACATCGTGATTGCGCAAACGGCGAATACTATGGTTTACATTTGTCTCAATGCTCAAATAACCGTTATTTTCATGCGAATAAAAATCAGGCACTTCAATCTTAATATGAAGTTTGTTTTCCAGATAGTCGACGATTGGTTGCACAGATGTCTTATCGTCTATAGTAATTTTACCTGTCTTCTTATCCTTCGGACGACCAACGTGCGTCATAAGAATGATTTTTCCACCTTTCGAAAGGATGTAAAACAAAGTTCCGAAAGTTGCATCAATTCTATAAGGGTCGTGAATTATGCCCGACTTTACCACATTATGGTCAACTCTAACAAGTACGATCTTGCCTTTCAAATCGGCATCTTGAATCAAGGGGAGCCTATTATTTTCCATACATAAACTATTTAAAATTCGCGTTATAAATATAAACAAAAAAGCGACACAAAATTCATTTGCATCGCTTTTTTTTGTTTATCGGATAAGCATTACCGTTCCGACCTTTTCGTACTCTATTCCAAACATATCCTGATAGTAGATTCGCCATGTATACAGGCCCTCAGGACATGGCCGCGTGCCATCGGTACCATCCCATTCTTCCTCGATATTATTCGACTTGAAGATTGTTGCGCCCCATCTGTCATAGATAATCATCGAGAATACATTTGGATCGATTGAATTGCCAAATACTCGGAAGGTTTCGTTTATATCATCATTATTTGGTGTGAATGCCGTTGGAGCAAACAATGCGTGCTCATTGCTTACGTTTATGTCTACGCCTGCCGTATCGACACATCCATACAACGAAGTTGTAGAAAGTACCACGTGATAATTGCCAGGCATTGTGTATGCATGAACCGGACTTGATTCTGACGACGTAGTATTATCGCCGAAGTTCCACATATTCCAGAAACCGCCATGCGAATAATTAGTAAAGTTAATTATTGGGCTAGCCAGCGAAACATTTGCCCTATCAACCCTGAAATCGGCCTCCGGGATAGCAAATACGGTAATCGCGATTGTAGTATCACGTCTACATTCTTCCGTAGAAGTTACCTCCAGATTTACATGATATGTTCCAGAATTATAGAATGTATGGCTTGGAGCTCTAGCGAACGACAGGTTCTCGAAATCTCCATCGTCGAAGTTCCACAAGTATGCCTGACCCTGATATGGCGTATTATCAGCAAAGTTTACGGTCAAAGGAGCACAGCCTTCCTCGACATCGGCATATATATTAATAGGTATCTCGCCAAACGTATGGATATTGATAGGTATTACTACACTATCGTAGCGACAGCTATCGTAAGCCACGAAAGTAAATACCGTATCCATCTCGATAGTTGGTTCGTACGGCAACTTTACACGCTCGCCATTTACAAATACGCTACCGTCAACAATGCCGCCACCATTAACATCAACTTCAAAGGCCACCTTCTCTCCTGCACATACAACAGAGTCGGACAAAAGTTCAACAGACAACGAAATCGAGTCGAGCACAGAAACGGTAACATCGACCTGTGCGCTTGAGCAGTTTGCCGCATCAACAACAGAAGCGTAATAAGTTGTAGTCTCCAGAGGCGACACCTCCGTAGACATACCACTGCCGCCATTGCTCCACAATACCGTATATGGAGGAACACCACCGGAAACAATTCCGACACCGATTTGTGCTGTCATACCATAACATACCGTGAAATCATCCATCATCTGAATATAAAATGGATCCGGCTCATTAACGACATACGAGAACTCATTATGGCACATATTGTCATCGGTTACAGTAACGGTATAAGTTCCTGCCGGAACATTTACTAGATTCTGCGACCACATTCCATTAGACCATTCATAATGATATGGTTCATAGCCACCGTCGGCGGTGAAGATTACATTTCCGTCGGACGCACCATTGCAAGAAGCATCGGTTCCGGAAATTTGTCCCGACAACGGATATTCAGACTGAATAATAACAGCAGTATCATAAGCAGCACAACCATTGCTATCGCTTATTACGACAGAATAAGTTCCTGGGACAAGATGGTCGATATCTTCAGAAATAGCACCTGTATTCCATGAATAAAAATACGGAGCATTGCCACCAGAAACAGTAAGGTTACAAACGCCATTTGCCTCTCCGTAGCATCTTACGTCGGTTGTTTCAATCTCGCCATGCAAAGGCAATGCCGGCTGATGAACTTCCGCCATTGCGTATTCCACACAATCATGAGCATCGGTAACAGTCACAATGTAAAATCCAGCATAAAGTTCTGAAATATCCTCGGTTGTTTCGCCTGTACTCCAAGCAAACTGATAAGGTTCCGTTCCTCCTGTTACTGTCAAATCAACACTTCCTGTATTTTCTGCATAGCATTGAACATCATGTACGTCCAAGTTCAATACAAGCGGTTCAGGACCAACTACGACATAAGTATCGGAAACGGAACAACCATTTGCATCAGTTATTGTAACCGTATAAGATCCGGCGCCAATGTTGAACAAATCCTGTACCGTGCTTCCATTTGACCAATAATAGGTATATGCCGGAGTGCCGCCATAAACATATAAGTCAATGTGGCCATCGCTCATTCCATAACAAGTAATGTTCTGAATTTCGGCATTTGTAATTTCAAGTTCGGTAGCAGGTTCGGCAACAACCGCCTGGTTTTCCTGAACACAACCGACAGCATCAGTTATTGTTACCGTATAAGTACCAGCTGGAACGCCCTGAGGATTCTGCTCTGTGCTTTCATTCGACCATTCGAATGTATAAGGTGGAACACCGCCATAAACGGATACGTATAAGTTACCAGTAGATTCGCCGTGGCAAAGAACATTGTCAGAACGAGTCATACTAACAATTGGAGTATTTGCCTCCAAAATATTAGCTTCGCCATAAACCTCGCAACCAAATTCATTCATAACGGTAATATAGTAGTAACCGGCAGCCACGTTAATTTCATCCGTCGGACCTTCATGAACATTAACGACTCCGTTAGAATACTGCCATTCATATTCCATAAGTCCGTTTTCAATCGTTGTGGTTATCATACCAGAATCATCGCCATAGCAGATAACATTCTGTGTTACAACATCAATTTCCATTTCTGGACGTGGGTTGAGCCATGTGCCCGGGAAAGAAACATTATACTGGCTTGCTGGGAACTGCAAGTCCCATTCCCTTTCAAGGCCAAGAAAATCAAGGTCAACGTCGAACAGGTCGAACGACTCATCTATCAAGGCACCGCAATCGGTAGGGATACACAAGTCTATATCACGGGTTTCTGTTTCGCGGGTTGTTGGCCCCTCCTTATACTGGTTAACATTGAAACCTTCTATTTCATAAGCTTGAGCCAAAGCATCGTCGGCATTTTCATATCCGCCCTCAATTTCAGGAAGTCTAATTTCCGGCATTGTTGCAAAATTGAAAATATTGTCAAGTCCCGGAACCTGAACATGTACGTGAAGCACCTGAAGGTCCAATCCGACACGGAGATTATTATAGGTATGGTTTTCAAATCCGCTATGGATATTGTAAGTCACGTCGTAAACCTGCATTGTTTCCCATCCGAAACAAGGATACTGGATATACAAATCGTTGTTAACGGTAAAAGTAATATTTTCAGACTCGCCTTGCTGAACAATAGTATTGCCATCAACTTCGGCATAAGGCAAAGGAATCGGGAAACGCAGAGTAGCCTCGATTGTCGGACAGAAAGAAAACTCCTGAACAAGAGCCATGTTCATTTCCGCCATTGCATGCAAGACATAATATTCGATAGTAATTACATAGTCCTCATAAATTGGGTAAGCAAGAGTTTGACCCTCGAGGATGTCAATAATCTCCGACACTTCCGGATGGCCGGCAGCGTTACCGATGAAACTGATAAATTGCAACAAGTTCCAGTGCAAAGACAACCAGTCGTCCTGACCTTCAGCATACAGGCACTGGCCATCAATACGGTCTTCGGTTTCCACATAAGGAATAGTTATGTCGGCTGTAAGACCAATTCCGAAGCGGTCTGGTATTTCGATATCAAAAGTTTCGCCATCGCCCAAGAATCCTGTATTTATATATGGCACGCCGGTAGTTTCATTTACCCATGGATAAGCATACTCGCCTGTGCCTGCGTTAAGATAAATCACAGCAACAGAATCGTGAGGTACTGGCGTATCGAATTGTGGACTAGCCGGGAACTGAATTTCTGGAATCAGGTGGATAGGCGGAACGACTTCATCGCCGAAAGCCTCAACAGAAAGAGAGAGGTCGGCGCCGAAACCGTATTCGAGGTCCAAGGCGATAGTTCCTGCCGTCGGGAAATGGGTGTTAAGAGCCCAACCATCCTGAACAGTATACGACGACTGAATCGGCACCCACTCGCCATGGTCGAAGCCCAAATCATCAGGGAAATCCAGAGTTATCTGAACCGGATAATTAACGCCAACATATCCGCTGGAGAACCCGTGCATGCTGAACGTCGACTTCAAGTACAAGAACAAGTCGAAGTCGAAATGAATACCCGCCGCATCGGTACCGAATACCTGATGTATGCTAGGATCATTTCCGCACCCCGGGCCGAGGCACAAATCGATAAGATCATAATCAAAATCAATAAAAGTAGCATCTCCGCCACCCCACATATCGACCGAATCGACATGATAATTGATGTTATGCCTTAGTATGTTTTGAGCATCCTGCGCCAACACGCCTCCTGCGAGAACACAGAACAAAACGGCAAGTATATATAGTTTTCTCTTCATCTTCTACTCGTAAATTTTAGATGTTAACATGCTTTGAAGGACAACCTCCTTCAACTGAGAACTCAACAGCTTTATATAGCCGGCATTAATCCACATCGTGTAATGGTAATCACCGGACATTAGAATAAGTCTTTCAAACAAGAATCCTTTCAGTCGCATTTCTGCCGTAAAGAGCACGCCTTCACTTCCATCGTGCATCACAACCGGCTCCGACGATATCAACCTCATACCTTGAGATGCAAAATACGCAGAATCCATAGCCATAGCAATCATGACATACGAAGTTCCAACCACTTCCTCAACCTGTATGCTGCTCATTGTTCCAACATGAATAAATCCCGGAATAGATTCCGAAAAGCGGAAATATTCAGGTGGCTGAATCTTGATGTTGGTATTTGGAATAGACACCAGCTTTCCCTCGTCATATATAAATTCCGTTCCGACGGCAGAAATTCCATTGAGTAGAGAATCTATTCCCGCCGACAACGACTGCTGATTTTCAACGTGTTGCGATTGTGAAAACACAGGAAGACCCGCCATAATCACCAACAAGACGCAAACAACTATCTTTTTCATATCGATACTATTTTTAGTATATATAAAATTCGCGTAAAATTACTGTTTTTATTTTAAACTTCCACATCTTATAACGAGTTTTTTTTCGTTTAGCTGCCTGTCAAAAATCATTTTTATACACACACGCCAACACCAACCCCAACATGTTAATTTACAGAATTTTACAAAGTTCAAAAACTACAATATAATTGCTTTGTCTAAAATTCGCAAACATCAAAACATCTATTATCACAAAAATAAACGAAGCAAATGTTTAAATTTATAATTTTGTCCAAACGAAATAGACAGCACATGAAAAAAAAATTCAGCGACATAAATAGCAATTTAATTTTCCAGACATTTGCCATATTCATCTTTTTTATTGCCGTATCTGCCTCTTACACATATTTGTTTTTTATAGGCAATAACAGTAGCAATATCGAAAAGCAAGACAGCCAGACTATTTCAAGTTCCTGCCTATGGAACGAAAGTTCATTTTCTGGAAGTCCCCGCATCTCCGGAAATGCCATAAACGACAAAAACATTTATTCACACATTGCATCCGCCATATCTAGCAGCAGCGCCACATTTTCATTTTTCATTATTCTGACCACTCTGATTGGAATATACGTTCTTCAAAACACATTGAAAATAAAGCCACCAAGCGCGATTATCGGGTCACTGGCGTACGGATTTTTCTTTTGCACATCGGCATACGACCCCGGCGAACCAGCCGAAGCGATCGGAATTGCACTTATCGCCTACTCTATTGCCGGCATAATTCTGATATTCAACAACAAGAAAGCATTCGGAATCACAATAACATTAATTGCAACAGCAATACAAGCCGCGACCTGCAACTACCAGCCGCTGTACTTCACGATGCTAATTGCAATTGCCCATATGGCCTATAGACTCGTAGTATCAGTCAAATCTCACGAAAAAGCAAAGTTCCTAACATCCACGCTTATCACATTGACAGTGTTTACAGCCGCCATACTTACGAATTCCGTCAACATAATTTCAGAAAACGAATATGCGCAATACGCAACACAACCAACTCCAAACTATAGCACCGACAGCCCATACATAAACGACGAAGGCGAAATCCTAACCGCCATAATCCCAAGCATAAAAGGCGGAAAATCGCACACGCACCTGTCGACCAACTCCGACACGCACAAGCTTCTGGAACCACTTTTCGGTCGCCAAAACGCCGAAAAAATCGCCGACAAATCGCCCACATATTTTGGAAAACGCTTTTTCAGCAACGGTCCATCATACATTGGCGCAATAGCGATTTTTCTCGCCGCACTTGGATGTTTCAGCAAGAACGCAAAATACAAATGGTGGCTAATATTCATCACAATATTTGCGGCTCTACTTTCATGCGGCAATATCGAGTATTTCGCATTCAAAAATATTCCATTATTCTATAATTTTGGCAACATATCAAATATTTTAATAATTTCCGCACTTGGAATTTCTATTCTTGCCTCTGTTGGCATTGAAGATTTCTGCATGAAGAACAGGGAAAACGAAGCAGACAAAAAACGAAATACAATAGCAATATCCATTTCGGCCGGACTGATAGCCATCATTCTGCTTATATTCATAATATTTCCGTCAGCAGCAGGCACTTTCAATTACGATCCGGGCAACCGCACAGAAGAGGAAATCGCCAGCGGACTGGCATCATATATGCCATCCGAACCAGAATACGCAGAAGCCGTAAGCCAATTCAAGAGCGACTATGTCGAAGCAATACGCCACGACAGATGCGTTCTAATAAGAAGAGACTCTTCGTTTGCCTTAGTGTTTCTGCTGCTTTCCGCCGCCACAATATTTTTCGCCAGCAAAAAAAAGCAAAACATTACAGCTACAATTTTGACCATAGCACTTCTTGTCATTCTTGACAACATTCTCATAAACATCAATCTTGACAGGCTAAATGCAGAAAACGAAAACACGACAAGCCGGGAATCCGTAGCCGACAACACTATCAACGGCGACAGCACCACATATAGAGTCCTAAATATCGCCTACGACGCAGTTCAAGACGACGAAAGCACATTCAACAAACACAAGTCGCTCGGAGGTGTCGGCTACTGCACAAAACGCTATGCCACATTCTGCGACTCTTTGGTTAACAAAGAGTTGGCCTTAACCAGATACAATATTTTTTCATGGTCACAAAGAGATGGCATGACCCAAGAAGAGATTCAGGAAACCTTCTCGCAGAAATACAAGACGCCACTGCTCGACATGCTAAACGTTAAGTACATAATACTTAGCGACAATGCCAACCCGATAACCAACGAGCATACACTTGGAAACGTTTGGCTTGTCGACAGCATAAGATGGGCTGCAAGCGACGACATGGAGCTTGCCCAACTGAAACACATTGACAGCAGACATACCGCCGTAGTGAACGAAAAGTACAAGTCGGAATTCGCAGACATAGGATTTGCCCCTGATAGCACCGACCGCATATCGTTAACGGCCAGAGATGCCGACATATTGAAATACAAGTCGACAAGCAAAGGCCCGCGACTGGCAATATTCTCCGAAATGTATTACCCAAAAGGATGGCGTGTAAAAATTGATGGAGAAAAAGCATCACACTTCAGGGCAAATTATGCATTGAGGGCAATGATCGTTCCCGCCGGCGAACACGAAATCGAATTCACTTTTGCACCGAAATCCACTCGCATAGGCAACATGCTATCGTTAATATTCAACATAATATCTCTAGTTGCAATAGTAATTTTCTTAACTTTGGGGTGGAAATTTTCAAGGAAGACGAACTAAAAAACAGGCAGCATGAATTTCGACAAATATCAAGGAGCCGGGAACGATTTCATTATCATCAACAACATCGACGGTAACATTGCGCTTAGCAGCGAACAGATTGAACAAATGTGCGACCGTCGCTTTGGAATAGGAGCAGATGGTCTTATCGTCGTGAACAGCAGCAATGAATACGACTTCGCCATGAAATTCTACAATTCTGACGGACATACGGCAAGCATGTGCGGAAACGGTGGACGCTGCATAGCGAAATATGCTTTCGACAATCACATTTGCAGCAACAAAATGACTTTTATTGCCGACGACGGCATCCACGAAGCAGAAATCCTGGACGATACGACTGTGAAGCTCAAGATGATTGACGTAGATGGGATATCAAAATTCGAAGATGGACTTTGGACAAATACCGGAGTACCCCACTTCGTTAAATTCGTTGACGACATCTACAAGATTGACATTGTAGCCGAAGGTCGTAAACTTGCCGACGACAAGCGTTTTGCGCCCAATAGGACAAATGTGAATTTTGTTGATCAGAACGGCGGCTTTAGACTTGCCACATACGAGCGCGGAGTAGAAGGCGAAACCTCGGCATGCGGAACCGGCACCGTAGCATCTGCCCTTTGCATAAATGCGACAAAAGGAAACGAATCGCCAATAACACTACAGGCAAAAGGCGGCATGCTAAAAGTTTTCTTTGAAAAGAAAAACAGCAAATACACAAACATATGGCTTGAAGGCCCAGCAAAAAAAGTATTCAGGGGGGAAACTTATGGAGAATAATAACAACTCACCAAAATTTGACTTGCATGTGCACACAACAGCTTCTGACGGCTGCCATGACGCACATGAAATTATCGTCAAAGCCAAAGAAAATGGGTTAAAGGCAATAGCCATCACCGACCACGACACAGTCGACAACCTTAACGAGTGCATTGCCGAAGGTGAAAAATACGGGATAAAAGTTATCCCCGGCATCGAGTTAAGTGCCGAAATCTCCGAAGGCAAAATGCACATTCTTGGATTGGGGATAAATCCAAACGACGAAAAATTCCGTGCAATGGCCAAAGAAATCAGCGAAGGAAGGAAATCAAGGAATATCAAGATTGTAGAAGCACTGAGGAACACCTACAAGCTGAAAATAACCATTGAAGACGTTAAAAAGCATGCACTGGGCTCTTCAGTTGGAAAACCACATATTGCAGCAGCTCTTGTTGCACACGGATATGCCACTAACATTCAGAACGCATTCGACAAGTACCTGACAAAAGCCGACCTTGACAATATCGAAAGAATGAAGCTACCGCCCGAAGAGTGCATAAAGCAAATTCATAAGGCAGGAGGAATTGCCATTCTGGCGCATCCGACCTCTCTGAGCAACAATTATATCACAATCAAGGAAAGAATATTGGAATTAATCTCATACGGGCTCGACGGAATCGAAGTGTATCACAACAGCACCTCGACAAAAGATAGAGGAATGCTCAAGAAAATTGCAGAAGAACATGGTCTATGTATTTCGTGCGGCAGCGATTTCCATGGATATCCGGTAAAAAACGATATATATCTTGGAGTTGGGACAACAAGCAACCCAATACCGTCGCACGACGAAAGTATTCTTAACGGCATTCTAGAAGCAATAGAAAGACACAAGGCACATGAAAACAAATAACATCCAGACATACGCACACGAAGTAAAAATCGGCGACATAACAATCGGTGGCAAAAACCGCATAGCGATACAGAGCATGACAAACGTTCCGCTTGCAGACATCGACGGCTCGGTACTGCAATGCAAACGTCTTTTCGACGCGGGTGCCGATATTGTAAGACTTTCCACACCGCGGAAGCCAGACATCGACTGCCTGCGAAAAGTAAAGGGCATACTCGTAGCTGACGGGTACACAAAACCATTGGTTGCCGATGTCCATTTCGACGCTCAGATTGCCGAAGAATGCGCAAAAATCGTGGAAAAAGTCAGGATTAACCCTGGCAACTACATCGACAAGCGTGCTAATTTCAAGGAATTGAAACTTTCAGATTTCGAATACGACCTTGAACTGGAAAAAATCCACGACAGGCTACTTCCTCTTATCAAAATATGCAGGGAAAACGGCACGGCAATCCGCATAGGATCAAACCATGGTTCGCTTTCCGACAGAATCCTGTCGAGATATGGCAACACCGCCCGCGGAATGGTAGAGGCAGCAATGGAATTCATAAACATTTTCATGGCTGAAAACTTTTCGAACCTTGTCATCTCGATGAAAGCTAGCAATGTAAAAGTCATGACCGAATCATGCGAACTGCTCAACCAAAGAATGATAGAATCGGGACACATTTTCCCGCAGCACCTAGGAGTAACAGAAGCCGGTGCAGGAAATGACGCAAGAATAAAATCAGTACTTGGAATATCGTATCTTCTAAACAAGGGAATTGGCGACACGATTAGAGTTTCGCTTACCGAAAGGCCAGAAAACGAAATCATATTTGCTGAAAAATTTGTCAAACAACTAGGCGAAAAGAAGCCATTCAGCAATATCTGCGTTCCAGAAACGGCAGAAACAATTTTCAGGACAACCTATCATGATGCCGACGAAGCCATAATCGACAGCTGCAGCAACTTGAGCAATAACCTCATCGACAGAAAAACATCGAAGTTGAAAATAGAAGGCGAAATAGAAGGCATTGACAACGAAGATCTTGCCGCCGACATCATGCAAGCCGCCGGCCTATGCGTTTCGAAGGCAGAGTTCATATCATGTCCCGGATGCGGACGCACCAACTACGACCTTGAACGCATCTCGGAAGCTGTAAAGCAAGAATTTTCACATCTTAAGGGACTGAAAATTGCGACTATGGGCTGCGTAGTAAACGGTCCGGGCGAAATGTCGGATGCCGACTACGGATGCGTTGGAAGCACAAAGGATCATGTCATCATCTACAAGAAACAGACACCAATAATTCGTGATATTCCCCAAGACCAAGCCGTTGAAATGCTAAAGAAAGTCATCGCAGAAAACGGAGACTGGAAAGACAAATAATCTATGCCATGGACAACAAGCAAAAACGCGACTTTCACATTGGCAACCGCAAAAAGCTATGCTATTCTCTTGAAAATGGAGATGTTGTCATCTTGTTTTCTGCAAACCACCAGTCGAGAAACGCAAACCAATTCTACAGATACAGGCAGAATTCCGATATTCTTTACCTCAGTGGCATTACGCAAGAAGAGTCTATCCTACTTTTCCAAAAGGAAAACCACGAACTAAACGAATACGCCTTCATCATTGAGCCGACAGAGCACATAAACCAGTGGACGGGCGTAAAGCTAACCAAGGAATATGTCGCTGAAATATCAGGCATCCAAAACATAGAATATCTTGACAAATTTGACGAAACAGCAGACCGTGTCATATCAAACTCACAAGGCAAGATATTCATTTCATTCAGCAACAACATACGACGCACCAAATACATAAACTATCGTCAGGAAGAATGGAAGCTGAAGCACCAGAACATTGATTTCCACGACATAGATCCAACAATTGCCAATATGCGCATGCAAAAGGAAGACTTTGAAATTGACAGCATACGCAAGGCAATCAAAATCACGCTCGACGCTTTCGACAATGTCGTCAAGACTATCACTCCCGGAATCTACGAATACGAAATAGAAGCCGAATTCTACAAGCAAATACGCAAAAGCGGATGCGATGGACTCGCCTACCTTCCCGTAATTTCATCGGGAAAGCGCAACTGCATATTCCAAAGTATCGACAATCAGGGACAATGCCACGACGGCGACCTGCTTCTGATGGACGTTGGCGCCGAAGTGAACGGATATGCCGCCGACATTACACGCACAATACCAGTAAACGGCAAATTCACCTCGCGGCAAAAAGATGTTTACGACACAATAGCAGGCATACAAGACCAAGTCAAGCAATATTACGTTCCAGGCTCTTCAATCGACCGCATTCAGGACGAATTTGAAAAATTAATGCTTGAGGCACTGCTGCGATTAAAACTTATCACACAAAAGGACATCGACGAGCAGGAGTCCATCCACAAGACAGTGAAACGCTACTCGCCGCATCCAATCTCACATTTCATCGGACTTGATGTCCACGATGTCGGCGACCGCCATACAATACTGAAAGACCGGATGGTGCTAAGCTGCGAGCCATCAATATACATTCCCGACGAGAACTTTGGGATAAGAATAGAGACCGACATTCTTGTCGGCACCCCACCAGTCGACCTTAGTGATACAAACTTGCATAAGATATTTCATAATCAATAAGAATCGACTATCTTTGCAAAAAAACATAAAGGACCATGATAGTACTAACACTCGACGCAGGAGGCAGCAAATTTGTTTTTTCTGCACTAAAAGATGGCAATGTTGTTGGAGAACCAAGAGAAATACCATCAAACGGACACGATCTTGACAAATGTCTGCTCGGAATGATTGACGGATTCAAGCAGCTGCAACAATCGCTAAACGAGCCGATAGATGCCATTAGCTTTGCATTTCCAGGTCCGGCAGATTATCGCGAAGGTATTATTGGCAACACCGAAAACCTAAAAGGTTTTCGCGGCGGAGTCCCATTAAAGGCAATGCTCGAAAACATTTTTCATGTGCCGGTTTTTATCAACAACGATGGCGACCTGTACACCTACGGAGAATCGTTAGCAGGCGTTCTTCCACAGATTAACGAGCGTTTGCGACAGGCAGGCAACAAGAAGCAATACAAAAATGTCGTTGGACTTACAGTAGGTTCAGGATTCGGTGGCGGTTTTGTTCACGACAAGACCCTTATAACCGGCGACAACATTACAGCCTGCGAAATATGGAAGATGTCGAACCGACTTGACCCCGACCGCAACTGTGAAGAACTTATTGCCATTAGAGCATTAAGAAGACTATACTCCGAATATTCAAAAATTCCTTTTGAAGAAACACCAATGCCACGCGAAATATACCACATCGGCAAAGGCGACATTGAAGGGCTAAAGGGCGATGCGGTAGCAGCCAGAAAAGCATTTTTCCGCATGGGCGAGTTCCTCGGTGACGCTATCGCCAACATGATAACACTTTTCGACGGAATCGTAGTCATTGGCGGAGGTGTGTCGAAGGCAAGAGAATTTATTATCCCCGGTGTAGAAAGCGAACTGAAACATAAGTTTGCCAACCTTTCACGCACAACACAGCACATATACTGTCTGAACGACAGCAAGCAGTTCGAAGAGTTCCTTAAATCCGACAGCAAGACTTTGAAAGTTCCGCTATCGGACAAGACTGTTGAATATTCATGCACACCCAAATGCGGATATGTATTCTCCACATACGACACCAGTGCAATGATCAGCGTCGGAGCATACCACTTTGCAAAAGAAACAATGAACAGATAGCGAGCATGTTCAAGAAAGTTCCACATACCTACGTTATAGTTTTTGCAATAATAATCGTTGCAGCAATACTTACATGGATAATTCCCGCCGGACAGTTCGAGCATACGCAAAAGGTTCTTCCCAACGGCGACACATCGACAGTAATCGTCGAGAACTCCTACCACGAAGTTGACGCAAGTCCACAAACATGGCAAATCTTCACGTCAATATTCGACGGATTCAAGAAACAGGCAGGAATCATAGCTTTCATCCTGATGGTCGGAGGCAGCTTCTGGATCTTGAACGAAAGCAAAGCCCTAGCCGTGGGCATAAATTCCTTCCTACGACTGAGCAAACGTCTTGAAAAGCGGCGTATACTGCAAAAAATAGGAGTCAACAACATTATCATGATATTGATAATGTCGATGTTCAGTGCCTTCGGTGCAATATTTGGGATGAGCGAGGAAACTATTGCATTCGTAATCATTTTCGTTCCGCTGGCCATATCGATGGGCTACGATTCGATAACAGGGCTATGCCTTGTGTATGTTGCCGCACATCTAGGATTTGCCGGTGCTATTTTCAATCCGTTCACAGTCGGCATTGCACAGGGGATGTCCGACTTGCCATTATTCAGCGGGTGGGAATACCGATTTATATGCTGGTTGATTATCAATATTGTAGGTTTTTCGTTTATACTCTGGTACGCATCACGCATAAAGAAAAACCCGCAAAAGAGTCTCACCTACGGCATCGACGAATACTGGCGCAAAAACAACGAAAACCATTCCGACGACATTCAGTACAGCACACCTAAAGCAGCATGGGCAAGCTACATTATTGTTTCTATCGTCCTTGTGCTGTTTTCTGTTTTCTATCCGATTTCTACACTTAAAGTAGGCAATGTAGAGTTCGAGTTTGCCGCCGTTCCAATTGTATCAGGACTTTTCATTGTATGCACCATTTTCATGCTACGCAAATCGGTGCATTTCTACATAATCAACCTGCTGTTATTCACGATATTGTACCTAATCGTCGGAGTAATGGGCTACGGCTGGTATGTTGAAGAAATCGGAGGGCTTTTCCTTGCCATGGGAATTGCAGCCGGCATAGCCATGAACAAATCGGCCAACGACATAGTGAAAATGTTCCTCGACGGAGCAAAGGACATCTTTTCCGCGGCTTTTGTTGTGGGTCTTGCAGGCGGAATAATTGCAATACTTACAAACGGTAATATCATCGACACCATAATGAACGAACTAGCAGGCGGAATGCAAGATTCGAGCAAAGAGGCATCTCTCGGAATAATGTACGGAATCCAGACATTCCTTAACATTATCATCCCGTCTGGTTCGGCGAAAGCCGCACTTACAATGCCAATTATGGCTCCATTTTCGGACCTAGTCGAGATTTCACGGCAAACGACGGTCCTCGCCTTCCAGTTTGGCGACGGATTCACAAATATGATAACACCAACGTCAGGAGTTCTGATCGGCGCATTGGGGATGGCAAAAATCCCTTACGACAAATGGTTCAAGTTTATCTGGAAATTCATGCTTGTTCTGGTCGCATTAGGCTTCCTGCTCTGCCTGCCATCCTTATATTTGTCGCCTAACGGATTTTAACATAACCGTAGGATGAACGAACTGGCCGAAACATTAACGAACAGTTGGATTAACATCTGTGGAACCTGCATTGTCGTTGCCATGCTAATACCAAATGTGATATATGCAATAAAATTCCGCAACAGCTCACGACAATGCCATTGCTGCAAACCAATGTACATCGTTGAGCAAACAGGCAGATACGGTTCAATGTTTCTAATGGCCTTCAACATCGGATTAGCAGAATTTGGATTTTATTCCATAAATTCCTTCATCGTATATGCTGTCTCCAACATAGTACTGACTACTGCATATCTGCTATTATGGATACTATTTTTCCACAGGCAGGACTTCCGGAAAAGCATAACACTTGCAGTTATCCCTTCTTTCATATTCATTATCAGCGGAATAACATTAAGACATATTTTATTAATCAGCTTTGCAATAATTTTTGCATTTTCGCATATTATTATCACAGTAAAAGATTCCACATTAAAAGATTCGTGCAGACATGACAGCAAAGAATTCCAAACCGAAGAGCAAGGAGAAAAAGACTAAAAAGAAAGGCAAGAAATCTGTTTTTCGCCGCATATTAAAGGTATTGCTAATAGCAATGCTAATATTTTTTGGAGTGAGCATTTTTACGACAGTTCTATACCGATGGGTAAACCCGCCGATAACAATGACGATGATATCGCGAAGCCTTTTTGAGGACGAGCCAATAAAAAAGGAATGGAAAGATCTTGACGAAATATCTCCATACCTTGTGCAGGCCGCAGTTGCAAGCGAAGACAACTTCTTTATTGCACACCATGGCTTCGACCGAGTAGCCATTGACATGGCGCGCCAGCGGAATGCAGAACTTGGCTACCACAAGTTTGGAGCAAGCACGATTTCGCAGCAGACAGCCAAAAACGTATTTTTATGGCAGAACCGCTCGTGGATACGCAAAGGTCTCGAAGTTTACTTCACAGCACTGATAGAAGTCTTCTGGAGCAAGGAACGCATCATGGAAGTGTATCTCAACGTCATTGAAATGGGACACGGAATCTATGGTGCCGAAGCCGCCTCGCAAGAATATTTCCACAAGAGCGCCAACAAACTTACGAAACATCAGGCAGCTCTAATTGTAGCGACATTCCCGAACCCACGCAAATTCAATGCAGGAAAGCCCTCGGGATATGTAAACAAACGGGCAGGAAACATCGGAAAGCTCATGAACCTGATAGGCCAGATAAAATTCGATGACGAAAGCATTGAAAAAGCTCAGGAAAGATTCGACAAGCACGTTGACAAATACTTTGAAAAAAAGGAAAAGAAAGCCGACAAGAAGAAATAATTGACATTTCGAAAGATTTGCTATATTTGCGATATTAAGAGATTAGCCTTATGAAAAAAATATTACTCATTGCATGCTTATTTGCAATACCTTTTGGAAGTTTTGCACAACTTAGCTACAAAACACTAAAGACACATGTTGAAAACGGCACGACACTTACCCGAATACAGCTCGACGAACAAATAACAGCAAATGACGACGGCGGCTACTGCTTCAAGCTGAAAGCCCCAATCCCGTTCACCTCGTTTGCCATCGGCTGGGATGCCTCGGACCGCAATGCTTCAGAAGGGCACTTTCTAGTTTACTATCGCACGTCACAAGGAGAAAAATGGACGAGCTGGCAGGATGACCATGGATATTTCAGACCAGAAGACATTGAGCCAAACGTTTTCTTCACCGACATTCTTTTCGGTTTCGACTTTAATCCACACGACTCACTGGAATTCATCATATACCCGCCTGCAAATGTTGACTTGACAAAAATTGAGCTAGTTTTCCAGGACATTATGTCGGAAAACGAAAATATTGCCAACCAAACCACATCGGTTAACGCAACCCGCGACGGCGACTGCCTTGAATTTCCAGAATACGTTCCCCGTTCTTCGTGGTGCGGCAGCTATTCGGAATGCCTAAATCCAACATACGAAGTTGTAAACATAAACTGCACGCACACAATTATCCACCACGGAGCAAGCCCGTATTCGTATACCGACGGAGCAGCAGTTGTACGTTCATACTGGAACTACCACGTCAACAGCAACGGATGGAGCGACATCGGCTACAACTATCTTTTCGACAAGAACGGCAATATGTTCCAGGGACGCCACAATCCCAATCTACCCACTACCGACGTGAAAGGAGCCCACGCAGGAAACTGCAACTCCAAGTCAATCGGCTTGAACTTCATCGGACATTCCGACACATTGGCGACAGCCCCGACCACTGTACAGCTTGAAAAATGCTGGGATATGCTGGCTTGGTGGTACGATTATCATGAATTTGACCCGACTTCATCTGCCGACATTACCAACCAGGCTGGAGCATTTACATTCAGCAGGTTCCGCATCTCCGGACATCGCGATGTAAACCAGACAGCAAGCGGCTCGCTTGGAACAACCTGCCCCGGCGAAACACTATACGCCATGCTTCCGAATTTCCGCACTCAAGTTGCAAGAAAGATGAACGACTGCGGCTGGAACATAATCATTCCTGAAGAAGACACAGTTCCGCCAACAACCGAAATAATTGCCGACGAATGGCAAAACAGCAACTTCAACGTATCATTCAACGATCGTACAACAACAAACACGGCTTTCTACCAAGTTATCGACAATAACGAAGAGCTCTGGAGCGCAAACACTTCACGTGGAACCATGTACGAAACATTCAGCGGCGCCACGATACCTGGCAACTGGACTGCCAGCAACGGAACATGGACAAACAACTCCGGCTCGGTAATCCAAAGCGACGAAAGTCTTACCGGAACCAACTTGTACTGCAATCTGCACCAGCAAAGCGGCTACACATACTTATATCACGCAAAAATGAAGATTACGGGCGAAGGAAGCAACCGTCGTGCAGGATTTTATTTCTTTACCGACAATGGAGAAAGGCAGAACGGATATATGATGTTCATACGCCCCGACTACAATACCGCCCAGCTTTACAAATATGTAAACGGATCGTATAGCGAAAACGGTGGAACATACGTATCGCTATCGTACACAATAAATGCAGGACAATGGTACGACATAAAAATCACATTCAACACCATCACCGGCAAAATAAAATGCTACGTTGATGACATTCTTGCAGTTTCGCTCAACGACAACAATCCGTTCACAACAGGCGACTGTTTCTCATTGCGTTCGGCCGGCTGCCAGACAGAATACAAGGACATCTACGTATGCCGTTCACGAAATGTTGGCGAAGATGTAGCCGTAAGCATAAGCGCAAACGGGGATATCCGCCACGAAAGCGAAAACGGGAACTATGCCGCAAAAATCAGGACAATACTTCTGGGCAACAACGACATGTGGTCGGAATACTACGAAAAGGAACTTAAAATTGATGTTACAGCACCTGAGGCTTCTATTTCGGCCGACGTATGGAACGGCAACGACTTTGAAGCTACATTCAACGACACCGACAACAACTATGTTGCAGAGCGTTTTTACAATGTCAAGTCGTTTGATGGCGAAAACTGGGTTGCAACAAATGCAAACGGCTTTGCCAACAACGATTTCGACAACGAAATCGGCGACAACTGGACAGCAGTTGCCGGCACATGGAGCATAACCGACGGCCATTTGCAACAGACAGAGACCGGCACGTCAAACCTTTACACATCCGTAGCACAAAACATATCGGACAAATACATGTACGAATTCAACTTCAAGATGTCGCCCGAAGCAAGCAACCAGCGTATTGGTTTACACTACATGAGCACAAATGGCGAAACCGAAAACCACGGCAACGGCTACTTCATTTATTTCCGACTATCCACAAGTTCGTCGCGTGTTGAATTCTACCGCGTTGAAAACGACGAATATTCGCAAAATCTGTGCATCGACTTGCCTCTTGACGTAACCAACTGGCACAACGTAAAACTTATCTACGACCGTACAAACGGCAAGAGTTCCATTTACTTCAACAACAAGTACTTCGGGACATACACCGATGCCAACTTCTACACCGAAGGCAACATCGTGGCTTTGCGCAATGGCGGAGCAACAGCCAATTTCGACAGTTTCAGAGTTTACCGTTCTCGCGGCAACACAGCAACCATCACCGTAGGTGAAAACGGCGACATTACAAACACGACAGCAGAAGCAAACGAGGATTTTGCAAAGATTGTCTCCGTAGCCATTGATTCTGCGCAAAACATATCCGAAATCACACAATACTCCGTAAGCTCCGGTGAAAGCGTATTTGCCGCCACAAACGATGTAGAGCAGATCAAACTCTACCCTACACCGAACAACGGCAACTTCACAATCAACGTTTCAGCGGCTGCCATTGGCAAAGAATTGACAATTACGGACATTAGCGGCAGAATCATTCTCGACAAGGAAGTCGCCGGCGAAACAACCGAAATATCACTACAGTCAGTTTCGGCAGGAATATACTTTGCAAGAATCGGAAAATCGACAATCAAATTTATAATCGAATAGCACCATGTCGTTTCTTCGCGTATTACTAGCAATTATATTTCCACCTTTGTCGGTAATTGGCTACGGCTGTGGCTCGGTACTGATAGTTTTTCTGCTGACACTATGCGGCTGGGTGCCGGGTGTCATTGGTGCATTGATAATCCTAAACCGCAAATAGGTCATGTCGCCATTCCTGAAATACATAGCCGACGCACAGCACTACAGCGAGGTGCTTTCGAAACTGGCATCAGTCAAGCGAACTCTATGGATAGGAACTGCCGACATAAAGGATTTGTACATACAGCAAGGCGGCAACGCCATACCAATGCTTGGTGTTCTTGCCTCGCTTTTGAAAAAGGGGGTTGAAATACGCCTAATTCATGCCAAGGAGCCAGGAGAAAACTTCCGCAGCGATTTCGACCACTATCCTATTCTATGCACCAATTTGGAACGTGTATTATGTCCACGCGTGCATTTCAAGATGCTAATTTTCGACATGGAAAGCGTGTATGTTGGTTCAGCAAACCTTACAGGAGCCGGCATTGGCATGAAAAGTCCACAAAAGCGAAACTTTGAAGCCGGCATCTATACCAACGACCCCGAAATTCTAGAATCAGCAATCCAGCAGTTTGACACCGTTTGGATGGGTGCGCACTGCGAAAAATGTGGACGTAGGGAATTCTGTGGAGACAGGATACGCTAAGCCGCTGACCAGCTGACCGGCTGACCCGTTCGCCAGGAATCCTGTCTGCAAGTTCTGCCACGAATATACGTTCCCTGTGTTCCCTGAGCGTCAGTCGAAGGGAGTTAGTCGAAGTGGCGGTGACGTGAAGAAATACGTAGAATGCCTCCTACGGCTTCGCCGAGAACTCTGGGGGATCTAGTGAATCAAAGTAATCTCCCCATCGAAGACGGAATAAAGAAGGAGATTACTCACTTCGTTTCGTGAACTGCCAATGATAAGCCATAACCGACTTTGTAGCGAATTTGTAGCGTCTTTGTACCGAGTTTGTATTGGAGATGGTATAAAACAATTAACAATGAAAAATTAGCAAGCGGGAGCTTCGGAAGGACGATTTTCAAGAGGGAGCTTGAAAATAGCAGAGGGAAATGGTTCTATGATGGGTAATGCAAGGATAAGCATGGTATAAGGTTGGTATAAGGATGGTATAAGCAAAAGGCATATAACAACCTGTAAATCAATATATTACAAACTCAAACACAACACAAACCACTAATTATCAGCAACTTATAATTATTATTTTGCACAAAAAAAAAATAGGCAGACACATTATACGACCCCTCCGAGGTCGGGAAAAACGCCAAACATTTGGCTATAGATATTCGACCTTTCCAAGGTCGTAGAAATTCGAAGCGAGAGCGTTCCATGTAGTTTGAAATAGTTTACGAGCTATAGCTCGTGATGCCTAGCTTCGCCTCGGCAATTTGAGCAAGCTCATTGCACTCGGCTTGCTGCGGCATTGAGGTTGTTTGAAGATTTACGAAGCGGGAGCTTCGGGACGACGATTTTCAAGAGGGAGCTTGAAAATAGCAGAGGGAAATGGTTCTATGATGGGTAATGCAAGGATAAGCATGGTATAAGGTTGGTATAAGGATGGTATAAACAAAAGGCATATAACAACCTGTAAATCAATATATTACAAACCCAAACATAACACAATCCACTAATTATCAGTAACTTACAATTATTATTTTACACAAAAAAAATAGGCAGACACATTATACGACCCCTCCGAGGTCGGGGAAAAACGCCAAACATTTGGCTATAGATATTCGACCTTTCCAAGGTCGGCAATACAAACGACTTCAAACCGCGAAGCGTCAAACAACTTCAAACGGCGCCAGCCATTCAAACTACATCGAACGGCGAAGCTTAGTCTTCCTCCAGCAAGTCGGGTCTCAATTCCTTTGTGCGCTCGAATGCAAGATTTTCCTTCCACTCGTCTATCTTGGCAAAGTTTCCGGAGAGCAGAATATCTGGCACTTTCCAACCGTTGAAATCGGCAGGACGCGTATAAACCGGCGGTGCGAGAAGTCCATCCTGGAAAGAATCGGACAAAGCCGACTGCTCGTCGCCGATGGCACCCGGAATTACACGGATAATACTGTCGGCCATCATTGCAGCAGCAAGTTCGCCACCGGTAAGCACAAAATCGCCAATGCTAAACTCCTCATCGATCAGATGTTCACGAATGCGGTAGTCGATGCCTTTGTAGTGTCCGCAGAGGATTATTATGTTATTCATCATACTCAGGCGATTTGCCTCCTTCTGTTTCCACGGCTTACCGTCGGGCGAAGTATAGATTACCAAATCGTAGTCGCGTTCTTTTTTCAAATCGTTGATGCAATTGAATATCGGCTCAATCATCATTACCATTCCAGCCTCGCCGCCAAAGGCATAGTCGTCAACTTGACGGTGCTTTCCAAGACCGTATTCGCGCAAATCATGTATATGAACCTCGGCAATGCCCTTGTCGGTTGCACGCTTGATTATAGAATTATTCAGCGGTCCATCAAGGATTTCGGGTAAAACGGTTATAATATCAATTCGCATAAGACTGTTGTGTATAAGTTTTTATTCTTCAAATTATCAAATCTTCAAACATAACATCAAAATCCCATTCCAAACATCAGCCACAATCTCTGCTCCATAACCTTCCACCCTTCTTGGGTGCGTGAAACGAAATCAGCAGTATAATCATTGAGAATCTTTGCAGATTTTTTGGCATTACCATTGGCTACTACTTTGTTTTCCAAATCTTTAAGTCTAGAAAAAGCTTCATTTTCATATTTTGCGACTGTGCCATTAATAAGATTTTTAGACGATTGCCATGCTACAGTTGCAAGCTTGTTTGCCTTGCGGTACGACCACAAAATAGAATTTTCATCATACTGCTTCTGTCCGCAAATGTCGTATGCCTTTGGCAAAGTCGTATTTCCGCAGAAAATAGGAATACGCGGGCTTTCGGCAGGATTATCCACCGACATCCAGCAAACACCACCAACCTCATCGGGCAACCAGCTGCGCAACTGAATAATGTGCGAATACGAGCACCATGCCACAGCCACTGTGCGCTGGAATGTTACGGTTTCGGGAGCAATGAAATTCAAAGTGTTACGCATATTTGTCGTCAACCAAGGATTTGCAACCGGACTAACAATCGTATCGTCAACCATAGTTCCATCGTCAAGATGCTTAACCTTTGTCAACTTAACATTCCTGGTCATGTCGAGATCGGTGCCTTCGTATGTACTGCGGAAAAGTTCAATCACCTTGCGGACATCGACATTTTCATCTGGCTTTACCGAAAATGGCAATTCCGGCATATCCATGCTCAAGTTAAGCGACGGTGCCAAGCTGCTGAGAATGAAGAACTCTCGTTCCTTAAAGTTCTTTCCAGCGCCATACGACGAATTGAATGCCTTCCAAAATACAAAAGGCTCCGTTCCATCCCAAAGTCCGTACTTTTTTGCAACCTCCTCAACGTTGTCGGAAGCCATAAAATAATCGGGGTTATTGCGCTCCATCTGCCCTATTCTTGGAATATTTGCCGACACTCCAACATGATCGTCGGGAATACGCTTTGCAGCCCAAACGCCTCCAATTTTATCGGGACCTTCGCCAAGAATTTCCATTTGCCAAACCTCGTTCTTGTCGGCAATGGTAATGCACTCGCCACCATCACCGTAGCCGTATTCTGCAATCAGCTCACCGATTAGCTTTATAGCTTCGCGTGCCGTTGTGCAGCGCATAAGCGCAACGCGTTCCAACTCTTCAATCTGAAACATTCCGTTATTGTTGACCAAGGTATCCGGACCCGAAAAAGTAGTTTCGCCCATTGCAAGCTGTTTTTCGTTCATACATGGATAAGCGGTATTCAGATAGGCATAAGTATGTGCTGCCTGTGGAATTTCACCAGCCAGCCGCAAGCCGACGGTATCTGTTTTGCCCATCGTGTGCATTGTACCCTTGTAAACCTGATGCATTGCTCCCGACTTATAATTTGCAGCCGGTTCAATCGACATCCATGTACGGTAACGACCGTCGCAAGTGTGAGATGTAATCACAGAACCATCAGCGCTGGCTTTCTTGCCAACCATTATGCTCGTGCAATTTCCACCTATAAAATCCTCACTCTGGTAATATTCCTGTCCGAACGCAAATAGCGCCAGCGACATCATCAATACGGTAAATATGATTCTCATTGCTTATTATTTTTATCACAAAGGTAATAAGATTTTGCCGATTCGACTGCAATTATTAGCTACTAAAAATTGTCAAACACAAAACCTTTTATAAATTTGTGCCTCATAGTACAAACGCACAACAAATGAAAAGAATCACACTTGCATTTATCTTTTGCATAGCAGCCAGCCTTGCAATTGCTGGGAATCCACACAAAATGAGAACCAAAGGGTTTGAAACGGCCCTCAACTTAAGCAAAAACGAACAAATGCTTCTTGGACGTTCCGGCAACTACACCCATGTCCTGATTGGCGTGAAGACAGACGACGAATACGAATTCCACACATACGACTACAACAGCGACAACAAGGTTATAGCAATATTTGACTCGATTTCGCAAAGCATGTCATACTTCGACTCGATAAGTTACAACGAGCTCGGACAACTGGTTAGAATCGATGGCTGGCAATGGCTCGACAACAGCCACTGGAAAAAAGTGAACTACATAGAATACACCTACAATGCGCAAGGACTTCTGGCAAGCAGGACGAACTATAACAGCGCTACAGACTGGGAAGTTGGCGGCATTTACGAATACTCGTACAACAGTGAAGGTCAAATAGTTCTCAGCGAGCTGACAATGGGAGGAAGAATTTTTGGAAACGTCGAATACGAATACGAAAATGGCAAACTAAAAAGCGAAACCTACAACTTCGACCTTTGGGGCTACGGCATGGAACCCTCGGAAAAATACGAATATTCATACGATAACACAACCGGATTCGTCAATGAAGTGTACCTGAAATATTACGAAGACGGTTTCTGGTACAACGACAGCAAGCAGAACTACTTCTACGATGCAAACGGGAATTGCACAGAATACAGAGTTACCGACAACAGCAACAATATTGTCGAAAGGTCGCTCTTCGAATACGACGACAGACTTATCGCAAACGCCGTCATGCCATACTCGCCGGAAACAGAACGCCCGAAGACATTCAACAACACAAACTTATACACAATAGAACATTGGTACACAGTAGACGACGAACATGTCTTGCAATATGTTTGCGACTACCTGTATTCATACAAGGATTACGCAGGAATTGAAGATTATAATGCTGCAGATGCATACATTTACCCTAATCCAGCAAGCGATTTCATTTCAATCGACGCCGAAGGTAGCGTAGAAATCACCGACATGCAAGGTCGTATTGTAAAAACTACCAGCACAAGCAAGGAAGAACTGATTGACATTTCTGACTTGCCGGCCGGAAACTATATCATCAGGATAACTGGTGACACAAAAAAGGCAGTCGGCAAATTCATTATCGGCAGATAAAGATTGCCAAAAAAAATGGTGAGAATGTGTTCTCCCCATTTTTTTATTTCCTATAATTCCTACTAGTCGTCCAGCTTTACGAAATTTCCATTCAAATCAAATTCGAGCTCACGACCATCCGACAATTCGATTTCGAAACCATTCTTGTCGCGCTCAATCTTTACGACCTTCGACTTCTTGAAATTATGTGAAACATAATCGTAAATATTGCTGCTAACAAGGCCTTTTGGCAAAGAAGTCAAACCTTCGATTTCCTTCCACGAACCGACCTTGTTGAATTCGATTTTCGCACCGCTTTCCAAACGAACCTTGAACTCGCCATCGCTTTCGTCAAGCATTACGGAAGCAACCTTATCCTTTGCAAAATAAGTATTCAAAAACTCCTGCGCTGTTTTAGGAAGCGCATCAATTGTCGATGGCTTGTCGGCAAATGCAACAGCAGAAAACGACAACACACAACTCAAAATTAAAATTACATTCTTCATATATACTCAATTTAACAGTTTCAAATCATTTTATTTCCTTGCATTACAAGATCATCCGACGCCAAAACTACCTTACCGACCTATACTCCTTGGTAAACAATAATAGTACCGTAAATATTTCCAGCCTGCCCACCAGCATTATAATAGACAATATCCACTTGGCTGCGGCTGGAATAGCGGCAAAAGTAGTCGCCGGACCCGTAACGCCGTATGCCGGTCCTATATTGCTTAAAGCTGATATTGTAGAAACAAGCGAACTTGAAAAATCAATTCCCATACAGGTAAGCAGCAGCGTGCCTACAACGACAATAACAAGATACATAACCAAGAATGCCGAAACTCTCATCACCATAGCATCGTCAATCGTACGTTTAGAGAACCTAACCGGAATAACGCCCTGCGGATGCAACTGGCGCTTAAGGTCGGCCATTAAATTCTTTATGCAGATTGCTATTCGCGACACCTTTATTCCACCACTGGTAGAGCCCGTACATCCTCCAATGGCCATAAGGATTACCGTAGGAATAACAAATGCGGCGCCCCATGCCACATAATTATAGCACGACCCCTGGAATCCGCTCGAGGTCATTATCGAGACCACATTGAACAATGCTGTTCGGAATGTCTTCTCAAAGCCGTCAGGGAACGAAGCCAATTGCTCGGCCGACAATGTGGACGTGTATTCGAGCGAATAGAACAGCAGCATAAACAAGCCGGTCATAATCAAGATTATAGCGGTATACCAACGACGTTCCTCATTGCGCCAGAAACTTTTGAAACGACCAACGATAAGGAAATAATACAAGGCCAAGTTCATGCCGCACATGAACATGAACAGAATACAAATGTATTCGATGTAAGTGGAATCCCAGAACGCTATACTAGCCTGATGCGTACTGAAACCGCCAGTTGCAACCGTTGTCATCGAATGGCAAACGGCATCGAAGAAATTCATCGGACCAAGATAGTATGCAGTAAAACACAATATTGTCAGCACAATATAGATAACCCAAAGCTTCTGCGCCGTATTACGGATACGCGATCCGAGTTTATCGACCTCGAAGCCAGGCGATTCGGCAGAAAACAACTGGGTTTCGTAAGTCTTGTTATTCTGAGAGAAGAATGCCATTGTAAGCACTACGACTCCCAAACCGCCCAGCCACTGAGTTATGCTTCGCCACAGCAAGATTCCATGCGGCTGCGAATCGATATTGTTCATTACTGTGGCTCCAGTTGTCGTGAAACCAGACATCGTCTCGAAAAAAGCATCCGATATATTGTCGAAAGTGCCCTCAAACAAATATGGCAGCATTCCCAAAACGGTCAGCAACATCCAGGTCAACGTAACAATCAGGAAATTGTCCTCCTTGTGAAGCTTCTTCTTCGCCCTGCGTCCCATATAATACAGCATGCCACCTACAGCAAATGTCAATAGCGACGGCCATAACAAGGACAAGAAATCACTCTCGTCATACTTAACATTATAGTACAAAGAAACTAATGCCGATGCCAGCATAAGCATCGCCACAATCAGCAAATTTTGTCCTATAATCTTCTTTTTCAATATATTACATTTATCCGTTCTTATCCATCCAACATTTTGGACAGAAAACAAATTTGCAAATATATTATTTTTTACTCAACAAACGAAATCAAATATTTTGATTAAGCCAAGCGAACAACCACGACATCGATTCTGTTAAATTATTCAAAAAAAGATTACAGCTATTGATAAATAGGCTAACTTTGCAGTGTATGAAATTTATAAACAGCATATTGGCACTTTCCACCGCCCTGATGGTCTTTCTGACATCAAACGGATTCGTGTACGAGTACTACTTCTGCCAGCATTGCCACGAAGAGCACAAGGAAATAAGCCTTTTTGAGTTCGGTGAAATTTCACACAACCACAAGTGCATGGAACATTCCCACGGCCATCACGACGAGTGCCACCATCACGGCTGCAAAAAAGATTGCGACTGCATAAATCACCTCGACCACACCCACGTTACGTTTTTTTCGCTTAAGCATTTGTTCTACGGTGAAAACAGCAATCCTTTGCCTATGGCACAAATCACGCAACAACTTTTCGTGGCAAGCACAATATTTGCAACATCAGAATACTACTCCTGCAGTAAATACACTGCAATCAACAAGGCCCCGCCCAAAGCGAAAACACTTCACGATGGCACGCTAAGCCCGTCGCTCTCCTGCTTCAGGTTATGATTAAAATCTCATATAATGAGATTTTAAAGAAATTCTGTCAAATCATTTTCATGATGCAAAGCATCGTTGTATGATACGACAAACAGCAAACAATATTTACCGCCGGACAAGCGACAGACGAAGCCACGACACAAAAACACATAGGGAACCGAGCCTTCGCTTCAACATCACTCAAGGCGGGATGTTAAAAAGCAAAACGATGAAAAAGATATTTTTGGCAATAGCAATTGTTGCTATTTCTACAGGGCTGAAAGCCCAAATTAGCGGCACCGTCTACGAGATTATCGACGGTGAAAAACAGACGTTATTAGGCGCCAACATATATTGGGAGAACTCAACCACAGGTACGATTTCCGACATTAGCGGAAATTTCAGGATTGACAAAATAGATTCAACAGACAAGCTTATAGTCAGCTTTGTGGGCTACAAAAGCGACACTATTACCATTTCCGAAAAGCGCAAGTCGATAGAAGTGATACTTTCTTCGGGCGAAATGCTCGACGAAGTCACCATAAACGAGCGAAGCGCCAGTTCGCGATATTCGCGCATGGAGATCGGCAACGTACAGGACATTTCCGGACAGGAACTCTGCAAGGCCGCCTGCTGCAACCTTTCCGAAAGCTTCGAGACCAACGCCTCGGTAGATGCAGGCAGCAGCGACGCTGCAACAGGATCGAAGCAAATAAAACTTCTCGGACTTGCAGGCAAATACGTCCAGTTCCTTACCGAAAACATTCCAAACCTCTACGGACTCTCGCAGCCGTATGCACTTGGATTCATTCCTGGCCCATGGATGACATCGATGCAAATTTCAAAGGGTACGTCGACTGTAATTAACGGCTACGATGCCGTAACAGGACAGATCAACATCGAGTACAAGAAACCGCGAAGTTCAGACAAGCTTTCGCTCAACGTAATGGGAAGTTCACACGGCAATGCCGAACTGAACATCGACGCGCCGATAAAGGTTACTGAAAAACTGAGCACGCAGGTTTTCGCACACGCCCAGCACCGTTTCATCAGCATGGACCGCAACGACGACAATTTCTACGACTCGCCAAGCACAACGCAATACAACCTCTTCAACCGCTGGGACTATTTTGGCAAAAACCTGACATTGCGCGCCGGAATCAAGTACATCGACGAAACTCGCCTCAACGGGCAGATTAGCGAAAGCCACCCTACCTACGACACAACGCAGAGCGAACTTTACAAGATAAAGATTCACTCGCAACGCGGCGAAGCATTCGTAAAATGCGGGTATGTTTTCCCCGAAAAGGACTACCAGAGCATAGCTATGATTGTGAACTTCGTAACACACCATCAGGATTCGTACTACGGGCACAACGACTTCGACGCAAGCCAGAACAGTTTGTACGGCAACCTCTTGTGGAAATCGGCATTCGACACAGACGAAAAGCACCAGTACACAGCAGGCATAAGTATGAAATACGAAAATCTGCACCAGCTGCTCAACGACAGCACAATGAACGATGTTGAAGCCGTTCCTGGAGCATTTTTCCAATATACCGGACATTTCGGCAGTTTCAATATGATTGCCGGGTTGCGTGGCGACTACCACAACCAGTACGGATTTCTCGTCACCCCACGACTGAACCTCAAATATAGCATCAACGAATACCTAACGTTGAGAGCATCGGCAGGACGCGCATTCCGCAAAGCAAATGTCTTGGGCGAAAATTCGTTTTTGCTGGCATCGTCGCGAAGAATGATAATCTTCGACAACCTCGACCTTGAGGAAGCGTGGAACTACGGAGCTACATTCTCGGCAAGCATTCCAATCAGCGATCGTCTGCTGAACATCACGGCCGAATATTACCGCACCGACTTCGTGAAGCAGATTGTAGCCGACTTCGAAACTCCGGGAATCGTTGAATTCTACAACCTAGAAGGCAAATCATTCTCAAACACATACCAGATTGAAGCCTCGTGCGAAGTACTCAAGGGCTGGGACATCACAGGCGCATTCCGCTACAACGACGTTCGCCAGACCATCGACGGCAATCTCGTGGAGTCGCCATTGATGAGCCGCTTCAAAGGCCTGCTTACAACATCGTACCGCACAAAGCTCGAAAAATGGCAGTTCGACTTCACAGCTCAGTTCAACGGACCGGGCAGAATTCCGTCAACAGCCACAAATCCCGAGGAATATCGCAGAGACGAAAAATTCAAGGCATACAACATCTTCAACGCACAGATTACCAAGTTCTTCAAGAAATGGAGCATCTATGCCGGCGTTGAGAACATCTTCAACTTCACGCAGAAAGACCCGATTATTGCTGCTGGCGACCCCTTTGGCAACTACTTCGACTCGTCGCTCATCTGGGGGCCAATCGACGGACGGAAATTCTATTTAGGTATAAGATTTGCAATTGACAGAGATTAAATTTTTTAACTACCAAAAATTAAAATAAAGTTAAAGACATGTTATCTATGCTCAATATACCATACTTTTTTAACATTGCGAAGTAATCATAAAATTTAATTGTCATGAAAAGAGTTTTTGTGTATATGACATTAGTCATAGTTTGTGTTATGAGTTTCAGCTCATGTAAAAAAAATGTAATGAAAGATGAGAATGTTGTAGAAATGTTCTCTAAATTGGACGAACTAAAGTTCAGTAACGATTCTTCTATTTTACAATGACCTATTTTACATAATGAAAAATGCAAGTAATATTTTTAAACAATTAAATTTCGAATATATGAAAAAGTTATTCATTATATTATTGATTTTAGTACCGACATTTGTTTTTGCTCAAAAATTCAGCGTTTCTGCCAATATTGGATGGCAATTGTGCAATCCTGCAATCAACGAATCATACACCCGCCTGATAGATAGTGATGAAGAACAACTATACTTCAAAAAAGTAATGGACGTTGTACCAAACGGCAATATAAGTTTTTCTTATCTAATTGACGAAAAATTAAAATTAGGAATTGGAGTATCGTTCTATAATCTTCAAAGTACAGTTTGGATAAGTCCGAATCATATTGGACAGCATACACTTGTCGACATGTACAGCATACAGATTCCATTAACAGCTAGTTATCGTGTAAAACTCTGCGACAAATTGTATATTGAACCGTGGATGGGAGTTTCGGCAGACATTAATTTGAACAAAAACACAGAAGGCAAAACTGGTTTGAGAACACTAGAGAGCAACGGCATTTGCAATATGTATGATATTGATTTTAAGCGTGGCGGTCTCGCAAATGGGTCAAGATTTCAGACTGGCACACACGGCAATATGTCGCTTCATGCTGGACTTCGACTGTCTGTTATGCTAAAATCGTATTGCGCACTCAACTTCAATGCACAATACTCATCGGCAGTGTTTGATATGTCATATGTACATGCTAGTGCTGAATACCGTTATGGCGTATCATATTCTGGAAACACTGACACAGAATCTAATGAATTTAAAAATTTTATACGCACATTGCCTAAAAATATCACAGAATATGAAATATCACTGCGGTCATTATTTAGCTGTGGATTTGGTGTGGAATTTTTCTTCTAAAAAAAATGTTAAACAACATATAGTTTATTAAAAACAATTTTATATTTGCAAAAATTAAACAAGCGAAACAATGAAAAAGAACGTTTTGATTTTAGTATTGGTTATGTTGTTTGGAATCGGCAACATTTTCGCACAAGACCAAAAAGTGGCAGCAGCAAAAAAGGAAGCTGACCCAAAGATTTCAGAAGTAATTTTAACAACCGAAATGCATTGCGCAAACTGTGCAGAAAAAGTAAAGAAGCAACTTGCATACACAAAGGGCGTTGTTGATGTTCAGGCAGACTACACCAAGAATGCTGTTTATGTAAAATTCCGCAACGACCGCACCGACAACAGCAAGCTTATCGCTTCGCTGAAGGAAATCGGTTACGAGGCAAAGGTTTACAATCCAGGTTGCGGTGCTTGTCCTCACCACCAGAATGGCGGTTCCTGCAACGGACATCACGAAATGCAAAAGACTCAGGCTCCAGCACATCAGTGCAGCGGCGAACACAAAAGCGCCGAACACCAGTGCACAGAAAGCAAGGTTGCCACTAAAAAATAATGCAACTATCAAGTGAAAAGTAACAGGCATTGTTACTTTTCACTTACTTTAGAACGCTAATGGTAAAATCGCTGAAAATATTATCCATACTGCTGACACTTCTGATATTTGCAAGAAGCGTATCGTTGTATGTTTTCTTCACAACCGGTAATTTTTTCATTTCCGAAGAACAAAATTCAGCAAAATTCATAAGCGCATCTTCCGATTACAACTTCGTCCTGAACGACCGCACGAAAGTAATCGACAACACTCAGCAACAGCAAAATAGCAGGCATTGTAGTTTTGACTCAGACTACATTAAGCACCAAATAGACAAGGTTTCAACGCTCGTTGAAGCGGTGAAATCCGTAACATTCGTCATGGGGACCGAAAATAAGCCAATCTTTAGAAATCATTTTCTAACGTTCCCTTTCCACAATTTCTACTGATTTCCGAGTAAAAATCATATCCACTATTTGCCGGGATTGGGGAATTCCGACACAATGAATTTTTGAAAATTTTTATCACCGGATACGGAATTCGTGGGTTGCGAACACTAATTCCGTATTCGGATGAATAATAGTTGAATAGTGTTTGAAGCAGGAGCTTCGGCAAATGCATTTTCAAGCAGGACAAAACAAGTTGTAGTACGGACATGAATGACCGTACAAATAAAAATTAATAACACAGTAAAAACAGATATAAAAATGGACTCAAACATAATTTTAGGAATCGTAATCACAGTAGTAGTTGTAATACCAGTATTATTTCTTGCGACATCGGGCAAAAGAAAACAGAAAAAATCAATATGTAGATTCAAGGATTTTGCATCCAGCCATTCACTACAATTAAGCGAATGCGATTGTTGCGAACGTCTGCTAATAGGAATTGACAATGCATCCAAAAAGCTGGTTTACAAGCAAGGCGGCGAAGAGGCAAACATTATTGACCTGAACGACATCAAGAACTGCGCCAACAAGACTTCTTCCGAAATCATCAACGGCGAATACATCGACAAACTTGAGATGGACCTCATATTTAAAGATGGACGCGGCACAAAAACGCTGACATTCTTCACTTCGGAAAACAAGCTCACAATAGAAGACGAAAAGAACGTAATGGAACAATGGCATAGCAGAATTGCTTCTCTTATCGGCTAACATGCACACAAAAACAATAATTTCTGAAAAGCGAATCCGTCGGGGTTCGCTTTTCTTTGTTTGGCAATACCGTTTGAATTTTGTAATGTCGCGGGGCATTGCGACACTACAAACAACAAAAACTACAAAACTATTTCAAACAACATCAAACTATTTCCTTATCTTTGGCAAAAATTTCATTATGTCGAGACGAACATCTGCATATCTGCTAACGGTCATCATATTTGCGACGGCACTGGTTTCGTGCGAGCCAAAAGTTGACTATCCCGACGAGCCGACTGTAGAATTCAAGAGCTTCACTTTTGCCGACACCACCCTGCTTGGCAACCCCGTAAAACAAGGCACGCTGACATTTTCGTTCACCGATGGCGACGGCGATATCGGCTTCGACACTGTTGCACGGAAAAACACGATATTCATGACCAAGCACAAGATGGTAAACAACGTGCTTACGCAAATGGACCTGCTTGTCGACCTCAACTACTTTGTAGAACGCATATACTCCGACAACGACCGCCATGCCGTAAGCGGCGACATAAAAATCGAAGACCTGAACGAATACAAAAACACTTTTGGCGATACCATAATGTATAAATTCTACATTGTCGACCGCGCCGGCAACCGCAGCAACACCGACAGCACAGGGCTGATATATGTAGGACAATAAAGTGCCTATCTATTCTGCTTGCTATGTTGCCATAAAGAGCCACAACACACAGCTCCAACGCAAAAAGTGCACAAACAAACACACAACAACCAGTTTATATAAAAATCACTACATCATATATAATTTACAACAAATGTCATTTTGAACAATGTTAAATTAATCATAATTTCGCCATGAAAACTTAAATTTTTATTTATGTCTATTTTAAGAATCGTAAAATTATCTTTTTGCATACTTATTGTTTGTATTACTAGTCTCTGTGCTGCATATTGCCAAAACGAGCAACCTATTCCAAGCATATGGGTCCAATCAATATCTAACGGAGACAGCACGGTAAACTTGGTATCAATATCCAATCAAGGAGATAGTATTGTTCTTGACAGTGCCATCTCCGGAATTATGAACTACAACCCATGCCTTTCTTACTTGAGAGGAGGCTCACCAATTACTCTTCCTTGCAAATTTGCATCAGACGCCGAGCTGAACGTATTTATTGTTTATGAGCCAGAAACAGGAAACACTCCGCATTCGCTTTGGACAATTACCCTTGATAGTGCGACAAGCGCTAAGCTCACAACTCAGACACTGCATAAGCGCAGCGGACGTAACATAAAACTTTCAGACACGACACCGCCTTGTGCAGTCATTAGCCATTTTTCCGACAGATGGAAAGGGATAGAAACACCTCAAAACCCAAATGTTGAGCTTCTGGGCGACGACAGCACATCCTTTTTAGGTCAGTTCTCCGAATTTTTGCTATATGACAAGCCCCTATCCGCAGAAGACTTCTGCAAAATATACAGCCGGCTTGTAATGAAGTACAGCATCATTGTAGACGGTATTGACCTCGTAAATTCTTCTGGCGACACCATATGGAGACACGAAGCAAACAGTCCGTATGTCAACGACATATCAGTATTATGCCACGACAACGGATACGGACTTGACCAAAAACAAAGTGCAGCACAATGCGGAAATGCAGAATTAACAATGTTTGTTGGAACTCTAGAAAAAAACAATCTTATAAACCAAGTTAATATCACCGACCGCAATTACCTTATAATGACTGGCAACGGCAATGAATTATCGCTTTCGACAGACACAATCCTCCTATGTGAAAGTTGCACACCATATACAATTTTCAGCAAGTCATGGAAAGCAAATGTCATCGGCAACGACTTTAGGACTTTGCCTATAAACCTTATGCTCAAACTTGAAGAATTCTCTGAAGCATCTGCCCCAAACCTTATTGTGATTCGTAGCGAAGATACAAATTCAGAACCGCGTTCGACCGATATTTACTTGCCAGACTCGCTAGACACAACAGGTTGTTTCTATTATAATAATATAATGGTTGATACAGATGGCAACGGCTACGACATATTTCTGTTCGGAATTGAGACTAACGACAGTATTACTTATAAGTCGGTTTATGAACTATCAGACAATAACGAACAAAACTCCAAATCTATAATACAATATGAAACGCACAACCCCGAAGACAGGCGAATGAAAAATAATATATATTATATGAGACCATACGTGAGCAGGTATGGAAAATCATACAGTAGTAAGAAAAGTATTTTATATGAATTTAAATACATAAGACCAAAAATCAAATCCGTCTTCTTACATATAAAGCATGGTGATACCGTATCATCATATATGATATACTTCAGCAGATATAACCAGAGTTTATGTTATGATTCTATTGACTCAATAGTTTTGTTTTATAATAATATTCGGGTTTATAAAAATTGGTATTTAACTATTCCATTTGAAAAAGGAAATTTTACATTCTCAAAGCATCGTGTAACTAAATCATCTTGTTTATTCAACAGACTTAATAGTCATTTTTTCAATGCAGAACACGAGGTTGCTAATAGGACAATAAAAAAATACAACATGCAAAAGAAACTTGTTTATCTATATCGTAAGGTAGGCGCAAGTAGCATATCAATGAGGTATGACGACCCACAAACTAGAATGCCTAAAAAGTTTCAAAAATTCATTGATAATCATCCAGAATATTTTGACAATGAATAAAATAAAAGCACTCATATTAACTCTATTCGTTTTTGTGCCAGCACGCACATGCTTGGCGAAAGTGGTTTCGCGGAGGCAGGGAAACGACGGGCCGCCATTCGAGCAGAACCCGACACTAACTCCTGCAAAGAGCGCCGACGCTACGTTGCCAATATTTCCGCCGGTGCCAGCGCTCCAATCTGAATTCTACTACTACCACTACAACCATCAGGGCAGTGTGGCGGTTGTTTCCGACATGACTGGCCGCATGCAGCAGCACCTACACTACCTCCCCTACGGCGGACTGTTCGTCGACCAGCGCCGCAGCTCCTCCACCACCCCCTCGCGCTACACCTTCTCCGCCAAGGAAAAGGACTCCGAAACCGGCTACACCTACTTTGGCGCTCGCTACTACAGCGACAACTTGATGCAATGGCTTAGCGTAGATCCGATGTGCGACAAAAGGCCGTGGAGTTCGCCATATTCATATTGCCAGAATAATCCGATTGGAAGAATTGACGAGTTAGGAATGCTGGATGATGAATGGAGTATTGATAAGGCGACAGGAAAGATTACCTGGTTAAATGACAATAAACACTATGATGCTAATGGGAATGAGGTAGACAAATTATTTAATAGCAGAGGAGAAAGTATAGATGTTACAAAAGGGACTTTGAATCAAAATCAACCTCAATCATCCTATCAGAGTTATGGTTTTTCAGATGTAAATGAAGCTGAAAATTTTTATTATTTTTGTGCTCAAAGTTCGGATATAGAATGGGCATTTGTTGATGTAGTGCAACATGGAAATAGCTTGGGATTTGTTGGTGCAGATAATTCAGATGATAACCCTAATAACTCAGGTTCTACAAAAATGCTTCGTCGTTTTGAAAATCAATTCGGGTCAAATATAAGGAGAGGATCTCATTCTCATCCTGGTGCTGGAGGATCTCCTAGTATTTTCAAAGATTATAAAACTGGAAATTGGGTTGGGGATATTCCAGCTGCAAGGACATCTCAATACGACTATATTAGAGAAGTTTATGATGTTCCTAGAAATATTATATATAGATACGATGGAGATTGCACTAAAGATATCCCATATCGCGAGTCACGAATTAGGAGATAGCCATGAAAAAGTATATTTTTTATTTACTATTTGTTTTTCTTGCATTTAATTCCTTTAGTCAAGGCAAATGTAAAATTAGGGGTACAGTTACTTATAAAAATGAGCCATTGTCAGGAATAATAGTTTTAATAGAAAACGATAGCTTATCATCAGATGTGATGCTAACAGATTCTAATGGAGAGTATTGTTTTACTATTGAACATGGCATTTATAAGATAAAGACATCGGCTTTAGGTTTTTTAAATGATAGTATTATTGTTGATGCAACCAATGGTGATGAAGTAATCGTTTCTAATTGTCAGTTACAGTTAAATGAAGCAAGGTATAATGTAGTGGAAATTACTGATACGGTAACTTTTTCTGCCATTGAAATAAAGAAAATAAACAGACAGTATAAGTCAATAATTTCACATCTGCTGAAAGAGACAAAAAAAGAGATAGGTATTCCAGACAAGTCCCAATTCGTTATTAAAGTAGATATGTGCAATAAATTTTCCACCGACAATCCAGATATAGATATAAGAGGATATAAATCTGCAATTTCAAATTACATAAAGGCAGCCAAAGACATACTAGAACAAGGCTCAGGAACTATTAAAAATTTTTATGATTTCATGACAGAGGGTAAGTATCAGACAGGATGTTGCAAACATAAAGGCAAAACGAATGTAGGTGGGTACTGGGCTGATATTTCTATTGTAAAGAAAGATGGAGCAAGTATGAAATATTTTTACTCAGAACGGCAACGTCCAGCATTTTTCCATAGCAGGTATAAAGGTCATGATGTCTTTTTTGAACATATAATTGGGAAATCGCGTTTAACAAAAAACGAATATAAACAATATGAATATCCAATAAAATATGAGAAACTCGTGGAGACTGAAAATGGGAAGTTAAGTCTGGAAGATTATTACGCATGGAGCGATTATAAGACGGAGAATTACGAAACAGATGCGGTTGTGTTTATCGATCAACAATTTTGTGATTATGATTATAAAGGTTCGCTAATAGAGGCGTATTATAATGCTTATTATGACTATCCAAAAACTTTGGCAGATTTCGTGTCATTTTGTGACACGTGGGGACTAAAGAAATATTTACCTAAGAAAATAAGCAAAGAAAGAAAGAATATTTGTTGGATTTTAGATTCTGAAAAATTGATTGTTACCAGTAACAACGATACTATCTACGAAGTAGAAACAAGAAATCCTTGTGATGAATTGATTTATAATAGAAGATTCTATGATAGGACTTTATTTTACGATAAAGAAGGAGTATACTTCTATTCTGAAGGGTTAGATTCTGTCTTTATGAAAGGTTTAAAAGAAAATATGGATAGTAAAATATTAAGTAGAGAAGAATATGGCGGATTTATTTTGCTAAAGTACGCACACGAAACAGGATTGATGCCATTTTGTGAAAAAGATGATTTGAATAAGGTTAAAAATTATGACAACATAAATTCTTTCATAAAAAATTTTATAGAAGAAAACGATATAGGAAAAGTTGTATTTGCGCTTAGATAATTTATATGAATAGACAGGAAAGTATATTGTGTTTACAACTATCTTGCTATTGGTTTGCGTGACAAATGCACAAGATTGTAGAGCCTCAAATCTAAGCAACAGGCTTGTCACCAGACGGCAGGACGGTGTGTGCGTGCAAAGCTATGCTTACAACAAGATGGGCGATGTTGTGGAAAATATTCGTACCTTTGCAATGCCGTCGGGAAGCCTGATGACCCTGGCGACCTCGTGGGAATACGACACTTGGGGACGCACAAAATCTATGACCTACCCCGACGGCGAAACTATAACATACACATACGACAACGCAGGAAAGGCAAAGGGAATGTACTCGGGAAACAGCGCCATAGTAAGCAACATAAAGTACGACAAGTACGGTAACCGCACGCGCATAGACTACGGCAACGGTGCATACAACATAT
>CALDKB010000053.1 GCA_937899245.1 uncultured Bacteroidales bacterium | reverse complement strand
ATTCGACCTTTCCAAGGTCGGCAATACAAACGACTTCAAACAGCGAAGCGTCAAACGGCGCCAGCCATTCACCTTCCGTAGCATAAAAAAAGCGGTCCATCAGAACCGCCCTGTCGGAGTGGCGCGACTTGAACGCGCGACCGCTTGCACCCCATGCAAGAATGCTAGCCAACTGCACCACACCCCGCTTTTTTTATTTGAGGTTGCAAAAGTAATGCTAATAATTGTTTGTCCAAAGTTTTTTTTGAAAAAATACCGACACCACCCAGCCCTTCCGAGACGAAACACAGCAAAACTATCAATTCAACGAAGCGGGTGCTTCGGAACGACGATTTTCAAGCAGGAGCTTGAAAATAGCGAGAGAACATTTATTCAAGGCCGGAGCCTTGTAGTTGCAATGTCGTAGGCTGGAGCCTACGCCAAGCGAGGGCAAGAGAAAAGCATCAGCACAAACAAAACCATCAAACATCTGACAGATCCGTCCCGTACCCATGGCGCCAGCCATGTCATCAAACCATCGCTATAGCGATACCTTGGCAATCTTCAAACGGCTTTAGCCATTCAAACGGCGTCATCCATCAAACGGCTTTAGCCATTCAAATCGTTTTTTTAACATCAAAAGTTAGTAACAATATGTTTTTTGACAAAAACGCAACCGAAAAAGCAGTAACTTTGTATGTTTAATATTGTTTTGTCATGGCACTAACAGCAGAAGAACAAGCACAGATAGAACTACTATACGACGACCTCATAAAGTCGGCCAAACGACTGAAGACCCCCGAAGACATTGCCCTCGTACGCAAGGCCTTCGAACTGGCCAACGAGGCCCACTCCAAGATGCGTCGCAAAAGTGGCGACCCTTACATAATCCACCCAATTGCAGTAGCCAAGATCGTAGCATCCGAAATCGGTCTCGGCCGCCGCTCTATAGCAAGCGCTTTGCTTCACGACGTTGTAGAGGATACCGACTACACCGTAGAGGACATAGAACGAATATTCGACCCGAAGATAGCAAGCATTGTCGAAGGGCTCACCAAGATATCCACAATTCTCGACCAGGACGCATCGAAGCAAATCGAAAACTTCCGCAAGATGCTTATGACAATGTCGGAAGACATACGCGTAATCATGATCAAGCTTGCCGACCGCCTGCACAACATGCGTACCCTCGACTCGATGCCCGAGTACAAGCAGATAAAGATCGCCAGCGAAACATTCAACGTATACGCCCCTCTAGCCGAACGCCTTGGTCTATATGCCATAAAGTCGGAACTGGAAGACTTGTCAATGAAGTTCACCAACCCGACCGCCTACAACGAAATCACAAAGAAATTCCAGGAGACCGAAGAGGTACGAAATAAGTATATCAACGACTTTATCACTCCTCTGCGGGACATAATGGAGAATGCCGGGATAAAATGCACCATCAAGGGACGACTGAAATCGGTTTACTCCATCTGGAACAAGATGCAAAAGCAGAATATTCCGTTCGAGGACGTGTACGACCTGTTTGCTATCCGCATCATCTTCGACCATGAAGACAATATTACCGACGACAAGGCCCGCGAAACTTGCTACCGAATAATGTCGTTGATAACCAACGTTTACGAATATCACCCCGGCCGTATTCGCGACTGGGTTAAGAAGCCCAAGCCAAACGGATACGAGGCCTTGCACATTACCGTAATGGGTCCACAGGGCAAATGGGTGGAAATTCAGATACGAAGCCGAAAAATGGACGATATTGCCGAAAAAGGTATCGCCTCGCACTGGAAATACAAGACCGGCGAAAAAGGCAACAACCCCGGACTGAACGCCCTTATCGAGAACATGAAGGAAACCCTGAAGAACACCGACGGCTCATTCGACTTCCTCGACGACTTCAAGCTTGACATTTTCACCAAGGAAATACATATTTTCACCCCTAAGGGCGAAATCGTAAATATCCCGAAGGGCTCAACCGTCATCGACTTCGCATACGACATCCATACCGACGTCGGAAACCACGCCATTGCCGCCAAGGTAAACCACAATATGGCTCCGCTGTCGCAGGTGCTTTACAGCGGCGACCAGGTCGAAATCCTAACATCGAAAAAACAGACGCCTAAGATCGAATGGCTCAACTTCGCCATGTCGGCAAAGGCAAAATCGATGATAAAAAAAGCCCTGAAGACCGACAAGTCGGCCGACATAGCCAAAGGCAAACGAATGCTCGAAAAGAAGCAGACCGAACTGAATATTCATCTCGACTACAAGGCCATCAGGAAAATCCGCGAAAAATTCGAACTCTATTCCGACGACGAACTGTATTTCCGTCTTGGCAGCGGCCAAATCAAGGAAAGCGACTTCACCGAAACTATCGACGAAATCGTTAAGAAAAGCAAGAACTCAAGCAACTTCTTCGCCAAATACTGGAAACTCGGATTCAGAAAAGCCGACAACAAGAACGAAAAGATAAGCCACAAGGACACGTTTGTCATAAACGACGAAAACGAAAAGCGCTTTTCGCTGGCATCGTGCTGCAACCCTATCCCCGGCGACGAGGTCGTTGGATACATCACCCCAAACAATACAGTCATCGTCCACAAGAAGGACTGCCACGAACTAAAGGACCTTGCTGCTACTCATGGCGAAAAAATCGTTTCAATAGAATGGGAAAGCTACAAGGGTCAGTCGTACAAGGTGCAGATATCTATCGAGGGCATCGACCAGCTCGGACTGGTTTACAATATCACCAAACTTATCTCGCAGGAGGCAAACGTCAACTCCAACATGCTGCATTTCGAAACTCACGGCGAGATATTTACCGGAAAAATCAACTTGTTCGTTCAGAATAAGTTCAACCTCGACAACCTAATACGCCGAATTTTTGAAATCGATGGTGTAATTAAAGTTTCCCGAAGCGAATAATGATAGGAAAAGCCGAAATAGAATCCATTATCAGTCTGCTCGACGATCCGGACGAAAAAATCTTCGACGGCATAAAGGACATTGTCGTAAATAATTTCGGATTTTTCTCCGAACGGCTCAACGGCATCCTCCACGACGGTTGCAACGAAATCGTCAAGGACAGGATTTCCACCCTCGCGCAGATGTCGATATCCAAGATTTTCCAGAACGACTTCCTCGACTACACATCAAAGGTGCTTCCGGAACCTTCGTTGCTCGATGGCGTTACACTTATAGAAAAGACATCCGACACCAGCTTCGACGAACACGCATTCATTCAGTATATGCAGGAGCTTTCGCGTAAAGTGTGGCTAAAGCTCGGCGACAGCACCGCCACCGAATCCGTAAGGGCCATCCGCGAAGTGTTTGAAAACGAACATATTCACGCCGCACCGCTAAAACGCCTGTACCTTAACGACATATTTTCTGGCAACGACAAGCCAATGCCGAAATCAATGCTGATGCTCGTCTTCCTGATTGTATGCCAGAAGAACGACATTAACATAAGACCTATCCTAACTCCAGTAAACCACGAATATCTAAGCGTCGAGGTCGGATACGTAAACATGAGCGTCGCAAGGGCATCGAACATTCCATCAAAAAAAGGAGCCATATTCGCCATTGACGAGAAACTTGAAATCAAGAAGAAGGCCAACATTCTGCTCGGCGAACCACTTCCCTACTACAAGTATCTGAAAATATGGCAATTGGACAGATACAACAACATAATGGCTAACGCCAAGAATTACCCGGGATACTACACGGTGATAATGAATAAAATTACAGAAGTAATACAGAAAAACATAAAATACTAGATATGAAGATAATAATTGCAGGTTCAGGAAATGTAGGCCGATATCTGGCAAAAAAACTTGTCAAGGAAGGACACGACATTGTTGTCATCGACACCAACAAGGAACTTCTACGCGAAGTAGAATCGTCATACGACTTGATTTCGCTACACGGCTCCTGCACATCCTTCTCAGTGCTGAAGGAAGCCGGAGTTGCCAACTGCGACCTTTTCATTGCCGTCACCAACTCGGAGGACACCAACGTGCTGGCATGCGTGTTCGCCAAGAAATTCGGTGCAAAAAAGACCGTCGCCCGCATCGACAACATGGAATTCCTTTCGCCTGTAAACAAATTGTCGTTCATCAACCTTGGCATCGACCGCCTGATATATCCGGAATACATTGCCGCCCAGGAAATTGTCGGTGTCATCAAGCAGACTGGAACTACCGAAATATTCGAATTTTCCGGTGGCAAGCTGACGATGTTCGTCATCAAGGTCGACGAGAAATCGCCCCTGCGCAACCTTTCGCTGAAAAACTTCGGACAGCTCACCAATTTACGCGACTTCAGAATTGCCGCCGTCACCCGTAATTTCGAGACTATCATCCCTAACGGCGATACGATCTTGATGCTCGACGACTACATCTATATTATTACTCTTCCTGAAATAATGCAGGAACTGCTTGCCGCAATCGGAATCGCCAAGCTCGAACTGCACAATATCATGATTATGGGCGGCAGCCGTATCGGCATGAGAACTGCAAAATTCCTTGAATCGCAACTAAGCATCAAGCTTTTCGAGATAAACTCCGATAAAAGCAAGAAACTTGTCGACACCCTGCCTAGCACAATGGTAATAAATGCCGACGGACGCAACATCGACAACCTGCTCAACGAGGGACTCGAAAACACCGACGTGTTTACTGCTGTCACCGGCGATGACGAAACAAACATCCTTACTTGCCTTATGGCAAAGCGTTACGGTGTGAAGAAGGTTATTGCCGAAATCGAAAACCTCGATTACATCGACGTGGCATCACGAATGGGTATCGACACAATCATCAACAAGAAACTAAGCACCGCCAGCATGATTTATGCTCTCACCATGAAGGCCGATGTCGCAATGATCAAGTGCCTTACCGGCACCAAGGCCGAAGTGCTCGAATTCATCGTATCCAAGGATGCTGTCGTAACCAAGAACCAGCTAAAGGACATCAAGTTCCCCGATGGTGTTATTATCGGCGGCATTGTTCGTGGCAACAAGAGTTTCATAGCCATGGGCGACACCCAAATTCGCCAGGGCGACAGCGTTGTACTATTCGCTCTGCCAGAGGCCATCAACAAGATTTCAAAGTACTTCTAACCGCAAAATTCTCAAACAACATCAAACTATATAAAACAACTTCAAACAATATCAAACATGAAAAGAACATTTTTACTACTCGCCTTAGTTCTCACAGCAAGTTTCTGCTTCTCGCAGTCCATACTATGGAAAGTAACCGGGAAAAAGATTAAAAGTCCCTCATACCTTTACGGTACAATCCATATTCAAGACAAGCGCGTATTTGCGTTCGACAACACCGTAACCGATGCATTCGACTCCTGCGACGCCTTCGCAATGGAAATCCTTATGGACGAAATCGACCCGAAGGAATCACAAGAAGCAATGCTTATGCCCGATGGGAAAACCCTGAAATCAATAATGACCGAGCAAGAATACCATCTGCTCGACAGCGCCTTTACGGCAGCTACAGGATCAAGCTTAATCATGTACAACCGAATGAAGCCTTTCTTCGTCAGCAGCGCCATTATGCAGTCGGGAATGCAGCACGACATGGAAACTGCACTCGACATTTACCTGCTCAACAATGCACGCAAGGCCGGCAAATCTTGCTACGGCGTTGAAAAGTTCATCGACCAGATAAACGCCATCGATGCCATAAAACTTGAGGATCAGGTAAAAATGCTTATGGAAGGACTAAGTGACACCAGCGATACAAAAGGATCCCAGGAAGAGCAACTTGACGACCTTCTCGAGGCATACCTCTCATTCAACTTGGAAAAAGCTTTGGAAATGAGTTCCGACCCGTCGTTGCCACCAGAATTCAACCAGGCATTCCTTATCAACCGCAACAGCGGCATGGCTAAAAATTTCCTGAAAATTGCCAAGAAGCAATCGCTATTCTGTGCTGTCGGCGCGGCTCACCTTCCGGGCGAAGAGGGCGTAATAAACCACCTACGCAAAGCAGGTCTTACCGTAGAGCCAGTGGTTTTCAAATGGAAAGATGAATAAAATCATTTTGACAATAACGAAAAAAGGAACGTCGAGGCGTTCCTTTTTTTGTATTTATTATTCCAGTTCGGCTATGCTTTAGTTCCGAAATTCAATCTGCATCCAGCCGTTCATTTCCCATATTTATTATAAAACTCTTCTAACTGTTTATAATACATATCCATTAACTCCTTGTCTGCGCCTTCCGATTTCAGACTATTAACGGCCTTGCCATTCTTATACATCGCACGGACCGACCTTACATATTCAATGCATTCACGCTTTGTGTCCTCAAAATCGGACAACAGCCAGCGCCCATTGATTTTCTCAACTCTCAGAACCGATTTCTCCGAGTTCATATATGGTTCGTTGGTATATTTATCCCTTATACAAACACGAACAATTGCATAAGTATCATCGATAATCGAAATATCCCATTCAGGATTTTCAATCGAAAATACTGGATCATCCTCGCCATCGTTAATGAAAATGTACAAGTACATGTCGTCGCCAATGTCAATATTAACTCTAGGAGCTTCAATTGCTTCTGTATATGCACGATAATACTCGGCTGTCATGTATTCCTCGGCTCCTTCCCTTATGCCATGATCGGGAATATACTGGCAGAGAACCAATGTCTGCTCGGCAATTTCCGACCTTAGTGCATTCTCATCAACAACGACCGGCTCACAGGCATCAAGCGCATTTTCATGCAGCATCACTGAATCTTCGGGTTCGGCAACTTCGATCTGCACAACAGAATCCTTTTGTTCCGCAACTTCTTTCTGCTCTATAGCTTCATGCGAAGTACACGAGCATACCGCTAAAAAAGCCAATAAATATAAAAACTTGCTTCTCATTGGTGGTGAAAATCCAAGAGTTAATTCTTTATTTTCCGTACTGTTTATAAAACTCTTCAAGCTCACTATTAAACTCTTCAATCTGTTCGTCTGAAGCACCTTCCGAACGGAAGCTTTCTTCCGCCTCGCCCGACTCAAGCATCTTTCTCTCCGACTCAATATACTCCTTGCACATACGCTTTGTATCATCGAAATCGGCTGTTAGCCAGCGACCGTCGACCTTCTCCATCGTAAGAACCGATTTCTTTACATAATCGTCAAAGCGTACTTCAACATCAACTTTAGCAAGTGCTTCGTTAATAATTGTTACATCGTCTTCCGCAACAAAGAATTCAGGAGTTATTTCACCGGCTCTTACCATCTCATACAGAAATTCATTGCCAGGAATGTCAAGAGTGTATGTCGGAATAGCTTGCGCCTCTTTATATAGGCCAAGAAACTCTGCTGTCATAAATGGCTCGTAATCAAGGCAAACGGATTCTGGCAAATGTTTGCACAATTCAACGGCGCGCGTGGCAATTTCAGCTTTCGATACTTCCGGCAAATCGTTTGCTATCGCTTCCTGAACCGATGTCTGTTCTGTTTTAGTATTATCTGCCACCTCTGGAGACGTGCACGCCCACATTGCAGCAAATGACAGGAAAACTAGCAAAATCTTTCTCATATCAAACTACTTTAAAAAATATTCAACTGTTGTTACAACTCTTACTTTCTTCACGTATGGAGTATATTCGTCGCGATCTACTATCGAAAACTGACCTTGTGTTGCAGTACGGATACCGCCAAGTGTGCTTTCGGAGTCGGATGCGAACTTTTCTGCTACGGTGCGAGCATTACGTGTTGCTTCCTCAACCATTTCTGGCTTAAGTTCATTCAAGCCGTTGAAATTATAGGTTATCTGATGTTCCCAGTCCGATCCGCAAACTATTCCTGCCTCAAGGAGTTCGTCCTGACGAGAAATCAATTCCCTAACCTTAACAACCTGATTCGACGAAACTGTTATCACCGATGTCAACTGATAGCGATAAGGTATTTCGTTTGTCGACCATCTGTCTGCCTCCCTGTCGTTTACCGATACTGGCGACACACTGATTTCTTCAGAAGAAATTCCATTGTCCTTCAAAAACTTCAAGATGGTTTCATTCTTCTTGTTTACTGCCACATATAGCTCCGACAAGTCGTTGCCAACTTCCTTGAACAGTATTGGCCATACCACCTGGTCAACCATCACTTCACGTTCCGAAAGACCTTTCACCGACACATACCTGTCTTTGTCCGCATACGAAACAATACCCATTTTCATCAAAAAGCCGTGTCCTATAAGACCGACCAATATGCCCAACATAATAAGCAAGGCAGAAACAATTGCAGTTTTAGTATTCATAGTCTAAAATTTTTTTTACAAATATCTTATTTTTACCAAAACAGACAAGCATATTTTGTCAAAAAAAATGATGCAAAAAAAAGGGTCTGACGTATGGGGTACATCAGACACCTAAATAAACCAATCTATGAAAAAATGAAAAAAATGAAAAAAATTAAGATGCTATTTCAGTGGCAACCCAAACGGGCAATTCGTTCATTGCTTTAGGATTGCGTTACAAAAGTACCACATCATTTTTTAATATGCTCATTTTTAAAGTCTAAAAAATACTCAATGACATTATATTTATAATATACGCTTTTTTTATACAACAAAAAACAAAATATTATAAAACAAAATATCGCAAAAAAATGCTTATATCAAGATAAAAACATGCTACACAACATAAATATCAAAATTCAAAGTCATAAAATGCCACAAATTCGTAGCTTTGCATCCTGAATGGAAACGGAAATCATTTTGACCGACGATGGCTCCTGTACTTTCAGGAACGAATACTTTGGCGAAACATACCATAGTATCAATGGAGCCGTGTCCGAATCAATACACATATTTATAAATCTCGGACTGAAATGCTTTTGCAATACCGATGTCAAAATTCTTGAAATCGGATATGGCACCGGTCTGAACGCTGTCCTCTCCTATCTTGAGAACCAACAGCAGAACAACAGAATTTATTACCATGGCATTGAAAAATTTCCTGTCAACCCCGACAATTTCAATGCTTTTATTAGCAAAACGCCACAAATTGCAGCGAAACTCGACGACAAACTCCTGCAGAGCTTCTGTTTCAAGTGGAATGAACCGGTAATGGTTTCAAGCGACTTCACCCTGCTGAAGCAGAATATAGATTTCAACGAATTCCAACCGCAGCAGAAATACGACATAATATATTTCGACGCCTTTTCGCCCGACACACAGCCGGAAATGTGGAGCGAGACGAACCTGAAAAAAATTATTAACAGTCTTGCTCCTGATGGTATTTTTGTAACATACTGCAGCAAGGGCATCGTAAAGCAAACTCTACGAAATTTGGGGTTAGTTGTAAAAAGAATGCCTGGACCTAAAGGCAAAAGGCACGTCATTCAGGCAAAAAAATTATCAACATCTATTTGATTTTATCATAGCAAATTATAAATTTGCATCTCATTAAATAAGAAAAATTATGAGAAAAATCAAAGCACTTTTTTTACTCGCAGCACTGACTGTTATGTCTATTGTGTCTTTTTCTCAAAAGCACAATCCGCTGTGGGTCGACGGACGCCTCTATTTTAAGGTAAGCAACAGCGTATCCCTTGACGTCCCGAACGAGAACGGAAGAATTCAACCGAAAGACCTTGCTTTTCTTGGCAATCTGGTTGATGAATATCAAATTACGGCTGTCGACATGCCTTTCCTTTCGGCAAGCAGCAGTTCAATCAACCACACATGGAGAATGGACTTCGGAGCAATCGACAGAATCGAATCCCTTATCAAGGATTTGAGCAAAATCTCCGTTGTCGAATATGCCGAACCGGCACCTCTGTTCTTCATTTCCAACTACAACGGAACCAGAGACGGAGAAACAGTAACGCCAAACGACCCGTACTACAACACAACGGCTAACTTCGGCTTGATTTCCATATTGGGTCACGAAGTCAACCTGTCATGGCACCTCAATCTTATCGATGCCGAACACGCATGGGGAGAAACTGACGGAGACGAAAACATTGTTGTGGCAGTCCTTGACAACGCCATCTGGGTTGACCATCCGGAACTTGCCAACCATATTCACCCCGCATCTACCGACTTGGGCGATGGCGACAACGATCCAAATCCACCTGTAGCAAACTACATCTGGTCGCACGGAACTCACTCTGCCGGCCTTATCGGTGCCGAAAAGAACAACGGTATCGGCGTGGCTTCAATCGGTAGCGGTGTCAGCATCATGGCCGTAAAGCTCGGTAGCGATGCAACCGACGGACAGTCGATGGCTGCCGGATACGAAGGTATTATTTACGCAGCCGACAACGGCGCCGATGTAATTAATATGTCATGGGGCTCTCCTCAAGTTTTCCAGACTATGCAGAATATTGTAAACTATGCTTACAACAAAGGTTGTATTCTTCTTGGCGCAGCCGGAAACAATGGCAACGGAATGGAAACTCAAGCTGGTGCTGATGTCCCTGTAAACTACACAGCTTATCCAGCAGCTTTGAAACATGTTCTTGCTGTTGGTTCTTGCGACACCGACGACAAGAAGTCCGACTTCTCATGCTACGGAACTTGGCTCGACTTCCTCTCTCCGGGCGGTTACGCATACCAAGACGCTCTAGGCCTTAGCAGCTTCTCAGTTTTAAGCACAACATACAACGAAGCCGGTTCCTTGTCCGAAATGCTTTCTGCCGCATTAAGCGGAAATACCGCCGACATCACTACTGGTGGTGCTGGTTCTGCAGGCGTTACCGGAAACTACGACATCATGCAGGGAACATCAATGGCTTGCCCTGTTGCATCTGGACTCGCTGGTCTTGTTCTTTCAAAGAACCCAACTCTTACTCCCGAAGAACTTACAGCTGTCATAAAGAGCACTTGCATTAACGTCGACGCTATCAACCCTGAATTTGTCGACAGCATGGGCGCCGGCCGTATCGACGCTTACGCTGCAGTTCACGCTGCCGGACTTCTCAGCCAGGACCTTGTTGCCGATTTCGAAGCTAGCGAAATCGTTCTTGCTATAGGCAGCTCCGTAAACTTCACCGACAGAACAATCGGAAACCCAACTTCATGGTCATGGGAATTCGAAGGCGGAACACCAGCAACTTCTGACGTTCAGAATCCAGAAGGAATCGCTTACAACGAAGAAGGTATCTATCAGGTAAAACTTACAGTTAGCGACGGCACCAACACCGACAGCGAAACCAAGACCTACTTCATTCTGGTTGGACAAAGCAACACCTTGGGCGAAAGCGCATGGCAGGAACAAGCAACTCACTTTGCAACACAATATAGAGGTTCGTACAACATCAGCATTGTTGACCCTCAAACTGTTTGGTTCACAACTCTTAACGGAACCGACGGAACTGTTGCCCGCGATTTCGGCGTAACAACAAATGGCGGTATCAACTGGACACCAAAAACTTTCAGCTACGGCGAAGAATGGATGCCGGCCGACATCAGCCCGGTTAGCGCAACCACAGCATGGATGGCAAACTACAATGGGACAACCAATGGTGGCGGTGCAATCTTCAAGACTACCGACGGCGGCGACACTTGGACTCGTCAGGGAGAAGAACTCTACTCAAACTCAAGCAGTTTCCTTAACGTAATACACTTCTTCAACGAAAACGAAGGTTACGCACAGGGCGACCCTATTAGCGGCGCATTTGAAATCTACAGAACTACCGACGGTGGCGAAACTTGGACTGCAGTAGAAGCTCCGGCCGCACAAAGCAGCGAAGCAAGTACTGTCGGCCTCGACTTCTCGCTTGGCGACATTTCCTGGTTTGGAACAAATCAAGGTAGAATATACAAGACATCCGACAAGGGTGCAACATGGACTGTCATTAGCACTGGAACTTCAAAGATGATTACCGAAATGTCGTGGGCAGACGAAATGAACGGAGCCGTTACTGCTGTTACATACAACTCAACGACAGGCGCTTCTTCAGCATGGGAATTCCTCAGAACTACTGACGGCGGCGCAACATGGACACCAGTAAACGTAGAAGACGAATACTTCTCGTCATTCTCTCTCGTTCCTGGCACTCCCGGCATGATCGTAGCAACAAGCTCGAAGAGCGACTACACCCAGGACTTCTCAGCATACTCAACCGACTGGGGTACAACTTGGGAAATGCTCGACGACTCAATCCAGTACCTGTATGTTAGAATGTACGACATAAATACCGGCTGGGCAGGCGGTTTCAATTGGGATGAAAACAATGGCGGAATATACAAGTGGAAAGGAATCAACATGGGATTGCACTTCACGTCATTGCCTATAACCGACATCGACGAAGACAGCCAGTACTCATACACTGTTATTGCCGAAAACGAAACAGGAAACCCAATTACAATCTCTCTGACTTCAGGACCAGAATGGCTAACTCTTACCGAAACCGACGGAGAGGTCGTTCTCAGCGGAACTGTACCACACATCAATGCTATCAGTCAGGATTTCAACGTTGTATTAACTGCAGAGGATAGTGACGAAACTGCAACACAGCCGTTCACAATTACCGTTCACACCACAAATGTGGCTCCGGTATTTACATCCACACCAGTAACCACAGCCGTTCAATACGTTGAATACGTTTACGAAATCAATTGCGATGATGCAGATAACGACCAGCTGACAATCACTGCGACCGAAAAACCATCATGGGCAACCTTGACCGACAACGGTGACGGAACTGCAACACTTAGCGGCACTCCACAGACTGCAACAATCGTTGGTAACGGATCTCATATCACCCTTGTTGTCGCAGATGCTCTTTACGAAACAACACAAAGCTTCTACATCAGGACAAGCACAAACAGCATAGAAGACTTTGGTATGGGTGCAATTTCAATCTACCCTAACCCAACAGAAGGATTGATCAACATCGAAAACTGCGAAGGCTCAACCTACGAAATATTCGACGTTACCGGAAAGGTAATCGCTAATGGCGCCATCAACAGTTCTACTGAATCAATCAGCATCGACAACAGCAAAACAGGAAACTTCACTATTAGAATAATTAACGGCGACAAGGTTATCAACCATCAAATCGTTAAGCTATAATCTTAGTATCCAAACTAAAACTTATAAAGGTCTCCTTCAAAAAGGAGGCCTTTATTTTTTTGCAGAAAAACAAGCGAAATCTATCGTGTTAAAGCAAAAAATAATTTATATTTGCGAATTAAAATAATTGCATTTAATTTTGAAGGAAATTCTTTTGAAGGCAAACCATTTTACAAGCGCTGGTTATCAGCACTTTAAAATGCAAAACAATTGATTTCTCGACATATAAAAGGATGAACATGAAGAAACTTTTATCGGTATTATTAATAGTTCTCAGCATATCGGCAATGGCTCAGAACACTCTTCCCGACCCACCCAAATTCCAATCGGCAAGTGTTCTTCCCGAAACAAGCCCAACTGCTGTTAGGTTGACTTGGCTCCAAAGCGATTCTCTTGACGTTGCCGGTTATATAGTTTACAAGATTGTCGACAACATTACAACAACCCTCGACACCGTTATAGGCCGCGAAACCACTGCTTACGAATATTCAAGCTCATCGGCCAATGCCGGCAGCGAAAGATACAGACTCGCAGCATACGACACCGAAGGTTTCAAAAGCTCTATAACAAGCCCACATTCTACCATATACCTAAAAACAGCTTACGACAAATGCGAACACAAAGCAACTCTCACTTGGTCAGAATATGTAGGATGGGAATACAATATTGCAAACTACCGCGTATATAGACGCTTTACAGGTACCGACTACCAGCTTATAAAGACCTTGCCTTCGACCACAACAGAATTTGTCGACGAAAATCTTGTTAACGGCCGTTGGTACTGCTACTACATCGAAGCTGTTCGCAACGATGGCATTACAGCAACCTCTAACTCTGTAAGCCTTACTGCTTCAGGACACGAAGGTCCGCTATCCATCAAAGCCAACTATGCCAACGTTGATGAAAACCAGAATATTACACTTAGCTTCCAAATTACAAATTCTGGCGAAATTGTTGAATTCCAACTTCTAAGATCTACAAGCATCGACGGAGAGTACAACTCTATCGCTAGTTTCCCATTTACCGGACAAACTCAAATTGTTTATACCGACAGCGACGTTGACGCTTCTCAATACATTTATTATTACAAACTCGCATCAATCGACCCGTGCGGACAGACATCGAAGACATCTAACATCGCCAGCAACATTCTTCTCAAGGCAGAATCAACAGACGCAACATATCATGAACTTGAATGGAGCGACTATAAGGAATGGCCGGGCGGCGTTTTCAACTACAAAATTTACAGCTATTTCGATGGTGTAACAACCGAATTAGGCAGCAATGGCCCCGGTTCACTCGATTTTGAAAACGATATTTCCGCTTATGTAAAAAAATGTCACGACAAAGGCATTTACCTCACAAATACATTCTGCTACTTCGTTGAGGCATACGAAAACAGTTCCGACGGAACACAAAATTACAGCCGTTCCAACTTGGCTTGCGTATACGAAGCTCCAATTGTTTGGGTTCCAACGGCCTTCAACATTACTTCAAAGGAAGAGGTTAACAGAACTTTCAAGCCTGTAATGTCCTTTGTCAAGGATTTCCCATACGAATTTATCATTTACGACAGATGGGGACAGCAAGTTTTCAAAACCACCAACGTTCAGGAAGGCTGGAGCGGTAAAGACGCTAAAACTTATTATCACACCGACTACTACATCTACAAGATAAAATACGCCGATTACAAGGATAAAGAATACAGCAAGACAGGAACATTCTTCCTTCTTATGGAATAAAAAATTCTTTTTCAATTACAAATGCGGTGTGAGCCGCATTTGTTTTTTACACCAATAATTATTATTAAATTTGCGACTCAAAAAATTAATATAAACAAATGGGTTTACATTGTGGAATAATAGGCATTGCAAACTGCGGTAAGACCACAGTTTTCAATTGCATGTCGAAAACTAAGGCAGAGACAAGCAACTTTGCCTTTTCAAGCAACAAGTCTAATATAGGTGTAATTTCTGTTCCGGATTCGCGCCTTCAGGAAATGGAAAAATTCCAGCCAACAGAAAAATTGGTACCGGCCACTGTTGACATTGTCGACATTCCCGGACTTACCAAAGGCTCGAACCATGGTGAAGGCGTTGGAAACCAGTTCCTTGCCGACATCAGAAATGCAGATGCACTAATTCACGTTCTTCGCTGCTTCGACGACGAGAACCTCCCTCATATCGACGGCTCAGTTGACCCAGTCAGGGACATGGAAACTATCGACCTTGAACTTCAAATCAAAGATTTGGAATCAATAGGTAAAAAGATTACGAGAATGGAAAAGCTCGTAAAGGTCGGCGACAAGGAAGCAAAACAAGCTGTTGAAGTGTTGAAGATTTATCAGGAGCATCTCGAGAATATGCAGAATGCCCGCACGGCTCCTGTAAAGGAAGAAGACAAGAAATACATATCCGACCTTTTCCTTCTAACCACAAAACCGGTAATGTACGTATGCAATATCGACGAGGGTTCCATAAAGGACGGAAACAAATACGTTGACGCCGTAAAGAAAGCATTAGAAGGTAGCGATGTCAAGATTCTCACAATTGCAGCTGCATTGGAATCGGAAATCTCCGAACTCGACACCGACGAGGAAAAACAGGAATTCCTTGCCGACTACGGACTTCAAGAACCTAGTGTCAACAGAATCATCCGCGAAGCATACGACCTGCTTAACCTTCAGTCGTTCTTTACTGTCGGTCCAAAGGAAATCAGGGCGTGGACAATCCACAAGGGCGAAACCGCACCAGAAGCTGCCGGCGTTATCCACAGCGACCTTCAAAGAGGTTTCATCCGCGCAGAAGTTATGAAATACAACGACTTCATCACTCTTGGCTCAGAAAATGCAGTCAAGAATGCCGGTAAATTCCACGTTGAAGGAAAAACTTACGTCGTTGAGGACGGAGACATATTGAACATTAGATTTAACGTATAAAAGCAAAGAAAATGGCACAGCAAGTATCTACGCCAAAAGGAACACGCGATTTCGGTCCTGCCGAAATGAATAGAAGAAACTATATCTTCAACACTATAAAGGAAGTTTTCCATGCATACGGATTCTCACAAATTGAAACTCCTGCAATGGAAACCCTCTCTACCCTACTCGGCAAATACGGTAACGAAGGAGACAAACTTCTGTTCAAGATCCTTAACTCCGGAAACTTTGCAGAAAAATTGGCTGGCGAAAACCTTGGCGATAAAACTATTGGTGAACTTACTAGCCTAGTTTCTGAAAAAGGTCTCCGCTACGACCTTACCGTTCCATTCGCACGTTTCGTCGTACAGCACAGAAACGACATTGTCTTCCCTTTCAAGCGCTACCAGATTCAGCCAGTATGGCGCGCCGACAAACCGCAGAAAGGCAGATACAGAGAATTCTACCAATGCGACGTCGACATCATTGGTTCCAAATCATTGTTCAACGAATTTGAACTAATACAGATTATCAACGATGTATTTGCAAAACTTGGCATCTCGGTAACATTAAAGATAAACAACAGAAAGATTCTTTCGGGAATAGCTGAAGCTATTGGCGAAGCCGACAAATTCGTAGCAATTACAGTTGCAATCGACAAGATTGACAAAATCGGCATTGAAAAAGTTGCCGACGAGCTTCGCGAAAACGGACTTTCGGAAACTGCAATAGACAAGCTGAAGCCAATACTCGAAAACAAAGGCGACACCGACGAAACCTTCAAGCTTATCGAAAGCATCATTGGCAACACAGAAGTCGGCAAAGCTGGCATCGAGGAAATGAATGTCATATTCGACTACATACGCAGCCACAAACTTGGCATAAACGTAGAACTAGACCTTAGTCTTGCCCGCGGACTTAACTACTACACAGGAGCCATTTTCGAGGTAAAGGCAAACGATGTAGAGATTGGCAGTATTTGCGGCGGCGGTCGCTACGACAACCTTACCGGCATCTTCGGCTTGAAGGACGTTTCCGGTGTGGGCGTTTCGTTTGGTGCCGACAGAATCTACGATGTTTTGACACAACTTGACTTGTTCCCAAAAGATACCGACGTTAGCAGCAGGGCTCTATTTGTTAACTTTGGCAAGAACGAGGAAAATGTCTGCATTGAAATTGCACACGAACTTCGCCAGCAAGGCATAAGCTGTGAGATTTTCCCCGAAAAGGCCAAGTTCGACAAGCAGTTCAAATATGCCGACACTCACAAGATACCATTTGTAGTCATAATTGGTGAAAACGAAATTGCAAGTGGGGCTGCTACAGTTAAAAACATGCTAACTGGCGAACAAAAAAACATTAAACAAAGCGAAATAGCTAATTTCATAAAATAATGCCGGAAGCAATTCTGAGGGGTAAAATAAAGCCGGTATTATAAATGCCTTCGTTCGCGAAGGCATTATTTTTAAATAAAAAAGGTGCATTGCTGCACCTTTTTTATTGCCCTTAAAATGTTGAATTACAAAAAACTTTATTTTTGCCTCTTGCTTTTGATTTTTACACAATGCAAAAATATACTTACCGGACAATATAGAAATAAGTAATAATACCGATTTTACGTATTCACCTAAAGAATTTTATCGCCAGCCCCACTCAACATCTCCATAAGTTCCTGAGCCAGAGTCATTTTCACACCTTCAAAGGATGAAAAATTATTTTTAACAATTTCGTAGCAATGTTGTGCAGACTCTGGTTTAAGGTTGCCTAAATTATTCTCTACCAACGACATACAGTCAAGAGCCATTATTTCGTCGGCATTTACAAATTTCTCCACAAACATAGAAACATCGTCAAAAACTAACGAGGACTGCCATAGACTAGAAATAAAAGTTCCTATTAACTTATGGTTCATGTATGCAGGCAAAGCTTCAAGAACATATTTTGCTGCCTTGGAACTCTTCATGTCAACAAAGACACGACTTATTTCCTGACGCACATTTTCAAACGGAGTGCTGAAAAAAACCTCAATCATCGGCTGAACGCAATATTCGCCACCTATATCGCGAATGGCATAAATGGTGTCTATAATTACCGATTCATCAGGACTGTGCAAATCTGCGATAATCTTTTTCTGCTCCTTGCTTAGTTTCGTTTCGTCAATCATAATTTTACTTCTTTGTCCATGCAAAAATATCTAAAATTTGATAAATAATGACAATAAAAAATTGTTGTTATATCACATTCAAATCCTTAATTTTGCACCACTAAAAAAAAAGAACTATGTATAGAACTCATACTTGTGGTGAACTGCGCCTTGCAAATGCAGGACAGGAAGTTACGCTTAGCGGCTGGGTACAGCGCGTTCGTGACAAAGGTGCGCTTATTTGGATTGACCTTCGCGACCGCTACGGCATTACTCAATTGTTTTTGCAGGATGGCATCAGCAAACCAGAATTAATTGAACAGGCACGTTCGTTCGGACGAGAATATGTAATTCAAGCTAAAGGAACTGTTGTTGAACGCGAATCAAAGAACCCGAATATGCCGACAGGCGAAATCGAAGTTCGTGTTTCTGAATTCAAGCTTTTGAATGTCAGCAAAGTACCTCCTTTTACTATTGAAGACGAAAGCGACGGCGGCGATGATATCCGCATGAAATATCGTTATCTTGACCTCCGTAGAAATCCAGTTCGCCGCAACTTGGAACTCCGCCACAATATGGCAATCCTTGTCCGCAACTACTTGAGCAAACTGAATTTCCTTGAAATAGAAACACCTTTCCTAATTAAATCTACACCAGAAGGTGCCCGCGATTTTGTTGTTCCTTCAAGAATGAATCCTGGCGAATTCTACGCTTTGCCTCAGAGCCCGCAACAGTACAAGCAGCTTCTTATGGTTGCCGGCTTCGACCGCTATTTCCAAATTGTACGTTGTTTCCGCGACGAAGACTTGAGAGCCGACCGCCAGCCAGAATTTACACAGATAGACTGCGAAATGTCATTTGTTGAGCAAGAAGATGTCCTGAATACTTTTGAAGGTCTTGCTAAGCATTTGTTCAAGGAAATAAAAGGAATCGAGTTTGACAAATTCCCGCGCATGACTTGGCACGACGCCATGAAATACTATGGCAGCGACAAGCCGGACATCCGCTTTGGAATGAAATTCGTTGAAATCAACGACGTTGTAAAGGGCAAAGGTTTCGGTTTGTTCGACGGTGCCGAACTAGTTGTCGGAATCAACGCAACTGGCTGCGCAGAATATACACGCAAGCAACTCGACCAACTAACCGAATTCGTTAAGCGTCCTCAAGTTGGCGCAGGCGGAATGGTTTACGTAAAATACAATGCCGACGGTACATTCAAGTCGTCAGTTGACAAGTTCTACACTGCCGAGGATTTGAAGAAAGTTGCCGACAAGTTCGACGCTAAGCCAGGCGACTTGATGCTTATACTTTGCGGTCCGGCCATGAAGACTCGCAAACAGTTGAACGAACTTCGTCTCGAAATGGGTAACCAGCTAGGTCTCCGCGACCCGCAGAAGTTTGCTCCGCTATGGGTTATAGACTTCCCGCTTTTGGAATGGGACGAGGAAACTCAGCGCTACTATGCTATGCACCACCCGTTTACAGCTCCGAAGCCAGAAGACGAAGCATTGCTTGACAATCCTAGCAAATGGGGCGACATACGTGCAAATGCATACGATATAGTAATGAACGGTTGCGAAGTTGGCGGCGGTTCTATTCGTATACACGATAGAAACTTGCAGAACAAGATGTTCCACACTTTGGGCTTTACCGACGAACAGGCACAGGAGCAATTTGGCTTCCTGATGGGCGCATTTGAATATGGAGCACCGCCACACGCTGGCTTGGCTTTCGGTTTCGACCGCCTTTGCTCTATCTTTGCCGGTGCCGACAGTATCCGCGACTTCATCGCATTCCCGAAGAACAATTCCGGACGCGATGTTATGAGCGGCTCTCCTGCCCCACTTGCACAGGCACAGCTTGATGAACTCGAAATCAAAGTTGACTTGAGAGAAAAATAAGTCGATTATAGATACAGAAACAAAACCCCCGTTTCCAGATTCTGAATCAAGTTCAGAAAGACGAGACGGGGGTTTTATTTGTACAAATTATCTCCTACTCCATTTCACCGCCGCACTGCTCAACAATTTTCAGCACTTGCGACTTGATATCTTCTAGTAGTTCTGTAGATGTTGCCTCGCAAAGGAAACGCAAGAACGGTTCGGTGTTCGACGGACGTATGTTCAACCACCAGTCCTTGTATTCAAGACGGTATCCATCGAAATCGTAGAAAGCCATAGGCTCTGCCTTAGCGCGAAAATGCGCCACAACCATATCCATCGCCTTCTGTTTTGCCTCAACGCGGAAGTTTATCTCGCCCGAATTCTCATAATTCTTAACTCCAGCAATCATCTTCGACACCGAAATGCCATTTTTCTTCATACGCGACACAATACCTAGAATCAGCAAGCTAGCCAATATTCCAGAATCAGAATAGTAGAAATCGCGGAAATAATAATGTCCTGCAAGTTCTCCTCCGAAAATACCATCGACCTCGCGCAATTTTACAGCCGCGTAAGCCCTGCCGACACGCCACATAACCATTTCGCTACCAAATTTCGACACATACTCGCCAACGGCCTTAGAGGTACGGATATCCTGATATACCTTGCCCTTCAAACCTTTTTCCTCAAGGAAATAGTGCGACAGAATTGCAATCATAAGGTCTGGAGAAATAAACTCTCCATGCTCGTCGATAAACATCACACGGTCGGCATCGCCATCGTAAATAACACCTATATCCGACTTGTGCTCAAGCACGTGCTTCTGCAACATGACACGATTTTCGGCCATCAGCGGATTGCCCTCGTGGTTAGGGAAAGAACCGTCAAGTTCATCGCAAATGTACATTGCTTTGTCGCCAAGCAATTTCTTGATAAACAATGCCGACATGCCGTTGCTACAATCAACGCTTACTGTCAAATTTGAAATATCGGGCAAATATTGACGCATAAAGTCCATATATTGCTCCTTCACATCAAAATCTATGATTTTCCCTTTGTTTTCAACTGGGCAAACAGTTCCGTGCAAAACAAGATCCTCGACTAGTTTCAAGCCACTGTCGTAGCCAACCGGAGCTGCATTTTTTGCCGACACCTTCAATCCATTGTGCGAAGCAGGATTGTGAGATGCTGTAATCATCACCGATGCATCAAAATCAAACTTTGCCGTTGACCAGTAAACCATAGATGTTGTTGACAAGCCAAGATTGCAAACATCGGCGCCAGCATCCGTAATACCTCGTGTCAGGCAATCAAAGATTTCGGGAGACGACAACCTGACATCCCTTCCGACAAGAATCTTATTGGTTTTCATAACTTCCGGTAAAAAATAACCGATTCTATACACGTCATCACCTGTAAAATCGACGCCATATACGCCTCTAATGTCATATGCCTTAAATGCTTTCATATCTATTATTTTTGATGTTCATCCTTCAAAATAAAAACCTCGACGGTGTTACCGTCAAATTTGAAACGGTCGTCGATACGCATACCGACAACCCACACAATTTTACCTTCCGACTCAAGAATGCGAACTTGCGACTTATCTACGGCCGACAATTTTTCATCCTTGAAAAAATCACTCAGTTTACGCGAACCCTTCATTCCCAACGGAATAAACTTGTCGCCGAAACGCCATTTTCGCAACACTAGCGGAAACTTCAACTTCTTGACATCCAAATAAGCAATCTCCGGATTTCTGTCGCAGACAAAATCATCGTCGCAATGAGACTTTGAAACCGAGAAACCATATTTTTTCAGTTCCCCGATTGAATTTATTACAAACTCCTCATCACCAGCATCGCCGACAACATTATGCACCTCGACAAATTCACGATTACGAAGAATTTCAATATTTCCAAACGCACACCTACGACCGGTCTGAGAGTCCAAAAGGCAAACAGCTTCGCCAGCCAAAGGCTTTGGAATACCCTCTCCAATCAAGATTTCGAACAAAACTGTCGAAGGTGCCGCAGTAGCAAGAATTTTCTCAACATTAATGCGAATAACACCATCTTCAACGACAAGGGACATTTCACGTATCATTCGCACATAGTCGTTCATAATTTTCTCTGTGTCAGAAAAATACGCAACCGACTTAAGAATATTTTCCTTTGCAGCCACATTTATTTCCTCGAACAGCGGCAGAACCAAATGCCTAACCTTGTTGCGCGCATATTTTGTCGTTGCATTTGTGGAGTCATTATGGTATGGTATGTTGTTTTCGGAAGAAATCTCAGCTATTTCCGCACGCGACACCTCAATAAGAGGACGAAACAGTTTATCAAGAACCGGTTTCATGCCAGAAACGCCACGGATGCCAGTTCCACGAACGAAGTTCAATATAGCAGTTTCAGCCTGATCGTCGGAATTATGAGCCAGCGCTATATATTCGCAATTTTCCTGACCAGCAAGTTCGTAAAACCAATCGTAACGCAATTTTCGCGCCGCCATCTGTATTGAAGTTCCAGTTGCATCGGCATATTCGTGAGTGTTAAATGTATTCACATGACATGGCACATCCAGTTTATTGCAAAAGTCACGCACAAACATCTCATCGCCGTCCGATTCCTCGCCGCGAAGCTTGAAATTGCAGTGAGCCACGACACAATCGTATTTCATTTCGTGCAACAGATACAACATGACAATGGAGTCGACTCCGCCACTTACTGCGCACAACAAACGCGTTCCCACAGGAATACCGTAAGAAGAAATCTGTTCCTTAATTCTCGTCTTCAACATAAGTAAATGGGTCTTCCCCGTATTCTTCCAAAAGTTTCAAATATTCAGTACGCGGTATTTCCTCGCCGCCAAGACTTTCGAGCAAATCCGTATGCTGCTGGCAATCAATAACCTTAATACCGTTTTCGAGGCAAAAACTAACCAATCCGCAAAAAGCGACCTTTCCTGCATCGGTAACATCGTGAAACATCGATTCGCCAGAAAAGACCTTGCCGATAAGAGTCCCATACAATCCGCCTACGAGTTTATCGTCCTGATATGCCTCAAACGAATATCCATAGCCGTATTCGTGAAGTTTTGTGTAGGCATTGATGATGGCGTCGGTAATCCAAGTACCTGTCTCCCCTTTACGTTTGACATTCGCACAACGACGAATTACAGACTCGAAGTTGGTATTCATCCTAATTGTAAAATTACGGCAGCTACGTCGCAACGACTTTGAAATATGGGCTTTCTCCGGAAAAACCACAAAGCGCGGATCGAGCGAAAACCACAATAGTTCCATTTCATCGCATGGCCAAGGGAAAATACCATGCGTCAACGCCATGAGCACTCGCTCTGGCGAAAAATCACCTCCGACAGCGATAAGACCATCACGGTCGGCCTCGTTTGGATCTGGAAAGCCAAGATATTCGTCCGATAACTGATATACTGCCATAACGATACAAAGATAAGGAAATTGTTTGAGGTTGTTTGAGGTTGTTTGATATGGTTTGAGGTGGTTTGATATTGTTTGAAGTGGTTTGAGGTTGTTGGATGTTGTTTGAAGTAGTTTGATGTGGTTTGAGATGGTTTCAAATCACACCAAACGGCGAAGCCTTCAAACTAGATCAAACAGCGATAGTTTTCTACTGGCAAACTGCGCGAACCGTATAACCGTAACAACGATTGCTATCTGATATTAGGCACTGGCTAAATGTAAGGTACAAGTACCACGCATAGTACGGAACATTCATCTCCATAGTACTTGTGTAGTAAATGCCCCAAATATTTGTTCCCAGAATTTCAGAACCTTCAATATCGCCACCCAATGGAAGGAAGATCGAATTGCCGTTAGGTCCAGTCACCTGCCATCCCGACTTATTATTAAGTGTTGCTGATGCCCAGTTACATTCTGTTGCCAGTTCATGCAATTCGTCCTTAGTAGGCATTCGCCAGCCATTGCCCCAATTTACTGTTGCAGCATCATCGCATGACTCAAGAACTGATTTGTTGTCAACTACGCCATAATTTTCATTTGCATTATACTTTGTAAGGGTTTGCATACTGCCATTACAAAGAGTATATGTTTCCCATGTATATTCAGTCTTAGTAGATGTCTCACCCCAAGCATAATAACTGCCTGGCTCCTCAGGTTTGGTCGCTCCGACATTACATGTAGCCCATTTCAAACCGCTTGGCAGACCCAAATCAACATACGAGTGACCATTAAGATTTCCAGTACCACTTACTTCTCCACTGCCAGAACCAGAGCCAGTTTCTTCTGTATTTGTTACAAAAGATTTTATCTCACCTCTGAAAAAATCATCACCTTTATTAACATAGGCCTGATAGTAATACTTTGTATTAGCAGACAGACCAGTAACCAAAACAGAAAATGCGCCATTAGACGTACTTGTTGAAACCGACATTGCATCAGACATATCCGAGTTGATGCCATAGTGGAAGCAACAAACCAAAGAGGCATTTTTGTCATTACCAGCCACTTCGCCATTCAAAACTACCGTTGAGCAGGTTACTTCTGTAGTCTTGCCAGTGTAGACCTTAACATCAACATCCTTATTACAACCCACAAGAATTGTCAAGCAAAGAATAAAGCTTGCAATAAATAGATGACCGAATCTTTTCATAATTAGCTAATGTTTAGAATAAAAGCCAAAATTATTAAAATTTGTTATTATCACAAAAACATCACACAATAAAATCAATAGATATTTTATTGTCACTCAAAATTTGGCAGATAAAATATGTATATTTGAACAAAATTTTGAAACAGATAAAAGCACACGATCCATATGTTTCCAGAGTGGCTCGAACATCACCTTCTGCCTTGCCCGATAAAGCACTTTTTCGGTATCGAATGCCCTGGATGTGGTATGCAACGAGCAATAATTGCCCTGTTGAAAGGGAATTTCATGGAAAGTCTCCAACTATACCCTCCACTAATTCCTATAATTCTGCTATTTATCGTGCTGATTATAAATCTGTGCATCAATTCGAAGGTTTGGCTAAAAATTCTAAAAATTATTTTTATATTTGACGTTCTTTTAATACTTTTGAACTACATTTTAAAATTCATTTAAATGGATAACTACAACGAACAAAACACTAGCGAACGTGGTTTCGACATGTCGAGCGAAAACCACGAACAGCAGGAACGAACAGCTACACAAAAGTCAGGAATGCTATTACCTGCTCCTCATGGCAAACTAATCCTTACACTCGGCATCCTTTCGATACCTGCCATTTGCTGTTGCAACGGAACTATTGGAATTATTCTTGCAATCATCGCAATTATACTCTCAATTACCAGCAAAAGGGAATTCAATCGCAATTCGGACCTATACGACGCAAGCACTTTCAGCAGAGTTAAAACCGGTAGAACCTGTGCAATAATTGGTCTTATCGCCGGAATCATTATGCTTGTTTTCGCAATAATTCTCCTCAACAAATTTTTTGGAAGCGGAATAACCGGATTCACAAATGGATGCTGGGACCAATTGGGATACTAACTAGTTTGGAATAGAGAGTTTTTGAAATGAAAATTAGTGACCGAATAGAAATTCTAGCTTCGCTTGGTGAAGAACTTGGCCTGCTGGCTAATGGCGGTGAAATAAATGGTTTCCCAGGATTTGAAAAGATAAAGATATATAATCCGTGGTTTACCAAGGAAAACGTCAAGTTCTGCCTTGAGAACTGGAATTCACAACTATCGAAAAAGTCGCTTGAAGATTTCAGTGGCAGATACGACATCAGCGACGAACTTTCGGAACTTTGCGTGGCAATAGTCATGGCAGGCAACATTCCAATGGTCGGATTTCACGATTTTCTATGCGCATTTCTCTGCGGTGTAAAGATTAAGGCAAAACTTTCGAGCAAGGACAACGTGCTGATGAAATGGATTATCGACCGCCTAATCGAAAAGTCGCCCGAAATGGCAGAACGCATTTCGTATACAGAAGAACGAATTGACGGTTTTGATGCCGTAATTGCAACCGGAAGCAACAACACTAACAGATATTTTGAATACTACTTTGGCAAATACAACAAGATCTTGCGCCACAACCGCAATTCCGTTGCCATCCTCTCGGGCGGCGAAACCGACGAGGACCTGCAAAAACTTGCCGACGATGTTTTCATATATTTCGGCCTCGGTTGCCGTAGCGTTTCCAAACTATACCTGCCAAAAGGTTACGATTTCAACAAAATGGGAAACGCGTTCCAGAAATACGCCGAACTCATCAACCACAACAAATACAACAACAACTTCAGCTACCAGTACGCTGTCATGGGAATGAATAAAATCGAACATGTCAACTTCGGAAATGTTCTTCTTACAGAAAAACACGACATGACCTCACCCATCGGCGTGCTACACTTTGAGTACTACGACAATATCGTCGACATTACAGACGAACTGAAATGCCAAAGCGACAACATCCAGTGTATAGTCACAAACGAAGACATCGACATTGAGCACATAAGATTTGGAGACACACAAAAGCCTCAGATAAACAACTTTGCAGATAATATTGACACAATAAAATTCATTACAGAATTATGCAGAAAGTAATAAAATACAGAATTTTCGACGAAGAAGATTTCGTCAGGGAAATTGAAATGAAGGAAGACAGCACCTTTAAGGATCTTCACCTCGCAATACAGCAGGTATGCAAATACGACCCGACGCTGATAACGACATTCTACATTGCCGACGAATATTGGGAGGCAAGCGACGAACCAGAAAAGGAAATCATCCTCGAACGAATTGACGAAAAGACACAGAAGGATTGCCTTCTTATGGAAGATACTCCTCTTAATTTCGTAAAGCCAGAAAAGGGACAGCACTACCTATACCTGTTCGATTTCTTCTCGGTAAGATGCTTCAACGTTGAGGTTATAGACGTTCGCAACTACCTGAAGAAGGATGAAAAGCTGAAATTCCCGAATCTCACTCTATCAGAAGGCAATCCGCCACAGCAGGTTATCATCGACGACCTTGAGGACAATCTGGAAGAAAACCTTGATGACGACGAAGACGACTTCGAAGAGGAGGAAAATCCATACTACGACAACGAGTACGAAGACGGATACGACGACTTCGGCGGTGACGGTTATGATGGCGGAGATTTGTACTAACAGACGAAACGGGCGAAAAACTTGGTCAAGACTCTAATAATAATTGCCGGTCCTACTGGTGTCGGGAAAACCGACCTTAGCATTGGCATAGCCAAGCATTACAGCGCAGAAATACTTTCTTGCGACTCACGGCAGTTCTACCGCGAGCTTGGAATCGGAGTGGCAAAGCCAACAGTAGAACAGATGCAAACCATTAGGCATCACTTTGTTAACAATGTTTCTGTAGGAGAACACTATAGTATCTGGCAGTACGAACATGATGCAATTGAATTTCTCGACGAATACTTCAAGACTCACGACATTGCAATAATGTGCGGCGGTTCTGGACTATACATTGATGCAGTTTGCAACGGAATAGACCTTATGCCCGACCCCGACCCCATTATCAGGCAGGATGTAATAAATTTGTATAAAGAAAAGGGCATCGAGGCCCTTCGCTTCGAATTGCAACGGATAGACCCCGTATATTATTCGCAGGTTGACCTGAAAAACCCGCAACGAATTATGCGAGGCATAGAAATGACTCGCCAAACCGGCAAACCATTTTCCGAATTCAGAACTAACACAAGGCAAAAACGCAATTTCGAAACCGTCAAGATATTGATAAATACCGACAGGGAAAAGCTGTACGAAAGAATCAACAAGCGTGTTGACTTGATGCTTGAAAAAGGACTTATAGATGAAGCCCGCGCACTGCAGAAATACCGCGAAATGACGGCTTTGCGAACAATCGGCTACCATGAATTGTTCGACTATTTCGACAACAAGACTTCACTCGAAGAAGCCATAGAACTTATTAAACGCAACTCGCGGCGTTATGCTCGCAGACAAATAACATGGTTTCACCGAAACAACGACTACATCGAATGCGAACCGAACATTACAACAATCATAAACTCAATAAACGGCAGTATTAACAAAAACATACAATAACAATATGAACATGAACATCCTTTCAGCAATAGCAACAATATTATCAATAGCCATTGCGGTATCGTGCACACAGACAAATGCAAAGCCGGAAGAAAAAACAGCGACAGACAGCATTGTCCAGGAAGAGAACATTGCAGATGAAGAAATTACAGCTCTTGCCAGCGAACTTTTGGCGGAAACTGGTAACGACGGCGAAGTCATAACCTTATCAGAAAGCAATTTCAACAATGTCATCGCCAAAGGTGTTGTCCTAGTTGACTTCTTCGCTACATGGTGCGGACCATGCAAGATGCAGAAACCGGTATTGGCAGAGGTTGCAAAGGAATATGCAGGACAAATTACAATCGGCACTCTCGACACCGACAAAAATGGCAATCTTGCCAGAAAATATAGTATTACCTCCATCCCATGCATGATACTTTTCAAGAACGGAAAGGAAGTTAAACGAATTATCGGTTACCACGAAAAGCCATTGCTGCTGCAGGAACTTGCCGAATACATCAACGTAAAGGGTGAAAAAAGTGAGGTTGTAACCATCAATCAAAGCAATTTCGACAAGGTTACCTCAAAAGGCCTTGTTCTGGTTGACTTTTTCGCAACATGGTGCAGACCTTGCAAAATGCAAAAGCCAATACTTGCCGAAGTAGCAAAAGAAAACAAGGGGAAAATTACTATCTGCACCCTTGATACCGACCAAAACCAGGAACTTGCCAACAGATTCAACATCCAATCAATACCTTGCATGATTCTATTCAAGGACGGTAAAGAGGTAAAACGTATCATCGGCTTCCACGAAAAGCCGCTTCTTCTTCAGGAACTCGACGGATACTTGAAATAAATTTTTAGCTACAGCTAATCCAGATTTAGAAAAACAAAACAGACATAATCCCTTATGGAAGAAAAACTTATACTAATTTCAAACGATGACGGAATATCAGCGAAAGGCATTGCTGCACTTGCTCGCATAGCACAACCATACGGAAAAGTTGTTGTCGTTGCTCCAGCTACAGCACAATCGGGAAAGTCGCATTCGGTGTCGCTGACAAATCCAATACGTTTCGAAAAAATCTACGGAAGCGAAAATCTCGAAAAATATGTCCTTTACGGAACTCCGGTCGACTGTGTAAAAGGTGCTCTTACAAAAATCCTCGAGCGCAAGCCTGATTTAATGCTTTCGGGCATCAACCACGGATCCAATTCGGCAATCAGCGTCATATATTCAGGCACCATGGGTGCTGCCATCGAAGCATCTTTTTACGGAATCCCAGCCATTGGACTTTCAATAACAACCCACGACCTTGACGCCGACTTTACGACAATCGAGAAGTTTGCACCGGCTCTAATAGAAAATGTACTCGAAAAAGGGCTACCGAATCAGGTTTGCCTTAACGTCAACTACCCTGTTGTTTCTCCCGACGAATTCAAAGGATACAAAATCTGCTCGCAGACAAAAAGCTACTGGATAGAAGAATTTGAAGACGTCATCGACGAATACGGAAACAAAGGATACATGCAACGCGGCCACATTCTCAACCTTGAACCAGAGAATCCTCTCTGCGACGAAAGTGCCCTTGCCGACAACTATGCAGCTATAGTCCCTGTAAAGATGGACTTCACCGAATACAAATTTATTGACGAACTTAAAAACTGGAATTTATAATATGGAAGCAAGACCAAACATGGTTAAAAAATTCAACAAGCCGATTTTCGGACTTGCTGTGGGAATCATTGTCCCAATAATTGCATTTTTCGTTTACTATGTCATCGAGTACAGCATGCACAAAATCGGTTTTGGCGATTTTGTCAGCGTACTTATCGAAAAAAGAGCAATCCTACCTCCTAGTTTGTGTGTATTTGCAAACTTAATACCCTATTTCATCTTCAAGAAAATGGGCTACTGGTATGCAATTAAAGGAATTGTAATTTCTCTTGTAATCTACACACTTACATTCGTAGTACTCACATTCATCAAATGAGATATTTCGTAATTGCCGGCGAAGCGTCTGGCGACCTGCATGGTTCACACCTTGTCGAGCAACTGAAAACCGTCGATCCAGAAGCGACTCTCGAAGGTTGGGGCGGCGATTTAATGTCGGCTCAAGGCGTAAAACTTCACAAACACATCAAGGACCTTGCGTTCATGGGCTTCGTCGAAGTTGCAAAAAACCTTTCAACAATTCTGTCGAATTTCAAACTGGTAAAGAAACAGATTTCCGACTACAACCCCGACGCACTTGTCCTTGTCGACTATCCTGGATTCAACTTCCGCATTGCGAAATGGGCAAAGAAGCAAGGTTACAAAGTTTTGTATTTCATTTCGCCAAACGTATGGGCATGGAAACAAAACCGCGTGTACAAAGTCCGCGACAACATGGACAAGATGTACACAATCCTTCCGTTCGAAAAGGCATTCTACAAGAAATTTGACATTGATGTCGAATATTTCGGGCATCCGCTGGTTGATGTTGCAAACAGCTACCAAGCAAAGGATATAAACGATTTTCGCAAGGAAAACAACTTGCCCGACAAGCCAATAATAGCCACAATGGCAGGCAGCCGCAAGCAGGAAATTCGCAAGATGCTGCCGATAATGCTTGAAACTGCCAAGAAATATCCACAGTACGAGTTCCTTATTACCGGAGCGCCAGCCATCGACAGATCGTTTTACGAACTATTTTTAACCGACAAGCCAGCAAATGTTGAACTTCTATTCAACAGCACCTACGAAATCCTCACCCACGCCGAAGCAGGACTTGTAACCTCGGGCACTGCAACACTAGAAGCTGCACTTTTCAATGTGCCACAAGTCGTTTGCTACAAGGCTGATGCATTTTCCGTATTCATAGCGCGGCAAGTTTCCAAATTTTCAGGTGTAAAATACATTTCGCTTGTAAATCTAATTCTTGACAAGCCAAGCGTCACCGAACTTATTCAGGATGACCTGACAACAGAAAATGCAATTTCCGAACTTGGCAAACTCATCGAAGGTGGCGAAAAACGAGAATCAGTAGAAAATGATTATGCCGAATTGTTTGGAAAGCTCGGCGAGAAAGGCGTATATCTAAGAATTGCGGAAGACATGATATCAAGAAGCAAAAAATAAAACAATGCGTATCGAAGAAGCCATAGTTTATTTACTTGCCACAGCCAACTACGGCATGCGCACCGAACAGATTGCAGCAAAAATCAACGAGCAGAAACTCCATATCCGCAAGGACGGACAACCCGTAACAAGCCAACAGGTTTATGCTGTAATTATGCGCCATCCAGATATGTTCTGCAAGGAAGACGGGCGAATAAGGCTAATGATGTAGCTATGCCTTTTTCAATAGCTCGCAGTCGTTTTTTTTCAGTCTTTCAAAGATATTTTTCACAATCGGACAAGTCTGCGTATTAAGTTCGCAAATTTTCAGAATGCCCTTTATGTTCTTGGCATCGGTATGCGGATATTCGCGACAGGCCTTTGTACGGGAATTGTAGAGAATACAATAATTGTCGGGCATAAGGAACGGACAAGGCATCTCCTTGAAGACATAATCACCATCCTCGTCGATTCGAAGATACTTGTCGATAAAGGCCGATTCCTTCATCTTCAAATGTGTTGCCATGCGTGAAATATCATTTTGGATAAAACGAGGTCCAAGCGAACGGCAGCAGTTGGCACATTCAAGACAATCGATTTTTGCCGACTCCTCGTCATGAAGCTTATGTACAAGAGCATCAAGTTTCTTGCCGTCCATCCGCTTCAAATGCTTCATCAATTCAGAATAATCGTCAGGCATAATTCCTTTTCATTTTCGGACCACAATGTCCGTAGGACTACTTATTATGTCGCAACAAGCCGCAACACTACTATTTTACAACCCTATGCGACACCGACACTCCTTCCGATTCAAAATTTACAATGTACATTCCTGCTGGAAGATTAGAAATATCGTAGCTGAAAACTTCATCGTCGGCAACAGAGACTTCATATGAAGCAGCAAGTGTTCCCAGTACCGAATACACATTGACAGACACTTCGCGTGGCATTTCAGTCCTTATTCTAAACTGTAGTTCCTCGGTTATTGGATTTGTAACGATAGTCTGGAAATCGCTTGCAGTTGACTGCGACGCATAACCGACATCACCGAAATTAAGTTCGGCAACAATAGGAAGATGATCGCTCAGGTCGTGCAACGCCTGGATAACATTGCTTGGCAAAGTGTTGTTTGCCGGCGAATTTATAGCGCCATTGAAACGGTTTCCGTCCTGACCAACAGCCCAATATGACCCAGGTGCATATGTTATACCTTTTGTTCCGTTAATTAGCGAACTAGACATCAGAATCCAGTCGAAACGGTCATCCATGCCTCCGCCAGAAAAACAATCGTTACCCTGACCGCTCCACGTCGACTGCGTGTGATACTCACTATAATTCCAATTGTTATTCCACTCTCCCACCTGATTTACAGGGTCATAGAATGCAATAGGCAAATATGAAGGATTTACAAGTTTCTGGAATGCCAGTTCAGAAGCGCCATAAACATTAAAGTCGCCACAGATAATCCAGTTATCGTTGTTGCCTAAATTCTGCATATAATCCATGAAAAGTTGTATTTCTTCAGCGCGCTCGGCAGCACATTCGTTGCCGGCTTTCAAGTGGGCAACGGCAACCTTCAGAGTATCACCCGTTGCGATATATTTTAGCTTATAAAGATTTATCTCGCGAATATCGGTATCTATCTTCGACTGTCCTACTAGCGCAAACTTGTTCTGATCGTAAAACAGAGCATTATTTAGATAGGTATTACCTGATGGCGCAGCATTTTTCCAACGTCTTTCACCATTGATATTCAATGAATTACCAAGAATATACATAATTGAATATGCCAGTGATGGATTCTTTCCTCCTACTTCACAACAGCACAGGATATCAGGCTTCTGGTTAGCGACTATTGTCGCCAGATTATTAGCTTTTGCTTCATGCGGATTGTTCTCCGTCGTACAATACGATGGATAATTATTGAAATTCAACAAGTTATAACTCATCACCTTAACCTTGTTCTGCGAAAAAGCGCTTCCGCAGAACAACATAAACACCACCAATATAACAAATTGTAATTTTCTCATTACTATTAATTTAGAATCGTCTTTTGCTTAACTTCGACAATATTTCCGAACTTTTCCAACTCCTTCATGTCGATGCTTTTCTTGTTGCCGACAATAGTTATCAGCATCGGCCGTCCATTAAGATTCTTCTTGTAGAAGTCCATTATATCGTTGAAGTTCAAATTTTCATACGTTTTATATTTTATAATACGTGGATCCTCACTGAAGCCGAATGTCTTCCATGCTTCAACGGTTTCGGTAATATCGCGTGCCGCAGGCTTAGATGTCAGCAACGACTGGGTCAAATAGTTTTTCACGTTTTTCATTCTGTTTTCTTTTGCCGGCATTTTTTTGATAAGATCACTCATTACCGAAATTGCCTCAACTGTTTTGTCGCTTTGCGTGCCCACAAATGCTACAAACGAAGATTTGTCCTTTATAGTCAACCCCTTGCGGTATACAGCGTATGCCGAATATGCCATAGAACGGAACTCCCTGATTTCCTGGAAAACCAACGACGACATTCCGATGCCAAAATACTGGTTGAAAGCATCCATCGAAGCCATTTGTTTCTCGTCAAGTTCATCGCCCTGAACATAGAAATATATCTTGCTTTGCAATGCCTTCTTGTCGTTCAGGAACAATATTGAATTTTCGGTGTATTCTGTCTTCGGCAGAATTGTCGGGAAATCTTCTTGCTGTTCGCCCGGAACAAAACCGAAATTCTTTACAAGACTAATCACATTATCCGAATGCAAATTTCCAGAATAATGTACCGAATAATTGTGTGTCAGCAACATCGACAAAGTATTCAGCAAATCGTCGGAAGTAATTTTCGACACCTGCTTTTGACTTGTACGACGCAAATATTTCGAATTTTTGCCATAAATACCATATTCCAGCAATGCGCTTGCCACCTCGTCAGTCGATTTCTTTTCCATCTGGCGGCTCATTACTGCATCCTCGACGATCTGCTTCAGTTTTGAATCATCGGCCTTCGGATCGGTCAACAACTGCAATATCAAAGTTACCGACTCCTTGAAATATTTGTTGAAACCTTCAACCGACACAACAAACTCATCACCGTCAACCGAAACCGAGAACGAAGCTGCATATTTCTGCAACTGGCGGTTTAATTCATCATTAGTCATTTTTGAAGTGCCTATAAGCTGCAAATATGAAGCTAGCTCATTATATGCCGGACAATTCTTCAGTCCAGTCTTAAATACTATATCAAACTTGAAAATATCATTCAAATCCAACTTTTCACAATATACATCAACACCTTTAAAGATATTCGTGTATTCATAATCATTACCTTCCTTAATAAATTGAGGCACGACTTCCTTGACTGGCATATTTTCAAATTTTTTTGCAAAGCCCGACTGTGCTTCTGCATTTTCAGGGATCACAGGATCGAAACCGGGCTTATCGAGTTTATCTTTCTTCGGGAAACCCATCTTCGAATGATAGGAAAGATAATTTTCGTTAAGATACTTTTCGGCAACCTTCTGAATATCCTCTGGAGTTAGCGACTCGATAAACTTATGATATGCGAGCACATCATCCCAGTTGCGGCCGGAAATGAAACATTCGCCCATCTTGTATGCACGCATCTGCGGATCCTCGAGCTGCTGCATATCCGCCTTTATCAATTCCAGTTTTACCGACTCAAGCAAGTCCTTGTCAACCGGTTCGGTGCGAAGGCGTTTGATTTCATTGACGACCAAAGCTTCGGCATCCTCAAACTTCTGCCCTATGATTTTTGGGACATATATTACCACGAGACCACCATGGTCGAGACGTTCGTCGTTCATTGTCATAGCTCCCATCAGCTTGCCGTCAATCATAAGCTTGTCGAGATAACCAGTCGACGAAGAATTGTTAAGCAGTGCCTGACATACCGACAAGGCATAAGAATCCGGATCGCCCATCCTTACAGTCCTATAGCCCAGTGCCCCAATGCGTACCGGCGACAATGCAACTTCAACAGACTCAACGCCATCAAACGGCTTTTCCTCATATTTCGGATACTCAGGAACATCGTGTCTCTCCCAAACTCCAAAATACTTCTCTATCAAATTTTTTACATCGGCAACCTTAAAATTTCCTGTCATTATCAAGGCCATATTGTTTGGCACATAATAGGTTTCGTACATTTTCTGCATTACAGACAGCGACGGATTCTTTATATGGTCGGCGGTTCCAATAACAGTTTGAGTTCCATAAGGATGATTCTTATAAAAGTACGAAAAGAACGACTCTATAAGATTGGAAGTGAACTCGTCGGCATACATGTTCTTTTCTTCAAACACAGTCTCAAGCTCCGACTGGAACAATCTGAAAACCGGATGTATAAAGCGGTGCGAATACAATTGCATCCATTTCTCCATCTGGTTTGCCGGGAAAGCATTAAAATAAGCCACAACTTCCTCAGATGTAAAGGCATTGACCATTGTCGCCCCCATTCCGTCAAGCAGTTTGTCAAGTTCATTTGGAATAGCATATCTACCGGCCTTCAACGACAAGGAATTTATTTCCATCTGTATTTCCTTGCGGCGGACATCATCGCTTGTTGCTGCCAGTTCATCATATTTTAGCACAATACTGTCGAGATAAACCTTTTCGGCCTTATAATCAACGGTACCAATCATATCTGTTCCCTTGAACATCATGTGCTCAAGATAATGCGAAGTTCCAGTATGGTCGGCAGGATCATATTTGCCACCTGTTTTTATTGCAACTGCACCAAGAACCGTCGACGCCAGCGGATCCTCGTTCAAAATAACAGTTAAGCCGTTAGGCAATTCATAACTAACAACCGTAAGGTTTTTCTGCTCCTGCGAATATGCGAACATTACGCATGACAAGGCAAACAATATGCTTACAATTCTTTTCATATCAATTGTTTTTATATTTTTCCTTAAATTCTTTTTTCGACAGCACAACTGTCTTCAAAATGCTAATATCATTTTTCGGCTGACGGTTCAACCTGCACTCGACCGATGAAAGTTTCTGCATCACATCAAGCCCCACAACAATTTCTCCGAAGATTGTATTGCAGCCCTCAAACATCGGAACGCCACCAGTCTTAAGATACTTATCTGCTATTTTATCCGAAATCTCAAACAGTTCAACACCATCCTTTATCATAACTGGCTTTACGATTTTCATGATCTCGGCATAAAGCTCATTATATCCGTCCATATTTTTTGCGGCACGCATTGAGACAAGGCTATCCTTATATGGCTTGTTTTCCTGCTTAGCAAGAAACTTGTCAATATATATTTTATAGGTATCGCGGTTCCTTATGGCAACCGATGCGTTTATGATATGCATGTCCATTTTTTCTCCGCCATCGACAAGGAAAAACAAGCAAGCATCAGACATTTTGCCCGTATTATCAGGCGATTCGAAAGTTTTCATAGCAATGGCGCCACGCTTAGGATATATCTTTTCGTTAATTTCGGACAGCAAAGTCCTCCCTGCCTCAAAATTGTTGCGCAAATGCTCGGCTTCCGAAAATCCGCGACGCAAGCCAAAGGAATAGTCCGAATTCCGCACCAAACTATACAGCAAGGTGCCTTCATAAAGGCCAGATGTGCAATTAGACATAAAATTATCGCGGTGCAGGGGCGTTCCCTCATACAAACCAACGACAAAATTTCCATTGGAAGTTTCGACCTCAACGTAATTTTTTATTCTTAAAGGATTACGAAATACCGAACACGACTGCAAAAACAAGACGCATAATAAACACTCAGCCGATATCCGTAATATTTTTTTCACAAATAATATATTTATATTGTTTTTTTTATTAATATTGTGGGCTGTAAAATTAGAAAAAAAATTGCATAGAAGTATGAAAAAAAATGTAGCAATAATTTTGGTACTAGCCGTATTGTTCGGAGCAATGTGCTTGACTAACGGATGCCGCCAGCCGGTTTGCCCAAAGGCAATTGTTAGAGTTGTTGACACCAACAAGCAACCTGTTGAAGGCGCAATGGTTATCGTAAAGGCAAACAATTCCGACAGCGCACACACAATGGTTTACTTTAAGGACGAAACCAAGTCTGTTGCCGATACCCAGTACACCAAATCGGACGGCATTATTGAATACCAGTTCAAGTACGAATCTATCATGAAGGTTGAAGTAACAAAGGGTTCTGACAGATCTCACCCGTTTATCAGAAGAGGAATGGGCGTTTTGGTTCTTGAAAACGACAAGACCGCTGACGTTACTATCGAGATTAACGAGCAGACTGTTTTTAACTAGAATTTAAAACTATGTCATTATAACTTATAATAGCGCTGACATGATTGTTGTCAACGCTATTTTTATATCAATGATAATCAACACAAAAAAGGCTAACATAATGAAAAAATTTTACACAGTATTATTATTGGCATTGCTAGGGTCGGCATCATTTGCCCAGGTAACTATAAATTCAGAGAACTACTACAAGCCGGGCTCCACTGTACGCGACGTTTATTCGGTTGAAAACGACGCCACCGACTCGGTGCTTATGAGCAACGTATTTCAGCAAGGAGAACTTGTACAAACTGCACTGACTCAAGTTTTTCCAAATTACGGAATGATTGACACAGTTGTATATTCTGAACCTAGGACAGAGGGCAACTTCACTGAATCAACATGCTCGTTCTCCGATGAAAACGGAATGAGAATGCACATCAATGTAACTAACGAAAAAGCCACTTGCCTCGGCATTAGCGGTGCTTTGTCGCAATTTGGACTCAACGACGACATGGAAATCGCCTTCGACGAGCCAATGGACATAGCCACATTCCCAATCCAGCAGAACACACTTACACAGAGCAATGCACACGGGGAATATCGCGAGCACATAAGCGCATTAGAAGCAACATTCTCTTCTTTCGACGCAACATTCGGACCAATGATATACTCAATGCTTGCCGAACAATACGATTCAATTCTTACCGACATTCAGGTTGCCTTTAGCTCTAATTTCGACTCGGAAGAAAGTATTGTCATGAATGGTGAAAGCATGCTTTCTGGCACATTCCTAGCACTTCGTGAACTACGTCAGTACACATATACAACCAATATGCTAATGCATCCTGTTAACGGAACAGAATTCCTCAACATCAACGAATGTACGCTTAATGTAACAAATGCTTTGCTTGCATTGTACTTGGGCTCATCAATCAATATCGGAGAAGAGCTATCGTCAATGATGGGGCTTACATTTCCGATAGAAAATACTACCGCAACAATCAATTACTGGGTTGCCGACGACAACTATCCGATTATTGAAATGACAACCAACGAAAATCATACTGGCGTTATGCGTCTAGCCATCAGATACGAAGACAACCACGAAGTTGAAATTGAAACTATCGAAATAAACGCAAGCCTCTACCCTAATCCGGCAAGCGACATCATCAACATCGCTATCGACGGCATGGATAATGGCAAGATCATGATTTACTCGGCAAACGGTTCGCTTGTAAGCGAAAAGGCACTGAACGGCAACTTCAACAGCATTAACGTATCATCGTTAAGTTCAGGAAATTACCTATACACAATTACAAGCGGAGATAAAAAAATAAACGGCAAATTCGCTAAGAATTAGGCGCCGTCAAAAACATCGGTTGGGGTATTAGCTCAGTTGGCTAGAGCGTTTGACTGGCAGTCAAAAGGTCATCGGTTCGATTCCGACATACTCCACAAAATTATAAGCTGCTGATTAGCAGCTTTTTTTATGCACATTCACTTATATAACAAACTACTAATCAAAACAATACACCGATTTAAAGTATTTGTATTTTGGCGTATTTTAGCTTTAAATAATGTTGACCGTTTTATTATCTGTAATTTTACAAGCAAAAAATCAAAGTTATTCTTTACCTATTCTTGACCATATATTTATGGCAAAGTTCGTTTTCCATCTCGACACAAGAGAAGACAACATAGATAAAGCAAGCGGATTGTCACTCTGTTCGTACTAGCAGTTATGAATCCAGTTATCAAAGTCTGACTTCATATCGGCAGGTACAAATCCGTTCCGCAACCATTCAGCTTGCACGGTGCGAATAAAGAATTTCCTTTATCTGCAAATTTTGTGTCATTTTGCTTACATTTTTAACATTTTACAGACGGCATTTCAGGAAATAGTTTTAGCTTATGCAAACACATAAAGCTCCCAGCTGGGTGAGGTTACTTGACGGCTGGCAATTTATGTATGGCGCATTTTCCCCTTGTGGCTGGCAGACTGAGTGTCTGAAAGTCGGAGCTTTATGATTTCGTCTTGCCGATAAGCCAACTGCATTCACGTCGGATGAATGGTTCGCTATCCAGCAAGGCGTTTTTTTTATGCCTTCTTCGGTTTAACGAAGTAAAGACGATTTTTAGCAAGGCAGGTGCGGCAACAACAGTTTTTTTTGTTTACTGTTTTTGCTGACAAAAAATAGTAAAAGCCACGCTGCTCGAGCGGAAAACACAAATCCCAAAATACACCCTTTTCCTGATACAGTCCCGTATCGTAGTACGGGATGACGGTTCAGCATGACGAAAAGTGATGGAATTTTTTTTTTTCAAAGTAAAGATTGGATAATACTTCGGCGTAGGCTGTGCTTCGACAGGCTCAGCATGCAGAACCAACGCCGAGCATAGTATGAGCGGAAGTATAGTTAAGCAAACATAAACACAACTTTAACCCAAGTTTATACCAAGTCTATAACAAGTTTATATCAAGTTTATGGTGAAGGAAGCAGTTACTGTGTATTGCTGAATTTGGTTGTCACTTTCGACAATCTTCAAACAGCGTAGAATCGATCCATGAAACGGCGCAGCCATAGAAACTACTTGAAACTGCCCAGCCATCAAACTATTTCATTGTCCCAGCGTCAAGAGCGGAAAGAAGCTCGACAAAACCAAACGCCTCTCCAACTCAAACAAATCGCCTTTTTTTCAAAATTCTTATTACCTTTGTATTTATGAAACAAACGCCTTCATCGAACCTGCGCACAAGACTCCTCGATGCCATCAACGACTTCGTAGTCGAACTGCTCTACCTTATAATTGCTATGCTTGTAATTAGGGTAAGCGAATCTATCGCCCTGTTCGCCACCGGCTACAACTCCGAAATCCTACTCAACAACCTCGAAGGTCTCTTCACCGACATAGCATATTGCGGGAAATTCATGCTCGTAGCCCTCATAACTTTCTCCGCCCTGCACCTGATTTCGCCTAAGTCTGCTAAAACTCTCATTAGAATTTGTTTCTCAATAGGTATCTGCGCATCAATGCTTCTTGTCGCATATTTTGCAAGCACCCACATCCCCCTCGACAGTATATTACTGGCATATTCGCCAAAGGAACTATTCACTACAATAAAAGCTAACGGCGGCCACAACATTCTTATTATCTGTGCAATAGCAATCATTTCAATCGCTTTTGCAATAATTCCACGCAGAAAAATAATAATAGCAAAATGGATTTCCGCCACCACGATCGCCATTTTGGTCGCCAGTCTTTTCTTCCCCGGCCTCGACAAGGAAAAATTCAGATTCGACAAGGAATACTACATTCTTGAAAACAAAATAGCATACCTTGCAAAAAGCATTTCATCAGACAGCACCACAATTCAATATACCGACGACGAACTAAAGGAACTTTCAGTCGAATTTGAAAGCTATTTCCCAGAATATCAATTTACAAACTACAGGTTTCCGTTTATGCACAAGAGAAACTGCAAGGACATTCTTGGCGAATACCTTGAGCCATGCGGAGAAAAGCCCGACATTGTCATAATTATTGCCGAAGGTCTATGCAACGAAGTATCAGGAGCCAACAGCATTGCGACTTCCGCCACTCCTTTCCTCGACTCACTGTCCGAACACTCGCTCGTCTGGGAAAACTGCCTGTCGACATCGGAACGAACATTCGGAGCTCTGCCCTCAATACTCGGAGCACTGCCATTTGGCGACAAAGGCTTCATGTCGTATCGCAACGACGTCCCTGATTTCAAGTCATTAGCCACCATCCTGCACGACAACGGCTACCGCAACACATTTTTCTACGGCGGATGGTACGGGTTCGACGACATGGACATATTCGCAGGCCACAACCACATGGACAACTACTTCAGCGACAGCAAATACGAAAACATTGCGGAAAGATCAGAATGGGGACTACTCGACGAATTCATTTTCGTCCACTCGCTAGAGGCCATGAAAAACAACAAAAAAACGCCTCGATTAAACGTCTACCTGACACTCAGCACTCACGATCCGTACGACTATCCGAATGCAGAAACATATTCTCAGAAATACCTGGACAGGCAAAAGCTTGTTCCTCGCAAAAAGCAGATTAAGAAGAAGATAAACGAATACGCATCCTTCATGTACCTCGACGACTGCCTGAAAGATTTCATTGAGAAATACAAAAGTTTGGAATCATATAAAAATACGATTTTCGTCATCACAGGCGACCACCGTTTTATTACATCAACGAACACAGCATCTGTCGACAACTTCCATGTCCCGCTAATAATATGGTCGCCAATGCTAAAGGAAGGGAAAAAATTCACAGCACTAACAACACACAGGAACATTTCTCCAACCCTATTGGCCTTCCTCGGCGACAAATGCGGATTATCAGTACCAGAAACTTCTACAGTTCTAAATTCCGGTCTCGACACAGCAACAGAATTTTCCGCAAACACATTTTCACCTCATTTTGACGCAGGGAAAAAACTAAAGGCGCTAACTTATGGAGAATACTATATTACCGGTGGAAAAATATACAAATACGGAAGCACATCAGGCAAAATAACCCTTACCGAAGTTAATGCCGACCCAAAGTTGCTACACCTTACCGAGCTTTACACCAAACTCGAACATTACATCATGAACAATAATGCGCTGACACGCTAACAAGCTAAACTGTAGCAAGTTAGTTCGGTTGCATCACTCTACGGACTGCTAGGTAAACGCTATTCTACACGAACAATCAGCAGCAAGACAGTCCTTTTCCAAATGCAGAATCAAGTTACAGCATGACGAAAAGGGATGGATTGTTTTCGTCTACCAAAAACTTTTGTTTTTCCCCATCACCAACAAATCATCAATACACAAACATAACCATCCTACACACATGGCTTTAGCCATGTAATTAACCCATCGCCACTGGCGATACCTTGACAATCTTCAAACGATTCAGCCGAAGAAACTATTTCAAACGACATAGCCTGAGCCCCCGCAGAAACCCATTTACCACATTTTGTTCATTTCACTTTTCTTTAAGTTTTTTAGCATTCCATAAAGAATAATTACAGATAAAAATAATAACTTTGCAACTTGTATCTAAAATTCATAGTCATGAAAAAATTAGGTTTAATATTACTACTTGCATTAGCATGCAGCATCAGTGTTTTTGGACAGAAAAAAGGGAAAGCAACCAAGGAAGACGTAAAATACAATATTGAGTTTACTATCAAGGGAGTACACGACACCGTAATATATATCGGACACCATTTGGGCGAAAAGAAATACGTCATCGACACCATAGCGCTAGACTCCAATTGCCACGGCGTATTCAAGGGCAACAAGGACATTCACAATGGCATTTATCTCGTTGTCATGCCGTCGCGCAACATGATGTTCTTTGAATTTTTGATGGGTCCGGCAGGTGAACGCAACTTCTCCCTCGAAACCGACACCGTCAACTTCGTAAAGAACATGAAGGTTAAGGGCAGCCCGCAAAATGTTGCATTCAATGAATACCAGATAAAGATGACAGACTTCCAAATGGAACGCATTGACATCGAAAAGGCAATAAAGAATGCAGGAAATGACACAGCAGCAAAAAACGCACAGTACGACAAGATGAGAGACCTCAACTCACGTCGTCTCGAATACATGAGCAAGGTCGAAAAGGAAAATCAAGGCACCCTGTTCGGTACAATTATGCGTTCGATGCACGAAGTCGAAATACCCGACTTCCCTAGGGACGAAAATGGTGTCATCACCGATTCTGCATTCCAGTACCACTACTACAAGGCTCATTACTTCGACTACATCGATTTCGCCGAAGAAGGTCTTGTTCGCACTCCAATCTACGAGTCAAAACTCAACTACTTCTTTGAGAAAATGGTTGTTCCTTCTCCAGATTCTCTTATCGTCGATGCTCACAATGTCATCCAGAAGACATACGACGAAGGCATGATGAAAGGCGACACCCTTATATACCAGTACACGCTTTCACACCTTCTCAACTACTTCGAGGAATCCAAGATTATGGGATACGATGCTGTATTTGTAGCGATTGCCGAAGACTGGTACCTTAGCGGCAAAGCACCTTGGTCCGACACAGCATTCATGTCAAAGCTCAAGGAACGTGTCGAAAAAATCACACCTACTCGTCTCGGCAGCACAGCATACAACCTTATAAAAATGCAAAGTTTCGACGACAGGTACTACACTCTTCACGATATCAAGTCCGATTTCACTGTTCTTATCTTCTGGGAACCCGGATGCGGACATTGCAAGAAAGAAGTTCCAAAGCTTCTGAAGGAATATCAGGACACTCTCAAGGATTTAGGGGCAAAGATTTTCGCCATCTACACGCAGTACGACAAAAAGGAATGGGTTGATTTCATCAACGACAAGGGATTGAACGTAGACGGCTGGATTAACGTATGGGACGGACCATACCCACACTCCAAGTTCAGAGACTACTACGACATTTACAGCACACCTGTCATCTATGTGCTCGACAAGAACAAAAAGATTGTCGGTAAACGTTTGAATGTCGAAAATATTAAGGACTTGATAATGTTCGAAAAGAAGAAGATGGAACATGAAGCAGAAACTCGCTAGTATCTTTCTATCCGCCATACTGCTGACGACATTTACCGTTACGGCAAAAGCATACAGCATAAAGATATGCAACAGCGACCTGCCCGACCAGATCATATATCTTGGCGTATATTACGGACATCGGACAATCATAATTGACTCCACTTCTGTCAAAGCTGGCAATGCCGCTTTCAAGAGCAACGTAAAACTGCAGCAGGGAATTTATTTCATAGGCACATCCGACAAAACTCTCGCCTGCTTTCCAATTGATAATGAGCAGAAAACATCAATACAGCTCAACAATAACTTTAAAATTAACGGCTGCAAATACGGACTGCTTTTCAACGATGCTCATGCTAAAATTTCCAATGGACAGTTATCGGGCAAATACCTGAAGCAGCTATACGAAAGCACCGACAAAAACTCATTTGCCAGACAGATACTTGAAATGGCTCACGCTGCCTCCTTTCAAGGCTCATCGTACCTCGCCACAATGGACTTCGACAACGACCGACTTCTTTTTGCTCCGGAATACGCATTTGAAGCATTACTTCAACAATTTTGTGCACACAGCATTGATGCTCAATCAGATTCACTTGAAGTTGCATATAAAAATATCGACAATTTAGTTGATAGGACAAAGCCGAAAAGCGAATACAGAAAATTCATACTCAACTATCTGATTTCCAGATACGAGAATCCCGACAATCAGAAACTCGAAGCAGTTTTCTGCCATTTGTACCAAAAGTACTATTCCGAAGCCAAACCATGGTGGGTTAGCGATTACGAATACTCGGTTCTAAAGTGGAAGCAAAGCGTTAAGAAAGACAACCTAATTGGCATGACTGGCAAGGAAATACTTCTGCCAGATGCCAACGGAAAACTTGTATCGCTGCACGCAATGAACGCAAAGTACAAAGTGCTTGTGTTCTGGGATTCCGAATGCGAAGTATGCATCGAGGCGGTAAGCAACCTGCAGGCCGAATACCAAAGCCTTAAGGAAATAAATGCCGAAGTATATGCCGTATACACCGAAGCCGAATACGACCAGTGGAAAGAGTACATCAGCGAAAATGACCTCAATTGGATTAACGTCGACGATCCGGAAAGCACAGGCACATATGAATACGACTACGGCACATACAAAACACCCCGTTTCTATATTCTCGACGAGCACAATGTTATCATAGACAAGGATTTTAATCCTGCAAGAACATATGAGGCAATTATTGAATACAGAAAACTATTCAACGGGAAAAAATATTAATTTTGCACACAAAATTTTACATTAAAATGACAGAGAAACGTTTTAAACTACTGAACAACATAACCGGATGGGTTGTGTTTCTGGTAGCGGCAATCACCTACCTGCTGACAATCGAGCCAACAGTAAGTTTCTGGGATTGCGGTGAATTCATTTCATCATCCAACAAGTTCCAAATCGGACACCCGCCTGGAGCACCATTCTTTATGGTTATCGCAAGATTCTTCGCATTGTTCGCTTCCGGTCCCGAACAAGTTGCTATGATGATCAACTCGATGTCTGCCCTAGCAAGTGCGTTTACAATTCTTTTCCTTTTCTGGACTATTACGTTCCTCGCTAAGCACATGCTTGCAAAGGACAAGAATTACACCGCAGGAAACACAATAGCAATACTTGCATGCAGCACAATCGGTGCTCTTGCGTATACATTCTCCGACACTTTCTGGTTCTCTGCTGTCGAAGGCGAAGTTTACGCTTTCTCGTCGTTCTTTACCGCAATCGTTTTCTGGGCCATCTGCAAATGGTACGACGAAGACATAACAAACCCGAAATCAAGAAGATGGATACTGCTCATTGCTCTTATGGAAGGTATGTCAATTGGCGTTCACCTATTGAACTTGCTTACATTGCCGGCAATAGCATTCGTCGTATACTACAGAATGTACAAGCCAAAATTCTGGGGATTCGTACTCACAACCATCATCTCGCTATTGGCTATCGCCATTATAATGTGGGGCATAATACCTGGCGTTGCAATTGTTGCTTCAAAGTTTGAACTTATGTTCACCAACACATTCGGAGCTCCGTTCAACACTGGTCTTATTGTGTGGGTAATAACTACTATCGCCAGCCTTGTCCTTAGTATTTACTTCACACAAAAGAGCAACAGCGTTGTCCTAAACACCATTTTCCCGACATTGTCGATGATTTTGACGGGCGCTGCACTTTTCACAGGAAACACTTTCTTCAACATTCTTATCATTGCAGCAATTATTTTCTGCCTGATAAAGTTCGTTGTAAAGAAGCACAGGTCATTGCTCAACACAACAATGCTTTTCCTGACAATGATTATGATTGGCTACTCGAGCTTTGCTATCATTGTCATCCGCTCCAATGCCAACCCGCCAATGGACCAGAACAATCCTGAAGACATGTTCAACCTGCTGTCGTACCTCAACCGCGAGCAATATGGCGACAGACCGCTGGTATACGGCCCCGATTTCTCCGCTCAGTTCGACAGATACGAAAACACAACCGAAATATACACCAAGCGTGGCGACAAATATGTATGTGTGGGACATAGATTCAAGCCAGTATTTAAGGATTCTGGTTGCAGATTCTTCCCGAGAATGCACAGCCGCGAAGCAGAACATATAATGGTATACAAGGATTTTGGTGGAATGAAAGCTTCCCAGAGAAAGCCGACAGGAATCAACAACATCAAGTTCTTCGTAAACTACCAATTGAACTGGATGTACTGGCGTTATTTCCTATGGAACTTTGCCGGACGTCAGAACGACATTCAGGGACACGGCAACACAATACACGGCAACTGGATTAGCGGATTCGACGCATTCGACAATGCTCGTCTTGGCGACCAGAGTCTCCTTCCCGACTACCTGAAGGACAACAAAGGACACAACCGTTACTTTATGCTTCCGTTGATTCTCGGCCTTATCGGTTTGTTCTACCAGCTATGGAGAAACGCAAAGGACTGGTGGATTGTTTCGTTGCTCTTCATCCTAACCGGTATTGCAATTGTTGTCTACCTGAACCAGACTCCTATTCAGCCGCGTGAACGAGACTACGCATACGCAGGTTCGTTCTATGCTTTTGCAATATGGATTGGTTTGGGCGTTGCCGCATTATACGAACTCTTCAAAAAGTTTACACCAGCTGCCGTTGCCGGAGGAATCGCCTTGCTGATATGCGTTCCTGTTCCTTATATTATGGCGCAGCAAAACTGGGACGACCACGACAGAAGCAACCGTTACGCCGCACACGATTTCGCACGCAACTATCTTGAGACTTGTGCACCAAACGCAATACTTTTCACTCATGGTGACAATGACACCTTCCCCGTTTGGTACGCACAGGAAGTCGAAGGCATAAGACCCGACGTTAAGATTTGCTGTCTGCCTTATTTCGCATCCGACTGGTACATCGACCAGATGAAATGCGCAAGCTACGATGCCGAGCCAATGCCTCTTTCTCTCGACAGAAGCAAATACGAGCCGAATACTCGCGACCAGATAATGCTCGACACCAGAAAGAAAAACAACGACTTCATGCCATTGCCCGATTTCATGAAATACATCGAAGACGACAGCAATTCCGTCAAGACCAACGGTGACACATATTACCTGTTCCCATCGAAAAAATTTGCTTTCAATGCAAAGCCAAGCGACGTAATTCCATCAGGAAACGTTTATCCTGGATTCTACAACGACACAGCAATTTATTTCGACACAGTGCTAAACATCGACCTCAACAGGGAATACCTGCTGAAAAACGAAATGATGATAATGGACCTCTTGAACACCAACAATTGGAAGCGTCCAATATATATCACATCACTTGGAAGCCGTCACACACTAAACCTCGACAACTACTTCCACAACGAAGGTTTTGCATACAGGTTGACACCTATAGATAAAAAGAAGGCCGCTCCAGAAAGTGTTGCCAGCAGCGACATCAACACCGATGTAATGTACAACAACCTTATGAACGTTTACACTTGGGGTAACATCAACGACCCTGACGTATATGTTGACCAAACAATCATAAGGACAACCAAGATTGTTAAGGTTAGAAACAATTTCGGCGAATTGGCCAAGGCACTTTCTAAAGAGCAAAAGGTCGAAAAGGCAAGAGAAGTAATGGCGAAATGCGAATCTGTAATGCCAACCAGCCTCTACCCTATCTCCTACTTCGACTGCGACTATCTAGAAGCATACTTCATGATTGATGAGGCCGAAATAGCCGATAGCATTCTCGAAGAGTCAATCAACATCGTTCTTACAGAGATCAACTATTACAGGACTCTGGACAAGCACAAGAGAAACACCAACTCTCAGGAAATTCAACTCAACATTGCCACATTAGGCAAAATGCTTTCCATAATCCAGAAGAACGCAAGAAACGAACTCCTCGAAAAGTACTACGACATATACAAGGAAAACGCAGAATGGTATGAAAGTCTGTAAACTTGTATCTATATTAATGACATTAATTGCTTGCTGCACGATTTTCTCGTGCAGCAAGCCAGTTAATTCGCTCGAAACTACCACTCCGTGCGAAAACAGCAAGCCGGCAACCCTCAGGAACCTCACAGGCCTAGACGGATGCTCATGGGTATTAGTCCTCGACAACGGGCAAAAGCTTGAGCCGACAAACCTAAAAAGCTTCGACAACATAAAACTGGAAGACGGGAAAAAAGTTTTTGTGGAATTTGAAGAACTACCTTACGCAGTCAGTATCTGCATGGTCGGCAAAATTATCAAAATCAACTGTATATCAGAGCAATAGCAAAGCTCTTCTCAAAAGCGGACAAACTTGTTATGTTATTAAACACTTTTGTTGTAAATAGCAAAAGCTATAAATTTGCGCTTCAAAATTTACACACAAAAATATGCCTAAAAACACTTTTTTTTCATCCCTGAAACCGAAGGAAAACAAGTTTTTCCCGATGATAAATACTGTTGGAGATCTTCTTTTAGAAGCAGCCGAAAAACAAGTAGAGCTTGTAAAACAAACCGACTTCGCAGCTATGGAAGTCTACTACCACCAGATTAAGGAATGCGAAACCAAGTCAGACAAGGAAATCGCCAAAATATACGATGAACTAAACGACTCATTCATCACCCCTTTCGACCGAGAGGACATTCATAGTCTATGTGAAACTATCGACGATACCCTTGACTATATCAATTCAACAGCCAAAAGATTCATTCTTTTCAAACCGACACAAATCCCAAACATTTCCAGAAGAATGACCGACATCATATTGGAATGCAGCAAGGCAATCCAGATTTGCCTGAGGGAATTGAAGACAATCAGCAAGAAGCCCGAAGTCGCATTGCAGCAATGTGCCATCCTTCACGACCTTGAGCAGAAAGCAGACGAACTTTCCGAAAATTTCGTAAAGGAAATGTTCGAAAAAGAAGACAATGCCATAGAACTAATCAAGAACAAGGAAATAGTCCAGCACATGGAATATACCACCGACATGGCAAAACACGTTGGGAAAATCATCAAGACCATAATTGTAAAATACGCATAAGAGATGGGCTTTTTAATTGCAATCATAATTCTTGCCATCGCTTTCGACTTTATCAATGGTTTCCACGACGCAGCCAACTCAATTGCCACAGTAGTTTCCACACGCGTACTATCCCCAATACAGGCAGTAATCTGGGCAGCATTTTTCAATTTCATCGCCTTCTTCATTGCCGAGTACATGTTAGGATTCAACATTGCAAACACAGTGCAGAAGACCGTAGAGGAAAACGCGGTAACAATGCCACTGATAATTGCCGGTCTTAGTGCAGCAATTGCATGGAGCCTAATAACATGGTGGAAAGGCATTCCATCCAGTTCGTCACACACACTTATAGGAGGACTTACCGGTGCCGCCATTGCGGCAAAAGGCTGGGCAGCCGTGCATTGGTCAACTGTTGGATTCATTGCCCTTTTCATCGTTGTAGCTCCATTAATCGGATTCATAGCGGGAAATATCATTACAATTATTCTATATTGGGCAGCAAAAAAAGCAAAACCACACAAGGCCGACATCTGGTTCAAGCGCCTGCAACTTTTGTCGTCGGCTTGCTTAAGCATAGGACACGGGCTAAACGACTCACAGAAGGAAATCGGTGTAATTGCTTGTGCTCTTGCCGCATATCAAGTGCAATTCGGATTCGAAGGGCTCCCCAACTTTCTTCTCCCCGACACGTTGACAAGTGTAAATGCCGAAGGAGCAAACCTCACTGGAGCTCCAAGTTGGATTCCTATAGCCTGCATCACAGCTATTGCCATCGGCACAATGTCGGGCGGATGGAAGATAATCAAGACCATGGGCAACAAAATCACAAAAATTACACCAGTAGAAGGATTCTGTTCACAAACAGCCGGCGCAATAACACTGTTCATCACACAACATCTTGGCGTACCGGTGAGCACCACACACGTAATTTCCGGAAGCATCATGGGCGTTGGCTCTACGAAACGCCTCTCGGCAGTACGCTGGGGCGTAACATTAGACCTAATTATCGCTTGGATAATCACTATTCCTATCAGCGCAGTTATCGGAATGGGCATATATTATACACTTGACTTATTCCTCTAAACTTTTCAACCGGGAATTGTTAAGCAAAAAAAATTAAAGAGATATGTCGTTATTATCAAAATAATATTGTAATTTTGCCGACACAAAAATTTTATATTAGTTTATTTATTAACAAATTGATTTTTAAAGATTATGATTAATCAGTACGAAACCGTTTTCATTGCAACTCCCGTTTTGTCTGAGCCACAGATGAAGGAAACGGTTGAAAAATTCAAGAAGTACATCACCGAAAATGGTGAACTTGTACACGAAGAAGATTGGGGCTTGAAGAAAATGGCTTACCCAATTCAGAAGAAAACAACAGGATTCTATCACTTGTTTGAATTCAGAGCAGAAGGAGCATTCATCAATAAGCTCGAAACAGAATACAGACGTGATGAAAAGATTATGCGCTTCCTCACTTTCAAGATGGACAAGCATGCTGTTGCATACAGTGAAAAGAAAAGAAGAGAACAAGAATCTAAAAAGGAGGAATAATTATGGCACAGAACAATTCAGAAATTAGATATTTGACTCCTTTGGCAGTTGAAGTTAGAAAGAAAAAATATTGCCGTTTCCTTAAGAGCCGTATTAAATATGTAGACTACAAGGATCCGCAATTCTTGAAAAAATTCTTGAACGAACAGGGAAAGATTTTACCGAGACGTTTGACCGGTACATCTTTGAAGTATCACCGCAAAGTTGCTCAGGCAGTTAAGAGAGCTAGACACTTAGCATTATTGCCATACGTAACTGATATGATGAAATAATAAAAAGGAGGAATAGAAATGGAAATTATATTGAAACAAGACGTAGAAAACTTAGGTCACAGAGACGATATCGTTAATGTAAAGCCAGGATACGGAAGAAATTATCTTATTCCTCAGGGTTATGCAATCCTTGCTACTGAAACTGCAAAGAAAATCCATGCAGAAAACATGAAGCAGAGAGCACACAAGGAAGCTAAACTTCGCGAAGAAGCTGAAGCTCTTGCAGCTAAGATGGATGGCATCGAATTGACTATCGCTACCAAGACTTCTTCAACTGGTAAGATTTTCGGTTCTATCAACACTATCATGGTTGCTGAAGCATTGGCAGCTAAAGGTTTTGAAATCGACCGCAAGAACATAGTTCTTAAGGACAAGGCTATCAAGGAAGTTGGCAAATACTCTGCAACTGTTAAGTTGTACAAGAGCATCAAGGTTAACGTTGATTTCAACGTTATCGCTGAAGCTGAATAAGCTATTTATTTAGTCAAATATAAAGGCTACCATATTGGTAGCCTTTTTTGTTTTATAGATGAAATATTTTATCCTATAAAAATAAAACCTCTGCCCTACCTCTTTATTGTAACGCAACCCTTTTGAGGAACAATGCCTTCGCCAAGGTAAATAACGTACCAATAGGAATCACTAGGCAATATTTGCCCGCCATACATACCATTCCACGAGCACACCGGTCCTTGCGACTCGAATACCTGCTTACCATAGCGGTCAAAAACAGAAACTCTTGACGATGGATACATGTACAAGCCAGTTATTACCCATGTGTCATTATAACCATCGCCGTTGGGCGTGAAGAAATTTGGAATACCAATAGACGCATCAAGGAATGTTTGCATCTGATCGACACAATAATTATGATCCATCACTTGAATTGTATAGTAGTCCGAAGGCAAATTATCAAATATATTTGATGCCTGCCATGTCACTCCGTCTGCCGAATAATAATATGGAGGTGTTCCGCCTTGCACATCAACAATTACAAGACCTTTACCTGATGTAATGTTTAATATTTCGGGATATACATCAGAAAAATTAACATTCATCGAAGCTACGGACGAACAGCCAACATCATTTGTTACACTTACCGAATAATGTCCCGGAGTCGCAATATCAATATAAGGATTTGATGTTCCATTGTTCCAAGTGTAGGTTGAATATGTATTATTCAGATACAATCGGCGCGAATAAATACCACAAAATACTGTATCGTTGCCAAAGAACGGTTCATCAATATAATTCTTTGTCACATCGACCTGATCGCTTATCGTACAACCACTTACATCTGTTACCGTTACCGAATAGATTCCCGAATGGTATATTTCGATGGAAGGAGCAGTCTCTCCCGTGCTCCACTCGTATGCATCATACCTATTAGCAGACGAAAGCACAGCCGACTCCTCACAGAACTTTAACTCGTCGGGCAAATCGAACGGTGCCACACGAATGACAGATATCGTTACTGTGTCGGTAGAAGAACAACCATAATCATTAGTAACACGCAGCCAATACGAACCGCTGGAAGTTACAGCAATAGACGACTCCATCTCACCTGTGCTCCATAGCGACGAACAACCATGAACCGGCTCTACGGGGGCAAGTATCACTTTTCCATCGGTACAATATGTGCTATCCGGACCCAAATCCAAATGCGGCAATTCTATTTCTACAACATTTATCGAATCTCTTGCTATACAACCGTTCGTATCATACGCATCAACCTTTAGCTGTCCTGCCTCAGCGACCCAAACCGAACGACCAGCATCACCATTATTCCACAAATACGATTCAAAACCAGACGGGGCTGTTACCATGACACTGTCGCCATCACAAAAATGAGTGTCAGAGCCCAGTTCAATTGTCGGCTGAGGATATTTGTGCGTTGTAATAGTATCGTAATAATAGCAGATTCCATTATAAGCACGAATCCAGAATGTATATTCTATTGGCGTTGTAAATGTAGGACCATTTATACCATTCGACCAATAATAAGATTGAAATCCTGATGTTTCAATTGTAAGATACTCGTCGGGACAGAAATAGTAGTCGGTCTCAGGCAAGACATCAATATTTGGATATTCTGATATATTTGATGAAGCGGACGCCGTACAGGAATTCGAGCTTGTAATTGTAACCGTATAAATGCCTTCATCAGAGACGATTATATCACTTGTAGTTTCTCCTGTGCTCCATAGATAAGCCGACATCCCGTCATTTGCGTGCAGGGTAACAGAATCTGACGGACATATGGTCATATAGTTTGGCAAATCAACTACAGGAGGCTGAGGCGGAGTAAGAATTACATCTGTTGTAATGTAGCAATGCTCGCTATCAACAACTGTAACCGAATATGTACCTACCGACATGCCAGACATAGACTCTCCCATTGCTCCATTAGACCAATAATAAATAAATGGCGACGTGCCGCCTTCAACCTCAACACTTACAGAAATATTATTGGGATTGCAATTTGTTGTCACTATATTCGTTTGTCCAAAGCTCATATATCGCTCGAATTTAATAATGAGAGCATCAGAAGCTCCATTTGAACTTACTGTGTTACCTCCCATTGCAAACGAATTCTCGAACGAACCACCAGCCACCAGATTATTTGCATAGTCGATAGCAAGAGAGGACAATGAATTCGCATACGACTGCGCACCAATGAACTGTATATCAGAAGTTCCGTCCGGAGCATAGCGTACTATGAAGTAATCAGGTGTTGAGCCACTTGACGAAACCTGTCCTCTACCGAAATCAACATTTCCAGAAAACTTACCGGCAATATATGTGTTATCAAAAGAATCGCACAGGACATCATTGATACTAACCGTGCCAGTCGGAAATGTAATTGTTCCCTGAGAAGCTCCCGAAGTAGAATATTTTGCGACTAAAGGATTTCCTGAAACCTGCTTAAATGCCATAAAAATGTTTCCGGCCGATGTAACATCAAGAGCCATAACGCTATCGTTATCTGTTGTCCCTCTTTGATATGCCCACTGTGCCGTTCCAGAAGAATTGAATTTTGCCAAATAAACATTCCTGTCATTGGGCGACTGTAATGTTGCAGAACCAAAAGAAACCGTTCCCTTAAATTCTCCAGCAATATAAACATTCCCAGAAGCATCACAAGCTATTCTTTTTCCGTAATCATGCGACGACGAAGCATTATTCATCGACCAGATTACATCGCCATCGTTGCTGAACTTTACAAGAAATGCATCATCTCCACCTCTTGCTTCCTGATAATTAGAAGCATTACCAATCTGAAGCATATAATTGAAATAGCCGGTAACAAATACATTTCCATCACCGTCAACAGCTACATCATTGGCATTGTCATCCTGAAAACATCCAAAAGTCCTTGTAAAAACATGATTTCCATCATTATCTAGTTTTATCAGGAAACCATCCTTTGCGCCAAGTGAAGGAAATGCATTTCCCATAAAAGATGTATTGTCGCCAGAAAGACCGACAACAAAAACATTTCCACTTGCATCGACATCAATTGCATTAGCCTGTTCAACAGCCGAACTTCCACCAGTTCTGAGCCACAACAAGGAACCTTCTGGTGTCATCTTTGCAATATAAAAATCTGTATTTCCAACAGATGTAACCGACTGTCCGTCAATGGTTAGAGTTCCAGAAAAAGTTCCAGTCACAAAGATATTGCCTTCACTGTCTACAGCTAAATCGCTAACATATTCAGAACTAGCATTTCCATAGCTTTTCATCCACGAGTACCCAATTCTGTCGCTGCAATCAATGCTGTCGCCACTATGCTGGCCAAAACTTGCCATGCATAGCAGAAGCGTAAACATCAATATAAATACCTTCTTCATAACCTCTAAAATTCATAAACCATTGACGCAATCTCATGCTTGCCCAAAGTCGTGTGCTTGTCGCGATATAGTCTATATCCCAACAAAATCTGATGGGTACCATAATTATATTTCTGCAATCTTGTCAAACTAAGATCGCACAAATACGACAATGAAAATCCCTTAAAAACAACTCCTACCATCGGAGAAATAGACAACGGACTTATATTGCCAACATCAAGAGTCTGCTTGTACGTCAATCCTAATATTATTTCATTTTCCTCCTTTGTGTAAATGGTATTTATCTTCTTTCCAGACAGGAACTTCATATGGAAACCCAAATCCAACTGATTCATATTTCTCATATTTGACTTATAAATAACCAATGGAGCTATCTGCATCTGATTTGTCAACCAGAAAATTTTTCCCACATGAACATTCATATTCACACCTATGACACGCTCACGGCCATAGTCATATACCGGACAAGTCCATTGAAGCAACCTATTGAAACTTACTCCAGCAAGGAAACCACCATGAGTAAACAAAACGCCACAATTAGCATCGTAACCGAAATAATTTTTCGAACCATAAGTTACTATCGGGTCGTAAATATCTCTATCAAAACGACTTTCGTCGAATGTATGCATGAAAACTGTTGCACCAAAGCCGAACGACAAAATAGTTCTAGTTGTCCTTTTTGTTCGAAGCAGATAATGGAACGAAGCATTAACCTGCATTCCGGTCTGTGAGTTTGCGCCATTCTTATCGGTATATAGGAATCCACCTATACCTCCATTACGTTCCTTTAGTCGGGTACGGAACATTACAAAAGAGGTGCTTGGCGTATGATTTGAGCCATATCCAATCCATTGCTGACGATGCGCAACCTTCACATGCATGACATCAACCAGACCTGTAAACGACGGATTAATAAGCGAATTGTCGAATGCATACTGCTCATACACAGGTGCATCCTGCGACTTGGCATTATTGGCAAACAACACCACAAGCAGCAACATGAGCAAATATATCCTTGTAGGCCTACGCATAAATTGCACTTTAATCATTTGTGTATACTGCAAATGTAGTATTTTTATTTTATGTCGACCATATTAAACAAAAAAAAGACACGAAAAAAATCGTGTCTTTTAATATTTCGCGAGTTATGCTAGCCTCTAACGAAGTGTGGCATCTCCTCTGGAATAACTATCGACAACTCTACAAGGCCTGCCACTTTACCATCCTTATGCCAAGGCGACTGGTAGATGAGCTTTTTCTGTCCATTTTTTAGAATTGTATATGCATTTGTGCTACCGCTGGCAAGCATATGTCTTATCATTCCCGTTGCACGCTCGCCATGGCAGTCGAAAAGCGACTTTCCAACAAGCGACATTCCGCCACGGGCTTCCCATGTTGCAGCCGCCTTATCATTCATATATACAATAATACCATTCAGGTCACAAACAGTAACCGCAAATGGAGTTTCTTTCAAAAAGTCTTCAGTTATTTCCATTAGTTAATGTTTACTTTAATTGTTTGAACTCTATCAGGACCAACCGACAGATATGAAATTGTCACTCCAGTTTCCTTTGCAATAAATTTCAAGTATTCTGTGAGTTGCTTTGGAAAATCAGCTTCAGACTTGCACTTTGAAATATCCTGTTTCCAACCGTCAAATTCAACATATACCGGTTCGATAGCATCTGTCATCTCGAAAGGCACGTAATCAATCTGCTGACCATCAACCTTATAAGCCACAGCAACTTTCAATTTGTCGAAATCGTTAAGCACATCGGCCTTTGTAATAATGATATCAGTTACACCGCTTAGCATAACAGCGTATTTCAATGCGACAAGATCCAACCAGCCGCAACGGCGCTTACGTCCTGTTGTTGCTCCATATTCGTTTCCTATACGGCACAAGGTTTCTCCTGTTTCGTCAAAAAGTTCAGTAGGAAACGGTCCGCTGCCAACTCGTGTGCAATATGCCTTTACGATACCGAATACCTTTCCAATCTTCGACGGAGCGACACCAATGCCAGAGCAAACGCCAGACGCCAACGTATTTGAAGATGTCACAAAAGGATACGAACCATAGTCGATGTCAAGCATTGAACCCTGAGCACCTTCAGCAAGGATTGATTTTCCATCAGACAAAGCCCTGTTTACATAAATTTCAGAATCAATGAATTTGAAAGACTTCAAGTAATCGACAGCAGCAAACCATAGTTTTTCGTAATCCTCATTAGTTTCTGCGAAATTATATCCCTTGAGGACCCTCATGTGGTGCTCCTTTGTCGTATTGTATTTCTGTACGAAATTTGCATCGAAGATATCGCCCATTCTCAAGCCAATACGAGCAGTCTTGTCTGTATATGTAGGACCTATACCCTTTTGTGTGGAACCAATCTTGCTTGCGCCCTTATGTTCCTCGTAAGCCTTGTCGAGCAGACGGTGAGAAGGCATAATCAGCTGTGCTTTCTTACTGATTAATAAATTATTATGCAAATCAGCGCCCAACTTAACAGCCGATTCTATCTCTTCTTTCAGTATGACAGGATCGACAACAACGCCATTGCCAATAATATTCATTGCCTTTGGACGGAAAATTCCGGACGGTATTGTATGAAGCACATGCTTGATATTGTTGAATTCCAATGTATGTCCTGCGTTTGGACCTCCCTGGAAACGTGCAATAATATCATATTCGGGGGTAAGGACATCGACTATTTTTCCTTTTCCTTCATCGCCCCACTGCAGACCTAATAAGACATCTACTTTCATTTGTTTTTATAATATCTATTTGATTGTTTACTAAAAATAAAATTCATCTCCACACTGCGGAATCTCAATGTTCTTGTATCCCTTTGACATCAAATACTCGCGGTAAAATTTCTGGGCGCCATAATCGCCGTGTACGAGGAAAACATTTCGCAGTTCGTCTTTATTCTGGCAAGAAATAAATTCTTCCATTTCTATGTAATCGCCATGACCGCTCAAGGAATCGATTCTTTCAATATCGGCGTTCAACGGGTGGACTGTTCCGAAGATTGATATTTCGGCAAGTCCCTTTTCTTGCAGACGAGCGCCCAATGTTTCGGGCGAACAATATCCGACCATCATCACGGTATTTCTGCTATCCTCGATACTATTTGCAATATGATGCTTTACCCTACCGGCTTCGGCCATGCCCGATGCAGAAATAATGATGCATGGTTTCTTGGTTGTATTGAGCACCTTAGATTCGTTGACACTCTTGACATAATGCAAAGTATCGAAATAGAACGGATTCGGATCGTTCTTCATGCTTTCAATGATGTCATCGTTATAACATTCCATATGCTGCTTGAAAATCTCGGTGGCATTAACCGACAACGGGCTATCTACATAAATATCAATTTTTGGCAGGATTCCTTCGTTGTAGAAATTGTTCAGCATATAAACGATTTCCTGTGTTCTTCCGACACTGAACGATGGTATTATCAACTTTCCGCCTCGTTGTACACAAGTATTGTTGATGACATTGTACAAGTCGAGTTCAGTCTCGCGGTCTGCCTCATGTATGCGATCGCCATAAGTTGCCTCGGTAATTAGTATATCGGCCTGCGGGAATGGAACCGGCGGCTTTACAATCCTATTGTGAGGACGGCCGACATCACCGGTATATGCTATGTTTGTTGTCTTGCCGTTTTCGGTAATGCTCAAGTTAACGACAGCGCTACCAAGCATATGACCACTATTTGTAAACCTAAGGACAATACCTTCGTCTACCTGATAATCATAATCGTAGGCAACTGTGGTGAAAATCTTCATACACTGCTCGGCATCCGAATGCGTATAAATAGGATTAACGCGAGGCAAGCCCTGCATGGCCAGCTTCTTATTGTACCACTTGATATCAAGTTCCTGGATAAAGCCAGAATCTGGCAACATTATTGAACAAAGATCCTTAGTTGCCGGCGTACATATCACCTTGCCATTAAATCCATTTTTGTAAACATACGGAATCAAGCCTGTGTGGTCAATATGTGCGTGCGTAACTATTATATAGTCGATTTCTGACGGTTCGAAACCTAAATTTCTATTTGCAGAATCGGTCTCCATACCTTTGCCCTGAAACATACCACAATCAAGAAGAATCTTCTTGCCGCTATCGGTAATTATCAAGTGTTTACTACCTGTAACCTCTCTTGTTGCGCCAATAAATTTTATTTTCATTACCTATATTTTTCTTTTTCCAAAAACATCCGGAACTACCGAATTTTACAACTTTCAAACTTAAGCTTTTTTATTGTTGTCTCTGCTTTTTTCAACAACTATTTATGAACAAAAAAAAACGTGCTTAGTGAACAGAAAAGTTCTAATCGAATCGCATGGAATTGGCTGGAGTTATCTTCGACATCACAAGCACAGGGAAAACCATCATCACCAATGTGATTGCCAGCGTACCTATATTTAGTAGCAATAGATACTCGACATTCAGGCTAATTGGCACTACCGACACAAAATATGAACTTGGGTCCAGTGTTACTATTCCAAAATATTTTTGAACAACACATAGCACAATTCCAATCAAATTGCCCCATAGCATTCCCTTAACTATAAGATAACAGGCGACATGAAGAAACACCTTCCCGACAGAAACATTAGTGCCGCCAAGACTCTTGATTATGCCAATCATGTTTACTCGCTCAATAATCAGTACCAGCAATCCAGAGATCATGTTGAAACCGGTTACCGCTACCATCAATCCCAAAATTATCCAGACATTCATGTCGAGCAATAAAAGCCAGTCGAATATTCCAGGATATTCCTCCTTTATATTTGTTACTTTCAGAACTTCTCCATCAGGATTGTAGGAACAGCATTTACGTGAAACCTGACGTGTGTACTCCTGCAGGTCATCAAAGTCATCAACGTTTACCTCAAAACCTGTTATCTGGCCATTGTCCCAATCGTTCAGCTTGCGCAAATGCTTAATATCAACGAACATATATAATTTGTCAAACTCTTCTAGCTGAGTATTGTATATGCCTGAGACCGTAAACTTTCGCATTCTGGGCGGATCTTGAACAAAATACGACTTGAACGAATCGCCAACTTTTAATTTCAGCGCATTTGCTACTGTTTGCGACAACAACACATCGTTAGTCCTTCCCGTATCGGTTATCGCCGGGATTGTTCCATCGACGAGATACTCTTCAAAGAAAGACCAGTCGTAATCTGTCCCTACGCCCTTAAACACAACACCTTGCAAACTTTCGCTGGTCTTTACAACACCAGCCTTTACTATATATCCGCTTATCGAAGTAATGCCATTCATATTTTCCAGCGATTCCAGCCATGGCTGATTTTCGGATATCGGAACCGTCTCATAAGACGAATTGCTGTCGTAATTTACAATCTGAATATGCGAGCCAAAGCCTATTACCTTACGAGAAATTTCACTCTTGAACCCCATCACAACGGCGACCGATACAATCATTACAGCAAGACCGACAGCAATACCGGCAACTGCTATATTCACTATCGCCCTGCTGAAACCACCCGCCCTGCTCCTTCGGGCACATAGCCGTCGTGCTATAAAGAATTCGTAATTCATTATTTCTTGTCGTCTACTTCCTCAAAATCAACATATTCATCATCGCCATCATTATTTTTGCTCTCGTCATTCTTCGGAGGGACATAGTCGACCTTAATGTCTCCAAAACTTTTAGACTGCCCCGTCTGCTGATTTTCCGGCTGGCCGAAGTTGTCCCCGAAATCCTTCATACGACGATTTACAAACCTGCGCAGCATCCATGGCATCAAATAGCGGAAAAGCAATTTGACCACAAGCAAAAACAAAACGAAGAATATTACTATGTTCAGAAATACTTCCATATTATATCGTCAAGAGATAATACAACAATGCAGGCACTACGAACCCAATTGCGAATCCAAGATATACCTGCAGGTTGTTGTGTCTGCCCAAAAATAATCGCGACGACATTACAAGTCCGGACGAAAGAACGACAATGACAGACACAAGCAATGAATTCTGGTATATATATGAATATTGGATCAGCAAAAGAAATGATGCAAATCCCCATCCATACGAATGTATGCTCAACCGCCAGAAATTATTTATAAGCAAACATACAATAGAGGCAATCAGGGTCAAAAGCATAATGAGACTCCACATTGGAATCTTTACGGTGAAATATCCAACTATCGCCGACGCCACCAAAACAGCAAGCGCCAACGTCCGATGATGGGTAGCCTCAAAAAACTGCTCCATCTTCGCAAAAATGCCGTTACAGTCACGCATCTGCATTTCGATTTCAGAAAGTCCGTCTGCGGCACTTCGCCTTGCACGCAACACCTCAGTTATAACGAAAGCGAAAAACATCACTAAAACAGGAATAACAATAGTAATTAAGGAAATGCCCAAAGTTGACACTCCATACAAGTCGGATATTGAGAGTGAAAAATACGTAGGTAACAAAATTGGATGACCAACAATGCTAACTACATTAAAGAATATGTTAAGGAAGCTTCGCATTGCTATATTTTACGTCTGAGGCGAGCCACCGGAATACCTAGTTGCTCCCTATATTTGGCAATCGTACGACGAGCTATGACATAACCCTTTTCCTTCAGGATTTCGGACAATCTGTCGTCGGTCAGTGGCTTTGAAACATCTTCGGCGCCAATACAATCCTTAAGGATCTGCTTTATTTCCCTCGAAGAAACTTCTTCGCCATCCTCCTTTTGCATTGCCTCGCTAAAGAAATATTTCAACAAATAATTTCCGTATGGAGTTGCAACGTACTTGCTATTTGCAACACGTGAAACCGTTGAAATATCAAGTCCGACAATTTCGGCTATATCCTTAAGTATCATCGGTTTAATATTCGACTCATCTCCAGTGATGAAGAAATTTCTCTGAAAATCAACAATTGCATCCATAGTTACCAGCAAGGTACGACGCCTTTGCTCCAAAGCATCAATAAACCATTTGGCATTGTCTATCTTCTGCTTTATGAAGGTAATTGCCTCGTGGTTACGTTTTTTGTCTGCCGAATACTCGGAGAGCATTCTCGAAAATGAGTTGCTTATATGCAAATCGGAAGAATACTGCGTATTTAACGACACTGCAATTTCTGAACCATGTACTTCGACAATGAAGTCTGGTGTTATCGCATGAATATTAGCACGAGACTGCGGCTCACCAAACGAAACACCAGGACTCGGGTTCAATTTTACGATAATACCGATTGCCTCCTTTAGTTCCTGCTCCGAAATATTGCATCTCATTATAATTTTCTCATAATGCTTCTTAGTAAACTCCTCGAAGCAATCAGACAAAACTGATATTGCAGTTTTCACTGCCGGGGTTTGCTCCTCCTTGCGTTTTAGCTGAATGATAAGGCATTCCTGCAAATTTCTAGCTCCGATTCCCGCAGGGTCAAGTTCCTGAATAACTTTCAGCACATCTTCAAGTTCCGAAACCGACACTTCGACATTCTGAGAAAAGGCAATATCATCGGCGATAGCGTCAAGTTCGCGTGACAACCAACCATTTTCATCAAAGTTTCCAACTATGAACGGTGCTATAAATTTCTGTCTTTCAGTCACATTCTTTAGAATGAACTGTTCGAGCAGATGTTCGTTGAACGACTTGTCGGCAGAATATGGTATATCGACCCTGTCATCATCGCGGGAAGTATTATTTGCCTCTAGCTTATAATAAGGAATCTCATCATCGTCATTATAGCCATAATCATCTTCAGGCAAATCGTCGCCATACGGATCCTCTCCGTATGTTATCTCCTCCGCATCGTCATCCGATTCCTCATAGTCCGATCCATCCTCTTCGGCTGTCTGAACATCTTCGTCGTTATTGATTATGCTATCTTCGCCATCAAGTTCAGATTCAGAACCATCATCGAGGGCAGGATTTTCCTCCAGCTCATTTCTTATGCGTTCCTCCAACTGCAACGTATTAAGTTCCAACAGCTTGATTACCTGAATCTGCTGTGGAGACAATTTTTGCGAAAGCTTTTGCTCTAACGAGGGTTTCAACATCGGCCAAACGATTAAAATTCAGCTGTCTTTGGTGTACGTGGGAACGGTATGACATCACGGATATTGGACATACCAGTAACGAATAATATAAGTCTTTCGAAACCAAGGCCGAAACCGCTATGAGGAACTGTTCCGAACTTACGTGTTTCAAGATACCACCACATATCTTTATAAGGTATATGCAGCTCTTCGACACGGCTCATCAATTTCTCGTAGCTTTCCTCACGCTGCGAACCGCCGATAATTTCGCCGATTTGCGGGAAAAGAACGTCCATTGCGCGAACAGTCTTTCCATCTTCGTTCAACTTCATATAGAAAGCCTTGATTTCCTTAGGGTAGTCAATCAAGATAACCGGACGCTTGTAATGCTTTTCAACCAGATAGCGTTCGTGTTCACTCTGGAGATCTACACCCCAGCCATCAACCGGATATACGAACTTGCCAGTCTTGTTTGCCTTTGAATTTTTCAAGATGTCAATTGCTTCGGTATATGTTACACGTGCGAAATCGTTGTGAAGTACGAACTCCATCTTTTCGATAAGGTTCATCTCGTCACGTTCGTTTGCTGGTTTCTGCTTCTGCTCTTCCTCGCGACGTTTGCAAAGGAATTCAACATCATCACGACAGTTGTCCAAAGCATACTTAATCAAATACTTAAGCATATCTTCTGCCAAGTCCATGTTGTCTTCAAGGTCGTTGAAGGCTACTTCCGGTTCAATCATCCAGAATTCAGCCAAGTGTCGTGGAGTATTTGAATTTTCTGCACGGAAAGTTGGTCCAAATGTATAAATCTGCGACAATGCAGTTGCTGCCAGTTCTCCTTCCAGCTGACCAGAAACAGTCAAGTTTGTTGACTTTCCGAAGAAATCCTGAGTATAATCAATCTTTCCTTCTTCCGTTTTTGGCAAGTTGTTTAAATCCAATGTTGTAACCTGGAACATTTCACCAGCGCCCTCGCAGTCGGAACCGGTAATTAGTGGAGTGTGAATATTGTAGAAACCTCTGCTATTGAAATAGTTGTGAATAGCAAAAGTCATTGCGTGACGGATTCTAAAAATTGCACCGAAAGTATTTGTACGGAAACGCAAATGAGCGATTTCGCGCAAAAATTCAAGACTATGACGTTTTGGCTGCAACGGATATTCGTCAGGATTTGCATCGCCGAATACTGTAATGTCCTTTGCCTGAAGTTCAACCTTCTGGCCGCTACCCATCGACTCTACAGTCTTTCCATCAACCGACAAAGACGCTCCTGTATGAACGCCAGCCAACTTCTGGTCCAACTCGGGTGTTACATCCAATACAATTTGTAGATTATTTATTGTTGAGCCATCATTCAAAGCGATGAAACATACGTTCTTGCTAACGCGCTTTGTTCTTACCCAACCCATCACGGTTATTTCTTTTCCAAATTCTGTGGAGTTCAGCACTTCACTAATTTTTGTTCTTTTCATGTCTTTTTAAAATTTCGAAATGCAAATATACAATATATTTTTAGGCGATTTTAATTTGTTGACTGTTATTTATTCACAACCGACTAGTTGCTTTGGCCATAATTTCTCTTTCCAAAGATTGTGCTTCCAATCCTTACCATCGTCGCACCTTCTTGGATTGCGATTTTCCAGTCGCTGCTCATGCCCATGCTTACCTCGCAGAAATTGGAATCGCCGGCAAAATAATTCTGCTTGACAAAGTCAAAAGTCTCCTTCAACGAGTGCATTTCGGCGCGAATCTTAGCGACATCGTCAGTGTTCGAAGCCATTCCCATCAGACCGCAAATCTGCACGTTCTGCATCTGCTTGAATTCTGCCGACTCGAGTATTTCAACAAGTTCGGTACGGTCAAGTCCGAACTTAGTCTCTTCCGATGCTATATACATCTCGAAAAGGCACTTTACGACACGACCATCCTTTTTTGCATGCTTGTCGATTTCGGACAGAAGTTTAAGACTGTCGACGCTGTGAATCATATCTACGTACGATGTAATGTACTTTACCTTGTTGGTCTGCAAATGTCCTATAAGATGCCACTTGATGTCAGGGCAAGACGTTTTCAGCGCCTCGTGCTTCTCATCCATTTCCTGCACTTTGTTCTCACCGAAAACTCGTTGTCCGCAACTATATGCGTCAACTATAAACTCTGCGGGATGAGTTTTAGAAACAGCCACCAATTGAACCGATTCTGGCAACTGCGTCCTGATTTCTTCAATCTTTCTAACAATTTCCGACATACCTAATTTCTTTATGACTTACGGGCAGGCAGGCAATCGGCTTGCTGCCGTTAGCTTTTTTGCAAAAGTAATAAATTTATCATTGCAATCTGCCATTAGGTTTTTGAATTGCGGAAACGTAAAATGTCCAATAATCCACAATGCGAACTTCACGAGCTAGAGAATACCATTTTTACGTATCATCAGGCCAATACAACTTATATTCTCTATTAAAATTTAAGTTACTATCTTAATTTTCAAATAATATTTAAGACAGAGCAACTATTAATAGTATTATTATCAGCACATTAATCAATATTGTATCAAACGAAATATGGTATACCATGAGAAAGCTTTTCACGAAGAACATCCCGACTGCCAGCTGATGATTGTTTCGCACGACAGGATTAACTGCACGTCTTCTGATGTCAAGATTATAAACATCAACGACTTCCTCAATGATCTTTGGAAAGGGGAAATATTCTAATAGACTAACAGGCTTGAAGGCTAAAAGGCTAACAGTCCTGCATACCCAGGCTAACAATCTTGCAGTCCAACAGTCTCACAGACTGCATCGAACTGCACATAGTTCCTTTTTTCGCAAAGGTAATAAATTTTATTCATCGCTGTCGGATATTTGGTTTTGAATTTGGAAACAAAAAAACTCGGCAAGCACATACGCAACTGCCGAGTTGATTATTTCCAGTTATTGTCATTGTTCAAGTCAGAGCCTTTGGTTACTTCGTAATAAACAAGAGCCTACAACAAACACGATTACCCTTTTAATAAATCAGCAAATAATTTCTCAAAATGTTCCTTAAACCATAATGGTGGATTATTTGTTACCTCGTGAATGCCATCTCTGCCAATGTGCAAAGCGACAACCTTTCCAAAATCAGAATTTCCATCAATAAAAGTAATATTATCAAAAAGGCTTAAATTTTCTTTTGTTTTCTTCAAACCTTCATTAAAATTAAACCTAATCACATCGTCGTTAACATCATGTCCTCCAGTCTGATACCTCTGAATTACACGACATACACTCTCATCTTCGGAATATAAACCGAAATAATACATAGAAATCTTAAAGTTTGCTTCCTTGAATTCCAATATCATATTTAGAACCAACTCGCTTGAAAAGTTCGTTTCAAATGCAAAATCCGATTTATGGTCAATAGCATAGTTCTTCTGCTTTTCCAATTCAGATGCTATAGTTCCACTTATCCAATGTTCTGGCCAATCGGGATGTTCCTTGCGAAGATTCATTGCCAGTTTGTCTCCATCGAACGATTTGGTTCCGATGTAAAATGGACAAAGCCGACTTTTTCCTGCACCGTTTGGACCACAACTATTGTAAACTCTGGTCTTTTCTCCATCACCTATAATTTAATATGGGCAAATCTTCCACATCCGGGCTGTGCCGTGCGCATAATTATATTATATGTGCGAGTATTGCGGTCTAGAGTTACTTTATCTTCGCTACCGTCAGGATTTGCCAGATATATAGAACCATCATCACCGAAAAATGGTACGGAAAAACCTTTTAGCCACGATTCTGCATAAATGCGCTCAATCTCACGCCGAACCTCTTCGTTTACTTCCTTCACGGTCTTGCCATTCTGCAATTCAATATTTTCTATATCGCTGTATTTGCACATACTTTCTTTTTCTGCAAAGGTAATAAATTTTATTCATCGCTGTCGGATATTTGGTTTTGAATTTGGAAACAAAAAAATAGCGAAGAAGAATCTCCGCATTGACAAGAAAAAGGCTGTCTTTCGAGGACAGCCTTATGAAAATGTTATTCGAACAAAATCTCTTCTGCATTTTTGGGAGTTGCTTTTTTTATTCTATAAAAATTCCAATTTGTTCTTTCATAATCCACTAAACTAAAATGATCATCTGAAATAAATTCAAATGGATCCCAACTATTTGGAGTTAAAAAATTCAACTTACCATCCTTTACTTTCCATGGATAGCTTTGGCTAGTCTTTTGATATCCATATTTAGCTGACATAAAGCCATTTCCATTAGGGTTAAATGTAACTGTTACATTAGCACCATAATAATTAGCCGACCAACTACCATAAAATTCTGAATTTGCAGCAGGTGTATTGAGTCTGCATTGCTTATTTGTTTTTAGACTTGTGAAAATCAAAGACGAATCCATATTAGATACAACCACATTAGTTCTATCTTCGTCATTAAATTTTATTGTATCCGCCATTAAACTATATGTAATTCCCTTTTTACAGTTAATAATATTCATAGTATCATTATTAAAAGCAATTAGATTATATCCATTGTCTGCATCCATTCTTTGATACCAATCTTTCGCTTTCAATATTGAATCAACCATATTTGTAAATGCAGCCATGAATTCAGAATTAGCAGTTTCTAGTCCATTTTGATAAGTAAATAAAAACAAATTCCACTGTCCTTCATCAGATTTATATTTACTTTCTGCCTTAATATAATCTTCTTTTATGCTGGCAACACTACTTTCTTGTAAATCCTTAAATTCAGATATTGTTTTACAAGAAGAATAATTTTTAATTTGATCTGAATATTTATCTACTATTTTTTGTGCATCACCTTCTGGGCTGGAGCACGAAGCAAAACAAGAGAAAGAATAGCAACTAAAAAATATATTTTTTTCATTGTAATTAGTTGGCAGTTATATCCCATCGCCCCATCGGCTTTTGTTCAAAATTTAAATTTCTTTTCCCCTACTCGTTTGGCTTTTCGGGAATTATCCGCCAGTGCCATTTTGTTGAAATACCCACATAAAAAAAGCGTGGCACTTTAAGTTTTCATCGGCACTTTTGAGGTCTTCGACTACCTAAACACTCCAATTACAACAAACAAGTCCACGCCTTATGGCGGGAATGCTGTCGCTCAATTCTGGAGTGTTTTTCTTGAAATTGTCGAAGTTTCAAAAGCACCAGATAAGCTACTTAGCTTTTTCCTATTTTAAAATGTGTGTATCAAATTACACTTATGCTACATAGGCAATTAATTTTAATTTCAGCAGGCTTTTATTATTTTACATAATCTACAACGGTAGCCTACATTCACCGTCATAAAGCACAAAATCTTTGACAAAAAATAAGATTAACATTTATAATATGCAAATTATTTTACAAGAAAAAGGCGGAAAGATTTCAACTCTCCGCCTATTCATTATAAAATCAAATCAATATTATTTCTTCAAATTTGCTATAGACAGCATAACGCCAAGCACAACGCCGAGCAATGCAGCGAACAATACTTGGAATGTTGGCGGAAGCAAGAAAGTAATTGTGTGAGCAGGGAACCAGAACAATGGAATATATTTCTTGAAAACTAAACTCCACTGTGCTTTCCAATTCAAATTAACGATAATTTCCTGCATTTTTATCGGGCGGAAAAATCCTTTTAAAGTACCACCATTATTCAAAATATGAGTATCGGTAATCTTATGCAAGGTCATAAATACAGGTGCAAAAATCGAGTTCATAAGCACGCTGACCGCAAAAGCCACACCGACTTTTCCCCAGCAGAAATCGCCAGCTAGCATTGCTGCAAGCTTTCCCGGTTCACAATTGCCAACTGTTTCGAGGAATCTAGGAACACCTGTCTTAAAAATTATCATTGCCATGCAGATTCCCATACCGAGAATACCCCAGACAATTGCACGTGGCAATATGCCAAAACCTTTCTGATTATACACGCCCTTAGAGATTCTCAAGCCGATCATCTCCCCTGCAGTTGCTAGAATTGCAAACTTAAAGAAGCTCATTACAAACGGATAAGCTTTCGTCCACTTTTCAAAATACTCAAAGAAATGCGTCTGTGGAATAAAAAAAGGTGTAAAAAACACAATTGCACAAAGGATAAAAATTATGTCCTGTTTTTTCATTGTTATATCGTTCTATTTTTAAGTTCGCGAAGGTACAAAAAATATGGCATATTTAAAACACCATATAAAAATCGCATTGCTGGCGCAAAAAAAACGCAAGAACTTCCATCTCAGAAAATTCTTGCATTTTAATAATATGGTTTAGAAAATTACTTTTCTATTCTTATACGAGCGTCAACGGCAACAACATTGCGAGGATTTCCAAGCAATGGATTCAAGTCCATCTCGGCAATTTCAGGAGCTGCCATTACCAATGCGCTAACGCGGGCAACCTGTTCTGCATAGATGTCCAAGTTAACTGGTTCCTGTCCACGAACGCCCTGCAAAATCTTATAGCCTCTCAACTTGGTAAGCATTTCCTTTGCTTCGCCGGCCGTGATTGGTGCCAAAGCACTCTGGACGTCCTTCAAAACTTCGATAAAGATACCACCAAGTCCGAAGAATACCTGATGTCCGAATTTAGCATCACGGATTGCACCTATATATACATCGGTACCGTCAAGCATCGGATACATTTCTACTGCGTATGTATCCTTGATTGCGATCAAGCGGTCGAATTCCTTTGCAACGGTATCCAAATCCTTAACGCCTAGAGTTACACCGCCGACATCGCTCTTATGCAACGGGCCGACAACCTTCATAACTAACGGAACATCCTTGCTGCATCCTACTTCCTTTGCGAAAGCTAGTGCATCTTCCTTCTTATCAACTTCTACAGATTTCTTGCGGTTGATACCTGCTGCGTCGAGGAGTTCGTTGTAGTCAGCAATTTCCATATAGCCATTGCCTACGCGGTCAATAGTCTTGCGGATACGAGCGACATCAATCTTTGGAAGTTCAACGTTTTCTGGTTGTGGCTTTGGTGTATGGTAAATCTTGCACAATGCGTTACCGAATACACATTCTTCCGGGAAGTTAATTCTACCCTTATTGTTGATAAAATCAGCGATTTCGTCCTTAACATTGATAATAGATGGCAATATCGGGAAAATAGGCTTCTTGCAAGTCTTCATCTTTTCGTCAAGCACCTTGTAAACTTCCCAGTTCGGGAACAAGCCCGGAGAACCGAAAATTACGCACATGCAGTCGATATTGTCGAAATCGTTTTCGCAAGCATCGATGATGTCAGCAAGCTGCTGAGCCGTACCTGTTGCAAGGAAGTCGATTGGATTTCCTACAGAAGAGCCAGGGAATAATTTTGCGAGAAGGGCTTCTGCCTTCGGGCCTTCCAAATGCGGAACGTCCATACCATTGTTTGAAAGAACGTCGGTAAGCATAACAGCAGGACCTCCTGCGTGAGTGATAACGGCCATGTTCTTACCCTTAACTTCCGGATGCATGAAGATAGCGCATACAGTTGTCAATTCCTGACGGTTTTGGCAACGAACGATACCAGCCTTGCGGAAAAGAGCATCTACAGCAGCGTCATTAGTTGCAAGAGCGCCAGTGTGCGACGAAGCAGCACGGCTTCCTGCAGCAGAACCGCCGGACTTAATAGCAGCGATGCGGCAACCCTTGTTGATAAGAGAGCGAGAATGCTTCAACATCTTCTGCGGATTGCTAATCTTTTCCATATAAAGCATAATTACGCGCGAACTCTTTTCTGGATCAAAGGTTTCGTCCAAATGCTCGAGGACTTCCTCTATGCCCATCTGTGCAGAATTACCAACAGCCCAAACACTATTAAACTTCAAGCCGTTTGAAATACCATATTCCTTAATGAATACTGCAGTTGCACCGGAACCTGTGATGAAATCAACACCCTTAGGATCGAGCTGTGGAATTGGTGTGTCGAAGTTACCTGCATAATTGTTGTTCAAGAAACCTGTACAATTAGGTCCGATAAGGCTACCCTTAACAGAGTTGATAATGTCAACAATCTGCTTTTCGATTTTTGCGCCTTCGGCATTTTCCTCGCTAAAGCCAGCAGAAACGATAATGAAACCTCCTGTTTTTTTCTGGTTTGCAAGTACATCAACTGTGTGGACGCAGAATTTTGCAGCGATACAAATCACAGCGCAATCAACCTCCGGAAGTTCTTCAACAGTACGGTAGCTCTTTACGCCCTGTACTATATCCAATTTAGGATTTACTACATAAACCTGACCCTTGAACGGACTTTCCAAAAGGTTTTTCAACGCCTTTCCGCCAGGTTTCTGCACATCGTCGGAACCGCCAACAACGACAATACTTTTAGGATCTAATAACTTATTGCTAATCATATCTTTTTAATTAATTTTTCGTTTGATGCGTGCAAAGATAAGATTTAATTGTCAATTATGCAATTCTGTTTATGCAATAATATGAACAGCCTTAAAGCAACTCAAAAAAAAAGTCGCCCCTTTCGAGGCGACTCATTGTAAACCGATTAAAGGATTTAAAAATAAAAATTACAAATTGTTCAAAATATAGTTTGTCATCTTTGTGTAAAGATGGTAGCGTGTATTTCCGCCATAAATGCTATGATCCTTGTTCGGATAATACATCAGGTCGAACTGAACGTCGGCCTCTATAAGCTTGTCAACCCAATCGACCGAATTCTGGAAGTGAACATTATCGTCGGCAGTTCCATGAACTAACAAATACTTGCCCTTCATTTCCTTTGCGTGGTTGATTGGCGAATTGTCGTCGTAGCCAGCAGCGTTGTCCTTCGGCAAACCATTATAACGTTCAGTATATACAGAATCGTAATATCTCCAAGTTGTTACAGGTGCAACAGCAATACCTACCTTGAAATAATCAGCGCCGATAGTCATGCACAAACTTGACATGTATCCGCCATAGCTCCAACCGAAAATACCTATCCTATCTTTGTCGACATAGTCCAAAGTTCCCAGATATTTTGCGGCAGCAATCTGGTCAAGAACCTCGTATTTACCAAGCTGACCGTAAGTGGTCTGGCGGAAATCGCGGCCTCTGAAACCAGTGCCCCTATTGTCAACCGACACAATCATATAACCGTTCTGGGCAAAAATCTGATACCACGGCATCGAACCGTCCCAAGTATCGGCTACGGTCTGCGAACCCGGTCCGCCATAAACATACATGAATACCGGATACTTCTTCTTTGGGTCAAAGTTTGTCGGCTTTACCATCCAGCCATTTAGTTCATCACCATATTCGGTTGTGAATGTAAAGAACTCCTTCTTGGCAAATTTGTAATCGCCATTTATCTTTTCAGCAAGAACCTTATTGCTCTCCAATTCGCGGATTACCTTGCCCTTATTGTCGCATAGCGTAATAATTTGCGGCGTATTGGCATCGCTGAATGTGTTAATAAAATATTTGAAGCTAGCGCTGAAGTTGGCATCGTTTGTTCCCTTTTCCCTGCTCAATTCAACAATCTTACCCTTCTTAGTATCAACAGAATAAACCTCTCTACGCAACGGCGAATTTTTTGCTGCCTGGAAATATACAATACCATCATCATCGATACCATATACTGCAGTAACCTCCCACTTGCCGTCCGTAAGCTGCTTAACAAGATTTCCATTCATATCGTACATGTAGATATGACGATAACCGTTTGATTCGTGCGAGGTGATAAAATGCTTGTTGTCTGGAAGGAATGTCAAATCATCATTGATTTCCAGATAATTCTTATCCGTCAAGGTCTGAATTACCTTTGATGAACCGTCGGTAGCATTTATAAGGAACAACTCGTACTTGTTCTGCAAGCGATTAAGCTTCACTGCCAACAACAAGTTTGCATCGTTAGTAAACTTTAGCCTAGGAATATACTGGTCGTCGAGATTGCCCATATCAGCAACCATAACCTTTCCTGTTTCAACATCAACTATGCGAAGTTCAACCTTAGAGTTCTCCTCGCCGGCCTTTGGATATTTGTACTCGTAGGTTTCGGGATAAAGCTCGCCATACATGGTCATGCCGAACAACTTCACGTTCGACTCATCGGTACGCAAAAATGCTATTTTCTTTCCGTCTGACGACCAGTCGTATGCCTTATTGTAGCTGAACTCCTCCTCGTAAACCCAGTCGGGAGCGCCATTAATTATCTTGTTCCATTCGCCATCTTTTGTAAGCTGGACTTCCTTTGCATTCTTGTCCTCGATATTCTTTACGTACAAATTGTTCTTGCGTACGAAAGCTACCTTGCTGCCATCCGGCGAAAACGAAGCCAACTGCTGCTTTCCGTTCTCCGACAATCGAACCAGCTGCTTGGTATTTATATCATAAATATAGTATTCCGCCGTAAACGAATGACGGTATATTGGCTCATACACGGTGGAAAACATAATTTTCGACTCGTCAGAACTGAATTGATAGTCATATATATAATCGAATTTATCACCTAGTTTAAAATCTCCGACCATCAAAATGGTTTCTATTTTCTCTCCTGTCTTGTAACTATACTTGAGAATACCATCTCGACCTGGAGTAAGATTGGTGTATGTTTCACCATCCTTCATCGATTCAATTCCATAAACGCCTCTTTGACGGAAAGTTCCGTACCTGTATAGGTCGTCAACTGTTATTTGCTTTTGCGCTGGCATATTAAAAGCCACAGACAAAAGCATAATTACTGGCAAATAAAATTTCAATTTGTTCATTTTGATAAATTTTAGATTGCAAATATAACGAAGTTGTTTGAAATGTTTACAAATTGTTTGATGTTGTTTTATGCCTCGTGCATGATGCGCAACAAAAAGATGTGCTAAAGAAATTATTTTTTGATTGCGTTTTTCACATAGTCTTCGAAAAATGGGCGTATCTCCACAATTGCCTTTTCGAGTTTTGTCATTTCTTCTGCGAAAAACTTGTGTACAGTTGGCCAGCACTCGCTACGATAAATATCCACATCATCTATTTGCTTGTATAAAGTGCACACTGGCTTACCATTTTCGAGGATAAACATTTCGTCCCAGGTCCATCCTTCGCCAAGATAATTGTTAAGCACAAGCACGCATTCGTGCAATTTGCAGAATATGTCGAACCTGACATCCTCGTTTTTATTTTCAATGGCTAGCATCACACGTGCATACGATCTAGTAATGTCAAATTTCAGTACGAAATCCTTTATACCTGTATTATATGTCATCCATTTGCCATTTTTTGGCAGGTAAGGGCGTGAAAACTCATCGAATTTCACCCAAAATTGACGTCTAATCTGCGCGGCTTCCGCCTTTGAATACATGTTACAAGATTACTTTTTTAGAAAATCCATCCACTTTTTTATCTGCTCCTCTTTCTGGTTTGGTGCCGGCTTGTAAAAAGTCGTTTCTGTAAGCTTGTCGGGAAGGTACTGCTGCTTGACATAATGATTCGGAAAGTCGTGTGCATACTTGTAATCAACACCATAATTCAAGTTTTTCATCAACTTTGTCGGAGCATTTCGCAAATGAAGCGGCACAGGCAGATCACCAGTTTCCTTCACTTTTTCCAAAGCCTCATTTACAGCCATATAAGCAGAATTACTTTTGGGGCTAGTTGCCAGATATATGGTTGCCTCGGCCAGCGGAATACGAGCTTCGGGCATTCCTATCTTGTCAACCGCCTCAAAACACGCATTGGCAATTAGCATTGCATTCGGATTTGCAAGCCCGACATCCTCCGAAGCCGATATTATCAGACGGCGAGCAATAAACTTAATGTCCTCGCCACCTTCAATCATGCGGGCAAGCCAATATACGGCGGCATCGGGATCGGAACCTCGAATAGACTTTATGAATGCAGAAATAATATCGTAATGCTGTTCACCCGACTTGTCGTAAATTGCCATGTTTTCCTGCAGACGACTGACTACCAGATCGTTTGTAATAACAATTTCCTGCTCATCAGTACTGCATACGAGGTCCAGAATATTGTATAGCTTTCGCCCATCGCCACCCGAAAATCTATAAAGTGCATCTCGCTCTTCGACCCGAATATTGCGTTTCGACAATTCGACGTCGGTTGTTATCGCCTTGTCAATAAGTTTATCCAGATCTTTTTCTTCCAAATGTTTAAGCACATACACCTGACAACGCGACAAAAGCGGAGATATCACTTCAAACGAAGGATTTTCGGTCGTCGCACCTATTAAAGTAATAGTGCCATCTTCCACCGCACCGAGTAGCGAGTCCTGCTGCGACTTGTTGAAACGATGTATTTCGTCGATGAAAAGAATTGGCGTACCCTTTGAGAACAAGTTAGACCTCTTGGCATTGTCAATCACCTCGCGGACCTCCTTTACGCCACTATTTACGGCACTCAATGTGATGAAATTACGTTCGGTTATTTGCGAAATAACTGTCACCAACGTCGTTTTTCCCACTCCAGGAGGCCCCCACAAAATCATTGAAGGGATTCTTCCAGCCTCGATTGACCTACGCAAAGGTGCATTTTTTCCTACTAGATGCTCCTGTCCGGCATAGTCGTCGAAACTATGCGGACGCATCCTTTCTGCCAATGGTTTTGTTCCGGACAACATCAAGATATTTTTTTGCAAAGATAAAGAAAGTTTTGGGTACACCATTTCTAATTGTTTCCATGTTTTTTTGTTTATAACGACACGTCAATAAGAAGAAATTATTGCAAGTGTGTTTATCGTAAAACAAAGGCCAAGGAACAGCAAAGTAATAAAAATTAGCCCACTAAAAAAGGAATCACACATTATTAACAGCAAAAACAATTATGTTAAAAACTTGTTTTATGTATTGGACTGAAAAGAAAAATAATAAATCTACCTTTGCATAAATGCTACAACAAGCAGCAAAACATGAATTAAGAATTTATAATTATTAGAAAATTAGAAGATTATGTTAGAAATTAACGATCAGAACTACGCAGAAGTAGTTGAGAAAGCAGGATTGCCGGCAGTATTGGACTTCGGAGCAACATGGTGTGGACCTTGCCAGGTTATTAAGCCATACATCGAGAAAATGAGTGAAACATACGCAGGTCGCGCTGTTATTGGAAAAATCGACATCGACGAAGCTGGCGACCTAGCCATGAAATTCGGAATTAGAAATGTTCCTACTGTCATTTTCCTAAAGGACGGTAAAGTTGTTGACAAGACCGTTGGCGCTGTTCCAGAATCTCAATTAATCAGCAAACTCGAAGCAATTTTATAGTCGTAAAATGACAATAAACGAAATACAAGACGGAATTATCGAAGATTTTTCCGTCTTTGAAGACTGGATGGACAAATATGCCTACCTAATTGAATTGGGTAACGAACTATCCGAATTCGACGAGGCACATCGTACCGACGACAACCTTATCAAAGGTTGCCAGTCGAAAGTTTGGTTTCACGCCGACTACAACGACGGCAAGATTAGTTTTACTGCCGACAGCGACGCCATAATTACAAAGGGGATTGCATCTTTGCTTATCAAGGTTATGTCTGGACAATCGCCTCGTGACATTCTTGATGCAGACTTATATTTCATTGAGAAAATCGGCCTTACCCAGCACCTATCCCCCACCCGTTCAAACGGACTTCTGTCGATGGTAAAGCAAATTAAGATTTACGCACTGGCATACTCAAAACAGTAGAAACATGAAGACAAAATTGGAATTGCAACAGGAAATTATTGCTGCGCTAAGGACTGTCAAGGATCCTGAAATAAACATAAACGTTTACGAGCTTGGGCTAGTCTATCGAATCGACATCGACGACGACAACAATGTTGAAATCGACATGACAATGACCGCACCTAATTGTCCGATGGCCGAAGATTTAGTTGTATGGGCTCGAGATGCCATTCAGGAAATAGAAGAAATAAAGGCCGTAAACATAAACCTCGTCTTCGACCCGCCATGGACTACTGAAATGCTTAGCGACGAAGCAAAATTGGAATTAAACATGCTATAAAGGCAAAAAAATCTTTCACCTGAAATAGCTGAATAAAAAAATGGGACTGAAAAGTCCCATTTTTTTATTATCTATTTTCTCATCTATTCAATTATTACCGCAAGGAATTCAACGTCAGCGTCCGAATTGTTTGTAATGCTGTGCCGATTACCATCGCCAGTAAAAACAGCATCCCCGGCATGCAAAATTGTTTTTGTATCATTGTCGGTAACTGTTGCTTCTCCTTTTAATATATAATACAATTCGGCATCTTTCACATGCGGATGCTCGCCAATGCTACTTCCCGAAGGAAGAACGACACGTGCAACCATACGTCCCTTGCCATACATCTCGTCGGCACAAACCATCATATTCTTATATATCTTTCCATTGCCTCCCGCTGCATTTTCAGCAACAACAACCTCGGCCTCTTCTTTTCTGCGAATCATATTAATAGTATAGATTTATTGATTTCAAACGCAAATACTTGTTTATAGAAAGCAAAGTTGCAAATACACATAACAACACGCCTACAACGGCAATGGCGAGGAAAAGCAAGCCGATAATCATAAAATTCAGTTCTCCAATAAAACCGCCGAGCTGATTATTTGTAAAATAAATTATACCGCACAACAATGCTATTGCAATAAACGAGCTGACAAGTCCCTGCAAAGCCCCCGATGCCAAGAACGGACGACGAATAAAATTGCGTTTTGCCCCCACCAATTTCATTGTGTTAATCACAAAACGCTTCGAATAAATTTGCAGACGAATAGTATTGTTCAGCAACGCAAATGAAATCAAGAAGAACAAAGCCGAAAGAGCAAGCAAAATGATACTTACCTTATTTATGTTGTCGTTTACCAGATTTACAAGATTTTGCTGGTAGGAAACTTCATCGACCATTTCAGACTTGGATTTAAAAAAGGCCTCCAGTTTTGCCACACTATCAGGACTTGCATAATCAGAATTCAGATATACGTTGATTGTTGGCGACAAAGGATTGTATCCCAATGTTTCCATAAAGTCCTCACCCAACTCATCCTGCAGCAATTCAGCGGCCTCCTCCTTTGTTATATACTCGGTAGACTTAATGAACTCATGAGTATCCAACGATTTCTGGAACTGCTTTATGTCCGGTTCTGAAGCCTCGTTATTGATAATAAGGGAAAAACAAAGGTTTTCCTTCACATAGTCGGACATCTGCTTAGCACTAAGCATCAATAGTCCGACAATTCCCAACAGCAATAAAACAAGCGAGATGCTTACCACTGATGTGAAGTAAGCACCTCTTATCTTATGTTTAATATTCGAGTTTTTCATTATTTTTGAATTACAAGCTTGCTAACGCCTGCCTTACCATCTGCATATATAATTCTGACAAAATAAGTAGCATCAACGAGAGCATTTATATTCATCGTAGCATATTCGGCATTTGGATTTTCAACCAATACTAGTCTTCCGGAAAGGTCATAAACCTGAATTTCAGACATGACACCATTTTCAGAAGCAATATTTACATAATCACTTGCCGGGTTCGGGAAAATGTTAAGTTGTGGCATTTCCGACTCCTCAACGAAATTATCCTCAAGGAATGTTACCATGATTGTATCAGTAGCATAACATCCGCCACTAGTTACTTCAATCCAGAAAGTATGATTACCAACGCCATAGTCGGCACCATCAACAGTTAACTTCGGGCCTGTAAAGCCAGTGTTCCAACGATATGCTTCAAATACGGCTGGCACTCCTATTTCCAGAACAGTATCTTCAGAAGCTACAATATCGCTACCAAGATCAATTGTTATTGCATCGCTGATTGTTACGCTTACCGAAGCTGATGTAGTACAACCATATCCGTCTCCATCTACAGTTACGGTATAAACTCCTGTCATTCCGACAAGAATAGAACTTGAAATGTCGGTTGTGCTCCACTGATATTCTGCAGCACCTTCGCCAGCATTAAGTTCAAAAGCGCCACAAGTTACAATAGGAGTTTCGTCAAAAGCGATGTCGAAGTAATCGTGGAAAGTTACACGAATGGTATCGCGTGCAACACAATTGCCGTGAGCAGAATCGGAAACTTCGAGAATATATGTGCCGCTAAGATTTGTGGATAATGTAGCCTGGTATCCATAAGTTCCGAAATTCCATGAATAATGTCCGTAAACGTCATCACCCTGAGGTCCTAGAACAACAGATTCGCCACGACACGGATTCAAGTCCGGTCCCAATGTCATATCCGGAGCATTGTTTACTGTCAAATGTGCCTGATTAGAAGCAACATCATCACATGCGTTAGACACGATGCAGTAGAAAACGCCATCATTGCTTCTTGTTACATTTTCAATGTGCAAGTTGGAAGTTGTCTGACCTGCCAACGGGTTACCATTGTTATACCACTGATAATGAATGCCATCACCAGTAGCAGTCATAGTCAAGTCGTATGCTTCGCCCTCGCAAAGTGCCATAACAGCAGGAGTTGGCTGCCATGAAATTGCCGGTGTTGTGCCAACAACAACAGTAACTGTATCTGAATATGCTGTCGGGCAACCGAGTTCCGATGCAATCACACAATTATACTGACCTGCATAATCTGAAGCAACCGTAGGTGCTGTATATGTTGGGCTGTTATTACCAAGATATTCGCCATTGCGATACCATGAATAACGAATGTTATCGCCCTCGGCCGACAACGACAATGTCAAAGAACCTCCTGTACAAACATCAAGATCCTGAGGCTGAACTGTTATACGCGGAGAAGCTATTACGCTAACGAAAATTGGTCCGTTGGTAGTTGTTCCACATGAATTTGTAACGTCGCATACATAATATCCCTGATCCGTATCTTGCAAATCGGAAAAATGAAGTTCCGGCTCAGCAGAAACGATTTCCGTACTTCCCTGACGATGCCATTCAAATGTAACACCCTCCGATTCAAAATCACTTGCCTCAAGTAATGTAGAACCTTCATAAACATTATTTGCTATACTTATAGTAGTATCAGCGCCCTCACATGCCGTAAATGACGATGCCAATGCAGGATATACCTGAATATGCTGATTTACTGTCAAATATACTGTATCTGTACGAACAGAACCACATTCATTAGTAGCATAGCAGAAATAAAAATGCTCATGAATTTCAGAAGCAGGGTCTGCCACCAATATACTCGAATGAATTCCTGAAACATTCTGCATACTAACGTCTGAAAAATCCTGGCCGTCACCATTATCTTTCAACCAAGTGTAGGTCATCGGCTCAATACCAGTAATTTTTGCCTGCAACTGAGCCATATCGCCTTCACATACAGAAATGCTAATTGGCTGTGTTTCGACAACCGGAGGCATCTTTACGAGCACCTGAGCAGAAGCACTTTGCACACTTCCGCAACCATTTGTAAATTCGCAGTACCATTCTCCCATGTGAGCCGAGTCCATAGCAAAAGTCAACCTATTTGTATTTGAATTCTCAACCGGTTCGCCATTAAGGAACCACTGGTAAGCTATTGTATCGGTTGGGTAAGCTGTTGTTGCATCGGCAGTAAGAACGATTTCGGTACCGGCACATACATTATCAGGCAAAGGATTACCGACAACATTTGGCATTTCGCTAACGATAGTACCAACACTATTGGACGTTAATGTTGCACAAGTATTCGAAACCTGAACATAGAAGAAATTTGAATAAAATTCAGAATCATGCTCAGCCTGTTCTATCGTTAAAGTATCATTAGTATCCGTTCCGTTAGTTGACGGATATGGAGCATTGTTATAGTACCACTGATACTGCAAGTCATCACCAGTTGCATGAACGATAAAATGCAAGTCTTCGCCTTCACAAATACCTGCAGGACGAGGTTGAGTAGTAATACGCGGCAGTTCAATAACCTCCAAGCTAAATGGTCCGTATGAAACTTCGCCACAAACATTTGATGCCACAAAGGTATATTCGCCAGCATCGCTTAGCGAAACTGCTGAAACATTATACTCATTACCATTGGCTGCGAAATCGGAACCATGGTACCAATAACGTATCGAAGCATTTTGGAGCCCCTGTGCCGAGAAATTCAGTGGAGCGCCTTCACATACGGTTGATGGAGCCTGAACACTTCCAATTGTTGGAGCCGCAGCAACCACATTGACAAGAATACGTTCAGACTTCACGAAACTTAAATATCCAAATCCGAACAATGCCTTACAATAATAGTATCCGGCATTACCCAATGAGTTTTCTGCAACAACATTGGCGAGCTGCAAAGTATCTTCAGTTGCACCAGTTACCTCAACCCAACCTTCGTCTGTTGTCAAAATTGCGGTTGGACTATAAAACCACTGAAAGTGGAAATCGGTAATTTCACCAAGGGTATCAACGACAAAAACCTTAAGGTTTTGTGTTTCCCCCACACACATATTCACCTCACGACTGCTAGTTGTTACAACAACATCGCCAGCTTCAGCCATAACCTGATTAGCAACCACAATCAGCATGAAAGCAGCGGCCGACACTTGCAATAATTTACGTATCATATCAAAAAATATTTTTATTTTTACAAAAAAACAAAAAAAAAAGCATATGACAATCATATGCGTTTAGTTTTTTTTAACATTTTTACAAATCTGGTTCCACGCTTCCCATTCTAAGAATCTCAATGGTATCGCCGGAACAGTCTACCACTGTCGATGCTACAAGTCCGCCAGGACCTCCATCGATAACAGCATCAACCCTGTTCTTATATTCCTCATATATTAATTCCGGATCTGTCGGATATTCGATAATGTCATCGTCAATCTTCAGGGAAGTTGTCAGAATTGGATTGCCAAGCATTTTGACTATCTCGATTATAATCTTATTGTTAGGAATTCTAATTCCGACCGTTTTCCTATTCTGTTTCAATATTTTAGGAACATTACTGTTGGCTTCAAGGATGAAGGTAAAAGGACCAGGCAAATTACGTTTCATCATCTTAAACACCGAATTGTCTATTGGCTTGGTATAATCGGACAAATGGCTCATATCTTGACAAATAAATGAAAAATTTGCCTTTTCAACCTTAACGCCCTTAAGTTGAGCCACACGTTCCACCGCCTTTGGCTTGGTGATATCGCACCCGAGTCCATAAACCGTATCTGTCGGGTAAATTATTATGCCGCCGTTACGCAAAATCTCGACTGCCTGCCGAACAGTTCGCTCGGCAGGATTGTCGGGATGTATTCTTATAAGAACAGACATCTACTTGTTTAGCTTGTGGTAATCTTCCAAGAACTTCTGCAAACCAGCATCGGTAAGCGGGTGCTTCAAAAGTCCAAGAATAGCACTCAACGGGCATGTCGCAACGTCGGCACCCATTTCCATGCTGCCGATGATGTGCATTGTGTGGCGAACAGAAGCTGCAAGAACCTGAGTCTTGAAACCATAACGCTGATACATGTCAACGATGTCGCCAATAAGCTGCAGGCCATCAGTGCAGTTATCGTCAAGACGGCCGATGAAAGGAGAAACATAAGTTGCTCCAGCCTTTGCAGCCAACAATGCCTGGCCAACACTGAATACCAATGTGCAGTTTGTTCGGATTCCCTTTTCTGAGAAATACTTTATTGCCTTAATTCCGTCCTTGATAATCGGAACTTTAACAACTATCTGTGGGTGCAAAGCTGCAAGTTCTTCACCTTCACGGATAATACCTTCAAAATCGGTGCTGATAACTTCGGCACTAACATCACCATCAACAATCTTGCAAATTTCAAGATAGTGATTCATAATGTTTTCCTTACCGGCAATACCTTCCTTTGCCATCAACGATGGGTTTGTTGTTACACCGTCCAAAACGCCCAATGCCTGAGCTTCTCTAATCTGATCTAGATTTGCTGTATCAATAAAAAACTTCATAGTATAATTAAATTGTTGACACAAAATTACAGGATTTTTTTTGTGGATGACATGCTTATCTTCACAAGTAACTAACCGCTTATTAACAATTGAGAATAGTTTGAAAATTTGACGATTAGAGAATTTGAGGATTTATTAGCTATCAACAATGATGTACTTTAAGTGACGTTCTGCATCACCTCAACAGTTCAAACAAGTTTGATTGTATTCGATTTGCACGAACATTCGGGCTGCGCACTGGCAATTTTAACAAGCTTATTGACACCGGTTTGCATCGACATTGAAGATTTTGCTGAGCTAAAAAAATCATTACGTTAACCGCCACTTCGACTAAAGCTCAGTAAACGAATTAATACTTGGTAAGCCGGCAAGCCTGCCGCCGCTCTGCCGGTTAGCCAATCTGCAAAAAACATGAACAATTTTACGATTTTTTTTATAATTTTGCACCCTAAAAATTTAAGTCAATGGAAGACATCAGAAACATCGCGATTATCGCACACGTAGACCACGGAAAGACAACACTAGTCGATAGAATTCTATACCAGGGAAAACTTTTCAGAGACAACCAGAAAGTTGGTGAATTAATACTTGACAACAATGAGCTCGAACGCGAAAGAGGCATTACCATTCTTTCGAAGAACGTTTCTGTTCGTTACAAGGGTACAAAAATCAACATCATCGACACCCCTGGCCACTCTGATTTCGGTGGCGAAGTTGAACGTGTTTTAAACATGGCCGACGGCGTTTTGCTTATCGTAGATGCTTTCGAGGGTCCTATGCCGCAGACGCGTTTCGTTTTGCAAAAGGCATTGGAACTTGGATTGAAGCCTATTGTTGTCATCAACAAGGTCGACAAGCCGAACTGCACTCCTGAAGAAACCGTAGAAAAGGTTTTCGAACTTATGTGCAGTCTTGATGCTACCGACGATCAGCTCGACTTCCCTGTAGTTTACGGATCGGCAAAGCAGAGCTGGATGGGTCCCGACTTCAAGAACCCGACTACCGATGTTTCTTATCTTCTAGATGTAATCCTCGACACAATAAAGCCTCAGACATATCCCGAAGGTTCTCTTCAGATGCGTATCACAAGCCTCGACTACTCTTCGTACACTGGCCGTATCGCAATCGGCAAGGTAACTCGCGGTAGCATTAAGGCCGGAGATATTGTTTCGGTAGCCAAGAACGATGGAACTATCATAAAGTCAACCATCAAGGAACTTTACCGCTTCGAAGGTCTTGCCAAGGAAAAGACAAAAGAGCCTATTTATCCGGGCGAAATTTGCGCATTGCTTGGCCTTGACAATTTTGACATCGGCGACACCGTTTGCGACAATCTTGAACCGGAACCGTTGAGCACGATTAAGGTCGACGAACCGACGATGAGCATGCTTTTCGCTAGCAACGACTCTCCTTTCTTCGGTCGCGAAGGCAAATATGTAACCTCACGTCAATTGCGCGACAGACTTTACAAGGAAACAGAAAAGAACCTTGCTCTTCGCGTTGAAGATACCGATTCTGCAGATAAATTTACAGTTTTTGGACGTGGCGTTCTTCACTTATCAATTTTGGTTGAAACCATGCGCCGCGAAGGTTTCGAACTTCAACTTGGCCAGCCACGCGTTATCATCAAGGAAATAAACGGTCAGAAATGCGAACCTATAGAAGAACTTACAGTTCAGGTCCCAGACAATTTCTCTGGTAAGGTTATCGAAATCGTTACCCAACGTAAGGGCGAAATTGTAAACATCGAAAGCCGCAACGACCGCAGCAACCTTGACTTCCGCATTCCGTCGCGCGGACTTATGGGTATGAGAAACATTCTTCTTACTGCAACCGAAGGTGAAGCTGTTATGTCTCACCGTTTCGATGCTTTCGAACCTTGGAAGGGCGATCTTGGAATTCACAGAAATGGCTCTCTTATCGCAATAGAAACCGGACAAGCAATCCCCTACTCTATCGACAAACTTCAGGATCGTGGAAAATTTTTCATCTATCCTGGCGAAGATGTTTACGAAGGTCAAATTATCGGTGAAAATACCCGCTATAATGATATAGGTGTAAACGTCACAAAGACCAAGAAACTATCGAATGTCCGTGCTGCCGGTTCCGACGAAAAGGTTCAGATTGCACCGCCTGTTCGTTTCTCTCTCGAAGAAGCAATGGAATACATCAACGAGGACGAAATGATTGAAGTTACACCGAAATCGATGCGCTTGAGAAAGATTATCCTCAACCAGCTCGACAGAAAGCGTGCTGCTAGAGACAAGGGAATCGAAGAAGAATAGACGCTGTTCAATGGCTGACGCTGTTTGAAGCTGTTTGAACGTTGCACGTTTGACGCTGCGCGGTTTGATGTTGTTTGATTGCTACGCTGTAAGCTTGATGTAGACACAAAATATATCTGGATAAAATTCTATAAACATAGAAACAGTACACATATAAAACATTAATACATCAACCTCTTGCAAACTCTCATCAACCTCGGCTACCTCGGACTTTTTCTCGGCTCATTTGCCGCTTCTACAATTATACCTTTCAGTTCTGATGCAATATATTTCGCAATGTTGGCTTTTGGCTACAATATGTGGATTTGTCTGCTTGTAGCAACCATCGGCAACTGGGCTGGAGGAATGACAAGCTACGGGATTGGATATGCCGGCAACCTCGAACGCATAGAAAAGAAATTCAAGGTTACTCCTGAAAAACTGGAGCGTCAGAAGCCACACATCGACAAATACGGACAGGTCCTTTCCTTTTTTGCATGGTTACCAATAGTCGGTGATATTTTTGCAATAGCTCTCGGATTCTACAAGGTTTCGCCAAAGAAAACCGCATTCTGGATGTTCGTTGGACGTGCAACTAGGTTTGTACTGTGGAATGTTTTGTATATTACCGTTGGCGAGAAATTCGTGAACTTTATTGTTGGTTAGGAATTACACAACTAGACACAAAAAAAGAACGCCTTTTGAACGTTCTTTATTGCAACGGATAAGAGAATCGAACTCTTATTTGCAGCGTGAGAGGCTGCCGTCCTAACCGTTAGACGAATCCGTCATCGTTAATTTTGGGAGTGCAAAAATAACATTTCTATTTTAACTAACGAATTTATTTTGTAAAAATCTTCCACCCAAATCACATGTTGCACCACAAAACATATAAATGGCAAAAAATATTTAACATTGCATAAATGAGAAATATGAAACGACCCGATCCTAACACAATCCACCCTATTGCCAATTACGACAATGAAATATATGTCAAGCCGACAATCAATAACCCTAACATAATTGTCGGAGACTTCACTTATATTGCCGACAGCGAATTCGAAAGTCATGTAACACATCTCTATGTCTTCATTGGCGACAAGTTAATCATTGGTAAATTTTGCCAGATTGCCGCAGGCGTTGAATTTGTAATGAATGGTGCCAATCACCAGATGAACTCCGTAAGTACATTTCCCTTCTACACACTCGAAGGTTGGAATATGCAGTCGCCCAAAGTCGAAGAGCTACCAATAAAAGGCGACACAATCATTGGCAATGACGTATGGATAGGTCAAAATGCCGTAATTTTGCCTGGCGTACATATTGGCAATGGTGCAATAATTGGTGCAAATAGCGTAGTTGGAAGCAATGTGGAACCATACTCTATTGTAGTAGGAAATCCAGCAAGACAGATTCGAAAAAGATTTGACGAGGAAATGATTGGATTGTTGCAAAGATGGCAATGGTGGAACAAAAGTATTGAAGAAATAAACTCTTTAATTCCTATTTTAACCGACAGCGACATTGATAAAGTAAAAAACGAAATCAAAAAACGGCTATAAGCAACAAAAAAGGCCACCGATTGGTGACCTTTTTTATTATATGCTTGGTACAAATTATTTGTACTGCTTTTCGAAATCCTGCATGCAAGATACCAAAGCTTCAACAGCTTCGATTGTACAAGCATTGTAGAGAGAAGCACGGAAACCACCAACAGAACGGTGACCCTTGATACCAACCATACCACGTTCCTTAGCAAATGCCATGAAAGTGTCCTGAAGAGCTTCACGACCTTCTGCCATTACCCAGCAGTGGTTCATGATAGAACGGTCTTCCTTGCATTCAACTGTACCACGGAACATAGAGTTACGATCGATTTCTTCGTATAACAAGTTAGACTTCTTCAAGTTG
>CALDKB010000052.1 GCA_937899245.1 uncultured Bacteroidales bacterium | reverse complement strand
AGGCAATACCCCAAGCAGCAACAATTCCACCGGCTTCGGTGCGTTGCCCGCTGGCTACTACGGCGGCAGTTACGACCGTTTCGGCTACTACGCCGCCTTCTGGAGTGCTACCGAGAGCAGCAGTAGCGGCGCCTACCACCGCTACCTCTACTACGATTACGCCGACGTGAGCAGGAACCACAACAGTAAGTACTACGGTCGTTCTGTGCGTTGCGTTCGCGATTAAAATAACAAAAACTTACACCTTCGCGGGAGCTGGGGTGTAAGTTTTTTACCTATAATAATTTCCGCAGGCGTAGCAGGCGGAAACAACAATACCGCCTTTGGCGGTCGAATTTTAATTGATAAGAAGCACATTATAAAACAGCTATCGTTTTTTCCGGTGCTTACTTGCTCGGCTTAGGCTCCAGCCTACGCCGCAGTATGCCCAAGGCTTTGCCTTGAGAAACAACACATTAACAGTCATTACTGACTTGATCCGTAAACTGTATTCATGAATCTCCTTTTGCATTTCATCTTCGCGAGGGAGATTTACTCGCAAGCTTCGTGAACTTCGTTTCGGACAGCTTAATTTGTAACGGTTCACCGTTCCGTATTTTATTGGTCATTCCGCAAAGCAATTTGAACAGCAAAAGGAACGTTGCTTGTGAAAATGCTTGTGCGGAAACGTGTTCACTAAGCGCAGCTAGTAATGACAGAAAGGGTTCCCACAAAAAAAGCCACTCGTCTGAGTGGCTTTCCTATTTGAATTGAAATAATCAATCTTCTACCATGCGAATAATGGGTATTTAGCCATCATTTCGTTTACTTCCTTGCGAACAGCTGCAATAACTGCTTCGTTTTCTGGGTCGCAAAGTACGCGGTCAATCAAGTCAACGATAACTTTCATCATGTCTTCTTTTACACCACGTGTTGTGATAGCTGGAGTACCGAAACGCAAACCAGATGTCTGGAATGGGCTACGAGTATCGAATGGAACCATGTTCTTGTTTGTTGTGATGTCAGCTGCAACAAGAGCCTTTTCTGCAACCTTACCAGTAAGTTCAGGGAACTTAGTTCTCAAGTCAACAAGCATTGAGTGGTTGTCTGTACCACCGCTGACAATCTTATATCCCTTAGCCATGAAAGCGTCTGCCAATGCAGCAGCGTTCTTCTTAACCTGCATCTGGTATTCTTTGAATTCAGGACGGAGAGCTTCGCCGAAAGCAACAGCCTTAGCTGCGATAGTGTGCTCCAATGGACCACCCTGGCAACCTGGGAATACTGCAGAATCCAACAAAGCAGACATCATCTTAACTTCGCCCTTAGGAGTCTTCTTGCCCCAGGGATTCGGGAAGTCCTGACCCATCATGATAACACCACCACGAGGACCACGGAGAGTCTTGTGAGTTGTAGTAGTTACGATGTGAGCATATTTAACTGGGTTGTCGAGCAAGCCGGCAGCGATAAGACCTGCAGGGTGCGACATATCAACCATAAAGATAGCACCGATTTCGTCGGCAACCTTGCGGATGCGAGCATATTCCCATTCGCGGCTGTAAGCAGAAGCACCAGCGATGATGAGTTTCGGCTTGTTTTCGCGAGCAACTCTTTCGAGCTGTTCGTAGTCAACGCGGCCATCGCTTTCCTTTACGCTGTATTCCAATGCCTTGTAGTTGATACCCGACATATTTACTGGCGAACCGTGTGAAAGGTGTCCACCGTGTGAAAGGTTCAAGCCAAGGAATGTATCACCAACGTTCATGCAAGCAAGGAAAACTGCCATGTTTGCCTGTGCACCTGAGTGTGGCTGTACGTTTGCCCAGCATGCGCCGAAAAGTTGTTTCAATCTTTCAATTGCGATAGTTTCTGTCTGGTCAACTACTTCGCAACCACCATAATAACGCTTTCCTGGATAACCTTCAGCGTACTTGTTTGTCAATACAGAACCCATAGCTTCCATAACCTGGTCGCTAACAAAGTTTTCAGAAGCGATAAGCTCGATACCTTTTGTCTGTCTTTCTCTTTCCTTCTTAATGAGGTCGAAAATCTGTTCGTCTCTAACCATGATATAGTATTTTTAATTTAGTTGTGTTTTGAAAAATTTTTGGCAAATGTAATAATTATTTTGGTTGTTTGCGAACATTTGAATTAATAAGTTACACTTTGATTTTCAATCAAGCCGTACGCGTAATATTTTGTTGAATAACTGATGCTAATAGCAATAAAATTAGATTATATTTGCAGTCCAAAAAGTTTTAACGATGAAGATTTCATACAACTGGCTTAAGAATTATGTGGCGTTCGACGAATCGCCCGAAGAATTGGCAAAAACATTGACAAGTGTTGGACTCGAAGTCGATGGCACTGAGGAAGTTTCGAGTGTTCCTGGTGGACTGAAGGGCTTTGTTATCGGAGAAGTTCTCACTTGCATTCCTCATCCAAATTCAGATCATTTGCATGTTACGACTGTTGATGTTGGTCGCGAGGAACCGCTTCACATTGTTTGTGGTGCGCCGAATGTTGCTGCCGGACAAAAGGTTGTTGTTGCAACAATCGGTACTTTGATTTACGCAAAGGATGGAATATTTGAAATCAAGAAGTCGAAGCTTCGTGGCGAACCGTCGGAAGGTATGATTTGCGCCGAAGACGAAATGAATATCGGTACATCTCACGATGGTATCATGGTGCTTCCGGCTGATGCAAAGGTTGGAACTCCGGCAGCAGAATATTTCAAGGTTGAAAACGATACGGCTATTGAAGTTGATATTACTCCAAACCGCATTGATGGCGCTTGCCATATTGGTGCTGCCCGCGATGTTGCAGCTGTTAAGGGTATAAAATATTCGGTTCCAAAGGCAGAAATCACCGAAAATCCGAAAAACGAGATCAAGATTGATGTCAAGATTGAAAATACCGATGCTTGCCGTCGTTATATGGGCATTTGTTTGACAGATGTTAAGGTTCAGGAATCTCCGGAATGGTTGAAAAATCGTCTGAAATCGGTTGGCTTGAATCCTATTAACAATATTGTGGATGTTACTAATTTCGTTTTGTACGAAACGGGTAACCCACTTCATGCTTTTGATGCCGACAAGATTACCGGCAATCAGATTATCGTTAAGAATGTTGTTGAAGGCACTAAGTTCGTTACTCTCGATGGTGTTGAACGCAAGCTTGCTGCTACCGACCTAATGATATGCAATGCCGATGAACCAATGTGCATCGGTGGTGTCTTCGGCGGCGAAAAGTCCGGTATATCAAGCGAAACAAAGAATGTTTTCATCGAAGCTGCATATTTCAGCCCGGTATCAATTCGAAAGACATCAAAATTCCACGGACTTAAGACCGATGCGTCGTTCCATTTCGAACGTGGTGTTGACATAAATATGGTGCCTTATGCTTTGCGCCGTGCTGCAAGTCTTATCGTTGAAATGGGGTGCGGCCGTATTGCTTCCGAAATCACAGATGTTTATCCTAATCCTATTGCACCTGCAGTAGTCGACTACAATATCGATCGAGGAAATGCGTTGATAGGCAAGGCGATTCCAGAAGCCCGCATACGCGAAATTATTGGTTTGCTCGAGATGAAGATCTTGGAGGATAAAGGTCGCGACTTGAAGCTTGAAATTCCGACATATCGCGTTGACGTTACTCACGAAGCCGATGTCGTTGAAGACATTATGAGAATATACGGCTACAATAATATCGAAGTTCCGAATCATATCTCGTTCAGCATCAACTATCCGGAAAAGCCGGAACCGCAAAAAATGATGAATTTGGTTTCAGATGTGCTTACGGGCGTTGGTTACAGCGAAATTATGTGTCTTTCGATGATTTCCGCCGACGATGTGGCCGAGAACAGCGAATACGCAAACCGTCTGGTGAAGATTTACAATCCTTTGAGCCGTGAACTGAATATTATGCGTCCATCATTGCTTTATGGCGGTTTGAACAGCATCAAGCAGAACCTTAATTATCGTAATGGCGACCTTAAGTTCTTTGAATTCGGTCGTACCTATTATTATAATCAGGAGAAGCAGGTTTCTGACATTACGGCATACAGCGAAACACAATACATTGGAATGTGGATTACAGGAAAGCGTAATCCGTTGAGCTGGAATCTGAAGGATAATCCAACAGACTATTATATGCTTAAGTCGGCTGTTGCCGCAGTGCTGAAAAAAATTGGAATCGACATGTCGAACTTGAAGTTTGATGTTTCGTCGGATGAAAAGTTCAGTACTTTCCAGACTTTCAAATTGAAGGACAAGGATGTTGCTCGCGTAGCAGTGGTTTCGAAATCTGTTCTCAAGAAATTCGACATTGACCAGGATGTTTTCTATGCGGAAATAAATTGGGATGTACTTTTGAATTACGCAAAGAAGCACAAGATAGAATATCAGCCGATATCAAAGTTCCCGCGTGTTCGTCGCGACTTGGCATTGCTAATCGACAAGAACGTAACATACAGGCAGCTTGAAGAGATTGCATACAAGGTAGAACCAAAGCATATTGTCGGAGTTGGCTTGTTCGACGTTTACGAGGGTAAGAACCTTGAGCCCGGCAAAATATCGTATGCCTTGAGCTTCGAATTGGAGGATACTGAAAAGACAATGAACGACAAGCAGATTGATAAGATTATGCAGAAGCTTATTTACGTTTACGAGAAAGATTTGGGCGCCAAGTTAAGATAGTCCAATTGAAAAATAGCAAACAGAAAGGTTGACAACGGTTAATATCGCAGTCAACCTTTTGTTTTATAGTCTTTTGCTTCTCGCTTACATTGTGAAAAAAAGTTGTTGCAAAAAACTGTTCACTTAATAAAAATATTTACCTTTGTGAAAGATTGACAATCGAGTCGTATGCGGCAAGAGTGTCATAATTACAAAAAGAAAAAATCAGAAACACATATATTCCAAATGTAGACCACTCGTAAGGTTTTTTGGATTGGCGATTTTTTCATTTGAGAATCAAGAGTAATTATATTTTTTTAGTTCACACTATAGTGCGACAGATACATTAACATTATTTCATAGAATGAAAAGCAATTCAGAGCTTAACAGTTGCTTGTTGCCCGAGTTGAGAGAATATGCAAAGGAATTAGGCATAAAAAGGGTGGAAGCATTTCGTAAAATTGATCTTATCAAGAAGATTTTGGATGAACAGGAGCGCATTGCAACCAATGAGGAAGCAGATGCAGATGACGATGATCGATTGGCAAATGATAGGGATTTCGATCTGTTTGAGGGCAAATTGTCAAGAAGTCTGGATGATGACGACGACGATGATGAAGCCGATGCCGATGACGACCTGTTCGATGGTGATGACATAATGGCTGGTATTAAGCCTTCAGACGATGGATATTCAAGAAAAATAAAAGACGATGACGATGATGATTTCGACGGAGAGGATCTTTCCGACATTGATGATATTATGGCGCCATTGTCAAAACCCGTTAAAAAAAGAAAAACGGATGAGGAAAAGGTTGTGCCTGCACCAAAGAAACGTGTCCGTCAGCATATTACCCATACTCCAGTTATGACGACTCATTTTGACGAGGGTGATTCTTCTGCCAAGATGGTGTTTGTAAACAATAATGCCGAACCGCGTCTGCAAAAGAATAATACGGAGCCAGCAATCTCTTTCAGCCCTGAAGATGCAAGGACAAACATAGTCGCAACGCCTTCTGGCGGTGAGAGGAAGCCAGATTTTGCTAAAAATGAAGACTCACAGCCAAAACCAGAGTTCCACAAGCCATATCAAAAGTTCGACCAGCATAGAAGGCCGCAGCGCCCTGAAAATAAGGGCCAGGAACAGCCAGTAGACGCTCAGCGTCAGCAAAGGCCACAGCAAAACCAGCAGTCACAGCAGCAGAACACACAACCTCAGCCCGAAAAAGAAGAGGCTCCAGTTAGAGAAACTTATGATTTCTCTGGTATCGTTACTGTTACAGGTGTGCTCGAAATAATGCCTGAAAACTATGGCTTCTTGCGTTCTGCCGACTATTATTACTTGAATTCTCCAGATGACGTATATGTGTCGCAGTCGCAAATAAAGTTATTCGGACTAAAGACCGGTGATACAATTGAAGGCTCGGTACGTCCGCCAAAGGAAGGTGAAAAATATTTCCCATTGACAAAGGTCATCAAGATAAACGGCCTGGATCCGGCTTTGGTTCGCGACAGAATTCCGTTCGACCATCTGACACCTCTGTTCCCAAATGAAAAATTCAACATTACAGGTAAGGGCCATGCAAATCTTTCAACAAGAGTTGTCGATTTGTTTGCCCCGATTGGTAAGGGACAGCGTGGTTTGATCGTTGCACAGCCTAAGACCGGTAAAACCGTATTGCTTCAGGAAATAGCAAATGCAATAGCCGATAATCATCCTGAAGTTTACCTGATAATCCTACTCATCGATGAACGTCCTGAGGAAGTTACCGATATGGCCCGCAATGTTAATGCCGAGGTTATAGCTTCTACTTTCGACGAACCGGCAGAGCGCCACGTGAAGGTCGCAAGTATTGTTCTTGAAAAAGCAAAGCGAATGGTTGAATGCGGACACGATGTTGTGATTCTGCTCGATTCTATAACACGTCTTGCACGTGCATACAATACTGTAGCACCAGCTTCTGGAAGAGTATTGTCTGGTGGTGTTGATTCAAATGCACTTCACAAACCGAAACGTTTCTTCGGCGCTGCTCGTAACATCGAAAACGGCGGTTCGCTGACAATTCTTGCTACGGCACTTACCGAAACAGGCTCGAAGATGGATGATGTTATCTTTGAAGAGTTCAAGGGAACCGGTAATATGGAACTGCAGCTCGATAGAAAACTTTCTAATCGCCGTATATATCCGGCTGTCGATGTTACTGCATCAAGTACACGCCGCGAAGATTTGCTAGTAGACGAAACAATAGTAAACCGCTTGTGGATAATGCGAGAATATCTGGCCGATATGACTTCTGTTGAGGCTATGGAATTCATTCGCACACGCTTAATGCAATCTCCGACTAACGAGGAGTTCCTGATGACAATGGACAAGGGACTTTAATAGTTGCTTTGTTTGCAATAAAATTTCCCAGTATTCTTCTTAAGAATGCTGGGAAATCTTTTTTTTATTTGTAAATTTGTTCGTTCTAATTAGATATCTGTTTATGAGAAAAATATTTTCGGCTATCCTTGCGCTGTTGTTTTGCACCATTGCGTTTTCGCAGGATTTTGAATACCATACCAAGTCGAAGGCGGCAATAAAGAGTTTTGAGAAGGCTGTAAGTTATTATCAGAACGGCCGCTCGGATCTGACTGTGAAATATGCGCTCGACGATGTCAACAATGCTATTGCAAAAGATTCGATGTTTTTGGAGGCCTATGTGCTGAAAGCTGAAATATATGATTTTCTTGGTGACATCAAGGCTTCGATTGCGTTCTATTCGAAAGTTGACGAGATAGATCCGCATTACGATTATGGAATTACACTAAAACTGGCAATGCATAATTATGGAATAGGTGAATATGCGTCAGCAAAGGAATATATCGATTTCTTTTATGAAAATGCCGACATCAAGACGTATGAGAAATTCGATACGGAACGACTTCGCGAGTATATCACGTTTTCCGACAGCGCCGTGCGTAATCCTGTCGATTTCCATCCTCAAAGCGTAGGCAGGATAAATAGTGAATGGGACGAGTACTGGCCGTCTCTTTCTGCCGATGAGGAAATGCTGGTTTTTACACGTCAGGTGCCGTTGAACGCAAATAATCCTTCGCGCAGCCAGGCAAATATGAACGAAGACTTGTACTTTGCAAAAAGAAACCAGGAAACAGGAAAGTATGATAATGCATTTCCTCTTCAGGGCAAGATAAATACGGAACTTAACGAAGGAGCCCAATGTATTTCGGCCGATGGAAAGACTTGTGTGATTACGGCATGCAACCGTCCGGACGGAGAGGGAAGTTGTGACCTCTACATACTGTTCTGGCAGGGCAACCAATGGTCGCATCCGCAGAATATGCGGTCGGTAAATACGACACACTGGGAAAGCAATCCTTCTTTGTCGTCGGATGGCAAGTACCTGTATTTTTCTTCGTCGCGTCCCGGAGGTTTTGGAAAGACAGATATCTGGCGTGTGGAAATCGACAGCAGGGGAAACGCTCTAAAACCAGCCGAAAATCTGGGTGGAGTCGTAAATACTCCCTACGAGGATGTGTCTCCGTTTATTCATCCAGACTGCAAGACACTGTATTTCGCTTCCAAGGGACATCCCGGACTTGGCAGTTATGACCTTTTTGTGTCCAAGACTGAAGATGAAGGAAAAACATGGTCCAAGCCGAAAAATATCGGCTATCCGATAAATTCGCTGGGCGAGGAAAGAAGTCTTATTGTCAATGCTAAAGGAAATCTGGCAATGTTCTCTTCTTCGGGGCGGAAACGAGATCTCGATATTTATGGATTTGAACTTCCTCCCGAGGTTAAACCTGTAACGGTTACATACGTTAAAGGGTATGTATACGATTCGAAGACTAATGAACGCTTGAAGGCCCAATGTGAAATGCTTGACATTGAAAGTGGTGAACGGCTTGTTGACATATATTCTGACGAAAACACAGGCGAATATATGGTCTGTCTGCCAGTAGATAGGGATTATGCATTTAATGTGTCGCGCGAGGGATATTTGTTTTATTCGGAAAATTTCTCGTTGACAAACCTTGAGCATCCCGAAGAACCATATATTATGAATATCCCGTTGCAACCGATAGAGAAGGGAGTTACTGTCGTGCTGAAGAATATCTTCTTTGAAACAGCAAGTTATGCCTTGTTGCCAGACTCATATACAGAACTTGGAAAAGTTGTGGAGTATATGAATTCCAATCCTAAGATGAGCATAGAGATAGGAGGACATACCGATAATGTAGGAACAAAGGCATACAACAAGACATTGTCGGAAAATCGAGCCAAATCGGTTTACGAATATTTGGTTTCGCAGGGTGTGCCCAAGGAAAGGTTGTCGTATAGCGGTTATGATTTTTCTGTTCCTGTGGCTACGAACGACACAGAGGAGGGCAGGGCGCAGAACAGACGTACCGAATTTAAGGTTATTAGCATAGAATAGTCTATTATGAAAAGGCGGAATGTAGCTGTAATACTGGCAGGAGGTTGCGGACGTCGGCTTGGAGGTGACATGCCGAAGCAATTCATGCAAGTCTGTGGACGGAGAATCATTGAATATTCGATAGATGCGTTTGAAAAAAATGCTGGAATAGATGAGATTGCTGTAGTTGTGAATAGCGATTTTGTGTCGCTAATGGAAAATATAGTAGCCGAAAATTCGTGGGAAAAACTAACGTATATTCTTCTTGGCGGTGCCGAACGCTACGATTCAAGTCTTTCAGCAATAAGGAAATACGAAAATACAGATTGCAATCTAATATTTCATGATGCTGTTCGCCCGATGGTGTCGCAGAGGATAATTTCCGACGTGGTTTCTGCGTTGGAAAAATATAATGCTGTGGCAGTGGCTGTTCCTGCCACCGATACGATTTTTCGGATTGATGAATCCGGTAGCTATGTTGGAGAAATCATGTTGCGTTCGCAGTTGCGTTGCCAGCAGACGCCACAAGGATTTCATATTGAAACAATTGCTGAAGCTTATAAAAATGCACTCAAGGATCCAAAATTTATCGTAACAGATGATTGTGGAGTAGTGTCGCGCTATTTGCCGGAAGAAAACATTTATGTTGTTGATGGAGAAGATTCCAACATTAAGGTTACGTATCGGAAAGATTTGGGAATAGTGGCAAAAATAATAGATAGTTTGGAGGATAATTAGATTGATTTTCCTGTTGCCAATTGTGCAATATTCTATTATTTTTGCATAAGGAAAAAAAAGGATATGTCGAAAATTAAATTCATATTTGATCTTGACAGTACGATAACTTCCGAGGAAACATTATCTTTGGTGGCAAAGCATTTCAATGCGCAAGAGGAAATAGATCTGTTAACGCATGAGACAATACAAGGCGATATTCCTTTTGTGGAAAGTTTTATCCGCAGTGTGTTCATTCTTGGTAAGTTGCCTGTAGATGAAGTTGCTTTGTTGTTAGAATCTGTAAATATGTATTCGGAGCTAGTAAATTTTATTCGTTTACATAAGGATCAGTGTGTTGTCGCAACAAGTAATTTGGATTGCTGGACAAACAAGTTGCTGGCTAAATTCGGCAGTGAGGCTTTTTGTTCTGAAGCAACAGTAGAGAACAACAATGTGGTTAAAATTCTAAAGATTTTACGTATGGAACAGATTGTTGAGAAATTTCAGAATATGGGCTATACTGTAGTTTTTGTTGGAGGCGGAAATAATGACATTGAGGCTATGCGTATTGCCGACATTTCTATTGCTACAGGAATAACACATTATCCCTCAAAAAGTATTCTTCCTTTTGCTAATTATTTAATATTCAGTGATGAAGCTTTATGTCGTCAGTTAAATCAATTGTTATAAGTTGTGCAGGAATCGGTTCTCGTTTGGGATTGGGGCAAACGAAAGCACTTGTTAAAGTTAATGGCAAATCATTGATAGCCTGGCAGCTGGAAATGTTTAAAGACGTTGAGGATATTAGGATTGTAATTGGCTATCAAGCAAATGATATCATTGAGGAAGTGCTAAAATATCGAAAAGATGTAGTTTTCGTTTATAATCATAAATATTTTGAAACAAAGACAGGAGCTAGTTTCTTTTTGGGTTCGCAACATGCTTCAGAATATGTTTTGGAGTGGGATGGTGATTTGATAGTTCACCCTGACGATGTAAAGAAAATTCTTAATACGGAAGGAGAATTTGTGTGTTATTCCGAGATCAGTTCGGAAGAGACTATATTTGTGCAAACAGACAAGAATGGGGACGTGCAAGCTTTTTCTCGCGAAAAAGGAGATCACGAATGGACAGGGCCCGTTTGTATGTTGCGCAAGAAAGTGATGTATTCGCCAGATAATGTATATAATCAAATTGAGCCTCATTTGCCAATGAAAGGAATGTTGATAAGGGCCTATGATATTGATACATATAACGATTACCAAAGGGTTTTGGAAATAACGAAAAATTGGTAGCTATGAATAACAAGGAAGCTATAAAATTTTGGAAAGAAAAATCAAGGAATAATCCGACGGAAAAAACAATAAAAGTTAATCCTGTAAACGATTATACGCAGGTTGATGCTGATTTCATACTAAAATATTCTACACCCAAAAGTACAATTCTGGATTTGGCCTCGGGTACTGGTTTGACTATTAATAAATATTACGACAAAGTTGGCCATATTACAGCCGTAGAGATGTTTGAGCAATTCTCTAAGTTTATCATCAAGTCGCCTAAGGTTGATATAATTAATGAGGACATATCAAATTTCTCTACCGACAAGCATTTCGATATAATAAATATGTTTGGTATAGTATCTTATTTTAATGAGTCTGAAATTAGGACCTTGTATTCGAAATATAAGAATTACCTCAATGAGACTGGTGTTTTGTTGATAAAAAACCAATTCGGAGTGAACGAAAATGTAATTGTCAATGGTTTTTCGGAAGAATTGAAGACAGATTATTTTTCTGAATATCGATTTGTTGATCTGGAAGTTGCAATTTTAAAGGAAGTTGGATTCAAATCGGTTCAAGTTGTTGATATATACCCTCCCGAAGCAAATAGGTGGAATGATACGCATTTTTATGCGCTTGTAGTAAAAAATAGCTAATAATTATGAGAAATTTGCTTGCAAAGATTGCGTCAGCTCTTGGCTTATACCGCTTTTTGGTTGCAATAGCAAATAAGTATATCGCAAAAAAAGAGTCTAAGGCAATAAAGAAACAAGGCTTTGATGTGCTTGTTATGGTTGATCAGATGATGCGTGAGCGGAATGTTAAGGTCTTTTTTACTTTTGGACTTTTGCTGGGTGCATATCGTGAGAAAGGTTTTATTAAGCACGATTATGATATTGATTTCGGTATGCTTGCATCTGAACGCCCTGATAATATTGTTGATATCTTCAAAAGCCATGGATTCAAATTTATACGCGAGTCGTACATAAAGACTAATGGTCGAATTACTGTTGACCAGTTCAAGTACTACGGTGTTCCTATTGATATTTATTATTATTACGATTTTGATAATGAGCATATTGCTTGTTTTCCACCCCGTAAGCATGAATTCAAGGAGTGGCGAGCTGCAAACGAAAGTGATGGCTTTCCTGCTGTTAATATTCCTTGCGAGAAAACAGATTTTGAGGATATCGATTTTTTAGGCCATAAATTTTATATGCCTGTAAAGACAGAAAGCTGGCTTCGTGATGTGTATGGCGAAGACTTTATGACTCCAATAAAAAATTGGACAGAGAAGACGCGAAAAACTTGTATTCAACCTTCTTCTGATCGTCAGTTTAGACGAGTGGATTTATAGTTGTGCTGTCGGTTGTTAATGAATATTTCTTATTAATTCTTTCCAAACAGCCCTTTGCTGACTTTCCATCTGAAAGCGACAATCGTGTTTCCGGCTTTTGGCCTAAATGAGAAAAGGTAGCCTAACCAGATTACAAATGTGCCTCCCCATTTAACAATTTCGGCAAGGTAACGTTTGTGCAACGCGGATTTGCCAATTTTCCGACAACGCATTTGTTCGCTAATGCCGATGCCTGTTCCAGCTCGTAAAACATAATCTTTGGTTGTCCTTGATGGTGGAATGACGTGATTGACATGGATGTCGGGGAAATAATAGATTTTCATTCCGAGATTCCTTACTCTTGAGAATATGTCCTTTTCTTCACCGCCCATTAGGTTTTTTTTCGTACGTCCTAGTTCTGTGTTGAAGTTGCCGCATTTTTCGATGCATTCTTTGCGAAAGCCCATATTCGCTCCAATAGGATAAGACTTTCCTTCGAAAATGACAACAGATTCGCCCATGTCGATTGCGGAAACAAGGGGGTATGTCCAGCGGTTAAGCCATTCCGGTGCTTTGCCTTCCTCGAATAATGGCGAGATTTTTCCTCCAAAAGCCATTGCGTCCGGATGCTTTTCCATCTGTGCTTTTAGATTTTTCAGGTAGTCGCTGTTGACGAACGAGTCGTCGTCGAGGAAAACTAGAATGTCGCCTTTGCTTTCGGCAATTCCTCTGTTGCGTGCGTGCGAGAGTCCTTGCTTGGTTTCTATGATATATCTGAATTTGAGTTCTGGATAGTTGGTTGCAAAGCGCTTGCATTCGTCATCGGTACTATCAGTGCTGTTGTTGTTTATCAACACAATTTCATAGCCTGATGATGGGAAATCATTAGCGGCAATATGCTTTAGCGCATCGTATAGGTATTTGTCTCGGTTGTATGTACAGACTATAATAGAAATCATGCTGTTATGCTTTAACCTTTTCTATTGCTGGCTTTTGCTTCCTATAGTGCAAAAACAATGCTGCTGCTATGGCCAATGCGGTAATTATTGATGAGATGATAGTTACAATGTCCCACATGTGCATCTTTGGCGCCTCGTTGACAAATTCAATTTTATGCTGACCGGCAGGAACGACCAATGCTCGCAATATGTAGTCGGCTCGGAAATATTCTGCCGGCTGTCCATCGATATACGCTCTCCAGTCTGGTTCGTAGTAAACCTCCGAGAATAGTGCAAGCTGATCTTTGCTTGTGTTGGTGTTGTATACGAGATAGTCGGGATTGTAAGGTGTTTGGTGTTCCATTTCAATGGTTGCCGTTGTGTCGCGAGACAAATCCTTGCCACTAACAAATTCGGCAAAACGCTTGTCGATTATGGCTGTGTCGGCAGGATTGAAGTTTTCGAGTGCAAGAATTTCTGCATTGGCATCTTCAACCAACTGGCATTTGTCTACGAACCAAGCATTTCCACAAGCCTCAGGGTTGCGTTGTACTACACCGGCTCCCGATTGGTCGGGTGTGATGAAGTATAGGGCGTTCAGCATGTTGAGGACATTCATGTTTATTTTGCCCGACATGTAGAAGTCGATGAGGTCCTGGTAGCGGCGAAGTTTTGCTCCGTGGTAGCCGCCAATCTGGTGGTGGAACGCTGCGGAACGAGAGTCGTTGAACGTGCTAGTGGCTAGATTCATTACTCTGTAGTCCTTGTCGCCAAATCTTTCGGCGTACATGTCTATGGTTTTGTCGGCTTCTGTCGGATTCAACTGTATGTCCTTTTTCGAAACATAGCTGTCGTCGTTTAGATAGCGGCGGTCAATAGTCCAGAGGTCGCAAATAACAAGGACTGCAATTATTGCTGTAGCTATTCCACAAGCTTTTCCGGTGCTTTTTTCCTTGAATTTGATTGCTAAAAGTAAAGTCGCAGCGGTTAATAATATCAGTATTATCGAGCGCCATGAATCTGCTGAGAAAAGGGCCTGTCTGTCGGAGATGAATATTTCTTGAATTCTCGGCCAGTTCTCGCCATAACCGGCAGCCATCTGTTCGTCGACAGCGCCAGCGAATGAAAACGAACCGGAAATTGCAAGCACAAACAGAATTAGTCCGCAGGTGATTCCTGTCGAGATATAAAGGTAAAGGTTAAGTTTCTTTTTGTCGATAGGATTTTCCTTGTCGAAAATGTTTTTCAGCGCGAGAACAGCCATCATTACCATTGCCACGTTTGCAATGACAAGACTCATTGATGGAGTACGGAACTTGTTGTACAAAGGCAGGTTGTCGAAAAGGAATCCGTTTACGCCCATAAGGTTCTTTCCCCACGACAGGATTATCGCCAGCAAAGTTGCTCCGAGAAGCCACCAGCGTTCCGGACCTTTTACAACGAATAGACCAAGCACGAAAAGAAATACAATTATTGCACCGAAATATACAGGGCCGGAAGTGAATGGCTGTTGTCCCCAGTATAGAGGGGCATTCTTAATTCTAAAGCTTTTGTACGATTCAGAATCCTTGCTGACAGGTTCGTTTGAACCGCCGCCGAAGCTGCCAGGAACCAGCAATGTGTATGTTTCGCCAATTCCGTAGCTCCATGCAAAAGCGTAGTCCTTGTTAAGTCCAGACTTGTTGGCTGTTTCGGTATCGTTGTTTGGCGATATTGTAATTTCAGAGCCGCCGCGCATTGTGTATTTTGCATATTCCTGACTCATCATTAGCAGCCGCGCATTGCCGCAGACAGCTAATATCGCACATATTACCAGTGTGCCAATGGCTATTCCAAACTGTTTTAGCGCCTTGTCCTTTAGTGCGTAAATAAGATATACGATACCAAGAATTAAAACAGTAAGCAAAGTGTAGTATGTGATTTGCAAGTGGTTGAACGAAATTTGGAATCCCAGGGCGAAAGTGAATAGGATGCCGCCCCACACATATTTGCGTTTGAAAGCCAGCATGATTCCGCCAAGAATAGGCGCAACCATTGCCAAGGCGTATGCTTTTGTAAGATGTCCTGCCTCGATGATAATAATATTGTAGCTTCCAAGTCCGAAAGCGATAGCTCCGACAAGACTTAACCACGGATTAACACCCAATGCGACGAGACAAATGTAGAATCCAATGAGATATAGGAAGATAATACCGATATTTTCGCCCCAGCCGAGCCATTCGAGGTTGAATATGCTCTTGGCCTGGAAGATGGAATTCTGCGGTTTGTTGGTAATCTGGTATGTCGGCATTCCGCTGAACATTGCGCTGTTCCAATGCGTGTATTCACCTGTTTCCTTTAGAAAATCCTTCTGCTCTTTTACCATTCCTTTCCAGTTCATTGTGTCGCCTTGGCTCAGAACCTTGTTGCTGGTTACGAGTTTGTCGAAGAACAGAATCGAAATGATGAAGAAAATAATTACAATTCCACTGTGTGTCAGAATGTTCTTTACTATCGGTTTCATTATCACTTTTTATTTGTTTGGTGGCAAAGGTAAGAAGAATTTGAAGATTAGCGGATTTGAAAATTTGAAAATTTGCAAATGGATAGTTTTTTTATTGGATGTTGTTAAAATATGAGTCAATAATTGTATATTTGCCATTGAAAACGAATTGTTAACTGGAAAAATATAGAATATAAATTTGTAGACTAACATATTATTAATCATAGCGTTTGCTATTTGTTCGAGACATCCTAAAAATTTGGCGATTTGAAGATGTAAGTCATAAGAATGAGTTCAGCGAACGTTCGCGTTTTTGCGTGAACGGAACTTATTTGACTTACGGGTTACGCCAAATACCTTAGGATGCAATAAGTGAAATTCACGCTTTTTGTATCCTTTTGTATTTGCAAACCCGTTGTCCTCGATAAGTTGCAAAAGCTGAAAATCTTAGCAAAATGTGGACAATTGATGATGAAGTAAGATTCTTTAATGATGCAACTCAAATTGCACCAATCGAAAGACTAATGGTTAATGTGCATAATAAATATTATGCTTTTTTACCAAAGGACGAAAATGTATCGGTAAATACACCTCAAGCACGGAATGCACTTATTGGTGCAAATACAGAAAAATGGTGTAAAGAACTTTTCTCAAGTATAGCAAGACAAAATGGCTTGTATGCTGTAAATGGGGTTATTTGTAATGAAATAGGTTTAAGCTCTCAAAGTGCAGCTGATTTGGCTTTTTGTACTTCCGATAAAACAATTCAATCTCCAGACAATATTAAATTGATTTTTGAGATAAAAATGGGGATTGTAAACAATTATGTTTACAATGATAATAATGAATTTGACTGGTGTGGCTATTATACTTCTCATAAGGGAAATCCATCGTTGCTTCGTTCTGATAGTATGCTTAAAGCTATTGGAAAGTCTATTAATCTTCGTGTTGATAGCTCTTTAGGAAAGAAAATCCCGATTATCATTTTAGGAAACTCTCCAATAACTAGTAATTATCTCAAAAAGGTTGATTGCCTTAAGAAAAGTGGTGTAATTCAAAAATTTATTTCTTTATACCCAAATCCAACGAATACGCCTTTTATTGAAAAATCGCCAGAAAAAGGTTTTGAAACCTATGGAGAGATAAAAGATTTGGAAAGATATATCGATGATGTCCTTAATTCGAAAATGAACTACTTCAGTTCGATGATGAGCAACAAGGCTTTGGGTGAGTTGATAGCCAAAGCAAATAAGGAAGCAACTGACGAGTTAAAGGGGCAAAGGTTTATTGAAATGCTAAATATGTAATGTTATGAAAAAAGAAACTACGACATCTTCATTTGGCGTTTCAAAACGAGAAAATCATAATGCGGAAAAATTCTATCAGTCAAATTTATATGAAGGAATTACGATACGCGAAGTAGAAAATAAAACAATGAATCTGTTGCCCGACAATATTATTGATAAAATCTATTTGCATTCGTCTGAGCAAATGACTGAATTACTTGATAATAGTGTTCATTTGATGATAACATCGCCACCTTACAACGTAACGAAAGAATATGACCAAAATCTTACATTGAAAGATTATCTAACATTAATTGAAAATGTTATGAAAGAGACATATCGCGTTTTGGTTGATGGTGGTCGTGCATGTGTAAATATTGCTAATGTTGGAAGAAAGCCATACATTCCGATGACAACATATATTACGGAAATAATGACATCAATAGGATTTAATAATAGAGGACAAATCATTTGGAACAAAGCGGCTTCTGCTGGCGGCTCTTGCGCTTGGGGCAGTTGGCAATCTGCAGGTAATCCTATCTTGAGAGATATTCACGAGTATATTTTAGTGTTTAGCAAGGGAAGTATGTCGCGCAAGAAAGGCATTGATACTATTGGAAGAGAGGATTTTCTTGAGTGGACCAAAAGCATATGGACTATGAATACGGAAAGCGCTAAACGGGTAAAACACCCTGCACCGTTTCCAGAAGAATTGCCACATAGGTTGATAAATTTGTATAGTTTTCAAGGCGATATTATTCTTGATCCATTTATGGGGTCAGGAACGACGGCTGTTGCTGCATTGAAAAATAATAGACGTTTTGTTGGATATGAGATTTCTCAAGAATACGAATCTGTAGCAGAACAACGAGTCGCTAATGCAAAAGGCTTTTTTAATACATAATTTGATGTAGATACATTATTCTCATCCCTTTTGCCCTCTCGTTTTTTATTGTTACCTTTGCACTCCCAAATCACGGATAGTGGAAAGCAACAATTACATAGAATTCGTATCAGATAAAATCTTCGCCGAAGCATCAAAAATTGCCGAGTGCGAAGGCGTTGATGTCTATGTAATTGGTGGTTATGTTCGTGATCGCCTACTAAAGCGCAATGTGAAGAAGGATATTGATTTTGTTGTCAACGGCAGCGGAATCGATTTCGCCCGTAAGCTGGCCGACCAACTTCGTGTGAAGAAAGTCAGCGTCTTTAAGACGTATGGCACGGCAATGTTTGCATATCGAGGCACCGAACTCGAATTTGTCGGTGCGCGCAAGGAGTCGTACAATTTCGACAGCCGCAATCCGATTGTGGAACGCGGTACTATCGAGGACGATCAGAAACGTCGCGATTTTACAATAAATGCTCTTGCAATAAGTCTTAACAAACGGAATTTCGGCGAACTGATAGATCCGTTCAACGGAATCGAGGATTTGCATTACCGTACCATTAAAACTCCGCTCGAACCTTCAATAACATTTTCCGACGATCCGTTGCGAATGCTACGTGCTATTAGGTTCGCCTCGCAGCTCGATTTTCAGATTCACCCCGAATGCCTTGAGGCTATTAGTTGCAACCGCGAACGAATAAGGATTATAACTCAGGAACGCATTCATACCGAACTGAACAAAATTCTCGAAAGCAAGAAGCCATCAATAGGATTGAAACTGTTGTTTGATACTGGATTGCTGGAGATTATTTTCCCCGAATTGCATCAGCTGTCGGGCGTTACGCTTCAGGAGGGACTGGGCCATAAGGATATTTTCCTGCATACAATTCAAGTTGTCGACAATGTAGCCGAGAAAAGCGATGACTTGTGGCTCCGTTGGGCGGCACTGGTGCATGATATCGGCAAGTTGAAGACAAAACGTTTCATCGATGGCATCGGATGGACATTTTATTCGCATAACACCGTGGGCGCAAATATGATTCCGAAGATTTTCACAAGGATGCATCTGCCGTTAAATGAAAAGATGAAGTTCGTTCAGAAGATGGTCGATTTGCATATGCGTCCCATTGCCCTTGTCGAAGACGAAGTTACCGACTCGGCAATTCGTCGCCTTATTGTTGATGCAGGTGAGGATATAGATGCGCTGATGTTGTTGTGCGAGTCGGACATTACATCGCGAAACGAAAAGAAAGTCGCACTTTTCCTCGAAAATTTCAAGCTGGTGCGACAGAAAATCGTTGAAGTTGAAGAACGTGATTCGCTACGCAATTTCCAGCCTCCAATTTCAGGCGAAACAATTATGACCTATTTCAACATACCGCCGTCGTCAATCGTCGGTGATATTAAGAAGGCAGTTAAGGATGCAATTCTGGACGGAATAATTCCGAACGACTACGAAAAGGCGTTCGAGTATATGATTGTGAAAGGTCGGGAAATGGGATTGGAGAAGTAATCAGTAATTATTTTTCAATAAATTCCTTTATAGCTCCAAATATTTCTGTATTGTCGTATATTGGTTTTGTTATGCCTACACCGTAAACAGGGACTTTTGCCGATGTGTGTGACGTTGTAGAAAAACCAACAGAAGCCATAGAATTCATTATCTGGCAGTATGCATGAGCCATTGGATTGTTTCCTTCGTATTTTTCCTTGGCTTCATCCTTAGCTCTGTTAGTTTTTGCGCAGGCTGCTGCGAATGCTTCGTTCAGAATATCATCCTCTGTACTCGAAAATTCCATGTCGCAACCCATGAAATTCTTGGCTGCCAGTTCGTTGTATTCTTTTAGCGATAGCTCCTTGTTATTCTTTGTTTGCTTTTTCAGTACGGTTCCGAATTTGTACATCGACATTTTCTGCTTGCAAAGTATTCCAATATTGCTTTCGTATTCATTGTTTTTTATGCCAAGAGAAACACCTCCGGTTTCGTGGTCGGCTGTAATGATGATTGCAGTTTCGTCTTTGTGAAGCAAGTAGAATTCGTATGCTTTTGCAATTGCATTGTCGAAGTCTTCCATTTCGCCGATAAGGCTTGCGGCGTCGTTGTCGTGTCCGGCATAGTCGATTTTTCCGCCTTCGCACATAATGAAGAACCCTTTAGGATTGTCGAGGAAGTCGATTGCAGTTTCAACGATTTCCGCTAGCGAGCTGTTAGGAGCGTCTTGACGGTCGATGGCGTATGGTATGCTGGCGTCGCGTTCGAGGGTTTCGTTGGTGAAAATTACGTTTGCGTTGTCGTGCTTTAGCGATGAAATTGCTTTAAGTGAAGAAAAGGTGAGGTAGCCGGATTCCTGTAAAATCGTCATCAGGTCTTTTTCGTCCTTATTCTTACCTGTCTGATGTAGAAAACCTCCGCCCCCGAAAAAGTCGAACTTGCTTTTTGCAAGTTGAAATCCTATCTGGTAATAGTTCTTGCGTGAAATTTGGTGAGCATAAAATGCCGCAGGAGTGGCATGATTCATTGGTGCGGTACTTATTATCCCGACTTTCATGCCTTTTTTCTTTGCAAATTCAGCGATGCTAACCGGTTGTTCTCCTTCGTTTGAATAGGAAATTTCTCCAACATTGAATTTTTGACCACATGCAATTGCCGATCCGGCAGCTCCCGAGTCGGTGATGCGGCGGTTCTTGCAGACTGTGCTGCACATCGAAAGCAAAGGCAGTTTGCTGATGTTTGACTGTATAAATCCGCTTTGTTCGTTTTTTTCTGCAAGATATGCTTCGTATAGGTCAATGTCGGTTTGGCCCATTCCATCGCCGATAAACAGAAAAACATATTTCTGCGCATCCGCAGTCAAAAATGATATTGTTGTGATTATCAGCAATATGCTGATTCGTAAAATTTTCTTCATCTAGTTGAACTTTGAGGGTACAAATGTGTGTAAAATAATGAAAACTTTATGTCCTTTTTATTAATAGATGCTAACAGGTTGATAATAATAATAGTTAATTACTATTTGCGGTTTTTGTGATGTTTTTTGCCGGTGACGCAAAAAAATAATAGATGATATATTACATTTGTGTTAAGTTTAATGCGATAAATTATGACAAGAGAAATCCCTATAGAAGAATTTTTTAGGAACTCAGAGCAAAGTTCTTATGACATTTCCCCTGACGGAATGCATATATCATTTATGGCTCCGTACAAGTCAAGAATGAATATTTTTGTCCGCGAAAAGGACGGAGATGCTGTTACCCAGATTACTTTTGAGGAGGAGCGTGATATTGACGGATATATGTGGGCGAACAATAGGCGTATCTTGTTTATGAAGGATGATGGCGGTGATGAGAATTACCAGCTGTATGGCGTAGATTTAGATGGTGGCGATATGCGTCCGTATACCAATATGAAGGGTGTCCGTACTCAAATAATTGATGACCTAGAGGAAGTAGAGGATGAAATTTTGATTGGCACGAATCAGCGCAATCCGGAGATTTTCGATCCTTACAGGCTGAACCTTAAAACGGGGGAAATGACAATGCTTGCCGAAAATCCCGGAAATATTCAGGCGTGGATGACAGATCATGAGGGTAAGTTGCGAATCGCCTATGCCATTGTCGACGGAGTCGACCAGGAGATGCTTTACAGAGATACGGAGGAAGAAGAATTTCGTCCTGTAATCCGTACTTCTTTTAAGGAGGATGTGTCGGCTCTTGTATTTACAGCCGACAACAAGAATGTTTATGCTATTACAAATCTTGGTCGCGACAAGTCTGCCCTTGTGCTTATGAATCCATCTACAGCCGAGGAATTGGAAGAAATATACACAAACGATAAATATGATATTTCGGGCGTCGGATGGTCTAACTTGCGCAAAAAGTTGACTTCCGTTTCGTATGTGGCACATAAGGATACTGTACGTAAGTTCTTCGATGAGGCGAGCGAGCGTATAAATAGGCGTTTGGCTGAAGCATTTCCGAATTATAAGTTTGGAACAGTTGCGGCAAACAAGGCGGAGGACATGCGTATTGTATATGTCGGAAACGACCGTACGCGCGGATCGTATTATTTTTATGATGTGAAGGCCGATAAAATTACCAAGATTGCCGATTTGTCGCCATGGTTGCGCGAAGAAGAATTGTCGTCGATGTATCCGGTGACATATACAACCCGTGATGGCTTGCAGATTGAATCATATTTGACGTTGCCGAACGAATGCACATTGGATACTGCTAGGAATTTGCCAACGGTTGTCATTCCTCATGGAGGTCCCTGGGCACGCGACTACTGGGGATACGATTCTGAGGCGCAGTTCCTTGCCAACAGGGGGTATGCTGTCTTTCAGATGAATTTCCGCGGTTCTACCGGATACGGACGAAAATTTTTGGAACTGTCGTACAAAAAATGGGGACAGACCATGCAGGACGATATTACCGATGGTGTATTGTGGTTGATAGGCAAGGGGTATTCCGATCCTAAGAGGATTGCTATTTATGGAGGAAGTTATGGCGGTTATGCAACATTGCAGGCTTTGGTTAAGACTCCGGAACTTTTTGCTTGTGCTGTCGATTATGTCGGTGTGTCTAATTTGTTTACATTCCTGAATACGATTCCGCCATATTGGAAACCTATGCTCGAGATGATGTACGAGCAGGTTGGAAATCCAGAAACCGATAAGGAAATGCTTGCGGCAAATTCACCGGCCCTTAATGCCGATAAGATTGTCCGTCCGCTATTTATTGCGCAGGGCGCCAACGATCCTCGCGTTAATAAGGCCGAATCTGATCAGATGGTTGAGGCTTTGCGTAAACGTGGCGTTGAGGTTGACTATATGGTTAAGGATAACGAGGGTCATGGTTTCCATAATGAGGAAAACCGCTTCGATTTCTACCATGCAATGGAAAATTTTCTTGCAAAATATCTTAAGTAGATATTTTGTAGTTTCGCCTTGGCGGCTGATTTTTAACTAAATTTTATGTTCGGCAGATTTCTTTATAATCTACATTTGCTTGAATTTTGATTTTAAAACAGGTGGTTATGGGAAAAATAGTTTTGATTGCCGAATTGGCGATTTCCATTATGCTCGGGACTTGTAGTGCTGCATCGGCATATGCCGCAGTGGATAACGACGTGGCGATTTGTGTAGTTGATGATGGCAATAATCCCGATTTGTTCCTCGATTGTTTTGAAAGTGCAGTAAAGTCGGGCGATGTGGAATTGGCAGCCAGGATTGCCAGCGAACTGTATCGAATGAATTTGAATGAAGCACAACGGAGCCGATTTGTCTCTATTGAGGACAGAATTTCAAGGAAAGATTATCAGGCGTACCGTGAGTATTTGCGTAATGCAGAAGCTAAGTCTTCAACTTTTTATGATGATGAAATTGTGACTTATGATGGAGAGTCCGATTTTGGTGGAGAATCTTTTGTTGGCGATTTTTTCGATGTGCTTTCGGGTATGTATGGTATGATTGATTCATTAGGTAACGATGGCTGGTACCGATATGAACAGCATGATACATTGGATGGCGGTTTTTTTGATATGTTTTTCGATGTTTTTGCTGGCGGCAGTGAGGAAGAACTTGAAAATAAGAATGTCCCGTCGGATTCAGATTTGGATGCAGCTCTCGACGAATACGAAAAATATGTAAATATGGCTGTAGAGTCGCTTCGCCGTATGTTTGAGGGTGGAGACGGTTCTTGGGAAGATTTTGAAAAATATTCTGACAAGGCTTCTGAGATTGCCAATGATTTGGAAAACTCATCATCGGAAATGACAAAGGCGCAATTCAAGCGTTACATGAGAATAATTGAAAGGATGATAACAGGATTGTTCTAATTGTATGGACTTTGTAGTTCTTGCAAATAAAATTAAAAAGCGAGATTCAATCTCGCTTTTTTGTTAATATTCTTCGCAGGGAACGTAATTTGTGCTTCGGCCGCCTTCGTCAGTTTGGCGAAGTATTCCTTTTTCTATCAGATTGTGGATGTCGCGAAGGGCTGTATCTTGCGAACATTTGCAGATTTTTGCCCATTTCGATGTGTTTAGCTTGCCATCAAAGCCGTCCCAGAGCATATTTATTATCTTGCGCTGTCGTTCATTTATAGGCGTGTCGAAATGCTTGTCCCAGAACTTTGTCTTTTTCATGGTGCGGCTGACTTTCTGTAGTGACTTTTCCATTGCACTCTTTAGGCAAGATAGGAACCACAATAGCCATTCGGTGATGTCCGAATTGCCGCAAGTCGTCTTTTTTATTTGATCGTTGAATCTTGTTACCCATGCGAAGTTGATTCCGTTTTCGTGTGCGTATTTCGTTGTTGCCGATTTTATTCCACCGATTATTACTGATAGTTTTCCTCTGCAATCGGAGACTTTTTTCATTTTTGGGTTGATGTCTGGGACGATGCTGGTATCGTATCTTGGGACGATGCATGCATCGTCCTTGCTGCCGGCCTCCGTAGGATGTATGATCACCAGTAGATGCACGTGGTCGGGCATTATCTGGAAGACTGGTATTTCTGCGTATGGAGCATGCTGCTGTATTGATTCTATGCTATGCTTTAGAAAGTCGCCGATATTCGAGAGATGCATTTCTCCGTCTTTTATTTCACCGAAACTATAAGCCCTATCCCTTGTGCAGAGGGTTATATGGTATGCGCCACTGTTGTAGTCGTGCCATTGTGCACGTGTAGTACGCCTGTTCGGAAGTTCTTTCATAGTTGATTTATTTTTGAAACGATTGATTCAATACAATCGATTGTTTTTTTCAAAAAAAAGAAGCTCCGAAAATATCTTCTGGAGCTTCTGAATTTTTTATCCTAGTACTTGTAGAATCCTTCGCCGGTCTTTCTGCCGAGCAAACCTGCACGTACCATCTTTCTCAATAGTGGGTGCGGTCTGTACTTCGGATCACCGAATTCCTTGTAAAGAACTTCCATAATTGCAAGGTTTACATCGTTACCAATAAGGTCGGCCAATGCCAATGGACCCATCGGGTGGTTTGCACCAAGCATCATGCACTTGTCGATGTCTTCTGCACTTGCAATACCGTCTGCCAAGATACCAACTGCTTCGTTGATCATAGGGATCAAGATACGGTTTACAACAAAACCAGGAGCTTCGTTTACTTCAACTGGAGTCTTGCCAATTGATGTAGAAAGGTCAACGATTGTCTTGCAAACTTCTGCAGATGTAAGTTGTCCTTTGATTACTTCTACCAATGCCATGCGGTCTGCAGGGTTGAAGAAGTGCATACCGATAAATTGGCTTGGACGGCTTGTGCTAGAAGCGATTTCAGTAATTGACAACGAAGAAGAGTTAGTTGCGAAAATAGTTTCTGGCTTGCAGATCTTGTCAAGTTCGCCAAAAACGTCTTTCTTCAACTGCATTTCTTCAACAGCAGCTTCGATTACGAGGTCTGCATCTGCAAATGTTGCATAGTCGGTTGTTGTAGCGATGTTCTTCATGATAGCGTCCATAGCTTCCTGAGTCATCTTGCCCTTTTCAACCAATTTTGCGCTCACTTTGTCGGTAAGTACTGCCTTGCTTTCTGTAATAGTATTTGCAACAGTACTTGGAACTTTAATCCCATTGCTTCTCAAGAAGATGAAAGTTGACCCGGCAATTGCTACAGGACCATTTATCACCACCTTCAACGATATAATGGGACTTATAATATATCTGCTCATCGCAAAGCAGATGTTCGCAATATTCTAGGGAAGATAAAGTCGTGGATGTCGCGAAGGGCTGTATCATTATTCTCCGCAAATTTGCGGAGAATAGAAAGTTTTTTCTCCGCATAAGAGATATTTATGAAAAAAGTGACAAAATTGGTTTGTAAATTTATGGAATAAATGACAAAATTATCATTTGAATTTATGGAAAAAGTGACAAAATCAGTTTGTGAAAATATGGAAAAAATGACAAAGTTTTTGTAAGTCAAAAATAATCAGCGATATAGAATATAAGATATAACACTTTGGGCAAATGTTTTGTAAGAAAGTTCAGACACTGTCCTAACTTTTTATATTCAAACATTTTTTGATTCGTTAACGATTTTGTAAGAATAATCGGGGAATATTGTTTATCTTTGCAGCGGTTAAATGATTCTGATCATGAAAAAGAAATGGACAAGGGATGAAGCTGTTGCCTTTTTTCGTCGGGCGGTTGATGATAAGAAGGCTCTTTGCGAGTGCATTCGTAATGGTGGCAATTTAAGAGAAGTTGCAGATGAGCGCGGAATCGACCTTGTCAACCCATTATCAATACGTTAAGGATGCGGATGGCTACTCGTTTGTTTCTGATGCTGGTGTAGAATACTATGCATATTTTCATCGTCATCATGAGATAGAATCGTGTCTAGTATATGAGTTCGGATTTGAGTGTCGCGGCGAAAGACCTCCTGCCGACATGAGAATTAGGCACACAATCAAAGCCATACTTGCTGATTTCTGGACAGATAACCGTGATGTGTTGCTGTTTGTTTGTGAATCGCTTGACGGTTCATCAAGTGGCAGGATGCGTTTGTTTGACATCTGGTACAGAAATCTTGCAGCCGGAACTGGTATTGTAAAATTTGATTTTCCTGTAGTTGATAATTTTTGCGCTTCGCTGCTTTCGTATGCAGACAATCCACTTGCATCCAATGCCATTATGGAACTTTCGGAGCTTTTTGAAGCAATGTGGGAGTAATATTTTTTCTTGTAGATAACACAAAAAAACTCCCGCCTTTCTAAAAACGGGAGTCTGTGGGGTAATGTTGCTTGAATGAGGAAATCTGGCGTATGTGTCAAAAAGAGACCTGAAATTGCTTTGAAAATGTTATCTGTGTCAAAAAGAGACCTAAAACAAGCTTGAACTATTTCTTTTTCAAAGGCTTATGTGCTTTCAAAAAATCTTGGATAAACACTTTTCTACGTTCCAGGCTGATGCCCTTGTGCAGATTAAGTTTTGCTTTCAAATCCGAGTTTAGCGATTCCAAAGCATTGTTTGTGTTTTGGGATATTTAGTTCCGGGAAGTCGTACCATGTCCACAGCCACGGCATATTTCTCTTCAGGCTTAAATACGCACTACGCAAGTTTTTGTGTACATAGTGGGTTTTCCCATTGGCATCAGCGCTTCTCTCAAGAAGGAAATCATGCCATTTCTCTTCCCATTCTCCAAATGCACCGACAAACGATTCCTTGTCCGTATGGCAAAGCAACCGCGAAAGTTCCAGCAACTCTATGGAAGCTTCCAGTTTCGGATGTAGCGTAAGTTTTGTCTTTACCGCCATTACCTGATGGAACTGGCACAACTGAAACTTGCATTCAGGGAAAATACTCCTCAGCCCCTTGAGACCATCACAGACAACTGCCAGAATGGTAAAACCATGCAATGCCAGATAGTCTACCCCCTCTTTGTAGTCGGCTACAGTCTCTCGCTTATAAATGAACTTGTACCAGAGGACATCACCTTCTATGGCATCCTTGAATATGACTACGCCAAAACGACGGCCCCAGTATGTCGCATCCATCATAACAATGACATATCGTCCTGCTTTATTTGGCAAAGCATAACAATACTTGCTGGCAAGATGGCGATGAATTGTGCTCCTTGAAACATCAAATTTTGAAGCAAGATCTTTTGCTGTAAGATTTCCTTGCGCAAAAGCGGAGTTAACCTCGTAGTCTGTCAGCCTATGATGCCCGACGAAATATCGTTTGCAATCCTTGCAATACCATCTTTGATGGCCATTCTCGCGACCCTTTTTTATCGTGTTGTTCGACCCGCAATGAAAGCATTTTTTTTGTCATAAATGTTTTGACTGCTATAATACAAATAAAAATCAACAACTTACAAGGATTTCAGGTCTCTTTTTGCGACTTAAGCCGGAAATAATTTTACCACCGCATTATAAACATCTATGCATCATTCATTTGCATATTTCCAATCTCCTTTATAATATCTGCAATACCCTTGGCAAGCAACGATTTATCCATTGATGGGGATTTTTCCTGCTCCGTAATGTACGGCAGATGAACAAACAACGCCTTTATAGGGAAAAGCCCCTTTGCAACAGAATAAAGCGTCTCATAATAAACGCGGTTGCATACGAATGTACCTGCCGAATTTGACACCTTGGCCGCAACGCTTTCCCGATGGCCGCTGCTGCTATAGCAATGGGCGGAAACGTTCGCGTAGGCTTCGAGGACAATCTTTACCTTGAAAAAGGCGTACTTGCAAAATCAAACGGCGAACTCGTTGCAAAGGTTGTAAGAATTGCTAAGGAACTTGGCCGTGAAATCGCAACTTCAGCAGAAGCAAGACAAATTCTTGGATTAAAGGCAAGATAAAAACCTTTGATTTATTCATAAAAAAGCCATCAAAAAGATGGCTTTTTTTGTTTGATATTAATCCAGGCTATTCAAGCCAAATCGGATATTAGAAAACCACATCTGCAACAGTCTATATATCAACCAACTACAAAGCTAATCGTGCATATCAACCTCTTAATGACCGATTTGAGTTTATTACACTTTTTCGGGAGAGTTCTAATTCCTTAATGTTTCTCATAAACAAAAAAGTCGGCAGATTTCACTGCCGACTTAATCTAACATTAGTTATTGTAGCATTTATTTCATTGCGTTAGCCATTTTTTGGGTAATCTTGGTATAACGGCTAACTTGTGCCGAAGTCATAGATCCTTGTCCTTTAGCTAACTTGTTGCTCAGATTTTGGGCATCTTCAAGGACGCTTGCATATTCGCTCAAGGCATCCATATCACCGTTCATAGCCTTTTTGTACAAAGCAACATAATCGTCAACATATTTCTCATAGTCATCAAGAATTGCATCCCAATCGTTATCACCATCATTATCGGCAATTTCATATCCACCATTATCGGATTCTTCTGATTCCAATGTTATTCCTTGTATGACAATTGAAGAAATTTTGTCAAACAATTTTTTGGTTTTATCGTAACCCACTGTTTGCGAATGAACTCTCATTTCTTTGCTTTTTATGCTTTCGCTTGCAATAACATCTTCCATATCATAGTGATATACTGATATGTCAGAATTAATCTTATTGCCATCTGCATCACAAAAATATGCGCCTACACCATCATAAACAAACTTAGGTTCATAGTTGGGACCTTTGTTTTTCTTGTTTTCTGCACAGAACTGAGACCATGTCTTGGTGTTTTCCACTGGCATATCAACCTTCACCCAATATCTATCTTCATTATCCAAACCATCAAATTCCAAGATAATTTCAACAGAATCCACAGGGATATTTATTAAATCACTATGTTCTCCTTTCAGTTCAATCTTTGATGTAGGAATCATTTTGGATTCACTATCGTGCCTCAAAACTTCTTCCTGAACATTGCTTTCAGGAGATTTATTACCTCCACAAGAGCTAAAACCCAATACGAGGGCAATAACACACGCAATTAATAAAAAATTCTTCTTCATTTTACTAAAATTTTAAAATATTACTAAAATTTACTTTTATTCTTCATTACATTCATTAGATACTTTTTACCACAATTCAAATTCTACATACCATTTTTCATCTAGTTTCCTTACTTTCAATTTTTCCCTGTCAGTATCACCATCGCCATAAGTTATTTCAAGTTTTGCCTTTGCTTTATCTTCTTTCTCATCTATCTCAACAATTTTATAATCTTTTATTCCATCTTTTCTATTCAACTTCTTACCTTCTTCTTCTTGAATCATAAGATTTACATACTCTTCTACTTCCTTATTGATTTTTTCAAGCTCATCTTCAGAAATTCCTTGAATCTCTTTTGCATAATCATAAGAATTCATGTACACTTCTTTGATATCACCCTTCTTCAAAAGTTTGCAATAATTCTTAACTGCAGCCTCAGGTGACGATGTTGTTGAACATGATGCCATTCCAAACACCATAGCAATAACTGCCAATACAATAACTGATTTTTTCATCTTCCTAAAATTTAAAATATTACTAAAAATTAAAAATATATTCCCTACTGATTTTTCGCTTTTTTCTTTGTAACCATCGAATAGATTATCAGCACGACTGTAAGTGCGCCATAAACCCAAACTCCGATGCCAGGACCACCTATAGGCAACATAAAATAGCAAAGTCCCCACGCAAACGGGATTAGCATAAGCCAAGCTAAAAGTACACGCAACTTGCCAACTAGATTTGCCACAATACAAAGGACAGGAAATACCATCCAGATAATTGCGTGTCCTGCCAAATCATTCTTAAACAAGTCGAACAACGACCAACCTTGCCCAGCATCGACGATGGGAAGGAAAACAAGCAGCACCAAAGCCACCAAAGCGATACACGCTCCAATAATGTTTTGTTTCTTCATTTTACCTAAAATTTAAATTAATAACTATATTTTGTTTAATATCATTCGTTGAACTAATCACACCGCAAAGGAATATAAAAAAAAACAGACATCATTGGTTCTAATTTGGTTCTTTTTTATACCTTATTTATAAGCATTAAAAATTCCTTTTCCTGCCCACCAGCACCATATAGGCAAAATTATACAAAAGAAGCGTGGCACTGATATACCACTTCTTTAACTGGAGGTCCTGAGATTACCTTTAGGGAAGAAATGCAAACAGTCCACGCTGTATGCGTGAACCCTTACACTCTCTTGCCCTATGAAATTTCTCAGGTTTCCAGTTACAAGACGAGCATAAACGCTTCGTTAATCAATATGTACGGCTTGGCGAACTAAACCAAATGCAAATATAAGAAACGAGAGTAAAACTACAAAATTTATTTTAAGTGGCTGTTGTGCTGATTATCAGCAATATTCGTTACAAATAGAAAGGCGTGCAACCAATACAATTGCAAAAAAAACGCATAAAGAACCATAAAAGAACCATTCGAACCTTTATAAACTGTATTATCTTTGCCACGAAACTTTATATGTAAGAAATATGTCATTGAATCCACAACATATTGCACTTTTGCGCCAGTTAGTATCGGAATCGGTAGGCCATAGCATAAAGACATCCACCGACTTCATATTCCTGTCGGGAGAGATACAGGGACGACTGAAAGAAACCATCAGTACATCCACGCTGAAAAGAATCTGGGGGTATGTGGATGGTTATGCCTCTGTACGCACAGTAACACTTGATGTTTTGGCTCGCTTCGTAGGCTTCCCCGACTGGGAAACCTTTGTAACCGACTACTGCGAAACCGAAAGTGTGCAGTCGTCGCACCGAGTGGTAGCAAAATCGTTGTATTCGAACGAATTGACCGCCGACGACAAGGTAGAAATCCGCTGGAATCCTAACCGAAGACTGAAACTTTGCTACAAAGGCGACAATCGGTTTGATGTGACCGAATCGGAAAATGCGAAATTGAAAGTTGGAGATTCTTTCCTCTGCGAACGCTTCACGCTCAACGAGCAATTATATGTGGAACACATCCTCGACGACGGCACAAAGGAACTGTTTGTAATTGGCAACAAGGGCGGACTCACAAGTGTGAACAAAGCATAATCAGAGATTCTTTCGGCTTTCTTTTGCATACAAATGTCCTAGCCTAAGCATTTCCGACGCTTCAGTATCAAACTCTTCATTCAATTTATCATACTCCTCATCAGAAATTTTACCTTCGCTATGTAGCGAATAATAACTTTTGTACACAGAGTCATATTCAGCATAACTTTTTACCATATCAAACCACGAGTCATTGACATGTTGTCTAAATATTTTTTGCTTGTCTCTCTGCAGTTTCTGTCGGCGTTGCTCTATATGAATGAGTATCTTGTTAAGTGTAATGGCTCTATGAACAAAGAATGTTTCACTGTAAACTATTGCTCCAGACTCTATTTCCTCGTCGAATGGCTTCTGTATGCTGTCAAGTTCCGACTTTATATTGGCAATGTAGAGATTGAGAAGTTCGTCGTCGCTATTTGTGTCAACATTTTCCTGTACAACAGGCTTTTCAACGACATTCGGCTTTGTTTGCTGTTTAAAATCTTTCGTTGCTAGATTTTCCACAGGCAGAGAATCTTTGTCACTATGCTCAATGGCAGGTGTATCGGGAATCATCACCGCAGGTTCTTCCTTTTGAACGAACTGCCTGCCGATAAATATTGCCAATCCAATCAAAATGACGAATACAATTGCGACAATGGGCATCCACTTTCTTCTGTTGCCGGTGCGTTGAATGTCATTGAGGACTGCCTCTGCCGAAGAATACCGTTTTTCGCGCTGTGGTTGCAGGCACTTGCGGATAACGCGTCCATAGCGTTTCGGGAACAGTTGCCTAAGTATAATGCCGAAAGCATAAATATCGGTACGATTGTCAACTTCTTCGCCAGCAAGTTGTTCTGGAGCTGCGTAAGCCTTTGTGTAGGCTGGTTCTTTCAGTATCGCCCATTCGTGGCTGTCGGACAGTCCGAAATCGATGATTTTGACATGGTCGCCATCGTGGGTAATAAGAATGTTGGACGGTTTCAAGTCCTGATGGACAATTTGCTTCTTGTGGCAATAGGCGAGCGCATTCAAAAGTTCCTTGGCGACTTGTCTGCGTTGCGCTGAAGTTGGGTTTTCCCTTACGAAATCCGCCAAAGTCCGACCATCCACATACTCCATAATTATGCATTCTCCCAGTTCGGGAACATTTTCGTGTCCGTAGGTGCGTACAATGTTGGGATGGTTCAGTCCGACCATCAGCGTGTACTCCTTGGTGAGCATCTGCGCAAACTGCTTGTCGGCAGTATATTCTGGCTTCAAACCTTTCAGCACATTCCATATACCGTAGCGCTGGGCTTTCATCAGGCGGCAATGCCCTTTTGAAGGCAGTTCGGCAAAGTCGGTGAACTTGTCGGAAACGCGGATATTCTGCGCCGCCACCTTGCCCGATGATGATATGTCGTTGTCGCTACTTGGCATTTTGAAATATTAGAAGGCAAAGGTAATGAAAAGTTTCTAAATTGGAATGGCTAAAGCCGTTTCTATGTTTCTATGCCTGCGGCGTTTAAAGGTTTCTGTGGGCTTTGCCCGTTTCTGGGTTTAATCATTTGTCCTATGTGAAGTTTCTGCTGCGTGTCCATCTTGCGTTGCGTTTAGTTATCGGCATAAAAAAAGCGTGATACTTTCTAATATCCCGCTCGTTGAAGGTATTTGGCGTAACCTCGATGTGTACGAAATAAGAGAAAGCTCACGCATATTGCGTAGCATTCCTACTTATTCTCCCCACATCTTAAATCGCCAAATTTTTCAACGAGAAGAAAAAGCGAAAACGCTTAATGTATGTTTTTGTTGTGACTGAAATATCTTGTAAAACCGACCCTTCGACTACGCTCAGGGGGCGGTTATGTTCGATTCCGTTCAGTCGGCGGTTCTGTTTTTTTCAAAAAAGAAGCTCCGAAAGCAACTTCCGGGGCTTCTGAAATTTTTTATCCTAGTATTTATAGAATCCTTCGCCGGTCTTTCTACCTAATAAACCTGCGCGAACCATTTTTCTTAACAATGGGTGAGGTCTGTATTTAGGATCACCGAATTCCTTGTAAAGAACTTCCATGATAGCAAGGTTAACATCGTTACCGATAAGGTCTGCCAATGCTAATGGACCCATCGGGTGGTTTGCACCAAGCATCATACATTTATCGATATCTTCAGCGCTTGCGATACCGTCAGCAAGAATACCAACTGCTTCGTTGATCATAGGGATCAAGATACGGTTTACAACAAAACCAGGAGCTTCGTTTACTTCAACTGGAGTCTTGCCAATTGATGTAGAAAGGTCAACGATTGTCTTGCAAACTTCTGCAGATGTAAGTTGTCCTTTGATTACTTCTACCAATGCCATGCGGTCTGCAGGGTTGAAGAAGTGCATACCGATAAATTGGCTTGGACGGCTTGTGCTAGAAGCGATTTCAGTAATTGACAACGAAGAAGAGTTAGTTGCGAAAATAGTTTCTGGCTTGCAGATCTTGTCAAGTTCGCCAAAAACGTCTTTCTTCAACTGCATTTCTTCAACAGCAGCTTCGATTACGAGGTCTGCATCTGCAAATGTTGCATAGTCGGTTGTTGTAGCGATGTTCTTCATGATAGCGTCCATAGCTTCCTGAGTCATCTTGCCCTTTTCAACCAATTTTGCGTAAGACTTTGAGATAGATGTCATAGCTTTATCCAAGCTAGCCTGAGTTCTACTCTTCATTACGACAGGCATTTTTGCTGCAAAAGCCTTGATGATGCCTTTTGCCATTGTTCCTGTTCCGATAACACAAATTTTCATAGTAATAATATTTTTAAATGTTTTATTTGTTTTTGAATTCTGCAGCGCGTTTTGACATAAAAGCAGTCATTCCTTCCTTCTGGTCTTCGGTAGTGAATAGCTGGCTGAACAAATCGTTTTCGTAAGCTATTGCATCGTCGGCAGCAAGGTCGAGTTCTGCGTCAATGCACTTTTTTGCGTGTTTAATAGCGATAGGTGCCTTAGAAGCTATGGTTTCGGCCATTGCAATGGTGTCTGCCATAAGGTTTTCGGGTTCGCTGATTGAATTAACAAGACCAATTCTCAAAGCTTCATCTGCCTTGATTGTCTTGCCTGTATAAATCAGTTCCTTGGCTATTGCCGAACCAACGTGCTTTGCCAAACGGTATGTTCCAGAAAATCCCGGGATAATGCCAAGACCAACTTCCGGCTGTCCGAAACGAGCTTTTGCCGATGCAATGCGAATATCGCAAGCCATTGCAAGTTCGCAACCACCACCGAGGCAGTAACCGTTAACTGCTGCTATTACAGGAATGTCGAGAGTTTCGATTTTTCTGAAAACTCCAGCGCCAAGCTTTGCAAATTCCAATGCTTCTGCCTGGTTCTTGTCCTTCATTTCTGCAATATCGGCACCTGCGACAAATGACTTGTCGCCGTCGCCGGTTATTATTAAAACGCGTGTGCTGTTTACATCAATCGAATCGATGAACTTGTCCATCTCGAGGATGACCTTGGTGCTTAATGCGTTAAGCGACTTAGGTTCTGATATTGCCAAAATGCAAATCTGTCCTCTCTGTTCGATTTTTAAGCAATTGTAATTCATGTCTTAGAATACCATTGGTTTAAGATCCGGAGAGATAATCAATGTAGCTTCTGTTGCTGCCTGAATTGCTGCAACTGCTGCGTCCTTATCGCCGAATTCGGTGTTGTATTCTGTTAGAACGATACCCTTGTCGGTAACTTCCATAACGCCCATTTCGGTAACAATAACGTTAACCTGTTTTGCTGCTGTGAGCGGAAGGTTGCATTTGTGCAAAATCTTGAAGTTGCCCTTCTGGGTGTGTTCCATAGCAACGATAACGCGCTTTGCACCTACTACTAGGTCCATTGCACCGCCCATACCTGGAGTCAATTTGCCAGGAATCATCCAGTTTGCAAGGTTACCTTCTTCATCTACCTGCATTGCGCCGAGGACAGTTGCGTCAACGTGACCACCGCGGATGATTTCGAAAGAGTGTGCTGAGCTGAATGTTGACCCGTCTGGAAGAACTGATGCGAAGCCACCGCCAGCATCGATAACGTGTTCATCCTGTTCGCCTTCGGCTGGCTTAGGACCCATGCCGAGGATACCATTTTCGCTCTGAAGATACAATTTTACGCCTTTTGGTAAATAGTTCGGAACCATTGTCGGCAAACCGATTCCCAAATTAACAACATCGCCGTCGTGAAGTTCCAATGCAACTCTCTTTGCGATGGTTTCTCTAATTTGATTTTTATCCATCTTACGTATGTCTTTTAATATAATTAATACCTATTTATAATATAAGATTTTGCCGACAAGCTGCCGGCAAAACCATTATACATTATACTATCTGTTTTCCAATTCGAACTTAAGTCTTTCGGTTAGCAATGGAATAATCTTGTATAAGTCGCCTACAATGCCGAGGTCTGCTACCTTGAAGATAGGAGCGTCCTTGTCCTTGTTAACTGCGATGATAACTTCAGATTCTTCCATACCTGCCAAGTGCTGGATTGCGCCGGAGATACCGTTTGCCATATACAGGTTAGGACGTACAGTCTTACCGGTCTGGCCAACCTGACGGTCGTGTGGCATAACGCCTGCGTCAACCATTGCTCTTGATGAAGAAACTTCGCCGTGCAATACTTCTGCAAGTTTGCCAAGCATTTCGAAACCTTCCTTCTTTCCAACACCACGTCCGCCGGAGATCAAGATCTTAGCGTCTGCGATATCAACCTTGTTAGAAGTTTCCTTAACTGTTTCGATGAGTCTTACTTTGCACTTTGACTTGTCGAAATTGATCTTTACGTTTTCGATTTCACCCTTGCGGCTGTCATCCTTTGCCATCTTCTGCATAACGCCTGGACGTACAGTTGACATCTGTGGACGGTGATTTACACACATAATTGTTGCCATGATGTTACCGCCGAATGCAGGACGAGTCATCATAAGTTCCTTGGTGTCTTCCGAAATTTCAAGCTTTGTGCAGTCTGCTGTAAGACCTGTGGTGATACGAGCTGACAAACGTGGACCCAAGTCACGGCCGATAGTTGTTGCACCAATTAGGAAGATGCTCGGCTTGTAGTCGTGAATAATCTGGGTGATTGCCTGTGTATATTCTTCGGTGATATAGTTCTTCAAGCAAGGATCGTCTGCAACTAAAACATGGTCAGCGCCGTAAGCGATGAGTTCCTGTGCCTTGTCGCCGATGTTGTGTCCCAAAAGAACTGCATATACCTTTTCGTTCAATGCACCGGCCAAATCGTGAGCCTTGCCCAACAGTTCCAATGCAACTTTCTGGATTACGTTGTCGCGTTGTTCAACGAAAACGTAAACATTTTTGTATTCTGATTTATCCATGTCTTAATCGTGTTAAATGATGAATTTTTCTTTTAATTTACTGATAATCAAGTCAACTGCTTCTTCTGGGCTAACTTCGTAAGTCTGACCAGCTGCCTTAAGACCCTTTGTGAACGACTTAACAACCTTAGTTGCAGATCCCTTAAGACCAAGGAGGTTTTCATCTACCTGAATCTTGTCAGCGTTCCAGATTTCAACTTCGCGGTTGTAAGCTTCAACGATACCGTTAACTGTCATATAACGAGCTTTGTTTGCAGTTGCAAGAACTGTGAAAACGCAAGGCATTTCGGTTTCGAGGATTTGGTATCCTTCTTCTGTCGATTTCTTGATTCTGCAAGTCTTACCGTTGATTTCGAGACCAACAAGGTAAGAAACCTGTGGAAGACCCATGTGTTCTGCGATTTGTGGACCAACCTGAGCTGTATCACCATCGATTGCCTGGCGACCAGTAAGAACAAGGTCGAAATCTAATTGCTTGAGAGCGCCTGCAAGTGCTCTTGAAGTTGCAAGGGTATCTGCACCACCGAGTTTGCGGTCGGTAAGTAGGATAGCGCGGTCAACGCCCATTGCCAATGCTTCGCGCAATGCAGAATCTGCCTGTGGAAGACCCATTGTAAGAACGGTTACATGTGCGCCGTACTGGTCCTTAAGTTGAAGTGCGAGTTCCAATGCGCCCTTGTCATCAGGATTTATGATGCTGGGGATACCTTCACGGATAAGTGTTCCGGTTTTCGGGTCAAGTTTTACCTCTGTGGTATCCGGTACTTGTTTTATACAAACTACTATATTCATTATTCTTGATTTTTACGTTAGTGAAAAATTATTTTAACAGTTTGCCAGAAATTACCATTCTCTGAACTTCAGAAGTTCCTTCGTAGATTTCGGTAATCTTAGCGTCTCTCATCATTCTTTCAACAGGATATTCGCGAGTGTAACCGTAACCGCCGTGGAATTGAACGGCCTTTGTAGTCATGTCCATTGCTGTTTCTGCTGCGAATAACTTGGCCATTGCTGCGTCGGCTGAGAATGGAAGGTGATGATCCTTCTTGTCGGCTGCGCTGTAAACCAAAAGTCTAGCTGCCTGGATTCTAGTTTCGAGGTCTGCAAGCTGGAACTGGGTGTTCTGGAATTGAGCGATAGATTTGCCAAATTGCTTACGTTCCTTAGTGTACTTAACTGTTTCGTCCATAGCGCCCTGTGCGATACCCAATGCCTGAGATGCAACACCGATACGGCCACCGTCGAGAGTCCACATTGCAAGTTTGAAGCCCTTGCCAATTTCTCCGAGCTGGTTTTCCTTTGGAACTATGCAGTTTTCGAAAATAAGTTCGCAAGTTGAAGAACCGCGGATACCTAATTTCTTTTCCTTCTTGCCGATTGAGAAACCTGGGAAACCCTTTTCAACTATGAATGCTGAGATTCCCTTGTTGCCCAATGATTTGTCTGTCATTGCGATTACTACATAAACGTCAGCATTGCCTGCGTTTGTGATGAAAATTTTTGATCCGTTAAGAACCCAGTGGTCACCGTCGAGAACTGCAGTTGTCTGCTGTCCTGATGCATCTGTACCAGCATTTGGTTCTGTCAAACCGAAAGCACCGATCCATTCGCCAGAAGCAAGCTTTGGCAAATATTTCATCTTCTGTTCTTCTGTTCCGAACTCAAGGATTGGGCCAATGCACAATGATGTGTGTGCCGAAACTACGATACCTGTTGTTGCACAGCATCTTGCAAGTTCTTCAACTGCCATTGCATACAACTTGTAGTTTCCGCCTGCTCCACCATACTGAGTAGGTACTGGAATACCCATAATTCCTAATTTTCCCATCTTTTGTACTGTTTCGATTGGGAATCTTTCTTCTTCGTCTATTTCGGCAGCCAAAGGCTTTACTTCGTTTTCTGCAAAGCTTCTAATCATCTGCTGAAATAATACTTCTGTTTTTGATAATCCAAAATCCATAATTATCTCTGTTTTTATTAAATTTTACTGTTTGAAAATTCGTTAATTTTTTAGCGGTTGTAAAATTACTTTTTATTTTTTACTTTTCCTAATAAGATTTTAAGTTTATTTTTTCACAGCGGTTAATAAATTCATAATCCAAATATTTTTTCTAAATTTGCCACTTGTAAGTTATTCTGTTTATGAGCGATTTTGTTTTTAAGGTTGACAGGGATGTGGTTACCGAAGGCGACGTGGTAACTGTCGCCTGGGCGTGTCCGGGTGCCTTGTCGGCGATGCTTGTCCTCGACAACGGATACAAGGCGGCAAGCATGTCGGTGGAGGCTATTGGCTCGAAGAAATTCCGTTTGAATCGCTCTAAGGGGAAGACTAAAATAGTTCTGGAGACTACTGATGCAATAGGCAAGACTTCGCGTAAAGTGCTTAAGGTGCGTGTGAAGGAGCTTGAATACACAAAAGCGGAGGAAGTTGGTGTGGAAAATCCATTCAAGAAATACATTCGCGAGATTCCTCAGAAAATAAAATTGTCGTGGTCGGCTCTTGACGGAAGAAAAAAGATGGCCTATATCGTAATCTGGAGCATTTTGCTCACTTTGCTGCTGTCGCTGATAAATCCTATTTTCATGCAAATCGGCCTTACGGCACTGATGTTCTATCTTGCATGGGTGCTGCTGAAGAAGTAACTATGGCTGCGCCGTTCAAAGTAGTTTATATGCTGTCGCGTATGATGTTCGGTGTTGCTTCGGCAATTTGAGCAAGCTCATTGCTCTCAGCTCGCACGAACATTGAAGCTGCGCTGTTTGAGGTCGTTTGAATGTTAACGTGCACACTCCCGCATACTGAACGGAGTCGAAGTGAAGGCTGCAGAAATGTCCAATGCTGAGCTGTTAGAAGGCATCACCGTTTAATCGTTTGAATCGGGTAACAATTTATATTCTTTTTTCGTGGTATTTTAGAATGTGATAATATAACTTTGTGGAGTTAATTCCAAAAAAGTTATAACTTTTGTGGAGTTAATTCCAAAAAGGTTGTATATTTGCGGACGAAAATAATTGGGTATGATTGAAAGGATATTAAATAAAACGCTTGAAAATAAGCTGTTTAAAGGTAAGATAATTATTCTAATTGGTGCACGTCAGGTAGGAAAAACGACGATGCTTCGGCAAATGGTGAGGGGAAGAAATGATTGCTTATGGTTGAACGGTGATGAATTGCAGATTCAGAATCTGTTTGGTAATGCTTCGGTGGACAGATTGCTTTCAGAATTTAAGGGCAATAGAATTGTGATATTGGATGAGGCTCAGCGAATAAAAGATATAGGTGTGCGATTAAAACTTATTGCCGATTCTGACAGTGATTTGCAGATTATTGCAACAGGCAGTTCTGCTTTTGAATTGGCCAACAAGGTAAACGAACCGCTGACTGGGCGCAAATGGGAGTACCAGATGTTTCCTTTGTCATTCGGTGAAATGGTTGCTCATCACGGGAAACTCAAGGAAATTAGGATGTTGCCTATGCGCATGGTTTATGGCTATTATCCCGAAGTTGTGATGAACGATGGTAGTGAGATGGAAATTCTGAAACTACTTACAGACGCATATCTATATAAGGATATACTTTCGTGGGAAAACATCAAGCATCCAGATAAATTGCAAGTGCTTCTGCGTGCGCTTGCCTATCAGGTGGGTTCGCAGGTGTCGTTTAACGAACTTGCGCAAACTTGTTCGCTTGACACAAAGACTGTTGAACGGTACGTGGGTTTGCTTGAACAGTGCTATATCATATTCAGATTGCCGTCGTATGCACGCAATCATCGCAACGAACTTAAGGCAAGCCGTAAAATTTACTTTTACGACAACGGCATAAGAAATGCTTTAATCGCTGACTTTACTGCACCTGAAATTAGGCAGGATGTTGGTGCTTTGTGGGAAAATTTTGTCGTTTCTGAACGCATGAAAAGTAACGAATATAGCAAGAAGTGGGTTAATCGTTACTTCTGGCGTACGAAGCAGCAGCAGGAAATTGATTATGTGGAAGAGTGTGGCGGAAAATTATACGCGTACGAAGTGAAATGGAATCCAAAAGCGAAAGCGGCATTTCCCAAGACTTTTGTGGATGCCTATCCAGGGGCCGAGTTTCAAGTAATTACTCCAGAAAATATTGCAGATTTTCTAATGCCTTGACAGGCGGTTTTGCTATTCTTCTTTTTTGCCGTCAGTGTGAATAATGTATTTGCTCATTAAAATTTTATGCAAATCGTAAAGTGTGGTTTTATGAATTGCATAAAAATATGGTTAGTTTTATGTAAATCGTAAAATATATATATCTTTGCGGTATAAAATTATTGATATGGTAGAACGAGACATTACTACGAAAATGCTCTATATGGCATCAAAGTTTCCAGTGCTAACTCTCACAGGAACAAGACAATGCGGCAAATCGACCTTGCTCAAGAACAAGTTCGAAGGATATAAGTATGTGTCGCTTGAAGATGTTGATATTAGGGAGTTTGCTATAAACGATTCGCGCGGATTTCTTAACAACTTTGGCGACCATCTTATAATTGACGAGGCTCAGTATGCTCCAAAATTGTTTTCATACATACAGACGGCTGTCGACCGCAAGAACGAAAGCGGAATGTATATACTTTCTGGGTCGCATAACTTTCTGCTTCTAGAGAGCGTATCGCAGAGCCTTGCTGGAAGAACCGCCGTTATGAAGCTGACGCCTTTCTCTGTAAGAGAATTGAAGGAGGCTTCTATGTTGCCCGGCAATCTGAACGAATGGATGTTTACTGGTGGTTTTCCGCGTATATACGACAAAGGAATACAACCGTCCGATTATTATCCGTCTTACATTCAGACATATCTTGAGCGTGATGTGCGTTTAATCAAGAATATAGGCGACCTTACGCGGTTTATGCGCTTTATGAAACTTTGTGCTGCAAGGGTGGGGCAACTGCTTAATGTTTCGTCGCTGGCTAACGAGTGCGAAATTTCCGTGCCCACATTATATTCATGGCTGTCTATTCTTGAGACAAGTTATGTTGTGTTTCTGCTTCGTCCTTATTACAAAAACTTCAACAAGCGTCTGGTGAAAAGTCCAAAACTCTATTTTTACGATACGGGACTTGCTTGCTCTTTGCTTGGACTTAATAGTGCCGAACAGGTATCGACGCATTATCTCCGTGGGGAAATGTTTGAAAATATGGTGGTTTCGGAGTGCGTGAAGAATTTTTATTCGCAGGGAAAAGAAGCGAACATTTATTTCTGGCGCGACAGCAACGGCAATGAGGTCGATTTGCTTGTGGAGGATGGTGTGAATCTTCGTGCATACGAGATAAAGTCGGCGGCAACGCTCCGAAGCGATTTCTTTGATGGGTTGGATGCTTTTTCGAAATTGAGTGGAACTCCAAAAGATGCTTCTGCCGTTGTATATGGTGGCGATGCCGATTTCCAGACATCTGACGGCAGGTTTATTTCGTGGCGGAACTGGTAGTAAATTTATGTAAATCGTAAAGTGTAATTTTATGAATTGCATAAAAATTGGGGTGATTTTATGTAAATCGTAAATTAGTGTGTCGGTGGTGGAGATTTTCAACACCATTGACTTCAAGTTTATTACGCATTACAAATGCTAATATTCATGCGCGACAACGATTGATAATAAATATGCTAACAGACAGCAAGCCTGTTAGCATATTGTCATTTTTACATTTTAACCCAACTGGCTTGCAATAACCTTATACCACCAGTCCCAAGAATATCCCGTTGACGGATGATATACAGCTATCACTCGTGATTTCTTGCCTTGTTTCAACTGGTAGTATCCGTTTTTCACACTGTAGTTGTCGAATACCAATGGTTCGCCCAGAATCCATCTTTCGTTTGGCAAGTGTCCGTAAAGGCGTATTCCCCAGACGATTATCAAGTCCGGTTGCAAGTCCTCAATTACCTCAAGAAATGCCTTTTGTCCTTCTATATAGTCCTCGTAAGAGCCCGCAGTTCTGGTTTCTGTCATTGCAACTTGCAGAAAATTGAAGTATGCTACAGATTCCCATATTTCTCTTGATTCTTCTGCTGTCGTCGGTTTGTTTACAAGCGAACGTTCAAACTTTTTGAATGTATTCGCCCACCCACCAGTACTGCCATCCAACAATGATTCAATTATTTTAGTGGTGTTCAAATCATTACATTCTGGTGCATATTTTATCCCACATTTATCACATCCTCCGCAGTAATGGCTTTCGCCCAACACAAGGATTTTCTTTTTGAAAATTCCGCCATTCTGATAGTTTTTGCCAATCCACGGCTTGAAAAATACATGTTCCATAGTAAAATTACTTTATATTGTTAATCTTGTCACTCCATTTCCCAATATTTTGGGCAATATCGTCATCTGTTGTGTTTTTTGGCAATGTTTCCAATAGTGCCATCTTATATCCGTCAACATCTTCAATTTCAGAAGCACTTGCTTTCTGTTGCAGAACTTTGAGTTTTTCAATGTCGTTGTTGTTTACAGCAAGCATTATTCTTGTGGTGTTGTCGTTGTTTTTATAGTCGCCATCCTTGTAGGCAAAAATGTAAGGATTGTTGTCTGTGTCATCTTTAATTTCGCATACAGTACCCCAGTGCCAAGTATAGACATTGTCGCCATATTTTCCCTTTAGCATCTTTTCCCACGAACTGGCTTTTGCCTGACGCTCGCAAGCATCCACCAGATATGTGAACCTGTCAGCAAGACATTCTTGCAATTCCTTCGAGGTCGGGAAATACTTTGTCGCGTCGTTTTCTTTAAGGTCATAGAATTTGTCCAAATGCCACCACCATAAGCCGTATTGTCTTCGTCCGCAACCTTCTTTCTCCTTTAAAAATTTTGAAAAATAAACTTCTGAACCATATTCTGCTTGAACGTAGTAATGCCCGTCGTAGAATCCGTATTTTACTTTTGCATCGCCTTTTGTGATTTCCTTGTATTCAAAACTATCGTCTATTATATTCCAGCCTTTCGCTTCCCATTCCTTGCGGGCGTTATCCCAGATTTCAACTTTCGCGTTGCCAGAATTTGCTGCGGACTCTTGCAAACTTTCTATTGAAATAACAGAATCTACATTTACTTTCTCTGCGCTGGATTCAAAAGCGGCAAATGCTTGCGAGAAGATTTTTGCGGCTTCATTCCTACACTTGTCATTAGGTGTTTTGTCCTCGTAGATTTCTTCCTGAAAGTTTTTTACAACATTGAACAGTTCCTTTTGCAGTTTTTCTACATCGTATGGTTTATTTGGATACAGACAGACGCATTTTAGGATTTCCTCAACGCTTTTGCTTATTGATTCTATGTGCTCGTCCGTTGTGTGCATTGTAATGTACGAAGTTTGGAATTGCAGGCGAATCTTTTCATCGTCGGATAGTTGCCTGTCCTCGATGGCATTGCATAGGGTTTGCAAGTATTCTTGATATATACGCAGTTTTTCTTCGTAAATCTTCGACTTTGCAGTACGCGAAAGTTCGCTCTTGTCCTGGCTTCTCAGCAATATGAATGTTATAAGAATCGTGATTGCCGCTCCGAGAATTGCGGATAGAAACTGATATGGAACATCTGTCACCGTGAACAGTCGGCAGATGTATGCAATGGCACATATTAACAGCACCGAAATTGCTGATATTAATATGCCGGATGAGTTTTTAATTTTCTCTTTCATTTTTGTTTGCGTTTAGTATTATTGGGGTGTCAAAAGTAGTAGAATTTGCAGAATTATGCAATAAAAATTTTTCAGCATCCCGACTTTTAGCCTGTCAGCCTTTTAGCCTTTTCGCCTTTTTTACCAATTCTTCTCCAGCTGTTTTTTCCCTGCTTGCTGTGCCTTCTGGACTTTGTCCTGCGTTTCCTTTTCCTTCTGGCTTAGCGATTCAAGGTAGCGTTCCATTTCTTCACGCGACATATTCTGGTCGTTGTTCTGTTGTTGCTGTTGCTGTTCTTGCTTGTCCTTGTTTTGATTCTGTTTGTCTTGGTTTTGTTGCTGATCTTTATTTTGGTCTTGCTTGTCTTGATTTTGCTGATTGTTGTCACCACCGTTCTGCTGTTGGTTTTGTTGCTGTTGTTGCAAAATCTTGGTTGCAACAGCCATATTGTGCCGGCTTTTGTCGTGAGTAGGGTCGAGTTTCAGTGCGTTGCGGTATTGCTCGACGCTTTCCTTGTATTTGTTGGCTTGCATGTACGTGTTGCCAAGATTGTAGTATGCTTCGGCCTTCTGCTTGTCGGTAAGGTCGGTGCGAAGCAGTTCGCTATATGCGTTTGCCGACTTTTCAAACTGGTCGTTGCGATAGTTGGCTGCACCTGAATTCTTGTACACGCTTACTTCTGCAGGATTGGTCTGCAGGGCCTTGTCGTATTGTTCGGCGGCTTTTCCGTAGTTGCCTTCGCCGTATGCTTTGTTGCCCTTGCGTATTTGCGAACGTTCTTCCTGCGCAAATGATATTGTGGCCGAAAGAGCTATTATTGATATAATGAAAATTAACCGTTTCATGTTTCTATTGTTTTTTTCCAAATAACTTTATCTTGCTTAACAATGGATTTTTGCGTTCGAGCAGAAAAACATCGATAAATAGGAAAAACAGGGCTGCGAATACGAAATATTGGAATTTTTCGTCGTATTCGGAATATATTTGCTTTGTCGTTTCGCTTTTCTGCCAATTGTCGAGTTCTTTAAGTATGGCGTCTGAGGCGTTTGAGTTGTTGGAAGCTCTGACATATATTCCGCCTGTTGACTTTGCAATGTCGATAAGTGTCTTTTCGTCGAGTTTTGTCATTACGGTGTTGCCGGCGTTGTCCTTCATGTAGCCGTGTCCGTTTTTGTTTGGAATAGGAACTCCGCTTGGCGAACCGAAACCAACAGTCATTACGATAATCCCTTGCTCATTTAGTGTTTTTGCAACTTCAACGGCATCTTCTTCGTGGTTTTCGCCGTCGGTCATTAGAATTATAACCTTTGATGCCTCTTCGTCGCGGGAGAACGAACGGGCTGCCAGTGTCAGGGCTTTTGCAAGGTCGGTACCTTGTACAGATATGTCGTCGGTGCTTGTTGTTGATAGATAAAGCCGTGCAGAACGAACGTCGGTTGTTATTGGCATCTGCACGAATGCGTCGCCGGCGAATATTACCATACCAAGCCTGTTGCCGTTGAGCTTGCCCAGTATTCGTTCGATGAACATTTTTGCGTTGCCCAGCCGGTTCGGTTTTACGTCTTCGGCCATCATCGAGTTTGACACGTCGAGAGCTGTTACAATTTCCACTCCCTTTAGTGTAACTTCGCTGAGCTTCGATCCGAATTGAGGTCGGGCAAGGCCGATTATAATGCACGCAAGCGCACAGCATAATAATATCAGTTTTGTTATTCTTCGTCCGAGACTAGTTTCTGGCACAAGAAGGCCAACCAATTCGAGGTCGCCAATTTTTTTCAGCTTTTTCTTGCGGATTATTTCTGCAATGGCAAAAATCATCGCTAAGGCGAGAATCACCAGCAGAAACCATAGATATTGTGGATTTTGAAACCTAAACATGACCTAGAAAGTGTTTTTTAGTACAGTTAATCCTAAAATCTCTTCAATGAGCAGCAGTATAAATGCCCATAGAAGGTATGTCATATATTCTTCTTTCGGTTTTGAGAACGACTTGACTTCCAGTTGCGTTTTTTCGAGCTTGTCGATTTCGGCGTAAATGCTGCGAAGGCTCTCGTTGTCGGTTGCCCTGAAATACTGGCCGTCGGTCATTTCTGCTATTTTCTTCAGGCTTTCTTCGTCAATCTTTACGTCAACATCCTGATATACGGTTGTTCCGAACGCTGTTTTGAAAGGGTAGGGCGCCTTGCCGTTTTTGCCGATACCGATGGTATAAACCCTGATGCCAAATTCCTTTGCAAATTCGGCAGCTGTTACTGGCGAGATGCTTCCCATGTTGTTTTCGCCATCGGTAAGCAGGATTATCACCTTGCTTACTGCTTTGCTGTCGCGAAGTCGGTTGACAGCTGTGGCAAGTCCGTCGCCAATGGCTGTTCCGTCGTCGATTAAACCGCTTTTGATTTCATCAAATAGGTTCAACAGAACGGCATGGTCGATAGTAAGTGGGCATTGCGTGTAGCTTTCTCCCGAGAATACAACAAGACCTATGTTGTCGTTTGCGCGTGATGATACGAATTCCATTCCTATGTCTTTAGCAGCTTCCAGACGGTTCGGCCTGAAATCTTCGGCGAGCATACTGCCGCTGACGTCAAGCGCTATTGCGATGTCGATGCCTTCTATTTTCTGTTCTTCCCAGTTGTCGGTGCTTTGCGGACGCGCAACAACAACGATTATAAGGGCAACACATATCAGTCTTATGGCGAATAAGACATGGCGTAGTACATATCTCCATGAAATGCCCTTGCCCTTGAATGCTTCCAGCGAACTTACGTTCATCGAAGCAACGGATTTCTTACGTTTCCAAATGTACCAGGCAATCATTGGTGCCAGTACAAGCAGGAACCATAAGTATTCGGGATTTGCAAATTCTATGTTACTCATAATTATGCCTCGTTATTTTTATTGTCGGGTGTAGCAACCTTGTCGGCTTCTATTTCGGCTTCGGCTGTCTTTTCCTTCGTGTCGTTGACGATTATTTCCTTGGTGCTTTCAACAAAGTCGAATGCATTGCGAAGCGACAGGTCGTTGTCGCCTTGCATCGGCTGGTATTTTGCAAACTTAACGCTATCGGCAAGTTCGAGCATCTGTCGCATGCGGCTGATGTTTTCTGAATCAACGCTGGTAGTGGATTTCAGCATGGCAAGAATTTCGGATGTGGTCATTTGCTCTGCATCGATGCCGTAGCGGTTGGCAATGTAGTTTCTTACTGTATCGGTTACCTGTACGTGGAATTCCTTTACCTGTCCGCGGCTCCAGATCTTTTCGTTGCGAATCTTTTCAAGTTGCTCGAGAGCTATTTCGTGTGCCGGTCGTTTCGGCTTGATCTTTATCATTGGAATTGGACTTTCGCCGTGACGCTTGCGATAGATGACGTAGTAGGTAATTGCTCCTGCAAGCAGAACAATCAGAATCAGCCACCACCAGTTTGCAAAGAAGGTCTTTACGTCGTACCAGAATTCGTCCCAGTTGAAAGGTGTGTTGTATAGTTCGTCGTTTATGTCCTCGATTTGGAACAGTGTGAACAGAATATCGCCTTTGTTTACTTGCTGGCTTTCCTGTACGAATGTTGAATCAACGCTTCCGTATATGTAATGTGTTTCAAGTATGTCTTTTCCGACGATGAAAATCCTATGCGAGTCGGAGTTCGCTATTGAGTCGATTTGCTCCTGGTTGGTAAAACCGGTCTGCATGACTTGCGAAGCATACTGCTGGATCATTTGTCGCTTGAGTTCCTCTCGTAGCATGTTTAGGCTGTCGGCACTCATGGTTTGCTTGAGCGAATCCGGAATGTATTGTTCTATTTCCTTGGCAAAACCATCCTTGCCAAAAAGAACAAATCCTGCATTTTCGGCGAAAACGGTATCGCGTGGGATAGTGTCAATCAGAACATAGGGGTTAACCTTGAGAGCCAATGCGTTTGTTGCGATTTCGTTGGTGTCGGAGCCGGAAATCACCCATAGTCTAATAGGAGGAATCACATTGATGCCGGTGTCGAACGACGTTATGAGGTAATCCTTTTTGTATGTGCTGTTTTCTATGGTCGGCTCGTTGTCCTTGATGAGGAATACCTTGTCGCAAATTGTATCGGAGAACTGCTGTGGCAGGACCTGAGCTTTGTCTGGAATGTCGGCCATTATTGATATTGTTGTTTGTTCTCCGACAATAATGCTGTCGTTCTGTAGTCTTGCCGATGCGTTGAAATTTTGTGCAGAAACCGAAATTCCGGCAACCAATAATAATATTATGAATATTAATTTTTTCACGGCTATCTGTTTTTAAATAGGGCAATTAACGGTTTTACATAATCCTGGTCGGTGCGGATGGTGGCTTTGTCAACTTTTGCCTTTGTAAGTATCTGGTCGGCAGCTTCGTTTTTTTCTTTCCACCATTTTGCGTATTCCTTGCGTACGTTTGATGATGCGGTGTCGATCCATTTTAATTCGCCCGATTCCATATCCTTAAAGTAGGCGAGACCAATGTCTGGCAGATTTTCCTCAAATACATCGTAAACTTTAAGTGCGGCGATGTCGTGCTTTGAAGCGGCAATCTTTAGCGATTCGGAAAAGTCTGGCGACAAAAAGTCGGAAATAATGAATGCTGCGCTACGTTTCTTAATTGCGTTGGTCAGGAATTTGAGTGCCTCGTTGATGTTTGTTTGAGAGCTTTCCGGCTCAAAGTCGAGCAGCTCGCGGATTATTCTCAGGATGTGTTTCTTTCCCTTTTGTGGAGGAATGAACTTTTCAACCTTGTCGGAGAAGAAGATGACACCGATTTTATCGTTGTTTTCAATGGCTGAGAACGAAAGCACGGCGGCAATTTCGGTGATGAGGTCCTTTTTCTGCTTTGTATGTGTGCCAAAGCATTCGGAGCCGCTGACATCAATCAGGAGCATTACGGTAAGTTCACGTTCTTCCTCGAAGACCTTGATGTACGGCTGGTTGAAACGGGCAGTAACATGCCAGTCGATATCCTTGATAGGATCGCCATACTGGTAGCCACGAACTTCGCTGAAGGTCATACCTTTCCCCTTGAATGCCGAATGGTATTCGCCGGCGAAGATGTGGTTGGAGAGCATTCGGCTCTTTATTTCAATCTTGCGAACTTTCTTCAGTAGTTCCGTTGAGTCCATTGTTGTTTCTTTTATTGTTGTACACTAAATCCTTGATGAATGTTGTTTCATCATTTCCCGTATCTATTGTCAACTTTCTACGGAACGTCGACACGGTTAAGTATTTCGCTGATGATTTCTTCTGTTGAGACATTTTCAGCTTCAGCTTCGTAGGTTAGGCCGATACGGTGGTTAAGGATGTCGTGGCAAACGGCACGAACGTCTTCTGGAATTACATATCCTCTGCGTTTGATGAAAGCGTATGCCTTTGCAGCCTTTGCAAGGTTGATAGATGCACGTGGAGAACCTCCGTACGAAATCATGCTCTTCAGTTTGTCGAGCTGGTAGCGTTCCGGAAAACGGGTTGCAAATACGATGTCGAGGATGTAGCGTTCGATCTTTTCGTCAAGGTATACATCGGCAACGACTTCGCGAGCTCGTACTATGTCTTCTGGTTTGAGCACAGGGTTGACTTGGATTTTCTGTTTTGCAAGGTTTTCACGTATTACAAGACGTTCTTCCTCAAATTCCGGATAGTCGATTTTTACCTTCAGCATGAAACGGTCGACTTGTGCTTCGGGCAAAGGGTAGGTGCCTTCCTGCTCGATCGGGTTTTGTGTTGCCATTACGAGGAAAGGATTGTCCATCTTGTAGGTCTTGTCGCCGATAGTAACCTGGCGTTCCTGCATTGCTTCGAGTAGTGCCGACTGAACTTTTGCCGGGGCACGGTTTATTTCATCGGCAAGGATGAAGTTGGCAAAGATAGGTCCTTTCTTCACGATGAAGTCCTCGTTCTTCTGGCTATAAATCATAGTACCTATTAAGTCGGCAGGCAGAAGGTCAGGCGTAAATTGAATACGCGAGAACTTTGCGTCAATTGCTGTTGACAATGTGTTGATAGCCAAAGTTTTCGCCAAGCCTGGAACACCTTCGAGCAGAATGTGTCCGTCAGACAGCAAACCTATAAGAAGCCCCTCGACAAGGTGCTTTTGTCCAACAATAGTCTTCGACATTTCCATATTAACAATGTCGATAAAGGAACTTTCCCTTTGAACTCTTTCGTTTAATTCTCTTATGTCAATTTCCATAGTGTGAAATTTTATGTTGTCTATTCTTTTTTACGTGTTTTAATTAGCATAGCTGCCGAAAGGCATACGATTGCCGATGATATCATGGAAAGAATGTCTTTAATTTTGCCAGTTCCCATTCCGCAAAGAACAACGCATGCGATTCCCAAGCCCATTGCTACGCAGATGAGTATAAGTACGGGGAGATTTTGTTTCTTATTGTCCATTTTATCTTCTTTTGTTTTTTTTGCAAATGCAAATTTATGTTTTTATGGTATTATCTCAAATACAATTTGGTTTAGTTTTATGTTTAAATAGTGTTAATGAATAGTTATTGAGTCTGGCTAAAGGTTTTGATAAAAAATAATTGGCAAACAAAAAAATGTATTATCTTCGCCTCCTCAAAAGTTGGTCTGATAGTTCAACGGATAGAATAGCGGTTTCCTAAACCGTAGATCCGGGTTCGATTCCCGGTCGGACTACAAAATATAAATCACAAGTGTTTGAAAATTAAATGCTTGTGATTTTTCTTTTGGTAAATCGCACCATCATCGCACCACGGATTTCGGCAAATGGTTTTAACAGAAAGAAATATGATGAAAAAAGGACGGTCACAAGCCGTCCTTTTCTATTTGCAAAGGTCGTTGTGTTTATTTATCATAGTATGCCCATGTTTTCACTCCTTTTATAATACCTTTAATTTCTTCATCGGAAAACGGGAAACCATTTTTCGTATCATCCAAAATTATCTTGCCCAAACGGATACGATTTACTTTGTAAAAACCATTTAGGTCGTTTGAATATTTTGGATTAGGAGCAGAAATTACATTACTTGGGATGTCAACATCCTTAATTTCAACACTGTAATCACCTTCTACCATACATTCATTTCCTGTAGGTATCAAAGAAACGATTGTATTACTTTCACTTTTTAAAATCTTAGAAATCTGTTCTAAAATTTTACTTACTGTACCTGTTGGATGAATTAGAATAATGCATATTTGACTTGACCGATAGGTTTATGA
>CALDKB010000051.1 GCA_937899245.1 uncultured Bacteroidales bacterium | reverse complement strand
ACCATTAAATTACTAAAAATCAGCGATATGTACAACTTTTATGTATATTTTTTTTAAAAATTAATTCAACCAACAGGTTTTAGTTTGTATTATTTTATTATAGCAACTCCTTATCTCTACCATATATGTTCCTGATGGATATTCACTAACATTAATATTTATAGGTTGGTCATATTTGTATTTGCCAGTACTTAAAAGTCGAGAATTAATGTCGTAAATATTTATTTGTATTGCTTCGCAATCCTTTATGCTTTCAACTCCGTACCGCTCTAGGAAATCTATTATACCATCATTTAGCTCATTACTGTCAAGTTCTATGTTTATAAAATTGCTGGTAGGATTTGGATATATTGTATACGGGGAAAATTCAGATATAGTTTCATCCATTGTTGTTTTAGATGGCAATTCTTCTTCGAAAAGAGGTGTATATTTGGGCAGTATGGTGTCAAAAGCGTATTCGTATAACGTTTTGGCGAGACCTGATTATAAGTAGTTGTTGTCAGCAATAAAATTTTCTACCTGGTTGCGTCTCTGTTTTAGCATATTCTTTGTCAGTGAAGTATCTTTTACTGATATATACGTATTATTTATATTTTACTTTTTGCAAAAGAAAAAAAAGATTAACTTTTGCAAACATAAACATAGTGTCCGTATGTCTTTTGTGCTTTTTTGTGCTTTCTGCAGTCTGTGGCGACCTTTGCTTGTTGTGGCTTTTTGCGCTCGTTAGAGATGGAGGGGCAAAGTTTTTTTTAGGAGTGCTGCGAGAGTCCTCTGCTCGGTCGGACTTTTGCAACATCGTGTTGTTGACAATTAAATGATATCCTCCGTCATACATATAAATAAAAGAATTACCTTTGCCTTTTATTTGTAAATTAGGTATGCTATGAAGATAATTATTCCAATGGCAGGAATGGGCACAAGAATGCGCCCCCATACACTTACTGTTCCAAAACCGCTTATCGTGTTGGCAGGCAAGACTATAGTACAGCGTCTGGTCGAAGGAATAGCACAGATTTGCGAGGAACCCATTGACGAAATAGCTTTCGTGATAGGCAACTTCGGCGAGAAGGTGGAGAGCGAACTTTGCAGTATTGCACGCGGTGTCGGCGCCGAACCGAAGATATATTATCAGAAGGAAGCTCTTGGTACGGCTCATGCAATTTGGTGTGCGGCTCCGTCGCTCGACGACAAGGTGGTTGTTGCTTTCGCCGACACTTTGTTCTTTGCCGACTTCAAGATTTCGGCCGATGCCGACAGCATTATCTGGGTGCAGAAGGTTGAACACCCCGAAGCTTACGGCGTGGTTACAACTAATGCCGACGGTATAATCTCCGGCTTCGAGGAGAAGCCAAAGGTCTTTGTTTCCGACCTCGCAATTATTGGAATCTATTATTTCAAGTCGGGGGAAACTTTGAGACGCGAACTGCAGTATCTTATCGACAACGACATTCGCAAGAGCGGCGAATTCCAGCTTACAACGGCTCTGGAAAATATGCGCGCAAAAGGCCTTAGGTTTGTCCCAAAGCAGGTTGACGAATGGCTCGACTGTGGCAACAAGAATATTACGGTGTCGACTCATCAGCGTGTTTTGGCAAGGGATACTAAGTCCGAACTTCTTGCCGCCTCGGCCGTGGTTGAAAACTCCACCATTATCCAGCCATGCCACATCGAGGACAATGTGATAATTAGAAATTCGGTTGTCGGCCCATACGTGTCGATTGGCAGAGGAACTAAAGTTGTTGGCTGTGTTGTAAATAATTCTGTCGTTCAGTGCGATTCAGAATTGTTAAACATGAATATCCACGATTCTATGATTGGCAGTCACACAAAATTGTCGGGACAGTCGTACGATTTGAGCATTGGAGATTACAATACGCTTGAGGTCAAGTAGCATGAATTTGTTCCGGAAAATATTTCTTCTTCTTCTGGTGGCCTTGTCGGTGTCGGCGTGCTTTGCACAGAAGAAGCCTTCGAAGAAGGAAGCCGAAGCCGCAAAAACTGGTTTCGATTATAATTTCAGCTTCTATTTTCTCGAGGGAAATAAAAGCAAGAACCTTGGCGACTACGAGTCGGCAATAAAGTATTATACCCGCGCCTTGGCGGTTGACAATACGCAGCCTGCAGCATATTATGAACTCGCGTCAATCCTGTTTGCAACTGGAGATTTTGCTGGTGCTGTTTCGTATGCTGAAAAAGCAGTGCAATACGACAAGACCAGCAACGTGGCTTATGTCGACCTGCTGATTTTCGCCTACGAATATAGCGGTACTCCCGAAAAGGCATTGCCATTGTATCGGCAGCTGATTTCACAAAGCCCAAATAAAATCGAAAATTATTTTGCTCTGGCTCAATTGTACCAGAAGTTGAAGAAGGACAAGGAAGCCATCAAGGTGTACAATCAGGCGGAAAAGCAATTTGGAATTGTTGATGCCATCAGCATACAGAAGGAACTTGCCTACGAGCGGCTTGGCAATATGGAAAAGTCGTTTGAGGAAATGAGGCGTTTGCGCGATGCATATCCTCAGAATCTGCGCTATAAGGCAATGCTTGCCGAGGCGTATTATCAGAATGGCAAGCACGATTTGGCCGTGGTGGAATTCGAGGAGCTCGAAAAGTTGAATATCACCGAGGGACTGATAAATTTGTCGCTTGCCGAATACCATAGGGCGGAAGATGCGCAGTATTACAAGTTCTTTGCCTTGTTGGAGAAGGCCTTCTTGTGTGACGACGAGAGTTTGACCTTCGAACTGAAGTTGCAGATGCTGAACCAGTTGCTTCCGGCGGCAAAGGCCGATGATTTTGTAAAGGTTCAGCTCAAGCGTCTGGTGGCGATTGTTGAGAAGCAGACTCCTGGCGATGTCGCCTTGAGCGCACTTAAGGCCGATATTGCAATGATGAATAACGACTATGCTGAGGTTCAGAAGAATTTGATGGACATCATTGTTACCGACAAGTCAACATACGAGATCTGGGACAATCTGATGTCGCTCGACTATCATCTTAAGGATTTCGACAATCTGTATCTTCACAGCAAGGAGGCCTCCGAGCTTTTCCCAAATCTACTTTCAGCCTATCAGTATTATGTTGTGGCGGCTTATCTGAAGCAAAAGTTTGAGGATGTGGTCGAAATTGTTGATTATGCGTCCATGCTGTCGATTGATAATCAGGAAGTGATGGTCGATATGCTGAGCATGCAGGGAGATGCCTATGCCGCCTTGAAGAAATATCACGAGGCCGATTCTGTGTACGAATATATATTGTTCAAGGATGCCGACTATGAGTCGGTAATAAACAACTACAGCTATAGTCTTGCTGTCCGTGGCGAAAAGCTTGACCGTGCGCTGGAACTAAGCACGCATCTGCTCGAGTTGTCGCCCGAAAATCCTACATATATAGATACGCATGCCTGGGTCCTTTACAGGAACGGCAAATTGCAGGAAGCGCTTGAATATATCGAACGTGCGATAGGTATTGACGCTTCCAATGCTGTATATTACGAGCATATGGGCGACATTCAGTTCAAAATCGGTAGCATTGATGCCGCTATGGGGAGCTGGGCCAAGTCGCTCGAGTTAAATCCGGACAATTCGGAGTTGCAGACAAAAGTATTAAGGAAATCATTGACGGAGTAGGTTGAAGCGTATAGTGGTAATATTAGTTGTCGTGCTTTCTGTTCTGGTTTGCCTTACTGCATGCAGGACAGTGCAGGTTGGCGATTATGAAAAGAAGGATCTGATACGTCCGTCGAAGTTGGTGGAGACGGTGATGTCGGAAACTCCCGACTACCGGATGGCGTCGTACAAGTTTTCGGCAGAATATGCCATGAATGGCGGAACGCCCGACAATTTCAGCGGAATCCTGAGGGTTAGCCGCGACAGCTTGATATGGATAAGCTTGCGTTCGTTCAATATTGAGGGCTTCCGCCTGCTGATTTCTCCCGATTCGGTAAAGGTAATGAACAGAATACAGAACCAATACTACATCGAGGGCGTGTCGGCTTTGGAGCATCTTATCCGTGTTGACCTCACTTATCGTGAGCTTCAGGCAATATTGCTCAACGAGTTCTTCTACTATCCGATGCCGGAGGATACAACCCGTGCGGCATATAATTATAAGTCGTGCGTGGATACTACATATTATTGCATATCGTCGGTTTCCCAGAAAAAGATAGAGCGAAGCGCCGACAAGATGGACCGTCCGAACTATTCAATGCGAAATGGCACAAGCGTGCAGACTGTAAGGATAATTCCAGGCTCGCTGAAAATTAAGAACATGTATCTCGAGGACATAGAGACTGCTCGTAATGCATACGTCGAATACGACAACTTTGTGAAATGTGGAAATTTGCTTTTCCCGCAGACTTTGCGTCTGGAGGTTGAAGCCAATGGTTTTGTCGGAACTATGAAATTCAATATAACAGATTTTGAAGTGTCGGAAGACTTGTCGTTCCCGTTCAAGATTCCTGCAAAATATACTAAAGTTAACCTTAATGAATAGAATTAGTAGAATATTACTGTCGCTGATCTTCCTTCTGCTTTCTGCAGGTGTAGTTTTTGCGCAGACAAAGGCCGACCTTGAAAAGAAAAAGAAGAAGACCATCAATGAAATAAATTATACCAACAAGTTGCTCGCTGAGACACGAAAGAGTCAGAAGGAGTCGGAAAATAATCTTATGCTGCTTGGAAACCAGATAAATTCCCGTCAGGAATTGATTTTAAGCATCAACATGGAGATCGAGTACGTGTCGCAACGAATTTCAGAAACTGAATCTATCATAAAGATGATGTCCGACGATTTGAACGACTTGAAGGCGTCGTATTCGCGGATGCTGCAGATTGCATGGAAAAACAGGAACAAGAATAACGAGATTATGTTTTTGCTGTCGTCCGATGACTTCAACCAGTCGTATGTGCGCCTGAAGTATATGCAGCAAATGGCCGACTATAGGAAGCGTCAGCTTCGGGCAATAAATTCCATTAAGGCAATATTGGAAAAGCAGATTGAAAAATTGAACCGCCAGAAGCAGGAACATCAGCGCTTGCTGGACGAGGAGCAGAGCGAAACGGAAAATCTGGAAAAGGCGAAGCGTCAGCAGGAGTCGGAACTGTCGAAGCTGAAAGGCAAGGAAAACGATTTGCGTAAGCAGTTGGCCGAAAAGAACAAGCAAAAGCAGCAGCTGCAGGCCGCAATCGAAAAGTTGATCGCCGACGAGGTGAAAAAGTCGTCTTCGACAAAGGGCAAAGCTAACACTGGAAAGTATGAACTTACGCCTGAAGAAAAAATCGTTAGCGATAATTTCGGTAATAATTCTGGAAAACTGCCATGGCCGGTTCAACGTGGCGTGATTGTGTCCAAGTTCGGAAAGCAGCCGCATCCGGTAATTTCCGGCGTCGAAATCGACAACAAGGGCGTGGATATTTCAACAACGACAGGTTCTGATGCTCGGGCTGTCTTCGATGGCGAAGTTCGTAAGGTATTTTCTATTCCTGGCACACAGAATGCCGTAATCATTAGGCATGGCGAATATCTGAGCGTTTATACTCATTTGTCCAAGGTTTATGTTTCGGCTGGCGACAAGGTCGTTGCCAGGCAGGCAATTGGAAAAATACATACCGACGAGACCGAAAACAAGACCTTGCTTCATTTTGAAATATGGAAGGGTAGTGTAACTTTGAATCCTTCAAATTGGTTGTCAAAGTAGTATTTTGATAAAGAAAAAAATGTTAGATTTGCGTATGAAAATTAAATAAATTATGGCAGACGAAAATATAAAGCAAGATGGTTTTGAGGAATACAACGAGCCGGAACTGTCGGAAAAAAAGGAATTCAAATGCAAGAATTGTGGCGCATCGCTGGTTTTTGAGCCGGGAACGACATCAATGAAATGCCCTTATTGTGGTGCAGAAAATGAAATAGAAATTAGTGACGAGAAAATAGAGGAACTTGACCTTGACGAATACCTGTCGAAATTGGAGTCGGGAGGCGAAACTGCCGATGGCAACCAGTTGGAAGAAGTTTCTACGGTGTCGTGTAGCTCCTGTGGTGCAACAATAACACTCGATCCTAATGTTGTTTCAAGCGAATGTCCGTTTTGCGGCACCAAGTTGGTTGTGGCTTCCGAATCTTCCAAGAAGATGATTAAGCCGAAGTCGGTGTTGCCATTCAAGGTAAACTCCAAGGAAGCTATTGAAGCTTTCCGCAAATGGATTAAGGGACTGTGGTTTGCTCCTCCAAAATTGAAGAAATATGCCCAGCAATGTGAAAAAATCGCCGGTATGTATTTGCCTTACTGGACTTACGACGCTCAGACGGAATCCGACTATAGGGGCTTGAGAGGTGATGATTATACCGAGACCGTAACTGTAACGATAAACGGAAAGACCGAAACTAAGACTATCGTCAAGACCCGTTGGACTCCGGTGTCTGGTCATGTAGGTCTGTTTTTCGACGATGTGCTGATTCCTGCATCTAAGACCCTTGAAAGAAAAAAAATGGACGGACTGGAACCTTGGGATTTGGAAAACCTTATCCCTTACGAGGAAAAATTCCTTTCCGGATTCAGAACCGAGACATATCAGGTGGGGCTTAAGGAAGGTTTCGACGATGCAAAAGGCATTATGGAAAATGGTGTCAGAGCCGAAGTCCGCAGGGATATTGGCGGTGACCACCAGAAGATCACTAGCTTGAGCATTGTATTCTCCGACACGACATTCAAGCACACATTGTTGCCAATATGGATTAGTGCATATCGTTTCAACGGCAAGGTTTACCGTTTCTTGGTAAATGGCCGCAGCGGCAAGGTTCAGGGCGACCGTCCGTGGTGCTGGTGGAAGATTTTACTCGCAATATTGGGCACAATTGCAGTATGCGTCGGTATCTACTACCTTATTCAGTATTTGAATTAATCGCTTTTATTTAAATTATATAATCATGACAAAGAGAATTAGTATTTTGATTGTTTCTGCTGCATTTTTAGCTTGCGCATGCGGAAATAAGGAGAAGGAAGCCGAACAGCAGCCAGTTCAGGAAGTTTCTGAAATGCAGGCTTTGGTAAACAATTATGCGGAAGTTGACCTGACTTCAGATTTGGTTGCCAACTTGTCGGCAAACCAGAAGGAAATGATAAAGAAGCTTATGCAGGTTGCCGATATCATGGAACAGGTCTTCTGGAAAGAAGCTATCGGCGAAAAGGAAACTTTCCTCGCTTCAATTGAAGATGAAGCAACAAGAGCTTATGCAACTATTAACTACGGACCATGGGACCGTCTTGATGGCAACAGACCATTTGTTGAGGGTTACGGTGAGAAGCCGAAAGGTGCTTGCTACTATCCGGAAAAGATGACAATGGAGGAACTCGAGGCAATGGGCGAAAAGACAAAGAACAACTGGTATTCTGTTATTCGCCAGAACGAAGATGGATCTTATATGGAAGTTCCTTATCATGTAGAATACCCGGAATTGCTCGAAGCTGCCGACTTGCTCGACGAAGCTGCTGAACTTGCCGAAGACGAAGGTTTCAAGAACTACTTGAAATTGCGTGCCGAGGCTTTCCGCACAGACGATTATTTGCAGAGCGACCTTGCATGGATGGACATGAAGACCAACACTATCGATTTCGTTGTTGGCCCTATCGAAAGCTACGAAGACGAATTTAACGGTTCGCGTGCTGCACATTCGGGACAAATCCTTGTTAAGGATATGGAATGGTCAAAGCAGATTGAACATTTCAACGCTATACTTCAGACTTTGCAGTCGAATTTGCCAGTTGACGCTAAGTACAAGGCTGAAAGTGCAACAAACTCTGGCGACATGAATGTTTACGATGTTATTTATTCTGCAGGCGACTGCAACTCTGCCAGCAAGAATATCGCAATCAACCTTCCAAACGATCCAAGAGTACACGCAGCAAAGGGTTCAAGAAAACTTCAGCTGAAGAACGCTATGAAATTGAAATTTGACAAGATTCTTGTTCCTATCGCAGAGTTATTGATTGCAGAAGACCAGATGAAGAATATCGACTTCGACAATGCTTTCTTCCAGAATGTAATGTTCCACGAAGTAGCTCATGGCCTTGGTGTTAAGTTCCTAGCTGATGGTTCTGGAAAGTCGGTACGCGATGCTTTGGGCGATTCGTACAGCACAATCGAGGAGGCAAAGGCCGATATGTTGGGCTTGTATCTTGTTACTATGCTTTACGACATGGGCGAACTTAAGGATAAGGACTTGATGGACAATTATGTTACTTTCCTTGCTGGTATTTTCCGTTCTGTACGTTTCGGCGTTGCTGAAGCTCACGGTAAGGCAAATATGATGGAATTCGAATACATCAAGGATAATGGCGGTTTCACATACGATGAGGCAACTGCTAAGTATTCTGTAAATCTTGAAAAGATGCAGGAAGCTGTAAAGTCTTTCGTAGCTAAGGTTATCACACTTCAGGGTGATGGCAACAAGGCAGAAATCGACCAGTGGATCAAGGAAAAGAGCATTGTTTCTCCAGCTTTGCAGAAAGACCTTGACAAGATTAAGGATGCAGGCATTCCTAAGGATATCGTTTATCATCAGGGTGCAGATGTTCTCGGTTTGTAATATTATTTCATAAAGAATATGGAAGGCATGGCGTTTAGCCGTGCCTTTTTTTAAATTTGCAACAAAATTAACAGCATGACGTTCGATTCTACAATTTGTGCAATTTCAACAGCTTCCGGTTCGGGGGCAATTGGCATTATCAGACTTAGCGGCAAGGATTCTTTCCGTATTGCCGGAAATCTTGTTGTTCGTAAGTCGGCTTACGAAAATCTTGAGCCACGCAAGATGCTTTTTACCGAGATTGTGGATGCCGCTGGAAAACTTATCGATGAGGTCATGCTTGCAAAGTTTGTCGCACCTTCGTCTTTTTCGGGCGAAAATATGGTCGAAATATATTGCCATGGCTCCGAATACATAGCACGTACAATCTTGAACTGTTTGACGCTTAATGGTGCTGTTCTGGCAGGCCCAGGAGAATTTACGCAACGTGCATTCCTCAATGGAAAGATGGATTTGTCGCAATCTGAGGCTGTTGCCGACCTTATTGCAAGTAGTACGGCCGAATCGCATCGTATTGCTATGTCGCAGCTCAAAGGTAACGTCTCGTCAAAAATTCGTGAATTGCGTGGCAAAATGCTCGATCTTACTTCTTTGCTCGAATTGGAATTGGACTTCTCGGAAGAGGATGTCGAATTTGCCGACCGTACAAAGCTGTTGGCTCTGATAGATGAGATTTGTGCCGAAACCGAAAAGTTGATAAGGACATTTGAATATGGAAACGCTATAAAATCTGGTGTTCCTGTGGCTATTGTCGGTGAGCCTAATGTGGGCAAGTCAACTTTGCTGAATGCTATCCTGCACGAGGAGAGGGCTATTGTTTCGTCGGTTGCTGGAACTACACGCGACACGATAGAGGAGGAGTTTGTTATTGATGGAATCAAGTTCCGTTTTATTGATACGGCAGGTATCCGCAATGCCGATAACGAAATCGAGGAACTTGGTATAAAACGAACATATTCCAAGTTGAAGTCAGCAAAAATCGTTGTGCTTCTGCTTGATTCCGAAACTTATTGCCGTCGCGAGCAGATGCTGGCATCTGTAAAGTCGGAAATATCTCCCGACTCGCATCTGATTGTTGCCATGAACAAATGTGACGTCGAGAACGTGCCTGCCGATATGCCGGTTGCGATTTCTGCATTGAACGGTACTAATGTCGATAAGCTGTGTTCCTTGTTCGTCGATTATGTAAAATCGTTGAAGCCGGAGTCTGCCGATGTCGTAATTGCTAATGCACGCCATATTGATTCGCTCACTGCTACGCGCAACTTGTTGCAATCTGCAAGGCAGTCGATAACCGGTGGTATTGCAACCGATTTCATAGCTCAGGATCTTCGCGAGGCAAATATGCATCTTGGCGAAATACTGGGCGCAGAGGTGTTTGGCGTTGAGGATGTGCTTGGAAATATCTTCTCCAAGTTTTGCATTGGAAAGTAAACAGACCAATATTCATTGACCTAAATATGAAGAAATATATTGTCGTTTTCATAGCTTCGATTCTTGTGCTTACTTGTTATGGACAGAAGAATTCAACGGCTGTTATTGATACAACATACAATCATGGCTCAAATATTACATTTCCGGAGCTAACGCCACAAGTAATTGACAATCTGAATTTGCTTGGTCGTGTATGGGGGTTCCTCAAGTATCATCACCCGACAATTTCCAAAGGACAATATAATTGGGATTACGAACTATTCCGCATGTTGCCTACATATCTTCAGCAAACTGATGTCCAACAACGTGATGCATATTTGGTAAAGTGGATTCAGCATTATGGAAAAATTACACCCAACAAATCGCTTGTTCCTGTTGATACAGCTTCTTTTATTAAGCCGGATCTGGCATGGATAAATACAGAAGATCTCTCCCCAAAATTGTACAATCTGCTGATGAAAATTTACCGAAATAGATATCAAGGTAACAAGGGTTATGTAACCACAAATCTTTTCGGAGCCAAAAATGTGAAATTCATCAACGAAAATTCCTATTCCAATATGTTTTACCCAGATGCTGGTTTTCGCCTGCTGACAGTGTATCGCTACTGGAATATGATACAGTATTTCTTTCCGTATAAGTACTTGACTGATACAGATTGGAATAAGGTTTTGAAAGAATCCATTCCAATTTTGCTTAAGGCACAGGATACAGTTTCGTATATTTCTGCTGTGGAACAGATGGTTGCCAAATGCGACGATTCTCACGCAGTGGTTTACTCGGAATCAATGCGTTATACACTTATGTACAATCGCCCGCCATTCGATGTGCGTTTCTTGCAAAATGACACTTTGGTTGTCTCCTCTTATAGAAATCCCGAAAAGATTGACGAAAATGGTCCCCATATCGGAGATGTAATCACGCATATAAACAATCAACCTGTTGCAGAATTGATAGATAGTATGTTGCCGTACTGTTCTGCATCCAACTATCGTGTGAAACTCAGAGAAATTGCCAGTTACATCCTTTTCAACAAGAATCCGTTTGTTGAGCTGTCTTTTCTGTCGGATGGTGAACATAAAAAAGCAACCATACCTCTGTATTCCTTCTATGATTTGGATTACAGCATGAAAACTGATAGCGTTTGCTATCGGTTGTTGGACGGCAATATCGGTTATATTTCAATGGACGATATTACTTTAGCATTTGTGAATACATTAAAGGACACGATAAAAGGTACAAAGGGGCTGATATTGGATTTGAGGGAATACCCCAAGGAAATGGTGATTGATAAACTTGAAATGATATTGTCAAACAATACCGTTCCTTATTTCAAAGCCACCGAGCCATCATTGAAAAATCCAGGCGAATTTTACTACGTAGCACCCGTCTATACACGTAAGGGCCAGGAACCTTACAATGGCAAGGTCGTCATCTTGATTAATGAAGAATCGCAAAGCCATGCCGAATTCTGCACCATGTTATACCGAACCATAAAAAATAGTGTAGTCGTTGGCTCAAATTCGACAGGTGCCGATGGTAATGTTTCTAGGTTGGAACTGCCAGGCGGCATTTATACGATGTTCTCTGGAATAGGCATATATTATCCCGATGGTACCGAAACACAGCGTATTGGCATTGTTCCCGACATATATGTTTATCCAACAGTCAAAGGGATTCGCGAAGGTCGTGACGAATTGCTGGAAAAAGCTATTGAAATTATAAATATGGAGTAGGCGGGATTTCCTATTCCTCTTTCTTTTTCTTTCTGATAATAAATCTGTCCAATGACGCAAGCAGGCTTGGAAGTATGAATAGTATTATCAGCATTGCCGTGAAAGCACCGATTGCTATGCAGCGCAGAATGACAATTGTTGTCGGGTCGTCCATCAGTAGGGCCATGACAAGCGGCGCAAATGTCATTATCATTCCAGATGTCAGGATAGTATGTATTGATGTCCTGTATGCATTCTTTAATGATTCAAGCTTGTCGAAATTCATTCGGCTCTCCCTGTAGTTGTTGGTGAGCAAGATGCCGTAGTCTATTGTTGCACCCATCAGAATGCTTTGCATAATCAGGTATGACAGGTAAAGAAGTTTTTGACCGCCCAAACCGCTTACATAAACATTGACAAAAACGGCCGACATTACTGTAATGACAAGTATTGAAGGAACGGCCAGCGATTTGAATGTGATGGCTACTATGAGGAATATCGATAGGACTGTCAGCAATGTAATAAGAGTCATTTCCTTGTCGAAGCCGTTGCGCATTTCGTTCATCATTACCGATTCGCCTATTAAGTAGTGCTTTCCTTTCAGTGCGTTGTCGCAGTGGGCCTTCAGATTTTCAACGTACATGTTTGTCTCGTCAGATTCTTTCGGATAGTCGGAGAAAATTATCGCCCGCGAGAAATCATTGCCTTTCATCTTGTCGAAGTTCTCGGCAATCATCTTTTTTACATCCATAAGACCGGACTTCATGTCTTCGGTAACAATTGTCGAATATTTTGGATCTGCTATTATGGAATCTTCAACAACGTTCAAGATCTCTTCAATTGACATTAGCATTGAGTCGTTGTCGAACTTTCTGCTTCCGTGGTATAGGTATAGCAGGTCTATCATATTCTTGTCAATCTCAATGCCTTGCGAAATAACGAAATCGTACAGCTGGTCGGATGTGAGCTTTTCGTCATTTTCCGACATTTCGATTATCTGCTCCACTTTGTCAATCATGGCGATCATCTCCTTGTTGTTTCCTTTTTTTGCTTGTTTTGTTTGTTTTGCAACTGGCGTAGGGTGTTCGTCCTGTGTATTGTTGTTGACGCTTGTCGTCTCTATTGTTTCTGATATATGGCTGATAATAGGTATGTCGACATCTTCGCTTTTGCTTGAAAGTGCGTTAGTCATAATTTTTTCAACGTTTGACAGCCAAGCCCGGCTTTCGTCGTCAAGTTGCGATGCGAAGATTTTTCGTTTCGAAAGTTCGTGGTTTATAAAATAAATGAATTCGTATGCCGACATGTATTTTGTCTTGCTGTTTGTCGAGCGTCCATACATATTGAAGATGAGAGACGCACTTTCCTTTTTCATTCCGATAAATTGCGCCATTTCGGCTGGTGTGCGTTTCTGTAGGATCATGGCGGTGTCGGAATACTGTTTTTCTTCTTCGCTCATGTTGTCCACAATTTCTCTATGAATTGTCGTGGTTGAGTCCGTCGTTTCGATGTCTGTCCTGCTTGCTGCTATTGTGTCGTTTTGTGTCGTAGTGGCGTGGGCAGGTGCGGTGGAATGATGTATTGGCTCGCTTTCGGCAAGCAATTCCTTGGCGGTGTGAATGATTTCCTTGATTGACATTTCGCTGCCGTCGGGACAAATCATGTCAATTAGGGCTCCGTCGATCTTTAGCTTTTCTGCTATTTCGTCAGAACTCATCTTTTTGTTGATGAGTGCCGTATCGGTGAGGGCTGTTAGTAGTCCTATGTTTTCCGTTATTTTTATTTCGCTTGATGTCGTGTCTTTGGTTTTGGTAAAAGAGGCTGTCAGTGAGCTGTCGGCGCTTATGTCGGCAATTGTCGAGGCAAAATCGTGCAGACTTAATATTTCCGACTTGCTCATGCCTGATTTTATGTAGTAAAGCATGTTGACAAGTTCTTCTGCCTTGTCTGGCGAAAGGTCGAATGGAATTTCAAGGTCGCCGGTGAGCGCTGTCATTTCCTTTATCATGGAGTCCATCTCGACTGTCGAGTATTTTTTCTGCAGTATAGAGTGATAGGATATGAAAGCTTTTATGTGCGGGTTGCAGAGCATAGAGTCTGCAATGCCGATTATTTCTGTTGAGTCGGTATTTTCGTACAGTAGTACTGTTGTGTTCTTCTCCGGAAATATTTCCGATATGCTTGAATTCTTGTCAATGGAAAAAGAAATTTCTGTTTTATTGTGAAGGAAATATGCTCCGGCAAAAATCACGACAAAAAGAATTGCAAGAGGAATCCTAAATTTCATTTCAGCGGTGGCAATCCTGTCTGTATTTATTGAGAAAACTCTTTTTTTCGATTTTTCGATTGCCGAATCGCAAAGTAAGATGAGAGATGGCAGTACTGTAAATATTGCAATCAAACTGCATAATACGCCTTTGGCAAGGACTATGCCCATGTCGGCACCGACTTTCAGGTTCATGAAAACAAGAGCAAGGAGTCCGACTATTGTCGTGAATGCGCTGCTGAAGATAGATGATGAAGCCATTTTTACTGCTTCTGTCATGGCTTGTTTTTTCTCCTTCCCATTGTTTTTCTCCTGTCTGTAGCGGTTCATCAAAATGATGGAGTAATCTATTGAAAGAACAAGTTGCAGTATTGCTGCTATTGAGTTCGTGGTAACCGAGACGTGTTCAAGTAGAGCATTGGTGCCCATGTTTATTACAACTCCGATTCCAATTGCCAATAGGAACAGAGGCGGTTCTAGCCACGATTCGCACATGATGAGCAAAACGGTAACAAGCAATGCCAGGGCGATAAGCATAACAATTGGCTTCGCCGACGTATCGTCTTGTGATGTTTCGACTATTGTGTTTTCGCCAAATTTCTCCTGAATCTTCTGCGCGAGCTCAAGCTGACTGGTGTTGCTGCTCGCCATAATTTCGTATAATGTGTGATCATTGCTGTTGTAGTCGGGGCTATTGGGTTGGTATATTACTTCGGCTACGCCGTCAATGTCGTATAGATTTTCTTTTATTGCAGACTTTGTGCTGTCGTCAAGCGAATTGAACATCACCCTAATCATTCCGTTGCCAACGCCATCGTTCCCGAATGTCTCCGACATCTGGTCGAGACCTTGTTTCATTTGAGAATCGTCCGGAAGATACTTGGTTAGGTCTGAGTTTATTTTTGTATAGGGCATGAGTATGGCACATATAATGGCTATTGCAATTGTTGCCACCATAAATACTATTCTCTTCTTTACAAGGACTTCGTAAAGTCTTATCTTCATCACTCTATACCAATAATCTTTTATAGTGCATCTTTTCCATTTGAGACAAAGCCCCAAAAAGCCAGTTTGCAAAAATGTTTGCAAAGGTAGTTGCTATTGCCGTAATTTACATTTCTTTTCTTTCCTTGTGCATGTTCTATTTTTCGCTTTTTGTAAAAAAAAGTCTTAAAATCATTGCCGAATTAGTATCTTTGTGGAAAATTTGAAATGATGCAAAACGGATATGTCGACTACAAGATATTGAGGCTTTTTAGGTTGATGGGCAAGCAAATTGCTGAAGGAAAGAATATTGTAATAGACGATAACCTTTCTGGCGAATACAGCCTGTTCAAGATGATTTCTCCCGACTCTAATCCGTTTGCATTTCCGTTTAAGTCAACGTTTACCTGTGCAATTGTTTGCGTTAAGGGCTCTCTGGATGTCGTTATCAACAGAAAGGAATTTTCAATAGGTGTTAACGATTCGCTGGTAGTGCAGAATGGTTCGATAGTGGAAAATTTGTCTTCCTCCGACGACTTGAAGACAATTGCAATGGCTTTCGCTGATAATGGTGAAAATGGACTGTTCAACAGGACATCGTTGGCTGCTAATTCTTATTTGATGCATTGCTCGGTGCCATTGATGATACACCACACCGAATCGGAAATAAGCGTATACTTAAGCTTTTATGCTGATGTTATGAAGTTGTATACTGCAATAGATTTCGAATATCGCGACGAGATTATGAAAGGTTTTTTCTGCATTGCGTCTGCTTCATTCCTGTCGATATTGCAGCGAATCCCGCAGCCTGACGGAATGATAGGTAAGGGCGGAAGAGAAACCGACTTGTATCTGCAGTTTATGGATGACTTGCAGATGTATGGAAAGAAGGAAAGGACAGTCTCGTTTTACGCCGACAAATGTTGTGTTTCTCCGAAGCACTTGTCTAAAATGATTCGTCTGGCATCCGGCAAGTCTCCTGTGCAACTGATAAAGGAGAGGGTAATAATCGAGGCAAAGGTGCTTTTGAGTTCTTCGGATATGACGATAAGGCAGATTGCTGATGAACTGAATTTCCCCACCGATTCGTTCTTCTGCCGTTATTTCAAGGAGGAGGTCAAGTTGTCGCCTATGCAATATCGTGAATTATGTCTTGGAAAAGAATCCTGACTCTAAATTAGTTTATCAATGGCATTTTGCAGTTCTTTTGCATATTTGCCTACATGAAGTCCGTCAACAAAGCAATGGTTCACTTGTACCGACATGTTGAATTTTATTCTGTCGCCTTCGTTGAAGAATTTCCCCCAGCATATTCGTGGGATGTTGTCGGTTGTGTCGCCTTGGATTGGATTTGTGGCTGTTGTTAGTTCCAGCCACGGATTGCAGCTGAAAAGTACAATTCCGTTGTGTGCAATCTCATCGCCGCCTATAAATGTTTGCTGTGTGTCGGTCATTTTGCGAACTTTTTGACAAAAAGTCCTTATGTCATCTTCCATTCTGCAGTTCGTTACCTGAAAAATCTCGCTCCCGCGTGGCATATTCGTGATGCTAGGTTCCAGTTTGTCCAGTAGATATATGCCGCCGTCAATATTGCGGTAGCGAAAGTTTTCTACGGTATTTATTGCTTTCGTGGCTAAATGTATCATTGAAAAGTAGAAGGGGAGACCTTTGCTTTTTACATATTTGCATAAGTTCGTGATGTCCATTTTGAATGCCACGCAATAAAACGGCTGATGAAAATCAGTCGAAAATTGCTTGTATATTTCTCTGCGATTCCAGGTCTGGATGTCTATTTTCTGCATAGTCGGTCTTTTTATCTGTATGTTCTTGCCAACCACCTCGAAAGGAATACGTCGGCAACTAGATATGATGTTTCGTATGGGGTAATTACGCTAATCAGCAGGTCCTTTTCCAATAGCGAATTTAGTATTCTTAATGCTGTTGACGAAGCCCCAATTTTGTGTTTTGCGAGAAATTCGGTTGCCGTTGGCTTGCTAACTTCGTCTTCCTTGGCTACTGCGATTAGAAAATTCCATTGGCCGTCGGTAAGTAATTGCCGGTATTGTAGGAAATATGATTCGTTAATTTCCAAGGTGTAGGCGCATGCCGACTTCACTGTGTCGATATTAATTTTTTTTGCCTTCATGTCGTATATGGTGTGACAAAGCGCTTGTGTGTAGTATGTGTGACGGCGTGTCCACGAAAAAATCATTTGTATGGCTTCTTCACTGATTTCCTTTTTGCCTCTGGCGAACATTTTCACAATAAAAGCAGCATATTCGTCTTCGGGAAGTTTGTCGAGCGCCATGAATTGCGTGCTTTGGTAGAACGGCTTTTGCGGATTTGTGAAAATGTCTGTCATGAGATGCTTCTTGCTTCCGCAGAAAATGAAATTTATGTTGTGAAGCGTTTGAATGTATGTGCGAAGAAAGGCTTCCATGTTTTTTTCTTCGTATCCTCGTATCTGTTGAAATTCATCGAATGCAATCAGAATATGCGTATCCTGCGCTTCAAGGTACTTTAGCAGGCTTTTTAGTGTGTATTCTTTTTCCGTGTTGTTGCTGTAGCCGATTTCTACTTGTGGTTCGCCTGTTATGCTGTCGAACGAAAGTTGTGGTTTCATTGACTTTAGAAAATTTACAAACTTCTTTCCAAAGCTTGTTTTTTCGGGATACCTTGTAAGTATCGCCTCGGCAAGTTCGTTTGTAAAGTCAGCCATGTTTTCTGTGGTAAATAAGTCGACATATATTGGCGAAATGTCTTTATGCTTGCTTTCTATCTCTTCGATAAGCCGATATATAAGGCCTGTCTTTCCTAATTTTCTGTCAGAAATAAGTGTGGTGTCAATACCACTTCTTATGTTTGATATAAGCCTTTCGAGTTCTTTTTCTCTGCCACAAAATGTGTCTCCTACATTGTATGGCTTGATATTGAATGGATTGCACATAATGTTGTATATTTTGTTCTGCAAATATAACTCACATTTTGTTACTAACAAAATGTTACTAACAAAATGTTACTAACAAAATGTTACTTGAGAAGGCGCGGTTTGCTACCCATTGATTTTCACTTTTATGACGATTTTCTTTACTGTTTCAGGTTGATTTATACATACTTGAGGTGCGTGTCCGTCGTCGGGGAATAGAATGGCAAAGTAGCCGTTTCCAAGCATTAAATCTGTCGATTTCGTTTTGTTATAATGGTAAAAAGTGATGTCTTTTTCTTCGTTATATGGTACTTTTACTTGCAATAATTCGCGTCTTTCGCAGAGAATTTGTTCGCTTCCACTAAGCAAAAACTGTATGTCGATGTATTTGTCGTGGGTTTCGTAGCCGTTCTCGTTCTTGATTTTTGTCATGTATTCGGAAACTCCAGCTTTGGAGTTTGTATTTATTTCGTATGTGCCTGTAGCAAGGTCAGTTTTTGCATTCTTGATGAACTTCAATCCTTCGTAGATATCTTCCGATAAAGTTCTGTATCGTTCAATGTTTGAAATGTGGTCGTAAATCATAATGTTATGTTTTTTTGCTGAGTACAAAATTATTCATTTTTGGGCAAGATTGATGCTTCTTTTTATCGATATTGCCCAAAAATAAAAATAGTATTTCGCTGTAATTGTTTGATTCATAGCAAAAAAATAGAGCCGACTTTCATCGGCTCTATCGTATGATTGATATTAAATCAATTCTTACTTTTCTTCGCTAAGCTTTTTGTAGCCTTCGTAACGAAGCTGTGCGAACTTCTGAGTCTTTGCGAACAAATCCTTTGCTTCCTCTGGGAAGGTCTTAAGCAATGAATTGTAACGAACTTCGCCCATGATGAAGTCCTGGAACTTGCTCCAATCCGGTTCCTTGCTGTCGAGGTGGAATCCGTTCTGTCCTGCTTCTTCCTCGTCTGGGTTGAAGTGCCACAAGTGCCAGTAACCGCAGTCAACTGCCATCTTTTCTTCGTTCTGTGTGCGTCCCATACCGGTCTTAATACCGTGGTTGATACATGGTGCGTAGCAGATGATTAATGATGGTCCGTGGTATGCTTCAGCTTCCTTGATTGCCTTGAAGTACTGAGCCTGGCTTGCACCCATTGCAACCTGTGCAACGTATACATAACCGTAAGACTTAGCAATCATACCAAGGTCTTTCTTGCGAACCTTCTTACCAGAAGCAGCAAATTTAGCAACAGCACCAGCTGGAGTTGCCTTTGAAGACTGTCCACCTGTATTTGAGTAAACTTCTGTATCAAGTACAAGAACGTTTACATCTTCGCCGCTTGCCAATACGTGATCCAAGCCACCGAAACCGATATCGTATGCCCAACCGTCACCACCGAAGATCCATTGAGACTTCTTTACAAGGTGATCCTTAAGAGCAGCAATCTGCTTGCAGTAGTCGCAGCTGCACTTTTCAACCATCGGGATAATCTTTTCAGCAAGCTTTTCTGTTGCAATACCGTCTTCGCGGTTGTCGATCCACTGCTGGAACAAGTTCTTAAGTTCTGCAGAGCAAGAATCGCAGCTTGCAATAGCTTCCTTCATGATACGTTCAACTCTGTCGCGCATCTTGCGTGTTGCTGTTGCCATACCAAGACCGAATTCTGCGTTGTCTTCGAACAATGAGTTAGCCCAAGCTACACCCTTACCGCTTCTGTTGTTCTTGCAGTATGGAGTTGCAGGTGCTGAACCACCGTAGATTGAAGAACATCCAGTTGCATTAGCAACTAACATTCTTTCACCGAACAATTGAGTAATACATTTAATATATGGAGTTTCTCCACAACCTGCACATGCGCCAGAGAACTCGAACAATGGCTGTGCAAACTGGCTGTTCTTTACATTTGCATACTTGTCAATCAAGTTGTCCTTGTAAGTTACCTTGTGCTGTGAATATTCCCAGTTGTCTGCTTCTGCAAGCTGTCCTTCGAATGGCTTCATAACCAATGCCTTTTCCTTTGCTGGACATACGTCTGCGCAGTTACCGCAGCCTGTGCAGTCCATTGCAGATACCTGCATGCGGAAATGCATACCTGCCAATTCCTTCGGAGCCTTGATGTCGATTGCCTTCATGCCTGCAGGTGCATTCTTCAATTCTTCATCAGTCATAACAACTGGACGAATTGCTGCGTGAGGACAAATCAATGAACACTGGTTACACTGGATACACTTTTCTGGATTCCATTCCGGAACTACTGTAGCAACACCACGCTTTTCGAATGCTGTTGTACCTGCTGGGAATGTACCGTCAACGATATCCTTGAATGCACTTACTGGCAAGTCGTTACCGCACTGTGCAACCATTGGACGCATAACCTTGTTGATGAATTCTGGATCATTATCGTTGTGTTCGAACTTAAATTCTGTTGTGCAGTTCAAATTAGCCCATTCTGCTGGAATTTCAACTTTCTGGATTTCGCCACCGCGGTCAACTGCTGCGTAGTTCTTGTTAACAACGTCTTCACCCTTCTTGCCGTAAGACTTAACGATGAATTTCTTCATCTGTTCTACTGCAAGGTCGTAAGGAATAACGCCAGAAATCTTGAAGAATGCACTCTGGAGGATAGTGTTTGTTCTGTTGCCCAAACCAATTTCCATAGCAATCTTAGTAGCATCGATGATGTACATGTTGATGTGCTTTTCTGCCAAGTACTTCTTTACGTTGTCTGGCAAGTGCTTCTTTGTATCTTCAACTGACCATGGAGAGTTGTACAAGAAAGTACCGTTTTCCTTCAAGCCTCTCAAGCAGTCGTACTTGCGGAGGTATGATGGAACGTGAACTGCTACGAAATCAGGAGTACCTACCAAGTATGGAGCAAGGATAGGTTCATCACCGAAACGCAAGTGTGAGCAAGTGTAACCACCCGACTTCTTTGAGTCGTAGTCGAAGTATGCCTGGCTGTACTTGTTAGTGTTGTCACCGATAATCTTGATTGAGTTCTTGTTTGCACCTACTGTACCATCAGCACCAAGTCCGTAGAACTTAGCTTCGAATGTTCCCTTTGGAAGTATTGAGATTTCCGGAAGAACTGGAAGTGATTTGAAAGTAACATCATCAACGATACCAACTGTGAATTGGTTCATTGGCTTGTCGGATGCGAGGTTGTTGAAAATAGAAAGAACGTTTGCTGGTGTTGTGTCCTTTGATGACAAACCGTAGCGGCCGCCGATAATCATTGGCTTGCAAGCGCAGTCCTTGAATGCTTCAACAATATCCAAATATAATGGATCACCGTTTGCTCCTGGTTCCTTAGTTCTGTCAAGAACGCAGATGCGTTTTACAGACTTTGGCATAACATCCATCAAGTACTTAACTGAGAATGGACGATACAAGTGAACGCAGATTAAACCAAGCTTCTTGCCAGCTGCGTTTTCCTTGTCGATAACGGTCTTGATAACGTCTGTTACTGAGCCCATAGCTACGATAACGTCTGTTGCATCCTTTGCACCATAGTAGTTGAATGGAGCATATTCACGACCTGTAATCTTGCTCATTTCCTTCATGTACTTAGCTACGATTTCTGGAAGTGCATCGTAGTACTTGTTCTGAAGTTCGCGAGTCTGGAAGTAGATATCCGGATTCTGAGCTGTACCTCTTGTTACAGGGTGTTCTGGGTTCAATGAACGTTCGCGGTATTCCTTAAGTGCTTCCCAGTTGATGAGTTTTGCAACTTCGTCCTGATCTGTTGCTTCAACTTTCTGGATTTCGTGAGAAGTACGGAAACCATCGAAGAAATGCATGAAAGGAACGCGGCCTTCGATTGCTGCCAAGTGAGCAACTGGAGCCAAGTCCATGATTTCCTGAACAGAACCAGTAGCCAAAAGTGCGAAACCAGTCTGACGAGCCGACATAACGTCTGCGTGGTCACCGAAGATTGACAATGCCTGAGCTGCCAATGCACGTGCTGATACGTGGAAAACGCCTGGAAGCAATTCACCAGCGATCTTGTACATGTTCGGAATCATAAGCAACAAACCCTGTGATGCTGTGTAGGTTGTTGTCAAGGCACCTGCCTGCAATGATCCGTGAACTGCACCTGCTGCACCTGCTTCAGACTGCATTTCAACTACTCTAACACCTTCGCCGAAGATGTTCTTTCTGCCGTTTGCACTCCATTCGTCAATATACTCTGCCATTGGTGATGACGGGGTAATAGGGTAGATGGCTGCAACTTCGCTGAACATGTAGGCAACGTGAGCTGCTGCGCAGTTACCATCACATGTCATAAATTTCTTTTCTGCCATATAGTTTTGTGTTTAAAAATATTGTACTTAAAATTTATAAGTCGCAAATTTACTATTTTATAACAATATCCATGATGCTTTTTGCTGTTTTTTTTGCTTCGGATAAGTTGCGCTAATATGTTGATATAGATGCGAATGTAAAAATGGTGTTGTTAAACATTTATTCCGTCGACGTACAAAAAAAACATCATATGTTTAGTATATTTGCAAAAAATAAAATTATGCTATGATAGATAAGGTTTCATTGAATAAGGAAAAATTTATCTCTTTGCTAAAGTCTACCGAACGCGAAGGGATTGATAATGTTGTTGATTGTCTTGATGATATGGGTTTTTTCGAAGCGCCAGCATCTTCTGTTAACCATTTGAATGTTAAGGGCGGTCTTGTCGAGCATTCCTTGAATGTGTATAATATGGCTCGGAAATTTAAGGATAAGATTCTTGAGGAAAAGCCAAACTTGGCGGAATTATTGCCTGATGATAGTATCATCATTTCAGCTTTGCTGCATGATGTGTGCAAGTCGGAAGTTTATAAGCCAGCGAAGAAGAAGCGTAAGAGCGATGCGGGATATTGGGAGGAGTATGATGGCTACGAGGTCGATTACTCTGATTTTCCGATGGGACATGGCGAAAAGTCTGTAATTATGCTACTGCGTATGGGGCTCGACCTTACCGATGATGAAATGTACGCTATTCGTTGGCATATGACGGCATGGGAACTCGCTTTCCAAAGTGCCGAAATGAAGTCGTCGTTGAATGTCGCAAAGAAAAAATCTCCGCTCGTTACCCTAATCCAGATTGCCGATGGCGCTTCGGCTGGTATTATTGAGGAAGATTTCGAATGATATATTTAATGAATATGGAATAAAAAAGACGCAAAAGCGTCTTTTTTATTATGGAATTTGTAAAAATTTGTGCGTCTGAACCGAAACTTTCCATTTCGGATTTTGCTTTACATAATTTACAACAAGGTCGCCTGTCCTTTTGAATTGGCTCCATTCCGGCTGCAGGTACAATTCGCAACGTCCACTTACTTTTTTTGCACATTCTTCTGCCCAGAGCAAGTCGCTTTCATCAAAGATGACAACTTTTAGTTCGTTTGCAAACTGGTAGAATTCCGGTAGTGGTGGCATCTGTTTTTTGGGTGATACGCATATCCAATCCCACACTCCGCTGAACGAATGTGCTCCGCTAGTTTCTATCATCAGCGTCAGCCCAGCATTGCGAGCAAGCTCTGTAAAGCGGTTGAAATTGTATATCAATGGTTCTCCGCCGGTTACTACTATTGTGTCGGCTGTAGTTTGTTTTACTCGTTCGATTATGTCGTTAATTTTTACAAACTGGTCGAGGCGCGGAACCCACGATTCCTTGGAGTCGCACCAGCGGCAGGCAAGGTCGCATCCGCCCAAGCGGACAAAGTAGGCGGCTTTTCCACTGTTGAAGCCTTCGCCCTGTATGGTGTAGAATTCCTCGAGTACGGGAATTTTATCTTGTTTGAGTAAGTTTGAAAATTTGTCTGTCATAGGTTCGCTTTCTGAGGTCGTTTAGATAATTATTATTGATTGAAATTATATCCTATTTTCCATCCAAATGTAATCCTTCTAAAATCAACAAAAGTATATGTTGATGCCTTGCACATAAGGTCAATGTTGAAATGATTCTGCCAGAATCGGAACGATACGCCTAAGGCTGCATACCATTGAAACTCATTGTTTACATCAAGTAGCTTTGGTTTGTCAATGTCGGGACAATAATAGTCATCGTGGAAATAGTATGCCCTTCTGTATCCTAGTATAATGTCTGCGAAAGGACGGCACCACTGGGGTTTGTTGTAGATAAATCGTGCCAATGCTCCGAAATCGTGCGCATAATAACCGTAAACCCTATCTTCCTGTTTTTTATTGCTGCTATTACCAAAATATTCGAATGATGAGTAAGATGCTTCTCCTCCAATGAGAATGTTTGGATGTATGGTATAAGTATATCTGATTGCACCATGCCAATTCACGTAGTTGCTTTTTAACGACTGTTTCTTTATTATGCTTTCAAGGTAATCTCCAGCAGGGTTTACCTGTACGGAAATGTTATGATAGTATTCTATATTTTGTTTAAGAGATGATTTTACTGTATCTTTCTGCGAAAAAGACATTATTGGAATGAAAAGAAATACTATAATAATTATGTGTTTCATTTTGTACAATTAATGTAATTTTAAACGATTATTCGCAATTGCCACATAACAATATACTCAATGAGAAGTTCTGGATAGTTTGATTCTCTCAACTCACCATTCCGTATCATCATAACTTCCGAAGTTACACATTGGGAATAATCTCACATAGCAGAACTAACACGTTCAGGAACGAAGTTTGTTAGTTTGCTACGCGGAATCTCCTTTAGTGTAAATTACAAATAATCATAAATAACTAAATTTATATTTGCTTTATAAAGAAAATTAAAAGAACAGAAAATGTATTATTGTTAATATTCACCATTAAATGAATTACTATAATAAATGAATTTAGTTTCTATATTATCTGATCCCATGTGTGTGGTATAGGCATAACTATTTGGATAGAATGGTTGTATTTGTATGTAATGAGTGTATGGCATAGAACAGAATGTTCCTTTTGCTGTTTGTGTGTCCGTAAAAGTTCCACCTGCAATATAGTAGATATTGTTATTGTACCAGTAATATGGTTGTTGGTTGCAATATACTTTTACCAAGGAATATTTTTTTGATAATTTTGCACCAATCCAAATGCCTGCTATCTTTTTTTGTGCATTTGTGTGTGCAGAAAATAGAACCGTTGTGTCATTGTTTTCGTAGTGTATTCGTCTTTTTAATCTAGATACAATCCTTCGCTCGTTGTCGTTGAAATAATTAGTACGATAAGAATATTGTGTATATGTATCTCTTAAATTTTGAGGGGCTGTTTTTATAACACTTATATTCGGATTCTCAATATCCCCATTTGTTTGTTTTGATATCAATGTGATTAAATTTTCGTCTCCGTTTTTTATTATATATTCATAATCATCGGAAACCCTTATTATTTCATTACCAATTTGATATATTCCATCTTCATTTAAAACAAAAGAAAGAATATATGGTGCTTGTATATCTTGTATAATAGCACTATCTAATTCTTCGGTATAAAAAACATTTGGGTAAGATTCTATATATTCGCATGTGTAATTTTCTATTGAGTCTAAAATACGAATTCCGTTATAATAAATTTCATTCATACAAATGAATCCTATTGAATGGTTAACATCAATAATCTTATTACGATTTGCTTGGTTATTGAACAACCAATGCTCATATATTTTGTATGAGTCTTGATCATTAAACACAAGTCTTCCATCTTTTACTTCAGGAAGGTAATTCATAATTTCTGCATCGGAAATAATTCTTGTTTCTTTTGCTATGAGTATTTGCTCTTGTTTTTCAATATTTTCCTTTTCACAACTGTTGTTAAATATTGCTAATGAGATTACAGCCATTATTGTGACAAATTTTGAAATAAAATTTTTTTTCATATCTTTTATTTTTTAAGTAAGATGCTGCAAAATTAACCAATAATACATCTCTGACAAAATATTTTATAGCATATTTGTGCTTGTTGTGATGATGAATCGTCAGTTTTGTTTTCTGTCATGTTGTTATTTTATTATTCCATCAAGGATTTTCCTTGCGGCATCGACATTTACCATTATGTTTATCATTTTCAGCTTGATGTAGTCCTCGCTGTAGAAGCGGTAGCCACGGTGCGCTCCGTCCATTCCGCCTGATCCAGAGTCCTTAATCAAGTACCAATATGTTTTGCCAACTTTTTGGTAACCAACAATCTGAATACAGTGGTCATCGGTGGTGCAGCCGTTTTCGAGACGCATTTCGCGTGCATATTCATTTATGAAGTCAGATGGAATATCAAATGTCGGAATTATGCCAACTTCGGCTTCCTTGACGTATCCGGGTTCCGAAGTGTCTCCACAAAGACTTACCGAATACCCGTTTTCCAAAGCGTTGCGAACAACCCACATATAGTCGGTTAATGCTATGTTGTAATACTCGTTGCTGTGCCACCAGTTGTCGGGTTCTTCAAGTTCGTGCTTTTCGTTGTACGGGTATTTCAAGGTTGACATAAAACTGAAATAATCGTTCGGATTCAGTTGCAAGTATTCCTTCATAAATGTTTCCGGTGTGTATGTCTTGCCTTCGTATTCGAACTTTTCTGGAGGTGTTCCGATGTATTTGTCAAGGATTTCCTTCACATCGGCAATTACCTTTTCCTTGCTTCTGCTTTTGTCTATCAATGTTCCGAAAAGGTATGCCTTGAATTCTGCGAACATCTTTTCGTGATTGTTGAATTTTTGTCCTTGTGGTAGGCCGTTATATGCAGAATATGGCATAAGTCCGTGCTGATTCATTACGCGCTTAATTGCATTTGATTCGCTACCTTCGCCAAGTACCATTTCGCCTTTCGTGCGGAGGTATTCTTCGGCGCGTGCTACATATTCCCAGTAAACAGTGTACATTTCCGATAGTTTCACTTCGTGTCCGCTTTTCCTGTATGCTTCGCTTTCCATGAACGATGTTGCCGAATATGCCCAGCATGTTCCGGTAAGTCCTTGTGAAACTGGGGCGTTATGCCATATAGATTTGTATTTTGAAATGTCGGTAGGGTAGCGCTTCCCGTCGAAATCCATAATGAATTCGGCTGTTTTGCTTGCTTCGGCTTCCTTTCCTGTAATTTCTTTTAGGATTTCTTTCTGCATGAAACCTGCTTTCGGCTGTTCGTATTTGCCCTTGTCGCTTCCTTGTGCTTTCAGTATCGAAACGCAAAGTGTTAGTATTGATAATGTTAGAAAAATATGTCTCATATCTGAATTTTTTGCAAAGGAAATAAATTTGTCCGAATGTCGGTAGCAAAAAATATGTACTTTTGCAGATATGGATAATGCTGAGCGTCTGGGAGTTGAAAAAATGAGCACTTTGCTTATGCGGTTGTCGTTGCCGTCGGTGCTTGGTATGCTGGCAATTACCATATACAATGTCGCCGATACGATTTTTGTAGGGCAAGGCGTAGGCGTAGAGGCAATTGCTGGCTTGTCGGTAACATTGCCGCTTATGCTTGTAATCAACAATACTTTTGGTCAGGCGGTCGGCCTTGGTGGTGCTTCAATCATTTCGCGGGCCTTGGGGGCTCGTGAGTATGATTATGCCAAGCAGGTACTGCATAATCTCGTTTTTATGATTTTATGCCTGAACGTGTTGCTTTTTGCTATTGTCATCGCCTTTTTGCCCGACTTGCTTCTCCTTTTTGGCGCCGATGAAGCCACATTGCCTTATTCGCTCGAATATGCTTGGTGGTGTTTGCCGGGAAGCTTCGGCATGAATATTTTCTTTGTTTTGCTTAATGTAATTAGAGCCGAAGGCAATACCAGGTTTGCGATGATGTGTCAGGTTCTTACGGCTTTGATAAACCTTGTCCTTGACCCGATTTTTATTTTTGTGTTCGGATGGGGCGTAAAGGGTGCCGCGATAGCAACATCTATTTCGCAGATTACGAGTGCTGGCCTTGGCCTGTGGTATTTCCGTAGGTCTAAAAAGCGTGTCCTTTCTCTTGATTATGCTAGGTGTTTTGCCTTGCCAAAATTCAAGGTCATCGGTGAGACAATGTCTTTAGGATCGGCTTCTTTCGGTCGTCAGCTTGCGCATTCTTCTACTGCCATTGTGCTAAATAATGTGCTTTCGCTTTTTGGCGGATACACTGCTATTGCGGCATACGGTATCATAAACAGATTGACGATGTTCGTGTTTATGCCAATTTTCGGTGTAAATCAGGGCTTTATGCCAATTGCTGGATATAATTATGGCGCAAGGAAATATGGCCGTGTTATTGATGCTATTAAGGTCGGTGTCGTTTTCTCTACAGTCTTGTGCGTGTTGGCTATGCTTGTCTTTGAGTCTATTCCTCGTCAATTGCTGTCGTTGTTTTCTTCCAATCAGGAGCTGGTTGAAATCGGTGTTAGGGGACTGCGTATTTTTGTACTTGCAATTCCTGTTGTTGGCTGTCAAGTGATAGGTTCCGGAATTTTTCAGGCATTGGGAAAGGCATGGCCGGCTTTTTTCCTTTCGATTGCGCGGCAGATGATATTCCTTATACCGTTGGTGATTATTTTGCCTAAATATTTCTACAATACAATTGGGTACGATGCCGTGTGGATTGCATTTCCTATTGCAGATCTCCTTTCTGTCGTTGTAACTATTGCAATGGCAGGAAAATTGATTAAGTCGTTGGTTAAAAGATAATTTTGTGAGTTCTTCGTATTGTGGAAATCTTAAAATTATGTTATAGGACATAGCTTGGAACGAATTTTGCAAAATGTCAGAAACGTAAAATTTACGAATATGAAAAAGTTCGGATTTATATTAATGCTTGTCTGCTTTTTTTCTGTAGATTCTTTGTTTTCGCAAACAGCCATGATGTATTATTCTGGTGTTGATGTGGACGCGTTGATAAATTCTACAGAAAATTTGATTCTGCTGCCCGAAGTAAAGGTGTATGCAAGTAAGCATAAGGCAAAGAAGGCTAATAAGCGAAACGATAAGCTCGTTAGAAATTTCAAGAAAGTTTATCCATATGCCATTGAAGTGTCGGCTATGTATCGCCAAATTGATGATAGCCTGGCCAGAATGGATTCAGACCGTCAGCGCCGCAAATATATGGACAAGCGAGAAAATCAGATTATGGCTCATTACAGGCCTATAATGAGCAAGTGGACCTTGTCGCAGGGTATTTTGTTTGTTAAGTTGCTCGATAGGGAAAGTGGTAGCACTGCATACGAGGTTATAAAGACTGTTAAGGGCGGTTTCTTTGCTGGTACTTGTCAGGTTTTCGCTTCGATTTTCGGAAACGACTTAAAGAAATCATACGACTCTGAGGTGTCGGACAAGACTGTCGAATTCCTTGTGCAGCAGTATAAAGCCGGCAAACTTTCTTAAAATTGTCTTCTGTTTTCCTTTTATATTTTGTTGAACGGGCGAGATAGAATTCTCGCCTGTTTTTGTTGTGAGTCTTTCTTGTCCGTGTTCAAAAACAAGCTTTTAATTAATAAGAAAATTGTTATTTTTGTACCCGTAAAAAGTCTTTGGTTATGGATGTAAATCTTGAATTGTTTCCTCAGTACGATAATCTGGAGTTTCTGGCCAGTCAGGTTGTCGAGGGCTTTATTACGGGATTGCATAAGAGTCCTTTCCATGGCTTTTCTGTCGAATTTGCAGAACATCGGCTTTATAATAAGGGCGAAAGCACCAAGCATATCGATTGGAAATTGTTCGCACGAACTGATAAGCTATTTGTTAAGCGTTACGAGGAGGAGACTAATCTCCGTGGTCAGATAATCATTGATGTGTCGTCGTCAATGCTTTTCCCGTATCGCGAAAAGCGTATGAATAAGCTTCAGTTTTCAATATATGCCGCCGCATCACTCGTGTATTTGCTTCACAGGCAGCGAGATGCTGTTGGATTAACACTGTTCGATGATGATGTTAAGTTTCATCTCGACGCAAAATCTTCGCAGGTGCATTTGTCGCTTATGTATAACGAGATGCGTAATTTTTTGAAGCCGGACTCTGTGCAATTGCAGAAGCGCACCAATACTGCTGAGACATTGCATAAGATTGCTGAAATGATCCATAAGCGTTCGTTGGTGGTGCTGTTTAGCGATATGTTTATGGATGGTGATACCGAGCAGTTGTTTGCCGCTTTGCAGCATTTGAAGTATTGCAAGCATGAGGTTATTATTTTCCATGTTATCGACAAGAAGATGGAGGTGGAGTTTGCTTTTGCAAACAGGCCATACAAGTTTGTCGATTTGGAGACTAACACAACTATGATGCTAAATCCGGCCGAAGTGCGCGATGGTTATGTCAGTAAGGTTGCTAGCTTGACAGAGGAGCTTAAATACAAGTGTGGATTATTTGGTATTGATTTTATTGAAGCAGACATCAACAAGCCTGTCGATGAGGTGCTGAAACCATATCTTGTCAAGAGGTCTAAATTTTTCTAGCGACAATCATGGACTCGTCCAACGCGGCAGGTCTCATTGGTACAAAATAAAATAGGGTGGAGATTTTCCACCCTATTTGCTTATACGTTAATTTATGTTATCTAACGATGTTTAGCTTTGAAGTTGTGGTTGTACCGTCCTTAACGATTCTAACTACATAGTTGCCGTTTGCGACATTTGAAAGGTCGATAGATGCGTTTTCAGAAGCGTTGTTAACTGTTGCTACAACCTGACCCATCATGTTGTAAACTTCGATAGTTGCGTTTTCTACGTTTGCGAAGTTTACGATTCCGTTAGAAGGATTAGGGTACATGGAAATGTTGCTTGAAACATTTTCTGCTGCAGATGTAGGATTAACACCTTCGCCTTCGTGCATTGTTACAGCAATATCATCGCTACCGTAGTACCATGTTCCGTCTTCAACTTCGCAGAGGAATTCGTATGAGTCGTGTCCGATGTTTGTAAGGACATTGCTTCTTCCGAAGTAGAATTTGTCGCTTTCGTTGTCCCAGAGTGCTTTGGCTGTAACAATAACCTGCTTGTACTGGTAACCTTCATTAAAGTTTAAGTAATATTCGTTTAAGAATGGAAGGTTTGTCCATGTGTTAAGCATATCATCGGTAATTTCGTAAATGTCAGAGGATCTGGAGATGATATATTCACCTTCTTCGTCTATTTCATAAAGAACGGCCTGAACAGAAGAACCAACAGTTGTTGCTGCGTCGATATAAACATCGGCAGACATTATTTGTTCTGGTTCGTAGTAGTATGTAAGTTTTGTACCATATTCGTCGCCACTTGCTGCTGAAGTGTAGCATGTTACACACAAGGAAGCTGTTGGCTCGTAGTATGATTTCGAGTAGTTGTTGTCGGTAATGTCGAAGTATTGAACGATAGTGTTGTTTTCTGGTGTTGCATCTTCTGCACCTTCAACATATGCATAATATGTTACAGTGTAACGACCCAATTCTATATCTTCTTCGTTTTCTGCGTCAAAGAAGAAAATGGTAGAGTTTGCCATGTTTTCTTCATCTATTGTGCCGAAGTCAACAGTATCAATTTCGTTTGTTGTGATTGCATTTCCGGTAATAGTCTTGTCATATACGATAATTCCCGAAGGAGATGCAACCTTGATGTTGATGTTAGGAGAAATGGTATTTGTTCCGTTGTTTTCAACTTCAACCATGAAAGCTCCGTAACCGGCAGATGTAATCCAGTTTTGACGTGGAGACTGTGCAAATGGATCGTAAATCTGGTAAGCGTAATCTCTTCTTTCCTGAGGGTCTGTCATGTTGGTCCAGTATTCATCCGGTACATTTCTGTAGTCAAGGTATCCGAACATGCTCATTCTACCGTTTACGATCGAAATGTTGTTTGCTGGAGTTTCGATAATTTTGATATCATCAATCTGCCATCCGTAGTGCCATGCAGGGTTGTTACAAGTATATGTGAAGCGGATAGAAACTTCAGAATGGTTGCCAGCTTCTGGAATCAAAACTTCGCAAACACCATTAACGTATGTGTAAGAGTCTAAGTCTGATGTGTTTACGGCGTGGTCGGTCCAAGTAGCACCATTGTCGGTAGATGTAGAAACGAAGATTTCTTCGCTAGAATGGTTTAGCACTTTCCACGATTGGATAAATGTTACTTTTGGGGAGGATACGCCAGAAAGGTCAATTTCTGCGAAAGTCAAGCTTGTGTTGATTGTAGGAGCGCTCGGGTAGAGGTCGGATCCTGCGTCAACAAATGCCCAGTGTGCTGGAGTTTCGCTGATTTGCTGGTTTGGATCATTGCAACCTGCGTGTCCGGTAAAGTTCATAGGAAGGTAATAGCATCTGTTTCCCGAAAACATTTCATCCGGATAATCGCTTTCCTGAATGATTTGCCAATCGGTTTCTGAATCTGCCGTGCTTGAGATATTGTAGCTCGGGCAGCCATCCTCAAAGTCGCAGGACCATGCTATGTCGCCATCTCGACTTAAACTCTGGGTTGATGTAACCTTAACATACTTTGCTTCGCCTGCAAGTTTTTTCATGCTTGAATTGTTTCGCTCTATTTGTGCAGACAAGCTGCCACACAAAATAGCACATAATGCAATAAGTATAATTCTTTTCATTAGATTAAATTTTTTAGTTAATTCAGCAAATTTAAAATAAATAATCTTTCGACAAGCAATTTTGTTTATAATAATTTTAACTTATTATAAACAAAAAAAGGGCGGAATAAATCCGCCCTAAATTTTTATTCGATAATTAATTTATAATTATCTAACGATGTTCAACTTAGAAGTAGAAGTAGCACCGTCCTTAACGATTCTAACTACATAGTTGCCGTTTGCAACATTAGAAAGATCGATAGATGCATTTTCAGAAGCGTTGTTAACTGTAGCAACAACCTGACCCATCATGTTGTAAACTTCGATAGTTGCGTTTTCTACGTTTGCGAAGTTAACAATACCGTTTGATGGATTTGGATACATTGAGAAGTTAGATGCTTCAGCTTCAGCAGCATTTACGTTAATGCCTTCACCTTCGTGCAATGTAATAGCAATATCATCACCACCATAGTACCAAGTACCGTCATTGTATTCGCTGAAGAATTCGTATGAATTGTGTCCAATTGTAGTCAATACGTCGCTAGCGCCTAAATAGATGTCGTCATCATCGTTGTCCCACATAACCTTTGCTGTAAGAATAACCTGCTTGTACTGGTTGTCATCATCAAAAGTTAAGTAGTATTCGTTCAAGAATGGAAGGTTAGTCCAAGTGTCAAGCATTTCTTCAGTTACTTCGTAGATATCAGAAGATCTTGCAACAATGCGTTCACCTTCTTCGTCAATGTGGTAAAGAACAGCCTGTACAGAAGTACCAATAGTTGTTCTGCCATCGATGAAGAGGTCAGCAGACATAATGTCTTCTGGTTCGTAGTAGTAAATGAATTCTGTACCAAATTCGTCACCGCTTGCGCTGATTGTCCAATTGTTTACTGATGCAGAAGTTGTTGGTTCTACATAAGACTTAGAGTAGTTGTTGCTAGTAATGTCGAAGTATTGTTCGATAGTGTTGTCTGATGGATCTGCATCTTCAGCACCTTCTTCGAATACATAGTAAGTTACAGTGTAGCGACCCAATTCGATGTCTTCTTCAGTTTCAGCGTCGAACCAGAAGATAGTTGAGTTGCTCATGTTTTCTTCGTCGATAGTAGCAAGATCAAGAGTATCGCCTTCTGTTGAAGCAAGTGCGTGTGTACCGGTAACGGTCTTGTCATAAATTACAGTTCCTGAAGGAGCAGTAACCTTTACGTTAACTGAAGGAGTAGCTGCTGCAGCACCATTGTTTTCAACTTCGATGTTGAAAGCACCGTAACCAGCAGAAGTAATCCAGTTCTGACGTGGAGACTGTGCATATGGGTCATAAATCTGGTAAGCGTAATCTCTTCTTTCCTGAGGATCAGTTATGTTTGTCCAGTAGTTTTCTGGTATATTTCTGTAGTCAAGGTATCCGAACATGCTCATTCTGCCGTAAACTGCAGTTAAGTTGTTCTGTGCAGTTTCGAAAATCTTGATATCGTCAAGGTTCCAGCCGTATCCCATCTGGTTGCTTGCCTGTTCCTTTTCGTAATCCATTTCAAAACGAACCTTTACTTCATTGCGTCCGCCAGCTTCTGGAATAAGAACTTCTCTTCTGTAGATTTCATGATTGCCATTGCTTGGAATTTCGGTGAAAATTTCATGGTCAGTCCATGTTGCACCACCATCGATAGAAACCTTAACATAGCAGTGTACGCTGTTAAGTCTACGGAAAGTAGAGATGAAAGAAATCTTTGGTGATGTAGTGCTTGTAAGGTCAATGTCAGAGAATTCGATATATGCCTTTTCTGCCATTGCTTGTGTTCCACCATTTATCAAAGGAGTGATGTAATCAACTAATGCCCAGTGTTCTGGAGTTTCGTTGTAAGCTGTGTCACCAGGATTTAGTGGGAAAAGATACCAGCCTTGTCCTAGTTCTCCAAGAGATGTTGGGTAAGTAGCAACTGTAACTACAGACCAGTTTGTAACACCTTCAGCTGCATCGTTTCCGAATGCCCATGTCTGTGTTCCTTCGAAGTCGCAGTTCCATACTGGAGTTTCATCCTTTTGGTTGTTAAGCATGAGACCCTTTACAGGGTTGTTGCTTGTTCTTGCCTTCATAGTCAATGCCTTGCTTGAAAGCTGTGCCATTGCTGTACCGCAAATGAGTACAACGGCCATAAGTAAATAAAGTTTTCTCATCGTTTAAAAATTTAAAATTAACGAAGCAAATGTAATTGTTTTTTTTCAACTGGCAAGTCTTTTGTCAAAAAAAGTTACGAACAGATTAGGTTGTTTTTTTGTGCTTATATTATTTATATGTAAGGGTGCGGAGAATAATTTGACCTCATGTCAAATTTCATTTTTATTTTTTTTATCTTTGCGGAAAAAATCATTCGTATGGATATTGAACAGATAGCTAAGGATAAACTATTCAATTCGCCTGAGTCGGTGTTTTATGGCATCTCTAAGGAGGCGAAGGAGTTTTTGCGTGAGCATACTACGTGCAAGTCGTACAAGAAGGGCGAGATGGTGTTTCTTGAGGCATCGAAGCCTGGTGGACTTATCAGTCTTTCCGACGGTAAGGTCAAGATATTCAAGGAAGGCGCAGGCGGTAGGGAACAGATAGTGCGTCTTTCGCGGCCTTGTGGTTTTATCGGCTACCGTGCTTTGTTCGCTGGTGAGAACTATCATGCATCGGCTGTGGCAATGGAGCCGTCTGTGGCTTGTACGGTAGAAAAGTCGGCTTTGTTCTATGTAATGAAGAATGATCCGAACTTGACATTCGCAATATTAAAGTCGCTGGCTACCGAACTCGGAGTTTCAAATACTCGTACCGTTAATCTTACCCAGAAGCATATTCGCGGCCGACTGGCGGAATCGTTGCTTTGCCTGATAGATACTTATGGCTTCTGTGATGACGGCGTGACGCTAAACGCCCAGTTTTCGCGTGATGATATCGCCAACTTGAGCAATATGACAACAAGCAATGCTATTCGAACCTTGTCGACTTTTGCCGGCGAAGGCGTTATCGCTCTTGAGGGACGTAAAATTAAGGTGCTGGACTTTAAGCAGCTCCAGAAGATTTCCAATATCGGCTAATTGTTAAGTGCAAATAAAGTGTCAAAGAAGAAAAATAAAATAGTCGAGGACCTTGAAATTACCGATATTGCTGCCGAAGGTGTTGCTGTCGGTCGCAAGGATAATTTTGTGATTTTTGTAAAGGGCGTTGTGCCTGGCGATATCGTAAATGTTGTGATTACCCGTACTCGCAAGGCTTACTCGGAAGCTAAGCTTCTTGAGATTGTTAAGCCGTCTGCCGATAGGGTTGCGCCAGTTTGCAAGCATTTTGAGACGTGTGGCGGTTGCAAGTGGCAGATGCTTCCGTACGAGAAACAGTTGTACTACAAGCAGAAACAGGTTGCCGACCAGATATCGCGCATCGGAGGCATTAAGGATGTGCCGGTAAACGGTATACTTGGGGCCGACAATACGAATTTCTATCGAAACAAGTTGGAATTCACTTTCGCTGATCGTCGCTGGTTTGATGCAGATGATATGCCGGTCGACAAGTTCAGCCGCGATGCCGAAGGTCTTGGTTTCCATGTCCAAGGCATGTTCGATAGGGTTGTGGACGTCGAGAAGTGCTGGTTGCAGCGCGACCCGTCAAACGAAATAAGGAATGCTGTACGAGAATATACAAGGCGCGAGGGGTACGACTATTACAATTGCCATACGCACGAAGGTCTAATGCGTAACCTTATGGTTAGGACAACGACGGCTGGCGAGTCAATGGTTGTGGTTGTGTTTGCTAAGGACAACCGGCCGCTTATCAATTCGCTGATGGAATTTATTGACACTAAGTTCCCCGAGTTGACATCTTTGCAGTATGTGATAAACGATAAACTTAACGATACAATTTACGACCTGGATGTCGTCTGCTGGAAAGGTCGCGACTATATATTCGAGAATTTGGATGGATTGAAGTTCAAGATTAATGCGAAGTCTTTTTTCCAGACAAATACCGAGCAAACGCTGAAATTGTATCGTACCGCTGTTCAATATGCTGACGTTAAGCCAGATGAAATCGTTTATGACTTGTATACAGGAACAGGGACAATAGCCAATTTCGTGGCCGGATATTGTCGAAAGGTTGTTGGTATTGAGTCGGTTCCGGAGGCAATTGCAGATGCAAAGATAAATGCGGAAACAAATGGTATTACCAATGCTTCGTTTTTTGTCGGCGACATGAAAGATATCCTAACAGAAAAGTTTATGGATGAAAATGGTCGTCCCGATACGGTAATCCTTGATCCTCCGCGGGCTGGCGTACACGAGAATGTCATTAATGTGCTTAAGAAAGTTTCTCCATGCAAGATTGTCTATGTTAGCTGTAATCCAGCTACGCAAGCGCGTGACGTTCAGATGCTTTCAGACTTGTATAGGGTAGTGAAAATCCAGCCTGTTGACATGTTTCCACAGACTCATCATGTCGAGAATATCGTCTTGATGGAGAAAAAATAGATTATCTGTATTGTTTCCAGTTTGAAGATGCGTAGCCGAAATCATTTTCGTTTGCGTATGCTTCCTTTTCAAATGGTATGCTGTAGTATGCCTTATGATTTTTAGTCCCGTGCTTGAAAATGCCGGCAATCCAATACCATATATAGAAGATGTAAAATCCAAGGTAGCTGGTCCTGAAAGTTTTCGCCTGAAGAGTGTGTATCCTTTCGTGGTTGATAATCCTTGAGCCGGTAGGCGACAAAAGGTATTCCTCAAGCTTTTCGGCTTTCATTCTGAAAAATACACGCCCAAATAAAGTTATGGCAATGAATCCGTCGGGAAGTAGACGGAAATCGCTGTAACATTTTATTCCGTTGGCTACATAATGCTTCATTTTTGAAGGATATTTCTAATGGATTCAATGTTCGTTTCCTGCACAGTATTCGTTCGGTACGACATTGCGCATCGCTGTAGGATGTTCTGTTGCTGTTGTTTTCGTAAATTTGTTCAGCTTTTTATGCATCCGCAGTGCCTATAACTCTATCTTCTTGTACACGTCGGCAATGTTGGCAAGCAGCGAGCCGAATGTTTGCATCGCCTGTGCAGTTTCCTCCGAGATGCTTTTCTTTTGAAGCTTTAGCAGAAGTAGAGCATACATGGCGTCGATGCATATTTCAATTTCGTTGTTGCTGACACTCTTTGAAAGTTTCTTGTATTCTTCGATATTAGGTTTCGCCCATGAGTAAAGTTCGTGGTGGCGATATTCGTTTTTGTCGTCGAGCATTGCAAGGTGGATTTTGTTCAGGAGTTCCATCAGGTCCTTTATGTCCCTGGTGTCGCCGTTTTGTGCAACACCCTCTTCTGTCATTTTGTCGATAAGGTTCTGATACCAGTCGCGGATCTTCAGTTTCTCTTTCTGGCTAACTTCAAATTTTGATACCAGCAGTTCGTCTATCTTGTTTATGTCCAGATTGTTGGCTCTCATTATGTCCATAAGTTGTCTCATGTACAGGATGTACTCGACAATATTTTCCTTCTTTTTTAATTCTGCAATTATCATAATTCTCTGAATTTTTCAATAAGTCTGCGTTCTTTTTTGGTTGGTCTTCCAGTTCCTGGGTCGCGTTTCTCGAATGTGTTGTTAAGCATTTTAAGCTTGTCGATTTCTGATTGAGGTGTAATGTCTTCCACCAGGGTTCTGGCGATTGTGGCCGATACTCTGTTGGCCGAAACTCCCAATACTTTGTAGCTTTTGATAATCGGTGGACATTTTACGTCAATTAGCTCGCCTATTTTAACAATTCTCGAAGGCTTGACTTCCGTGTTGTTAATAAGTACGCGTCCTTTTTTGCACTCTTCGGTTGCCAAACTTCTTGTTTTATAGACTCTTACCGTCCATAGGTATTTGTCGATTCTAATCTCTTCCATATTAATAAATTGTTAAAAAGAGAGTCAAAAAAGTCATCTCAGTTTGCTTAAAAAAATATATCTTCGGCAAAAATAATATTAACAAAGTAAATATACTCTAAATGAAAAGGATTTTTAGTTTTTTCTTTGCGGCATTGCTTCTTATGAGCTTGTCTATCACAGCGATATCGCAAGAACGGTTTATGGAGGATGGCGTTTATAGCGACGACAAGATTAATCCGGCCAACTTTAAGGAGAAATTATTTGAAAAAGTTTTGATTGGCAAGGTAAATTCATACCTTGATTCTTTGGGACTTGAGGGGTTTGAACAAAATGAATTCTTTGTATCACCGGCTAAGGCACATGTTGATTACATGATTGCCAAGCAGGATACCAAGACCGACGATTACAAGAGCTATCTTGTAGATGCAGGCGGTACTGGCGTTGGTGCAGAGGTTGCAGGTAAAATTACTATCAAGGTTTCGAACGAATACATATCGTACGATGAAGTTGCCAACCAGATCGTGTCTCGTTGGAGCGCAGGAAAGCCTCAGAAAATTATTGCAGGACAAAAATACTTTTTCGCAGGCGTTGCAGCCAAGGTTGATGAGAAAAAGGTTTTCATTTCAATGTTTGTCGGCAACTATGCGTCTATTACACCTTTGAGAATCGATGGCGCCAGCACACCGACTGTAACGTTGGCACAGCCGATTACTACCAAGAAATATGGCTTGAAGCCATACGACGAAAAGCTCTGCAAGAGGGTATACCGTAAGATGCCAAACATGTGGGATTTGCAGGAAGGTCTGTCGGTAAACGATAATGGCGAAATCGTTTTCAAATATAACGACCTTAAGAAATTCAAACGCTTCATGAAGGGTTCTAAGGATGCTCTCGCTGTTGATATCATTCAGCTGGAACAATTCAAGTGCGGAGAAGACAACTATGTCGACTATTCTAGAAATAACCAAGGTTACATGACCAAGAGGGTTTGGTCAAAGAAAATCTATAAGAAGAATCTCGCTCCGGGCGAAGGTCGCAGAAACAAAGTTACTAAGCTTGAAACTGTCCTTGGTCTCTTCCCGACAACCTTGAATCCTCAAGATGTGGAAATGAACCTTATGGTTATTAAGGAGAAATCTGTTTGTGCAAACATTCCACAGTCTTATGTAGACAAGAAGATTTATGACTTTGTTCCAAAGATTGGTCTTTTGCCTGATACAGTGCTGGCTAGTGGCATGAAGGAATACACACCTAAGGCAACCAAGGAAAAATTCAACTTCAGAATTAAGTTCGAACAGGGTAAGTACGATTACAAGCCAGAAGAAATGGCAAAGGTTATTGCTACATTGAATGAACCTGATTTCTTTATCGACAAAATCTTCATCAGAGCTTATTCTTCGTTGGAAGGTTCTGCTGCAACAAATGCAAAACTCCAGCAAAAACGTGCCGAAAGCATTGTTAAGGCTTTGGAGGAAAATCAGAATGCTAGCATAATCGATTCAATTGAAACATCACCAAACCTGAAGGACCTGCAGGAAGCTGTAACAGGAACACAGTTTGAACAGTTGAAAGATATGGATTTGAATGCAGCTATCAATTATGTTAATTCAAACCAGAAGAAACTCGAACCTTATTTGAGCGAAACTCGTTACGCTGATATCGACATCGATATCACTTACGACTTGAGAGATGCCAAGAAGGAACAGAAGTATGTGCTCAAGCAGTTCAACAAGGCGGTAGAAGCAAAGCAGCTGGATTTGGCTTTGTCAATCCAGAAGTACATCTTGAAGCAGGTTGTTTCCGGTAGATACGACGATCAGGCTGTAGCCGATATGAATATTCCTGAAGGTTACGATTTTGTCGGCCTTAATATGAATAAGGTATGGTTGACTCAGTTCATCTACAGCGATCCTCTCGATGAGGACTATCGCGATAGGGTTGACCAGCTTTACAATACCGATATCGCAAATGTATATGTCGATTACAATGACGTGCTCTGCGAAATCGAAGTTAACGACCTTAAGGACGAGGCTTATGTTGATAAGCTGCAGGCAAGAGTAGATAAGTTGTACAACACTCCTATCAATATGGATATGGTCGACTTGCTAAACATTGAATTGCAATATCAGGTAATGGATATCTATAAGGATTCATGCGGTTACGATCATCCAACAGTTGTCAAGTGCCTTGAAAAGATGAAGGAAATTATTAAGTTCGACAAGCTTACATGGGAAAATTCACTTAAGTTTGCTAGTATTTTCATCAACCATTCGGATTACGAATATGCAATTCATTTGCTCGAACCGTGGATTGAAGACGAAAGAGTTCCTTTGGTTTACATCAGCACTTACGTAACAGTTTGCTCAAAGGTCGAATATAAAGTTCATTCCAACAATTTCGTAAAGGCTCTTGAACGCTTGAAACAGATGGACTCCAAATATTTCTGCGACTTGTTTAAGGGCGACAAGTTGTCGAAGCAGACTTTTGTAAACACAAAGGCTAAGACTTTGTATTGTGAAACATGTGCTAGATAGTTAATATTATTGGATATAAAGGAGACTGTATTATATTTGCAGTCTCTTTTTGTTTTTATACAGTATGAAGAATATCTTTTTTTCTGCCTTTTTATTACTATTGCCAGTAGTCTTGTCGGCTCAATGTACATTCAGCGGCAAGATTAACGGATATTCCTTTGGTCGTCTATATTTGTGCGAACAGTTTGGCGACGATAGCAAGGTCGTTGAGACTATGACGACGAATGCAAATGGAGAGTTCGTCTTTAATTTCACAAATCAGGAGGTCGGGTTGTATCGGGTTCATGCCGACAATAAGGATTATTTCGATATTATCTACAGCGGTGAAAACATCAGGATAGAGACGAATGTTAGAAATATGAAGTCGTCGATGCATGTGCTCGAATCGCCAGAAAACCAGCAGCTCTATGCTTATGTTTCACAGTCGGAACTTTCAGAGTACAAGATTGGCATATTGAGAGAACTCGTTAAGATCTACCCCGAAGGCGATTTCCTGTCGACGGTGGAAAAGGAATTAAGCAAGGAAACCGGTTTGATGAATACTTGTCTCGATAAGGCTGTAAAGATGAAGTCCGGAACATTTGCTCATCGCTACTTGTCTTATTTTGAGGAAATCAATCTTAATATTTCCGAATCTGGCGAAAAAAAGATGAATTTTCTGGCCAAGAACTTCCCGATGAATGATATGGAATTATTGAATTCCAATGCATATCATCATTTTATAGTCAACTATTTAAAGTTGTATGAGCCGTCGGAATATGCTAATGCGGCAAGGGAGCTTCTTGACTATTTAAAGCAGGGTCCTGGCGAAATATTCGACAAGATGTTCGATTATATCCTTACGGGCTTTGAGACAATGCAAATGTACGACAATTTGTATCAGCTTAGCATGGAATATGGGAATTCGTGCTCCGCACAAAGCGATAATCTTAAGACAAGGGTGAAAAATTATACTGATCTCCGTATCGGGGCCAAAGCTCCAGATTTTGAAATAGAAACCTTGGATGGCGAGGATGTGTCTTTGTCGGGGATGATGTCTGATTATACTCTAGTTGTGTTCTGGGCTACATGGTGCGAGAACTGCAAGCAGGAAATTCCGCGTATCAATGAGGCGGCGCCTTTGTTTAAGCGAGCAAAAATGGATGTCGTCGCTATTAGTATTGATGAGGAAGAGTCTGAAATAAGAAAATTCATTAGGAATAATGGCATTTCGTTGAAGGTCGCATCCGATTTCATGGGGTGGGATGGAAAGATTGTTTCGGAATATGCAGTTTATGCCACACCGTCGATGTTTATTGTCGACAAGAATATGAACATAGTGTCTAAGCCGACTTCTGGTGACCAGTTGTTTGGCGATGTTGAACGCTTGATAAAATTTTAATATGCAGATAAAAACAGCCGAATATTTGATGTCGAACGAGGACTATCGCAGGTGCCCTCAGACAAATTTGCCCGAATTCGCCTTTATTGGTCGTTCTAATGTTGGCAAGTCTTCATTGATCAACATGTTGACTTCTAATTCAAAGTTGGCGAAAACATCAGCCAGTCCGGGAAAGACACAGAAGATAAATCACTTTGTAATTAATTCGTCGTGGTATCTGGTCGATTTGCCGGGTTATGGCTACGCAAAGGTTTCGAAGACTCAGCGGGCTGCGTTTAAAAATATGATTGACGGTTATATTTTGAATCGCCCTAATCTGGTCAACTTGTTTGTCCTTGTTGACTGCCGTCATGAACCCCAGCAGATAGATGTGGAGTTTATCAATTGGCTTGGAGCTAGCAGGGTGCCGTTTACAATTATATTTACAAAGGCAGATAAGCTGGGTGTAAATGCGCTTTCCGCTAATATAGAGACCTATAAGCAGTCGTTGCTAGAATCGTGGGAGACGCTGCCCGACATGATAGTTAGTTCTGCTGTGTCGAAAGTGGGGCAGGAGGAAATTCTGACCTACATCGAAAATATTATTAGGCAATTGCAGGATCAGAAGTGAAATAACGGATCGTATCTAATAATAACAAATAATAATAACAAAAAAGAGGATTGAAAAATCCTCTTTTTTTGTTATGTAATAAAATTGTTTTCTAGAAGAAACTGCGGTGCTTGCGGTTGTTTTCGCCGATGTTTACACCGAAAATGAATTCTTGAGAACCCCATGTGTAATTTGAAAGGTCGCTGAATGTAACGTCGTAAGCATAACCGAAATAGTATTGTTTGTATTTGACACCGACGTTAACAATGAAAGAATCCTTTGGACGAACAGAAACACCGAACCAGTAGTCCTGCTTTATGAAGAACTTCAGGTTGATATCGAATTGAGGAAGTGTAAGTTCTGTCATTTTCATCATTACCGATGGTTCGAGTTCAAAGTCAATCTTGTTGTTTTTTTCAAAAACGAAACGGTAGCCGCCAAAAAGGAAGTAGTGCCTAACCATTTTGTTGTCCTTAATGTTTTGGTTGACCTTCATCTTGGACTGGAAAAGGTTTGCTGCAGTTAAGCTTGCGTAGTAATGCTTGCCGTATGCGTAAACACCGAAAGAAGCATCCGGAATAATGGTTTTTTCAATCAGGTATGTAAGAGAAGGATCGTCGTACCATGTGGGGTCAAAATTTCTTTGGTCAAGTTTGTATTGGTAGCATTCTGCCGAGATACCCAACGAAATCTTGTCGTGACGTGTTACTTGGAATATGTAAGAATAAATAGCCTTGAAGCCGATTTCGCTAGAAGGTCCGTATTTGTCGTGGAATAATATGCCGCCAAGACCCATTGTTTTGTGGTACAGCGATGTGTGTCCCGATACAGTCTGTGTTGATGGTGCCTCTTTCATGCCGACCCATTGCTTGTGAACGCCAAGTACGATAGGCGCATAATCTTTGGTGCCGGCAATTGCTGGATTTATGTAAAAGTCGTTCATCATGTATTGACTGAACAACGGCAACTGTTGCGCTAGTAAAGCGCTGCTTGATAGCAATATAGCAGATGCAACAATGATTAACTTTTTTGTAAACTCTTTGCCCATAATCATACTATTTATAGAGTAACACTTGACTGCAAATTTACTATTATTTTTAATATATGCAAAATAACATTAAAAAAAATGTTAAAAATGTTGGTTGGGGGAACGGGTGCTTGTGTAGGGTCGGAGTTTTATTGTTGCTGTGCCGATAGAATGCTGTTTAGTATGGTTTCTCCGATAAGTTTCTTCATGCAGGTTGGATAATCGGCGGTAATCCAGATTGTGTTTTGTTCGCCGGAAAAAAACATTAGGCGTTCGAATTCCAAGGCATTCCCCTTGTCGTCGTGCGACATGAATTTGCATCTAAATATGGTCGCGTCGTTGCCGTTCTGCGTTTTCGTGTACTCCCTGTCGGTAAGGTCGAGGCCTTGACTTTTTAGGTAATCTCTTGTTATTCTGTCCGTTATTTTTTTGTAGCCGGTTCCTTTGACTTCTGAGACATGTATGGATGCTAATGATCCTGCGTGTGCAATTCTGTCTGTGTGTGGGTCGTATTCGAAGTGCCTTGGCGGAATGATGGTGATTGATGTGTTGCTGATGCGGATTCTGCCGTCGGCATCTTGTGCGGTTGCTGCTGATGTCGCGATGCAGAAGGTAAATGCTAAGGCTAATATAGTTGATACTATGCGCTTCATGTCTGAATAAAAAAATATGGGCATCTGTCAAGCAATACCCATACACAAAACTCTTACTCAAAAACAACGATGCAAAGATATAGGAAATATTTTAATTAACAACTAAATGTTGATAATTTTTTGCGTTGCGAAACATGGTAAATAATGAGGGTAGAAAAAGTTTTATTTGTAGCGTTTTGTGAACTATGTGTTGGAAAAAAATGTTACGTCTTATGGATCTTGAGATGCCAACAAACACTTTGGTTATAATGATAAAGCGGGGGAATGGGTTCTTTGTTCCTACAGGAAAGACTATTGTGCTGCTGGATGATATATTGCTGGTAATAACCGACAATAGGGAGACTTTGGAGGCCTTGTGCCGCAAATTGAACGTAAAATGCGTCTAGTTGCTCGAAAGACTGTAAATTTCATAGGTGCGTTTGGCTCTTTCCAGTCCGCTTGCATTGTAGTGCCACCATTCTGACTTTGAGACGAAGAAGCCTGCTTGCTTCATGATGTCCATCAGCAAGTTCCTGTTGTGGTATTGTTCGTCGGAAAGTTCTCCTATGTTGTGGAAGTGCTCGGTGAAACGTGGATAGGCTAATTCTCCAAAATAATCGAATTTCGTGCCCATGTCAAGATAGTTGCCGCTGAGCTCTGCAATTCCTATGTCAAGTGCCATGCCGTAGTTGTGGATGGATCCTTTGCTCGGGTCGGCAACAAAATTGATTCTTCCGTATCCTGGAGGCGGTACTATGCTGTCCCACATTAATTGTTGCGACTCTATGCTTCTTGCCGCGTCGAATATTACGAATGTAAGTGTCGAGTCTTTTTGCCTTAGTAACATGTATGCTTTCTTCAGCTTGGCAAGACATTCTGGTTGTACGTATGCGTGTTTGAAGCCACTGTAAAAATCGAATCCAATAAAATTGTCGTCGGTGGCATATTTTATGTCCACTATGACTTCCGGAAGCGAGTCGTCTATTCTGACCATTCCCAGTGACTGAAGGATGCTGTCTTCGCGTCTGTCCGCGTCGGAGTTCGTATCGTTGATGTCAGCGACGTTTATTGTCGGTATGCTGTCGGTGTTGTTGTCTTCCGTGTATTCGCTGTTGCTGCATTCGCTGCATGCAACGGTAAGTAGTGTAATCGTGGCTTGAAAAAATAATAAAATGTATTCGTAAAACTTCATCTATTTGAGTATTTTTGCGTGCAAAGAAAATAAATATTTATTGAGATGAGAAATTTTGCTTTAATAGTTCTTGCCATTATTTTAATGGTGCCTCTGTGTGCTAATGCACAGAAGAAAAGCCTGACTATCGACGATGCTGTTGTTGGCGTATGGCGTGAGTTGAGTCCGGAAGATATAAACGGATTGAATATTCGTCCCGAAGCCAAGACGATTTCGAAATGGGATGGTCGCGACCTTATTGAAGTGTCGTTCGACAATAAGAAGACAAACGTGCTGCTTACAATTGATGAGATTAACAGCGAGCTGATGAAGAATTCGTTGCCATCATTGACAAGATATCCGGCATATTCTTGGCTGTCGAAAAATGAAATTGAATTCCGTGCAGACAATTCTGTTGTCGTGTTCGAATTCTCCAAGAAGTCCAAGTCGGTAAAGAAGGTTGTCGCTTGCGATGGTGAACTGGAAAATGCTACATATTGTGCCGCAAACTCATGTGTTGCCTACACGGTGGACAATAATTTGTATGTAAAGACAGGCAAGCAGGTCCTAACGGTAGGTAGTGCTCCCAATACGAATATTGTGTATGGACAGACGGTTCACCGCAATGAATTCGGCATTGAGGGCGGAATATTCTGGTCGCCTAATGGAAACTATTTGGCATTTTACCGCAAGGACAACAGTAAGGTTTCTGATTATCCTATAGTAGATGTAAATGAACGCGTTGCCAAAATGGTTCCTGAAAAATATTGTATGGCTGGTATGGATAGCGAGGAGGTAACAATTGGCGTTTTCGACATGAAGTCAAAAAAGGTGAATTACCTTGACATTGCCGGCCCCAAAGATCAGTTCCTGACATCTGTTACATGGAGCCCGGACGAAAAGTCCATTTATGTCGGCATTTTGAACCGTGAGCAGAATCATTTGAAGATGTGCAGATACGATGCAAAATCAGGAAAGTTGGACAAGATGCTGTTCGAGGAGAAGAACGACCGTTATGTAGAGCCACAGCATCCTTTGACATTCTTGCCTAATGATTCCGAAAAGTTTATATATTGGTCGCGTAAGGATGGGTTCTGGCACCTATATTTATATGGTACGGACGGCAAGCAGATTTCGCAGATTACCAAAGGTAATTTTGAGGTACAGGAAATTTATGGCTTCGCAAATAAGAATGAGGATATTATTATAAATGCAAATGCCGAATCTCCAATCGATTTTACGGTATACAAGGTTAATATTGCAACCGGCAACATGACTTTGATTGGCGAAAACAATGGAAAACATGATGCAGTCCTGTCGAACGATGGCGAGTACCTGGCCGATTCGTATGAGTCGACAACGGTGTCGCGTGAAATAAAGCTGTATCAGATTTCCACAGGCAAGGTTTTAAATACATTGTTGACGGCAAATAATCCTCTTGCCGACTATGACCTTGCAACCATGAAAATCGGTACGCTGAAGGCAGATGACGGAAAGACAGATTTGTACTATCGCTTGATTCTTCCACCAGACTTTGATCCGAACAAGAAATATCCGGCAATTGTTTACGTATATGGAGGTCCGCATGCCCAACTGATAACAAATTCTCGTTTTGGCGGAGCTTCGGCGTGGGACTTCTACATGGCACAGGAAGGTTATGTGATGTTCACTCTCGACAATAGAGGTTCTGCTAATAGGGGGTTCGAGTTTGAGAGCATTATACATCGCCAGCTGGGAACCGTTGAGACAAGAGACCAGCTTACGGGCGTCGATTTCTTGCGTTCACTTGGCTATGTCGATATGGACCGCCTTGGCGTTCACGGATGGAGTTTCGGCGGATTTATGACAACAACATTGATGACCGACTGTTCGGATATCTTTAAGGTCGGCGTAGCTGGTGGTCCGGTTATCGATTGGAAGTACTACGAGGTAATGTACGGAGAACGCTATATGGACAAGCCGCAGGAAAACCCCGAAGGTTACGAAAAGGCAAGCCTGTTGAACAAGACCGACAAGCTGAAAGGCCGCCTTATGATTATCCATGGTTGCATCGACCCTGTTGTTGTTTGGCAACATAGCTTGCAGTTTGTAAATAAATGTATAGAAAACAAGGTGCTGCTCGATTATTTCGTATATCCAAACCACGAACATAATGTTAGAGGCCTTGATAGGGTGCATCTAATGAGAACTATCACACGTTATTTCGATGACCATTTGAAATAACCGGTATAAATTACTTATAGGGAGGTCGCAGTGAATTGCGACCTCTTTTTTTTGATATACGTTTCAACCTTTTTTAACAATACTAAAAATAGCGGTTGATAATTTTTTTTAATACTGCCATTTTGATTTTTTTATTTCGATAAAAAGTATTTTCTTTGTCCGATATTTTTTGTAAATATGGTAAATGGACTATAGTTGCAAAGAGGAGAGATTGTAAAATTATGTTTAACAAGAATTTAAAATAGTTATTTAGGATTTTGGATAGACGCATGGTTAAACGAGGACGACGTGCGTTTACAGAAATTTAACGTCTTCGATTTTCAAAATAATTATGAAAAGAAGTATTATTTTAATTTGTCTGGCAACCATGTTTTCGTTGTTTGCTGTAGCTCAAACTCCGAATATTTCGGTTAGTTCTCAGAATGTAGCAGAAAAGTATGCTCCAGGTTTCCCTGCAGATGTAAATGTTCTGGTAAATTCGGACGGAGCTGTTGATCAGTTGTGCAAGATAAGCTATGAAATTAAAAGAAACGGAGAAGTTATTGAAAATGTAGCTGATTACGGAACCATTTCATACCGCGTACAGCTGACAGGTGAAGAAGCTGTTACCCGTAATATTACAGCAGGTAGTGGCGTCATTACCGATACAGTAGTCGTTGAAGATACTGAATATCCTATTGAGGTTTTTGGTATGAGTATCTTTGATAATTATGAATGTGTAGGAAGGGTTCGCCCAATAGAATTCTTTGCTGATTTTGTTCAAACCGGCGAATACACAATATGCATAAGAATTAATGATGCTTCTGTTGAAGATGAATCATATTTGCATACAGTAGGAACTTTCACCGATTGCAATGAAGTAGATAATAACGATGTTGTAGTTCTTCAGGCAACTGTAGGTGATTCTATTAGCGGAATTAATGTTCCAATAGTAGTTGTTCCAACATACGTGATTACTTTTACTGGCCTTGAAGAAGGAAATGTTGTTACTTCTATGGCTCCGGCAAAAGCAGACTCCGTAATGCAGGGCGACAATTATACATTCGCTATTTCGTTGGCTGCTTGCCAAGGTGCTATTGCAAGCGTAACTGTTGGCGAAGATGTATTGGTTGATACAGATGGTTACTATACTATAGAAAATGTTCAGGACAACATGGAGGTTGCTGTAACATTTGAAACCGCTACTTATACTATTACCGCTACTGCAGGTGAAAATGGTTCTGTTTCTGAGGCTCAGACAGAAGTTGAGTGCGGTGACGACTATTCTGTAACGTTTATTCCAGCTAATGGATATCAGCTTGCAACCGTTACTTTGGATGGCGTAGAAACAACTGAAGGTTTGGAAGGAAATACCTTTACAATTCTTAATGTTGAGGCAAATCACGAAGTGGCTGCTACTTTCGAGGAAATCACTTACAATGGTCCTTATATGGAATTTGTAGGCCTTAATGATACTTACGAAGTCGGTGATTCTATCGAATTCGGAATGAAAATGCACTCTAATGGTAATGTTGATAATCTTTGCGGTGTAGGTTATAAGGTCCTTTACTGGAACACAGACTCTACAACAATCGTAGCACGCGACCTCACAAGATATGGCGTTTTCTCATACGGCGGTATGGTTGCTGGTGTTGCTGAATACGAATATCAGATGACTAGCGGCGAAATCATGACTAATATTAATGTTGAATACAACAACAATACTTATTCTATCGGTGCCTTCACAATGGGTATGTTCGATAATGATTGTATCGACAGAGAAAGCCAGGTTGATTTCAATATGATTTTCACACAGTCTGGTAGATATCAGTTTGAAACAACAATCTATACTTGTTCAAACGGTGGTGACGAATTCGGAACTTCTTTCGTAGCTGAAAATTGCGACGGTTTGACTCACTATGATAGAGTAGCAACTACTTGTAACAATCCAACTGCAGTAACAGTACAGACCGTTGATGTTACAATCACTGGTAATACAATCCACACAATTTCCGCTTCTATTATCGGTGGACACGGCACAGTTGAGGTATTAAACGAAAGCGATGAGGTCCTTCCAGAAGGTACTGTAATCGTTAACGCAGGAGAAACATTCAGAGTAGTATTTACTCCAGAAGATTATTATGCTCTCGATACAGTAATGGTAAATGGTTTCATGAGATATCCGACATCCGGTACTGCTTATGTTGTTGATAGCGTATACACAATCAACGGAATTTCTGAGAACTATATTATCACTGCAAAGTTCAAGGATGTAAGACCTTACTTCAAGGTAAGTGCTGAAATCACAACTGCTGGTGGTACCGTAACTCCAAAGGACACAACTGTTGTTATTGGTTCTGACGTTACCCTGCGTATCCTTCCGAATGCTGGTTATCATATTTCTCAACTTGATGTTGATGGCAATATAATCGCTAACTATGCAATGGAAACTATTACATTTACCAATGTTCAAGAAGACCACCATGTTACAATTTCATTCTTCCCGAATTCAATCGAAGATGAAATGTTCGCAGGCCTTAGCATCTATCCAAATCCTAACAATGGCAAGTTCTCCGTATCGTGCGAAAATTTCGAAGGTGCTGTAACATGCCAGATGATCAATGTTAATGGCGCTATTATTTCTGAAAAGACTGTAAATGGCGAATCTACTATTGACTTTGACAACGAAATGTCTGCTGGTACTTATTTCTTGAGAATAATTGCCGGTGATAAGGTGGCAACAAGAAAGATTGTTGTTGAATAAAAATATTCTACACTATAGCGGGGGGAAGCTAACAGCTTCCCCTTTTTTTTGATATTTACTTTTGGCTGTTAATAAAAATAAATTACTATATTTGCTTTTTAGATGATTCACCTCTACTTTTGTAGAGAATAAAATTTTTAAGTATGAAGAAGTTCGTATCAATATTATTGGCAACTGTATTTGCATTGGCTTTATTGTGGTCGTGCAGTTCAGCGCAGGATTGCCCTGCATATAGTGATGCTTCTGACGCACCTGTTGAGGTGGAAGATGTTGCATAACTACTATTGTGTGACAATATTTTATTAAATTTGCGGTATTATGACTTTGGTTAGAAAAATCATAGTGCTGCTTTTTTTGTGCTTTGCCACTGCCGTCTTGTCGTATGCACAAGGCGAGTTCGTTGATAGTAGGGAAACTTCTAGGTATAATGTAAATCAGTATGGACTGAAGGTAAATACTAATGGTATAGGCTTCGTTTATACATTTGCCCAAAGGCTTAACTACCGGTTGCGACGAAATTATGAAGTAGAATATGATTATGTGAAAAACCTCAAGGAGGTGAAGATGGTCAATTCATATTTTGCGTCTTATAGCCAGGGGGTAAAGAAGTTTGTGTTTGGAAAGGATAATTCTGTACATAATATCAGGGTCGGCTACGGATACAACCGGATGCTGTTCGAGAAAAGGGATAAAAATAGCGTATCGATACATCTGCAAGCCAATGTCGGATTCTCCTTCGCATTCGAGAAGCCGGTATATTATATAATGGTAGATAGCGTTTCTGTCTTTAACAAGGAGGTGTACTATTACCTCGACACTTGCAGGTTTGAGGAATATTATTCGGGCAGAGCAATGGACTTGGTGACAAAAGCTCCGTTTGCTACGGGAATCCGCGAGACAAAGGTGCGCCCCGGAAACTATTTGAAACTGGCGTTTTCTTTCGATTTCGCCCAGGATGCTATGTCGATAAGCGCAATTGAAGTTGGCGCGATATTCGACTTATATTACATGCCGGTAACTATCATGTACAACCAGCCTAAAAATTTTATGTGGTCAATGTATATCGCATATCATTTCGGTAATAAGTACAACCCTAATCTAAATAGGGAATATCGAAGGGAACAACGTAAATCACAAAATTAAAATTGTTGATAAGTTTATTTTCCGCCTATAAAAATCAGAGGTATTCATTTGTATTTTTGTCATCAGAATAAATTGATGATGGAAACTGAAAATATCTTTGTAAAAGGTCTTAACAAATCACAGAAGGAAGCTGTTCTATATGGCGATGGGCCAAGTCTTGTGATTGCTGGCGCTGGGTCCGGAAAAACTAGAGTTTTGACTCACAAGATTGCTTATTTGATATCAAGGGGTATGAATCCCCATAGAATCATGGCGTTGACGTTTACCAACAAGGCGGCCAAGGAGATGAAGGAACGAATAGATTCACTCCTTGGATATAATGCGTCTCATGCTTTGTGGATGGGTACCTTTCACTCCATTTTCGGTAGAATATTAAGATTCGAGGCGGACAAAATCGGATTTACAAGCAATTTTACAATATACGACACGTCGGATTCCCAAGGGCTTGTGAAAAACATTATCAAGGAAATGAATCTAGACGAGGAACACTACAAGTACAAGAATATCTTCAGCAAGATATCTGCTTGCAAGAACCACCTCGTACTGCCAAATTCTTATATGCGTAACCTTGAATATGTGTCGGACGATAGGGCTGCACATATTCCTGAATTCGGACAGATTTACCTGAAATATATGTCCAAGTGCAAAAGCTCAAACGTAATGGACTTCGATGATCTGCTGTTGTATACAAATATACTCTTCAGGGATTTCCCTGCAGTGCTGGCAAAATATCAGCAGATGTTCGATTATTATCTCGTCGACGAGTATCAGGATACAAATCGCGCCCAGTATGTTATAGTAAGACGCCTTGCGGAACTGAACAGACGTTTGTTTGTCGTTGGCGATGATGCCCAGAGCATTTATTCGTTCCGAGGCGCAGAAATTCAAAATATATTGAATTTCAAGAATGATTATCCCGACTATCGGCTTTTTAAGTTGGAACAGAACTACCGTAGTACGCAAAACATTGTTGATGCTGCTAATTCGTTGATCAGGAAAAATAGGGAGCAGATACAAAAGCACGTGTTTTCGGAAAATGAAGCTGGCAGCAAGGTTCAGATTTTCCAGACGGTTTCGGATACAAAGGAAGGAATCGACATCGCAAGGAAAATTGAGGAAATGCATAATCTGGGAGTCGAATATTCCGATTTCGCTGTGCTGTACAGAACCAATGCCCAGTCGAGAATTCTTGAGGAGGCTCTTCGTAACAAGACCATACCGTATAAGGTTTTTGGCGGACTGTCGTTTTATCAGCGTAAGGAAATCAAGGATTTGCTTGCTTATGTACGCTTTGCAATCAACCATGGCGATGTTGAGGCATTTCGTCGAATTGTCAATTATCCGTCGCGAAAGATAGGACAGACGACAATTGATAAGGTTGCCGCTATGGCAGAGCAAATGCCGTTGTGGGATGTGATTTCTTGTCCGGAAAGATGCCTGATGGATGTTAACGGACCTACCCGCCAGCGGTTAAAGGATTTTGCTGTTATGATTGATGGCTTTTCCGAAAAGTCGGAGGAACTTGATGCGTATAGCTTTATATCCGAAGTGTTCACAAAGTCGGGAATGGAGGTCGATTTGATAGCCGATAAGACACCCGAAGGAGAAAGCCGCCGCGAAAATATTCAGGAATTGCTGAATGGTGTCAAGATGTTTTACGAAACCAATTTGGAGTCAGGTGAATCTACTAGCATTTTTACCTATCTGGAACGGGTGTCGGTGTTGACCGATTTGGAAGAGCCGGATGATGGGGAGCTGAATCGTGTTTCGCTGATGACAATACATTCGTCAAAGGGACTGGAATTCGATAATGTGTTTGTGGCTGGAGTGGAGGAAAATCTATTCCCCGGAGCATTGACTGTTATGGATCCTCGTCAATTGGAAGAGGAACGCCGTTTGTTTTATGTTGCAATCACAAGGGCAAGGAAAGAGATAATACTTTATTATGCAGAAAACAGGTTCCGTTTCGGAAAACTAACGCCGATGGCGCCAAGCCGTTTCCTGAAAGACATTGATTTGTCGTATGTAGATTGGCATGGACAGGCGGTAAATCCAATTTCCGCTGCCTTTAATGATGGTTTCACCGGATATAATAGCTTCCAGAGAAAACAGACATATATGCCATCTTCGGGCTTTACAAGTCAGCCACAGCAATCAAGTCCTGTTTTTAGACAGCGTAATCTTGTCCCGCTTGAAAAGCTTTCAGCAAAGCCGGTTGCCGATGTGGCCGATGCCAGCCAGCTTGTCGAAGGTATACGAATAAAACACAAGGTGTTTGGCGAAGGTCAAATTATTAAGAGGATTGGCGATGGCGATGACACAAAATTAATTGTCTCGTTTGATAGCGGAGATACCAAAACATTGTTGTTAAAGTTTGCTAAATTACAAATCTTAAACTAAATTTGCGTCTGCAAATAATCAAAGGAATGGATTATAATACACAGAGACCTAGCTTACGGATTCCTGAATATGGAAGAATCATTCAGCAGATGGTAGATTATTGCTGCTCTTTGGCTGATAGGGAGGAAAGAAATCGTGCCGCAAAGACGATAGTTGCAATAATGGAGAATATGAATCCCAGCATTAGGGAGGAAACCGACTATAAGAAAAAACTGTGGGATCAGTTGTCCGAAATGGCTGGTTTCAAGCTGGATATCGATTGGCCGTACCCAGTTCTTACTAAAGAAATAAAATCGCAGAAGCCAGAAAGATTGCCTTATTCTGATAATTCGATTAGATTCAGGCATTACGGAAAGATAAGCGAGAGCATACTTAAGGAACTGGAGGTGGAGATTGATGAAAATCGCCGAAATGCTTTGTTCGCTGACCTTGCAAACTTTATGAAGCGTTCTTATATTCAATGGAAAAAGGAGTTAATACCAGACGATGTTATCTTTAAGGAAATTGATTATTTGACTGCAGGAAAGGTGGTGGCAACTGAAGGCCTGAAACTGGGCGACTTTAAGGACGCTTTATTGCAAGCACAGCCTGTTTCGACATCAAAAAAGAAGAAAAAGGCAGCGCCGCAACCTATGGGAAATCCTCAGAAGAAGAAAAAGAAACAACACAAAAATTAGTGCGATGGGAACATTTAAGATTGAAGGTGGATATCAACTTAAAGGCGAAATAGAACCTCAGGGCGCAAAAAACGAAGCGCTGCAGGTAATATGCGCCACATTGTTGACTAGCGAAAGCGTTACAATCAGTAATGTGCCAAATATATTGGACGTCAATAAGTTAATAGACTTGTTGATTGCTATGGGCGTAAAGGTTACTCGTCATGGTAATGGCGTTTATACATTCAAGGCCGATGCGGTTAACCTCGAATATTTGGAATCTGATGCATTTCGCGCAGACGGAGCGGCGCTTAGAGGCTCAATAATGATACTGGGTCCGCTGTTGGCACGTTTTGGCAGGGTGTTTATGCCAAAGCCGGGAGGCGACAAGATTGGTAGAAGACGCCTTGATACCCATTTTATTGGATTTCAAAAACTTGGCGCTGTATTCAATTATAGTTTTGAGGAGAATTTCTATTCGCTCGAGGCCGAAAAACTCGAAGGAACTTATATACATCTTGAGGAGGCATCTGTTACTGGTACAGCCAACATTATAATGGCAGCAGTTAAAGCTAAGGGCAAGACCACAATATATAATGCTGCGTGCGAACCTTATGTTCAACAGCTTTGCAAATTGCTGAACAATATGGGGGCAAAAATTACCGGTATCGGCTCAAACCTGCTATTTATCGAGGGCGTTGATGAATTTCATGGAGCCGAACATACAATTTTGCCCGATATGATTGAAATCGGCAGTTTCATAGGTATGGCCGCTATGACTGGATCGGAGATTACTATCAAGAATGTACGGTACGACATGCTTGGCATTATTCCTGATTCGTTCCGCCGCCTAGGTATCAAGCTCGAACATATAAACGATGATATTTATATTCCTCATCACGACCATTATCAGATAGAAAGTTTTATCGATGGCTCTATTATGAATATCTCTGATGCTATATGGCCAGGTTTGACTCCAGACTTGCTGAGCGTATTCCTTGTCGTAGCTACGCAGGCAAAGGGTAGCGTGCTTATTCACCAGAAAATGTTCGAGAGCCGTTTGTTCTTTGTGGACAAGCTGATAGATATGGGGGCTCAGATTATCCTGTGCGACCCTCATAGGGCAACTGTTATTGGCCTCGACAATCAGATTCGTCTGCGCGGAACCGTTATGAATTCGCCAGATATCCGTGCCGGTATGGCTCTGCTTATTGCTGCAATGTCGGCGCAGGGATCGAGCATTATCAGAAATATTGAGCAGATAGATCGAGGATACGAAAATATCGATGTCCGCCTTAATAAGCTGGGTGCAAAAATTGAACGTATTAATTATTAAGTCATGAAAAAAATATTGATATTAGTTGTTGTTGTAACATTATCTTTGTTTGCAAATGCACAGACTGTTGGACTGGAAGTTGGAAACATTGCTCCAGAAATTAGTTTGCCGACACCAAACGGTGATACAGTTAAGTTGTCTTCACTAAGGGGAAAGATGGTGCTTGTTGATTTTTGGGCATCATGGTGTGGCCCTTGCAGAAAGGAAAACCCTAATGTTGTAAAAGCATACAATGCGTATAAGGATAAGTATTATCAGGCAGGAGATGGCTTTACTGTTTATGGTGTGTCGCTCGACAAGACAGCCGACAATTGGACAAAGGCCATAGAGACAGACAAGTTGGAGTGGACCAATGTAAGCGATTTGAAATATTGGGATTGTGAGGCTGGCCGCCTGTATCAGGTAAGGAGTATTCCTTGTAATTTCTTGATTGATGGCAATGGTGTTATTGTCGCTAAAAATCTAAGAGGGGAGGCCCTTGAACAAACTTTGGAAAAATTTATTTTCCGTCCAATAAAATCATTCGAGGAAACCCTTGTAAGCCTTAGAACACAATTATATGCATTGAAAGAAATTAAACAGCTGGATAAATATTCTAAGGACATTGCTAATATCGAAAAGGAAATTAACAAAATTCAGTCGCAGCTGGACGCAATGAAGAAAAAGCTAGCCAAATAGGTGATTGAAAAAAATATTGAAGAGAGGATGACTTGTTCATCCTCTTTTTTTTGTTTTGAGACAACAAAAAAAGCACGATTTTCATCGTGCTTCCGTGACCAGTTTGGGGCTCGAACCCAAGACCCCAGCCTTAAAAGGGCTGTGCTCTACCTACTGAGCTAACTGGTCATTTCTCAATCGGGTTTTGAGACTGCAAAAGTATAGTAAAATTATTTAATAGCAAATTTTTTTGTCAAAAAAATCTTCCGAAAATTTAATATGCTGAAATACAGTGTGTTAGGTGCTGAAAATTATTTCGAGATAATAGGCAACCTTTTTTTGATTTTTGCGTTAAAAAAAAAGTAAAGCGAAGTAATGCTTTACAAAGATTTTAATTAAATTGCGTCGTTTTTGTTAACAAAAAATTATTAGAATGAGAAAGGTATTTTTATTCGTATTAAGTGCTCTGTTTTTATTGACAGTTTCTGTTGGTTATTCTCAGAATCAGCCAATTAGCTTCGTGCATCCAGAATTGCTTTCTGAAATAGATAATTATGTTCTGACACCGCCGTCAAAGGCGTTGATAGCAAATGAGGATGCTGCAGATGTGAAAAATGGAGAAATGTATAAGGTTGCTCGTATTCTTTCTGCGAACATCAATACAGATAATGCTGGTGTTGTTGATCAATTGTCCGATGGTACTTCTGTGTTGCGATTGAAGATTTCGTCTGAAGATGCAAAGGCATTGAAAGTTATGTTTTCTAATTTCTATATTCCGGAAGGTGCAAAATTGTTCCTTTATAACGAAAATAGAAATCAGGTGTTGTCGTTGACATCTGAGTATAATCCTAAAAATGGGACAAAATTCTCACCAAAGATGATTCAGGGTGAGAGCTTGTATATGGAATACATTCAGCCAGCAGATGTTACGGAGCAGCCGCGTTTGGAAATTGACAGGGTCGTTTATTTCTATAGGGGTGTTGGCTCTTACGTCGGATATTATGAAAATAAGAGAGACCCGAACTTTGGCGCTTCGGGAAGTTGCGAGGTTAATGTAAACTGTGCTGCTGGTAACTCATGGCAGGATCAGAAGAAGGGCGTTGCTGTAATATATGTTGTTGAAGGCTGGTCGGCTGGTTTCTGTACCGGTTCTCTTGTAAACAATACTGCTAACGATGGTACACCATACTTCTTGACTGCAGACCATTGCGGTGGCGTTGACGCAGCTGCTGATATGGGCGACTGGGAATTTTATTTCAATTTCGAGGCAAGCGGATGTACAAACCCAACGTCGGCACCTCGTTACGATGTTGTTGCTGGTTGTTCATTAAAGGCAAGACCTTCTGGTGCTCAATCTTCGGGTACCGATTTCTTGCTTCTTCTTTTAAATACAACCGAAGATGATTTGGAAACTATCGGCGCATATTATAATGGTTGGGATAGGTCTACGACTGGAGCTGCTTCGGGTGTAGGTATTCACCATCCTTCTGGCGATATCAAGAAGATTTCCATTTACACTCGCCAACTTGTCGCTTCTACTTACAGTAATCAAAATACTCAGAATGGTCACTGGCAGTCATGGTGGGAAACATCTACTGGTGTAACCGAAGGCGGTTCGTCTGGTTCTCCGTTGTTCAGTGGCGCTAACAAGCTTATCGTTGGTACTTTGACCGGCGGTGCTTCAAGTTGTAATGCTGCAGCAAATGCCCTGTACGATATGTATGGCCGTTTCGACCTTCATTGGGAAAATGGTGGCACTTCAAATGCTAACCGCTTGAAACCATGGTTGGATCCTGATAATACAGGTGCAACAACATGCGAAGGTCGCTATCCTAATTCAGGTTCAGGTCCTGTTGATCCTACTCAGCTAAATGCCGACTTTAGAGGAAACCCAACAACAGTTGCTGTTGGCGGTTCTGTCGCTTTCGCTGATGCTTCAACCGGTAACCCGACTTCTTGGTCTTGGACATTCCCAGGTGGTAACCCAGCAACTTCTACAGTACAGAATCCTACGGTTGTTTATTCTGCAGCTGGAACTTATAATGTTACTCTTACCGTATCTAACGGAAATGCTAATGATACGGAAACCAAGAATGGCTACATTACTGTTTCTCAAAATGTAACTCCAGATCCGGACGGAGAATTGTCGGCAGCATTTGTTGCTTCTTCTTACAATATTTCAATCGGCGATTGCATTAACTTTACCGATTTGTCGTCTGGTTCGCCAACATCTTGGACTTGGACATTCCAAGGTGCAGAAACTGTTACTTCAACAGCTCAGAACCCAACTGGAATATGCTACAACACACCAGGTGAATATAATGTTACATTATATGTTCAGAATGGAAATGGCGATTACGATTCGGAAGTTTGCGAAGGTTGTATTGTCGTTGAAAACAACACAGACTTGCCAATTGCCGATTTCGAGGCTAGTATAACAGTAATCCCTGTCGGCGGAGTAGTTAGATTCACTAACTTGTCGCAGAACGGTCCATTTAACCAGTGGGCATGGCATTTCGAAGGTGGAACTCCGGAAACTAGTTCAGACTCATTGCCTCCTGTAATTGCTTATACGGAAGTTGGTACTTATGATGTTGAATTGAGATGCCGTAAGTCGAATGGCGTTCAGGATGTTGAGGTTAAAGAAAACTATATCAGGGTCGTACCTAATGCCGACCAGTCTCCTGTTGCAAACTTCTCTTCTAACAAGACTATGATTAGACCGGGTGAAATGGTTCATTTCGTTGATATGAGCGATGGTAATCCTTACAGATGGAATTGGGAATTTGAAGGCGGTGAGCCAGCAACAAGCTACCAGCCATCTCCTTATGTTACATATAATGCTGAAGGAACTTACAGGGTTAAACTTACTGTTTCTAATAATATAGGTAGCGATGAAATTGTAAAGGAGGCATATATTATTGTATCAACAGGTGATCCTTGTACGGCAGCTCCTGAAGCAAACTTTGTTGCTCGCAATAGAAATATAGGTGCTGGTACTGCTATCCAGTTCGAAAATACTTCTAGCAATGGAGTTTCCTATTCATTGTGGTCGTTCGAGGGCGGTTCTCCAAGTTCTTCTACAGAATTTTCTCCGACAAACGAAATACTTTACTCAACTCCTGGTATTTACGATGTTACATTGTTCGTTTCTAATGGTTGCGGCTCGTCATCAATTACTAAGGAAAACTACGTATATGTATGGAACGGAAATGTTTCTCTATACTGCGATACTTTGTCGAATATCACTACCGGAGATGTGCTCGGTACAAAGACTCCTTCCGGAACTTGGGGATATATTGCAGGCCATAATGGAAAGAAGGTAAAGGCTTATGCCGAATACTTCTACGATTATACATTCTCTCAGGTTAGGTCTTTGCTTGTTCCTGTTACCCAGTCGGTATTCGCTACTTATGATTCGTATGTGAAGTTCTATGTTTGGGCAGACGATAACGGCAAGCCAGGCGAAGAACTCGGTTCTAAGAAAGTTCTGCTTAGAAACTTAACTGCAGGTCAGACTAACCTAGTGAAGTTCGACGAGGCAGTTCCTGTTTCAGGTCCTTTCTATGTTGGCTTTAAGGTTAACTACGTAGACAACAACAATGACGAAATCAGCGATGATTTGTTCGTAGTTCCTATTGTTACAAATAGAGGTGCAAGCGGATTGAATACTATGTTCGTTCAGAAGGCTGGCGTTTGGTATTCTACTCCTGAATACTTTATGTTCAATACATCACTTCCAATTCAGCCGGTTTCATGCTTGGTTGATGTAGAGGATGTTATGGCTGATGACGATGCAATAGAGGTATATCCAAACCCAACAACCGGATTTATCAATGTTTCTTTCAACAATATTGCTTCTGAAGATGTAAATATTGAAATTTTCGATGTACTCGGTAGAGTTGTTTATTCTAATGTGATGTCAAATCCAACAACAATCTCTGTCGATATGTCTGGATATGCAGAAGGAATGTATATGCTTAAGGTTAATACTCCTTCTTATTCTTCGAACAAGAAGATTATGTTAACAAAATAAGTAAATCAAAATTTAAAATTAAGCCTCATGCTATATTTTTAGATGAGGCTTTTTTTATGAAAAAACTTGTCGGAATATTTTTATGCCTGATGCTGCTGTCGGCATGTGGCGATAATGCTGTTGCGCCAAAAGTAGGTGCAGGGAATAAGTATTCTCATAATTTTGAGATAACCGAAACTGATGCCGGCTACGATGTGAACTTTCCTGGAAAGTCGAACTTTTTGCATCTTTCTCGGGGAAAATGCGATTCGGCAATACAGATTCCCGTAGAGAGCGTTGTGTGCTTGTCGACAACGTATTCGGCATTTATCACGCAGTTGTCTGAGATGCCTTCAATAAAAGGAATTAGCGGTACAAGGTATGTTTGTGATACGTTGCTGCAATCGGAGATTATGGCGGGGCGAGTTGCCGAAGTGGGCTATGACCAGCAGCTGGACATGGAAAGGATTCTTGCTATAAATCCTGATGTTGTTTTTGCCTATGGCGTTGATAATGAGTCGATGACAAACTTCAATAAATTGCAAAAAGCCGGTATTAATGTGGTTATGGTTGACGACTATTTGGAGTCAAAACCATTGGGCAGAACTGAATGGATAAAGTTTTTCGGTTGCTTTTATGACAAGTTTGAATATGCAAGTCATTATTTCGATAGTGTTGAAAGCCAATATCTTAGAATAAAGCATGAATGTGATGCGCAGGAGAAACCCAAAGTGCTTGTAAGTTTGCCATGGAAAGGAACATGGTGGGTTCCGGGGGGCGACAGTTTCTTCGCTAATTTTGTGAAGGATGCCGGTGGGAAATATGTTTTTGATAATGACGCAACTGAAAGTCTGCCATATTCGGTTGAACAAGTTTTTTCTCAGGCTTCAGGAGCAGAGATTTGGCTCCATCCAAATGAGAAGACTAAACGCTTGGAGATTCTGGACGTCGATTCACGTCTGGCAAACTTCGGCCCGTATAATAATGCACGAATCTATAATAACAACAAGATATGCAGCAAATATGGCGGCAGTGATTTTTGGGAGTCGGGAATCGTGCATCCCGATATTATCCTGCATGACCTTCAGAATATATTTTCTGGCAAAGATGAAAACTTGCACTATTATTTAAGACTCGAGTAAAGGTTTACATGTGCCTGCGTAATGGATTTTTGTGTAACTTTGTGCAAAAGAAATTGCTTTGCATAGCAAGTTGTCGCATATTATCAAATTCCTGATTATTACCATTGTTCTTCTTGGACTGGTGGTCCTTGACTTATGCACGGGGACGACAAGGATTTTGTTTTCGGATATTTGCGCGTATATGTTTGGTGACGGGGACTTGCCAACGGATTGTCAATTTACCATAAGGGAATTTCGATTGGCAAGGGTGATTACAGCCGTGGTTGCAGGGCTTGCACTTTCGGTTTCCGGACTTTTGATGCAAACGATTTTCCGAAATCCGCTGGCTGGACCTTACGTGCTTGGAATAAGTAATGGTGCAAGTCTGGGCGTTGGAATTTTGGTTTTAGGCAGCGGACTGTTTTTCAGTTCAAATGCCGATGTGTCAAACTTGACGATTCTGATAGCTGCTGGACTTGGCGCTGCTGCTGTCTTGCTGCTGATTCTTGCTGTAAGCATGAGGGTTCGTGACGTCTTAAGTATCCTGATTGTCGGAATTTTAGTGTCGGGAGTTATTGCTGCAATTGTGAACGTTATGCAGTTTTTTGCTACTGACGCTAGTGTTAAGCTGTATGTTGTCTGGACTATGGGTAGCCTTGATTCTGTTTCGTTTAATGAGGCGGTTCTTCTGGTTCCGGTGAGTCTTGTCACATGCATGTTGCTCTACGCATTTTCAAAGAAACTTAACATAATGCTCATGGGTGAGCAGTTTTCGGCAAGCATGGGCGTAAATATAAAACTTTTGCGTGTCGTTGTGTTCGCTGGTGTTAGTGTCCTAACTGGTGCGGTAACGGCATTTTGCGGACCATTAGGATTTATTGGACTGGCGGTACCGCATATTGCACGATGGATATTTAATACATCCGACCATTTTGTGCTTATTCCTGCTTCAATGATCCTTGGTGCATCGTTTATGTTGTGTGGCGATGTGTTGTCGCATGTCTTGTATAGCCAAGGTGTATTGCCGATAAATGCGGTTATTTCAATATTGGGAGCTCCGTTCATTATATGGGTTGTAGTAAAAAATCAGAGGACTGTGGTGTAATGGAAGATTCGGTATTGAAAATAGAGAAACTGACATTCGGACATAAGACCCCGTTAGTTGCAGAGCCTGTTGATTTGACAGCAAAAGCAGGCGAGTTGATTTGTATTGTCGGTCGAAACGGAACAGGAAAGACCACATTGTTAAATACGCTTATTGGCATAAAGAAGGCAATGTCGGGCAATATATATATAAAAGGAATTCCCGTTGGAAGTTTGACAGCTCGCGAGCGGGCTCGAATGTTGAGTTTTGTGCCGTCGAAAATAGAGTATGTTGTAAATATGACTATTTCTGATCTGATAGCTATAGGTAGAACTCCTTATACCAATATTTTTGACTGTCATACATCTGCCGACAAGGAAATAATTGGCAGATTTACCGAAAAGCTGGGCTTGTCGCAGATTAAAGATTCGTTGGTAACCGAAGTGAGCGATGGCGAACGTCAGAAAGCTATGATTTGCCGAGCAATGGTGCAGCAGACGCCTGTGATTCTGTTCGATGAGCCGACAGCTTTCCTTGATTTCTTTGCCAAGCGCAAGCTTTTGTCCGACTTGAAAAAAATTGCTTCTGAGGAAAATAGATGCATAATTTTCTCTTGTCACGATTTGGAAATTGCAGCAAAATATTGCTCCCATATCTGGCTTCTTGATGACAGAAAACTTGAATCGGTAACCGTTGATGAATTCCTTAAAGGCGGTTACTTTTCAAAATATCAGTAAGATGAAATTTTCCCCGCTCGGCGTAGGCTCTGCATGCTGAGCCTGTCGTAGTACAGCCTACGACGCAGTACACCCAAGGCTTTGCCTTGAAAAACAAACAATCACTATCTTGCGAAAAAATCATAATGTTTGTTTAGCCGTAACTTATCTGTTGCGCTTGTAAACGTGTCTGCCGTTTTTTATGGGAAAAAAACAAAATGTTGATTATAATTTTGAATTATCTTTGGACCATTGATTTAGAAACATATAATCAGCAACAGTCATAGAAACGCAGAAACAACATCAATAATTTAAAATTACTTTTCAAAATATTAGAATATGAATGCTGGAATCATAATAATAGGTGATGAAATCCTTATAGGTCAAGTCGTTGACATTAATTCTTCGTGGATTTCGCGTGAAATGAACAAGATTGGTTTCCATACGGAGACTGTAATAACTGTAGGAGACGACGGAAAGTCAATATCTAATGCGATTGACAGATGCTTCGAATGTGCTGATGTAGTGTTTATGACAGGAGGCCTTGGCCCGACTAAGGATGACATTACCAAGAAGGTTATCTGCGAAAAGTTTGGCACTCATCTGGTTTTGAATGAAGCCGTACTTGAGAATGTTAAGGAAATACTTGGCAGACGAGGTATTGCAATCACAGAAAACAATCACGATCAGGCAATGGTTCCTGCTACGGCAATGGTGATTAATAATGCAGTAGGTACGGCTCCGGCAGTAATGATGAATAATAAAGGAAAACTTTTGTTCTCGATGCCTGGCGTTCCTTTTGAGATGCGTTATTTAATGGAAAACGAGATAATACCGTTCCTAAATAAACATTATAATCTTAAGCCAGTTGTGCATAAGACCTTGTTGCTTACTGGTATTGCAGAGTCAATCCTTGCCGAAAAGATTTCCGACTGGGAGGATTCGCTGGCTGAGAATGTACGGTTGGCTTATCTGCCTGCATATTCAAGCATTCGTCTGCGATTGAGCGTTTACGAACCCGACGACACTACCGAAAGTTACATTGAAGCAAAGGTCGAGGAACTAAAGAAGATTGTTCCCGAAAATATTATTGCATACAAGGACATAAAGCTTGAGGAACTTGTTGGCGAGTTGCTTAAGGACAGGCATTGTACAGTTGCCACGGCCGAAAGTTGTACCGGAGGCAAGGTGGCTTCACTCATAACATCTATTGCGGGTAGTTCGGAATACTTTAAGGGGTCTGTTGTCTCGTATTGCAACGAGGTTAAGGCCAATGTGCTTGGCGTTAGTGTTGACGACCTGCAGAATTATGGAGCAGTAAGTTGTCAGGTGGCAGAGCAAATGGCATCGGGTGTGCGTCGTCTATTGGATACCGATTATGCTGTTTCAACGACAGGAATCGCAGGTCCAGGCGGTGGTTCGGATGAAAAGCCTGTAGGTACTGTTTGGATTGCAGTGGCAACTCCGTCTGGCGTATCAAGCAAAAAGTATGTCTTCGGAAAGGATAGAGGAATAAATATCGAACGTTTCGCTGCGTCGGCATTGTCGATGCTGATTGTGGCTATGCTGAAGGAATAAGGTTACTGGAAATTTCTGCCAAACCATATTTCTAGTACGGGATCCGAAAAGTATATTCCTTTGGCAGAAATATCAATTAGTTCAATATTTTCAAGTGCTTTTTTCAATCGGACAATATTGCTGTATGAGCCAAGATTAAAAGAGTCTCGTGTTTTTGCTGATGAAAAGTCCTTATGTTCGCCTGAGTATATTGCACGCAGAAAATTTATTTGGTAGGTGGTTAGGTGCTCTGTTTGCGCTGTATATAGAGAGTTGTTTTCTGGCAACTGGTAAACTTCTTCTGGTTGGTGCGTTTCCTAGAGCAACAGACCAATCGTTTGCTCCATCGGCAGAATATGATATTCTTAGGGGTAACATGGAGATAAATTTGCCTACCATGTTTTTCCATTCGTCGAAGCGATTTTCTGTGCTGCGAAGGATTGTTGTCGCGAATTTATTGCAGATTTCATATCATCACGACACGAAAAAACATCCATGTATATAATGCATAGTTCTTTGGAATTTACTTATTCCTTTATTCGTTTTACGATGGAAGTCTTGCCCCATCGTCTAGGGGACATTAGGATGGTGTTAATGCCATGTGTGAAATTCATTTTAAGTCGTTCACATTCTCGTTCCCTACCAATAAAATTGCTAGTGTTTACAGATGTTCCAAAGACAAAAGTCTTGCTCGTAAGTGATTGATAGTTAATGGTTAATTGCTAACACAAACTTGTGTCACACAAGTTTGTGTGATGCAAATCTGCAACTATTTTTTTTTGACAAAATGTTTTTGAAAGATTGTTATTTGGCAGTTCCGACGGCTCTTATGAAGTTGTCGAGCAGTGTTCTTACTTTAGTGCCGTTGGCGTTGTAGTTGTTAAGTATTATGCAGAATGCAATCTTTTCCTTCTTTGTGTTGGTGATAAACCCGGCAAGGGAGCGTACGCGAGTCATGCTTCCTGTTTTTGCCTGTAGTTTCATTGTACCGTCCTTACAGCATTTATAGCTCTTTATGGTTCCAGTCTTGCCGGCTTCGGCCATTCCCGATATAAAGTCCTTGCCATATTTGCTCTCGTTGATATGTTTCAGCAGTTCGGCTGTCTGTTTGGCTGTAATTGCGTTGTAGTGGCTTACACCGCTGCCGTCAACAGGGAAGAAGCCGTCTTTTTCGATGTCGTTTTTGGCAAGGAAACTGCGTCCATAGTCTTCGTATGCTTTTCCTGTCCGGTGCATTATCTGCAGGCGTAGAACTTCGGCATATAGGTTGCAGCTGACAAGGTTGGTATAGTTGACTATTGTCTGCAATGTCGGCGATTTTATAGTATGTATTGTCGTCAACTCCTTGTCGCATTTTGCTTTACATACCATTGGCTCTCCAGATACTCTTATGCCTAGGTAGTTTAACCGATGGCCGAATCGCTGTGCGACATATAGCGGTGGATTCGGTATGCTTCCCTTTACAACAAAATCAGTCTTGTTGCAAGGTAGTTGTCCTTTTATGACGATTTCGTTTTCGTTTTTGCCAAGATAGATGTATGATTGGTCGTCGGTGACATTTGACGAAGCTGTAACTTCGTTTTTTACAATTAGCTTCAAATCGTCGGGAAGCACCTTAACAAGAACAGCAGTGTCCTTGTCGGCTCCAGTCTGGAAGAACAGCTGGTAGGTGTTGTCCATATAGTTGATGGCGGCACCAGGAGTTCCGTAATATGCGCCCAGATCTTCCCATACCCATTTGCCAGGGGTGGGAACTTCTCCGAAATAGGAAATGTCGCTGATAATTGTTCCGTTGATTTTCTTTATGCCGAGTTCACGGACCTTGTATGCCCATGTTTCTGTAATGTCCTCTCCGTATGTGCTTGAGTATCTTTCGGTTCCAAGGCACGGGTCGCCTCCGCCAATGATATATATGTCGCCATTTAATACGCTGTCTTCAATATTGCCGCTGTATGCCAGTGTTGTGGAGAAGCGGTGACTGGCACCAAGAACTTCGATGGCCATGGAGGTTGTAAACAGCTTGAGGATTGAGGCCGGTGTGTATGATACTGATGCGTTGTTGCTAAGAAGCACTTCGTTTGTGTTGAGATTTATTGCGTAAACACCGATGCTTGCGTTGCCGAATTCCTCGTTGTTTATAAAATCATCTTGCAGTTTGCCAAGTTTTGGCGCTTGTGCAAATGTATATGTTGCAAAAAATATTGTTGCTATCGCCAGCAAAAATAGTCTTGATGTTTTCATTATCGTTTAATTGTTATGGCAACGCACCGGAAACCGCATTTGTTGTTCGGAATGTTTTCGTCCTTTGAAAAGGTCCCGTTGTTCTTGAGTACAGATTTTTCGGCTGTAAGTTCATAGACACTGCTTTGCAGTCCGCTGAGGCGTTCGGTTCTATTTTTTTCAGAAAGGATTTCGTATGCTCCAAAAATCTTTATCAGTTTGCTGTATTGCTCTTCGGTCGGTAACGAGTACTTGACGTTTGCGCGTCCGGTTTCCTCGTTTATGATGTTGACAACATTGGTTCTCCATTCGCAGTAATTGACCGCTTGTTCGAATGTTATGCCTGTCAATGGTTTTTCTGATGTTTCCTTGAGGAATAGGTCCTTTATTGAGGTCTCAAGGTTGAAGCCCTGAGGTAGGGCGGCTTTTACTTCGTCTGAATTCCTGCCGAAGGCATTCTCAAGCGAGAAAACGTATTCGCGCCAGTCCTGATAGGTTATCTCCTTTTTATCGATGTATATCGTTTCCTTGTCAATCTTGACTTTTTTCGTTCCTGGAGGGTTTATGGCTATGCAACTGGATGCGATAAGTAGAAAGATGCCCAATATGCGAATTCTCGTACCCATGAACGTATGCATTATACGAATAGTTCTTCTATTTCCTTCTTGTATCTTGTGCTGACAACATTCCTTTTAACCTTGAGCGTAGGTGTAAGAATGCCTGTGGCCTGCGACCATTCGTCGGAGATGAGCTTAATTTTCTTAACTTTCTCCGTATCGCCAAAGAATGCGTTGTATTTGTTGAGCTCGCGGTTGAAACGCGCTATAATTGTCGGATTCTTGATGATGTTTTCTGGGTCGGTATATTCGACGCCGTGGCGTGAGCACCAAAGCTTCAGGAATGAGAAGTCGGGATAGATAAGCGCTGCGGGGAACTTTTGGCTTTCTCCGAAAACGACAATGTTTTCAATGAACGGGGATTCCTCGAATTTGTTCTCAATGACCTGCGGGTTGACATATTTGCCGAATGACGTCTTGAAGATGTTCTTGAGACGACCGGTGAGGACAAGCTGGTTGTGCTTGGTGAGGTAACCGCAGTCGCCTGTGTGGAACCATCCTTCGCTGTCGATAACTTCCTTGGTGAGCTCCGGGTTCTTGTAGTAGCCAATCATCACGTTGTTGCCTCGGCACATAATCTCGTTCGTTTCGTCGTCAATCTTGACTTCAATGCCTGGAAGCGGGAAACCGACGGTTCCTACTTCGCGTCCATATTTCTCGCGGCAGCTAACAGAAATTACTGGTGATGTTTCCGTAAGCCCGTATCCTTCGTAAACTGGCATCTTGATTGCGGAGAAAAAAGCCGCAATTCTTGGCTGTATGCTTGCCGCTCCGGATACTATGATGTCGAAGTTCTCCGCACCAATTCTAGCACGGATTTTCTTGTACACAAGCATGTCGGCAATTTTTAGCTTGAAGTTGTACCATGCAGAACGTTCAAAATCCTGAATCTTGTATTCCTGTGCAAGGTCGATGGCCCAGTAGAAGATCTTCTTTTTCAGCCCGCTATATTGCTTGCCTGAGTTATGCACCTTGTCGAACATTTTTTCAAGGATTCGAGGTACGGCCGTCATCATGGTCGGATGTACTTCCTTCATGTTGTCTCCAATAGTGCCGAGGTTTTGTGCGTAATATACCGACATTCCAAGGTACTGGTACATGAAAACCAGCAGACGTTCGTATGCGTGGCATAGCGGCAGGAAGCTGAATGCTTGCTTGGAACTAGGCGACGGAGTCATGATGATGCCCATTATCTGGTGGACAATGTTCTTGTGCGACAGCATTACGCCCTTGGGGGTTCCGGTAGTTCCGGAGGTGTAGATAAGGGTTGAGCAGTCTTCCGGCTTTACGGCCGACTTAAGCTCGTTGACCTTTTCAATATTAAGGTTTTGTCGTCCGCTTTCAAGAAGTTCTTCGAATGATGGATATCCCTCAACATGATTTATTGTGTATACCTTTTCGAGGTAGTTCAAGTTGGCTGCAACATTCTTAATCTTTTCGGCAATCTTTGCTCCTTCGACGATTGCTATTCTGGCTTCGCTGTGGTTTAGAATATATTCGTAGTCGGTGTCGGAGATTGTCGGGTATATAGGAACTATCGTGCAACCCATCTGCATGACACCCATGTCGACCATATTCCATTCTGGCTTGTTGCCGCTGATAATGGCCACCTTGTCGCCTGGCTTTATGCCGGCTGCAATAAGACCGCAGCTAACCTGATAGGTGAGGTCATAGTATTCCTTCGGACTATATTCCACCCATTTGCCGTTGACCTTTCCGGCAAGGGCTACTTTTTGTCCTGGATAATTTGACAGGTATCTGTCAAGTATGTCGAATAATCTTGTTACTTCCATTTCCTTTGTTTTGTTAAAATACCCACCTTATTATCGTCTTTATTTTATGGGCTATATTTCGTTATTTTACAAAGAAAACTTTTTTTTTGATAATTTGAAATTTGTTTTTTTTCTTTATATTAACTATTGATGTTAATTGCTTGTATAGTAGATATATAAATGGTTGGCGTCCTCAATGAAAGCAAAGTGCCGTCATAGGTGATTCGTCGCATGTTTAATCTGGCATGGCCTCATGCATGAAACAGCCTTGATGCGTACTGGTGAAGATTTTTTTTAGTGTTGATTGCGTCGGACTGAATTTTTGCCATGCAGAAAAGAAAAAAAATATAACTTTGCAATATAAATTTTGAATTTGAAAAATAAGATTGCAAAACTGTTCGCTCGTAAAAGGAGTATTGCTTGGTTTCTTGCGTTTGTGTATGCTTTTGCCTTGGCTTTCATCCTTTTGGTAAATCCGTTCGATGTCAAATCGTGGGTTGACTGGGAAAGTAATGACCAGTACGTACTGACGGTTATCCTCGTCGTAGGGATTGGATTCTTCGTGCTTTTGCTAAGCAGAGTGATGATGTATTTGCTTCGAAACAAGATTATTCTCGACTTCACAAAGTATCTTATATGGTGTGCAGCTGAGGTGTTCCTGGTTGCTGTTTTTTGTACTCTTTTTGCATGGGAATACGGCAACAACGACCGTAATTATTTTGATATCTTTCCGCGGACACTCGAATATGTCTCTTTGATTCTTTTGGCGCCGTACGTCATTTCGTGGCTGTATATAGCCCAGAAAGACAAGAGGGAACAGGACACCGACGATGCAATGATTGCCGCCGCCGACAAGAAATCCGATATTTCAGGGGCTATTTCCGAATCTGAACTATTGGTCAAGGAGAGACATAATATCGTTAATTTCTGCGACGAGAAAGGTCAGCTTAAACTTTCTGTTGATATTGACAACCTGCTATATATTGAATCGGCAGACAACTATGTGATAATATTTTATTCCAACAAGGGGAAATTCTCACGGTTTATGCTTCGTGCAACTCTCAAGTCGATAGAGGAGACTTTCGCTGAGTGTGACCTTGTGCGTTGCCATCGTTCGTATGTGGTCAATTTCAATAAGGTGAAGGTGTTGAGGAAAGAAAAGGATGGGTTGTTCCTCGACCTCGATTTTGAAAAGGCACCAGAGATTCCCGTGTCTAAGACTTATGCAGATGCAGTTGTAAATATGTTCACGAAACACTCTCTTGTATAATGAATGTAAACGGAAAACACTACAGGGCCGTATGGCTTGAAGGCCAGTCGGTGTGCATGATAGAGCAGAATATGCTTCCTTTCGACTTTAAGATTTATCGTGCCGAAACGCTTGATGATACTTGTATGGCAATCAAGACTATGATTACACGAGGCGCTGGTTCTATAGGTGCTGCGGCTGCTTATGGAATGTATCAGGCGTTATGTGACTCGAAAGGAAATTTGTATGACGATTTGCTTGTGGCAAAGAAGAAGATAGATTCAACACGTCCAACGGCTGTAAATCTTTTTTATGCTACCGAAAGGGTGCTGAAGGCGTCGATGGTGTCGCGAGAGTTTGCTATCGCAGAAGCGTTTGCTGTTGCCGATGAGTGTGCCGAAGCTGGTCGCCTTATCGGTGAATTTGGAAATTCTTTGATAGATGATGGTTTCGGTATCGAAACACACTGCAATGCAGGATGGCTTGCTCTTGTGGATTATGGAAGCGCTCTCGCTCCAATATATGCAGCTCAGGCATCTGGTAAAAGGATTTTCGTATATGCCGATGAGACACGTCCACGAAATCAGGGCGCTCGCCTGACTGCTTGGGAACTGGCTTCTGCCGGTGTCAACCATGCAATTATACCCGACAATGCTGGGGCTTATTATATGTCGCAGGGAAAGATTAATATGGTTATCGTTGGCGCCGATAGAATTGCCGCTAATGGCGATGCCGCCAATAAGATTGGAACTTTGGAAAAGGCCATTGCAGCAAAGTTTTATGGCATCCCGTTTTATGTTGCGGCTCCGTTGTCGACTATCGATTTGAACACTCCGACAGGAAGACAGATAAATATTGAGGAACGCGACGAGGACGAAGTGCTGTCATATTATGGATTGTCGGCAAATGGCAGGATGGAAGAGTTCCGTATGGCAAATCCTACTTCGCATGCGAAGAATCCGGCCTTCGATGTCACTCCGGCTGAACTTATAAGCGGGATTATTACAGAAAAGGGAATTGTTAACCCCAACGAACTTAAAACTTTATTCTAATGTTTGAACTTGAAAGAGTAAGGGTTGCCGAGACTATGCGTCGCTTGTACGACAGGTCCTTGACAACTGTCAGTGGTGGCAATGTAAGCTTGCGTAACGCTGAAGGTTTTATATTCATTACCGCAAGTCAAAGCGACAAGTCGTGCATCGATATGCGCAAGGTGATAATTATTTCTCCCGATGGCGAAAATCTTACACCTTCGCTGAAGCCAAGCATGGAGACTCTGATGCACATTAACATTTATAAGTGCCGTCCCGATATAATGGCTATTGTTCATTCTCATCCGGTCTTTGCTTCAACCTATGCCGTAGCTGGCGCTGCAGTCAATTCTTCGATTACTGGCGAGGCACGTTATATGTTAGGCGAGGTCGGCCTTGTGGATTATCACCTTATGGGGTCGGTTGATCTTGCTGTCGCTTGTGCTGGCGTGATGAAGGATCACGATTCTGCCATTATGGTTAAGCATGGCGCCATAACGGTAGGTAAGACTTTGTTCGAGGCTTTCGATAGGATGGAAGTGCTTGAGAATACGGCTCATATTAGTTACAATCTGAAATGCATGGGTTGCAAGGGCGAGTTGACGGATGAAGAACAGATGGAAGTGGATAAGCTGCGTTGCAAATAACATAGGTATTGAATAAAGACTCTGGATGCAACGTCGTCTTGAAGAAAGAATAGGGAAGGGTGCGGCGGTTCGTCAGGTCAGAGGATTAAGTTTAAAGGTAGAAGGTAAAATTATGAAAAGAATTTTAGTGTTGATAATAGCTGCTGCGGTTGCAATGTCGATGGTTTCATGCGAAGCTAATGATGAAATTTACAATGATTTCAGAGGCGGTTGGCACCTTGTTAGGATTAATGTTGATGGTGAATATCGCAAGCCATTCCCAAACAATGACTCTTGTTTCAATGTGTATTTTATGGAGAACAATTCCATGATGGGGCAGTCGGTGAATAGTACTTTTTCGTCGATATACAATATTAGGAAGAAAGATAAGATAGTGTGGTCTGGCTTTACTTACATTCCTGTGTCTCAGGACAGCACCGACAATATTGTGTTTATGGAGGACTTGTTGAAAGTTGACCATTATTCCATGAGGAACGATACGCTAAAGTTTTTGTATGACAAAAAAACGTATTTGACTTTTGTGGCGATAAGGAATTGATGTTGTTTATTTTCCGACCTCAGCGAGGTCGTATAATCTCTTACCTCTGCACCTTGCCCATTATTGTACAACGTTCGATGATGGCGAGCAGGGTTTCTTCGTATTGTTTGACAATGGCAGACCAGTCGAAACGGGGGGCTAGGGCATCGAAATGGGACTGGGGTACAAGATAGCCGTTGCTGAATTTTGTTTCGTAATATGTTTGAATCTTGTCGGCAAGGACTTGCGGATTGCCTTTGGGAATAAAATCTCCATTGACACCTTCGGAGATGAGAATCTCGTTGTTGCTTACCTTTGTGGCAATGACATACTGACCACAGGCAAGGGCTTCTAGAAGCGCTATGCTCATGCCTTCGGCTAACGATGGCATCACGGCAAGCGAACACGACTGATATTCCTCGGCCATTTGTGGCTTGTCGAGCCAGTTCTTGAATTCGACAATCTGCGTGAGCCCATTTTTAGCAATATATTTCTCCATTTTGCCGCGTAGCTTCCCGTCGCCGACAATGTGTACCTTGAAATCAGGAATGCGATCTTTCAGAATGCTGATAGCTTTTAGAAATGTCATCGGGTCTTTTTGTAGTACAAGACGTCCTGTGTACAGAATGGTGAATCGCTTGTTGCGCTTGTCTGGTGCCGGATAGAATTCTCCTCGGTCCCAACCATTGTATATAAGTTTGTTGTGGGCTGGCGTGCCTCCTAAAAATGCTTTTATGTTGGTGAGCATCTCGTTCGACTGCACAAAGTTGCATTCCGACTGCATGCATATCTTGCGAATCCATTGGTAGCAGGCCGCATGATACCACATCATCTGCTCTGGGAAAAACCATGGAATGTCATGTCCATGCGATACAACAACGTAGGGCAGGTTGAACATTTCCTTCATGCTGTATGCAACTTCACCACCTGGAAGTGAAAAGTTGGCAATGCATAGATCATATTTTTCGGTCTTAAGGTGCTTTTTGAGGAATCGTTTTGCTGCATGCATCCACGATAGCATCTCTAAAGGGTTGGACTGATAGATTGAACGACGGCGGGAATGTAGCCGGAAGAGGCGGACTCCGTTGGTCGTTTCGCTGTTATATGCTTCGCTGTTTGATGCTGGTGCGTTCGAAGTTTCGCTGTTTGATGTTTCGTAGTATGTTGTTATGACTGTGATATCATGTCCAAGATTGGCGAGTCCTTCGGCAGTCTTCTGTGTAATGACTCCAGCACCGCCGCCAATAGGAGGGTATTCGTAGTTGAGAATGAGAAGTTTCAAGATGATGATGCGTTAATGGTTTTTAATTGATGGAAAAATGAATGTGTCGTGAACTACGTTTGCGAATCAAGTCTGCAATGACTGATTTTGCTTCCTGAATGACAGTTTTATTATGCATGGCCCTAACGTTGTACTTCAAATTTCTGGGTTATCTTTTCATTTGGAGTCATGATGCGGATGAAATATAGGCCTGCCGAAAGCTGGCTGACATCGGCGATGTACTTGTGGTAGCCGTTGATGTTGTCGTAGCGGTCGTTACGGATAAGCTCGCCGAAAGAGTTGAATATCGATATCGTGACTTCGGTAGGGTATGGCGTGTGAATCTCGCATGTAACAAAGTCGCTCGCAGGACTTGGGTATGGCATTGTCGCCGTTAGCCCTGTTGCCGAAGAATGGCAGAGTGTATTGTTTTCAAGGTTGCTTTCGGGTGTGCCTTCAACATCGGGTACAATTGCTGTTACGCATAACGTGTAGGTCGTCGGTATTGGCATTGTCGCACCGAAGGTGTGCGGTAGGACTTCGCCCGGAGCCATGTGGTCTATGGTTTCGCGTAGAATGCGTCCGTTAACGTTAAGTTCTAACAATATTTCGTCGCTGTGAAGAGTGCCAAGGTTGATGATTGTGAACGATACTGAAGCAAATCCGTTGTTGTTGTCAATTTTGAGGTCCATCAGCATTATGTCAACTATAGGTTCCACAACGGTAATTGCATTGGATGTGAAACTGCTTGAACAGCCGTACTGACTGGTAGCTGTAAGTTTTACGTTGAAGGTTCCCACTTCGTTGAATATGAAGTATGGGCTTGCTTGTGTGCTGGATCCCTGTCCTGCAAAATCCCAGATATATGATTCTGCACCAACAGATGTGTTCTCAAAGCTAATGTATAAAGGTCTGCCTCCCCAGTCTCGTGAGTTCGTGAATGATGCTTCCGGACGTTCGTGTATGCGTATGGTATCTGAAACTTCTGCTTTGCAGTGATGTAGGGTTTCGATGCTGAGTTTAATAGGGAAGTTGCCTGTTGTGTCTGGTGTGAATTCCGGTGAAATGCTGTTCGAAGACAATATGTCCGAAAGCTGCCAATTGTATTGTGCTATTTCATCGGATGATACGATGTCGGCAGCGAGTGGCAGAGAATTGCCTATGCATAGATCGTGAGAAGTTATTGTTACTTCTGGTTGTGGGTGTATTTCTACGATTGTATCAAGACTTGCTGTACACTGGTTTGCGTATTTGACACTGAATGTCACTGCGTAAAGCCCTGCCGTGTCGAATGTGCGGGATGTGTTTTCGGTTTCAGTTCCCGTACTATCTATTGTCCATGTCCATGCAATTTGTGGGTTGTAGCTGCTGAACGGAGTCTTGTTTGTAAATGTAGTTTCGTGTCCTATGCATGATTTGTCGATGCTGATGGCTGCTGGCTCTGATTCTATTACATTTACGAGTATTGTGCTTGTTCCTGAACATCCTGTGGCACTGGTAGATGTTAATGATATCGGAAGCATGCCCGTTGTGGAGAAGACGGTTGTAATGCTGTTGCCGCTATTGTATTCACCATTAATTTCCCAATAGTTTTCCGTTATTTCTCCTTCGTATACCGAAGGCGTAGCATGGATTTCAGTTTCGGTATTCTGGCAGAAGAACTTAGGCCAGATTTCTGGCTTTGGTTGTGGGTCTATGTGTATTGTTATTGTTGTGTCGTTATGGCAGTTGTCGGTAGTGTTTATATATAGGCGAATTTCTTGGTCGCCGTATAGCTCGAAGCTGTGGTTGATTATTTCGTCGTCGCTGATAAGTGTGTCATTTATGAACCAATGACGGGTATTAATTTCGCCCTGCATGCTGGTGCTTATATCTGCGAATGTCAGAGGGCTGTTTTGGCAATGGCCTTCAACGCTAATGTATGGGTTTGGTACCTGCCCGTGAAGCGATACGTTTATAGTGCTTTGTGCAGAGCAACCTATTGCATTGCTTGTGGTAACGCTGTATGTGCCGTTGTTTGCCATGGCGATTTCTGGTTCGGTGTTGCCTGTATTCCATTGGAATGTAGTGGTTTCTTCGAAGTTGTTTTCAATTCTCAATCGGTTGCCGGCGCATAGTATTGTGTCGGCGTGGGCAAAACCGGTGGTGTTCGGATAATCGTCGATGAGGACTGTTACTGTGTCGGTTGTGAATGTGCATCCGAGTGTGTCTGTAATGTTGCAGAAATAACGTCCAGAGTTGTAAAGTAAAACGCTTCCGTCATTCCTGACCTGATCCTGAATCTGCCCGTTGTTCCACTCAATCGTATAATCGTCTGGATTAAGCTTGAGGTTCCAAACTATGCTATCTCCTGCACAGATTGTCGTGTCTTGCAACTGGTAAACTTCAGGGAAGTAGACGTTAATCTCGTCAGTGGATGTAACGCCAAAGTTATTAGTTACGGTTACCGAGTAGGTGCCTGGCTGGCTAACATGTATAATCGAATCCGTCTCGCCCGTGCTCCACAGGTATGAAACGAAGTTCGGGTTGTATGCGGTTGTTATGGCGGTGTCGCAGAATCCGTTGGCGTGAATGTCAAGGCCTAGGGATACTGGTGATGGGGAATATCTCTCAAACAGGTAGTTGCTTATGTCAGTGCGAAGGTCCTCGCTAATGGAGTCAAAAGCTATTATTTCAGCAATCTCCCCATCAAGATAGTGTATGTTGTATGGGTTTGGGCTTCCTTTGCTGTGCCTAATATTTCCACCAATTTTTAATGACAGTGAATTAGTCTTTGATCTTATATTGCAGTTTGAATAATTTTTAAGAATATTGTCGACATAAGTTCTATGAGTAATGCGTTGCTCGGACTCTACCTCAAAAGTGAATAAATGATATTCTGCCCTTGGTGCATCTGTCGTTATGCTGTATGCGCCTCCATTTGAACGAATTACATAATTGTCGCCTCTTAATATCCAGAAGTATCCATTGGCATAATCGGAGGCGTCTCTATCGTATTTGCCCATAAAAACAGGAGAGTTAGTGTTGTCTATTGTTGTATTATTATATTTTCCAACAATAAAGAAAGTCCAGCTGTCGTTTCCTAAATTTAGAATAGCATCATCGCCAGTTAGATATGAAGAAGAACCGTCAAACACAAGTGCCGGTTTGTCATTTGGTGCATTAAGGCTAATAGTCGGCCTAGCCGCCTCTGTCGTCTGCTGTATTACATAGTTATTCGGGCTGAGGTCGTACCATCGTGAAACCTTGCCGTTGGTGAGTTCCACCGAGTCTGCACGCAGCCAGAGCTGGAGGTTGGAATTGTCTGCAAGATTGTCTCCCGCTGTGATTGTTCTGAATGTGTATGCTTCCGATTCCGCAGATATCATGCAATGGTTGTAGGACGCAACCTTCCAGTAGCACGTGTCGGCAAAGCTGTCACGAGGCAATGATGTTGAGTTCGCTGTGCAATGAATGGTGTCTGCAGATCCGAAAGTAGAGTCTGCACTAGTAATCATATCGTAGTATAGTATATCGTAGTCATAGTTCCAAAGGAAGCTTATAGTGTCGGCCGTTACCAGCATATTGTCTGTCGGATATGCAGGGGAGACATAGCGGGGAGTCGCATAATCGTCACGGACCTCGATGATTATTGTGGTGTCGTTCTTGCATCCGTTGTCAAGTTCTATTAGCTCCCTGAGCGGAGTCGAAGTGGCACCGCTTTCAAATGTATATCTCAGGTTAGCTTCATTTCCAACCGTATCCCCATCAATTATCCATCCGTATGATATAGGTTCTGTGCCTTCCGGTATTATCGATGTGCCTACGAATTCCATAGGTGTGCCTGAGCATACCGGTGTGTATGTGAAGCTTGGATATGGAATTTCCTTTATTGCTATGCTGAAAGAGCTGTCGCTGCTGCATGTGTTTGCGGATGTTACAATGGCCCTTATCTCGTGTCTGCCGGTCGTCTGGAACCGATAGGAGAATTCCTGTGAAGAAAGAGTGTCGTTATCGTCGATAATCCACCTGTAGGATTCTATGTCTCCTTCCGATGTCGCGTTGCCTATGAAATGTGTTGAATCCTTGAAGCATAGGTTGTCAACGCTGTAGCCGAATTCCGGTGCCGTTCCGAGTATCGTTATGCTGATCGTATCGTAGGCAAGGCAGCCGCGCGAGTTTGTTGTCGTTACGGAATACGAACCAGATTCAGAAAGCGTGATGCTTGCCGATGTGCTACCGGTATTCCATAAATAGGAGTTTGTCTGTTCGACGTTAGTTTGCAACCTTATTGAATTGCCAGCACATAGCGAGGTGTCGTTTCCAAGTGTTGTCGTAACTGGGTAGTCGTCGATTGTTATGGTTACAGTGTCGGTCTTGAATGTGCAGCCCTGTGAGTCTGTAATGACGCAGAAATAATGTCCGGAGTTGTAAAGTAAAACGCTTCCGTCATTCCGGACCTGATCAGGAATCTCCTCTGGCGCAGAGGACGATTCGTCAGACATCCTAAACCATCCAAACGCATAGTCATTTGCACTAAGTTCGGTATTCCATACTATGGTGTCGCCGGCGCAGATTGTAGTATCGTTTATTTGCGCCACTTCTGGTAAGTAGACGTTAATCTCGTCAGTGGATGTAACGCCAAAGTTATTAGTTACGGTTA
>CALDKB010000050.1 GCA_937899245.1 uncultured Bacteroidales bacterium | reverse complement strand
CCTTCTACCGCACGATAGACCAGAGAGTCCGCGAGACCCTGGGCGGAAGTAGCGATTACACGACGAAATACCATGAGTTCTCCTCTGCGCTGTACAAGCTGAAGAACACCGATGAATCCATGGTTGATACCAACCTCGAGAACGCAGAGCGAAGCGAGTACTCGCTGCTCCAGACCCTTGTCCCGCATGTCGACGAAGAAACCCAGTCCGTCCTCCAGCCGATCTACGAGAAACTGGAAAGGAAGTACGCTCCAAGCAAACAAAATCAGGATGGAGATTTGATTTCACACTTAAGAAATTCTGTTGAGGTTCAGCAAAAGTACACTGCAGTAATTGAGGAGAAGGGTGATGAAATAATTTCCATTGAGCATAATCTTCCTATTGCTACTACATCAGCCCAAAAGCAGTTGCAAGCAGATTTGAAAATCGCTAGCGAGCAACGAAACACGAATGTAAAGGCTTTGGCTGTTGAAAAAGAAAAATTCTACTATGATATAGACAAAAATGTTCGTGAAAACATTTTAAGGACTGATAAGGCTGATGACTATCTGACAGGTTATCAGAATCTAGAAAAATCTTTGTCTGTACTGAAAAAATCAGGAGAAAATTCTGTTCAGGCGGATATGACTTCTGCAGAAATGGCGGAATATTCATTGTTGCGAGTAATTGTTGATGATGTAGATGACGATGTTAAATCTGTTTTGATGCCGATATATGAGAATTTGGCGAAATGGTACGAACCGTCTAATGAAATAGAAAATGAAAATGTTGACAAATCAAAACTTACATATTCTGTAAATCGTCAAGAGGAAATAATTCGTAACATAGAAATATCGGCTAGAGAGATTGAGAGTCTGGAAACACAGAAACTGAATAGTAAAAATTCGGAGCAAAAACGAATAGCTGATGAAATTACAAAGGAGGAGAGTGTAATTCTTGATGAAATACAGAAGCTAGCATATGAAAAATCGGAATTTTATTCTCAGATAGACGAGTCGTTATCGCTGTCTTTGAATGATTTTCCGGTTCATAGTCGTGCAGAATACAAGTCGGCCTATGATTCTTATATGGAAACTTTGGAAACAATGAAGATTGGTCTTGCCTTTTTGGAAAAGTCACAGTCCGACGAGGTTTGTAAGGATGCAAAAGCTAATGAGTATAAGCTTTTGCAGCAATTATTACCAATAGTTTCCAGCGATGTTCGTGCCATTGTTGAAGGATTGATTGTAAAATTAGAATCTGCTGAACCAGAATTAAAAAAGTCTAAAACTGTAGTTCCTTCGGATAAAAACGATGTAGTTTCCACACAGTCGCAGAACGATGTAGTTTCCACACAGTCGCAGAACGATGTAGTTTCCTCGCAGCCGCAGAACGATGCTGTTTCCTCGCAGCCGCAGAACGACGCTGTTTCCTCACAGCGGCAAAACGATGTTGTTTCATCACAGCCGCAGAACGATGCTGTTTCCTCGCAGCCGCAGAACGATGTTGTTTCCTCACAGCCGCAGAACGACGCTGTAGTGGTTGCAGGCAATATTTCAGATAGCAATGGAAGTTCTGTTTCTCAAGGCAAGTCTCTTTCTGGATTTAGTGCTGATATGTACGGAATATATCAGATGCCGGAGATTAAGCTAGGATTGTACTATCGTATTCAGATTGGAGCTTTCAATGTACATTATAGGATGCGCGATTTTAAGGGCTTGTCATTGATCTTTACAGAAAACATACCTAACACCAATTTAGTTCGTTTCATGACAGGTGAGTTTTATAAATATTCATCTGCACGAGAAAATCTACCTAAAGTTAGAGGTTTAGGTTTCGGAGATGCTTTTATTGTCGCATATTACAATGGAAAACGAATTTCGATAGCTGAGGCCCGTCGCCTTGAAGTTGTTGAAAGTGACGAAGAAAAACAAGAAATTCCAGTTGTAATTCGTAAGGATATTCCTCTTGATTATGTTGAACCTAAGGATCTTTATGCTGATTATTCTGCAGATGAAAATATGCAGCAGAATGATAAGCCTACTGAGGAACCAACAACAATTGATTTGTTCAAAGGCACTAATATGATCGGAGCAGGAATTTCCGAAGATAAGAGTGTTACATCGGGACTTTATTTTGCAGTTCAAATCGGGGTATATAAGAATAGACGTTCCTCAGCACAGATGTTTGGAATATCACCGATTGATTACGAGGACATCCCGTCGGGTTTTGTACGCCATACTTATGGAAAGTTTACGGATTACGACCTAGCAAAATCGGCACAGGCAAGCATACGCAGGGCTGGAATTACAGATGCTTTTGTGATTGCTTATATTGATGGTAGAAAAGTTAGCTATTCAGAAGGTTTGGCATATCAAAAGGCTGAAACACAGAGAATCATAGCAAATGGAAACGATAAATCTAATGCCAATTCAACAACTGTTGCCGTTGTTTCTCAGGAGGAAAATCTAGGTAATGTTGAATATGAGCCGTTGAATTTGTCAAAGGGAACGGAAGAAAACAACAAGACAAGAGTTTCGTATTATGTTCAGATTGGAGCTTTCTCCAAGACTCCTGATCCGGAAATATTGTCTGTCTTCTCAAAGGTTGCTAGCGATAAGGTTCACGTAAAATTCCCTCGTGAGGAGCTTCAGATATATCGAATAGGTGTTTTTGATACTTATGAGGAAGCTCAGAATACTTTGTCGGAAGCACGTTCGTTTGGAATTGTTGATGCTTTTATTGTGGCGTTTAATGGAGAAGAGCAAATTTCAAGTTCTGATGCAATGCGTTTGCAGAGTGCCGTTAAGCAATTGGAACAGGATGGAACTAAGACAAACGTTTCTTCTGGTTCGGGAAGTTCGGCAGAACAAAAGAGTCTGGTACAAGCAGAATCTTTACAGCATACAAGTGTTGGCGTTGAGTATTATGTACAGCTCGGAGCTTTAGTTCATACGCCTGATGCACGCAGTATGTCAACATATAATTCGATAGCGAGAACAACAGGAGGCAAGCTGATTACAGCAAAGAATGGTCGTTTTACTGATTATAGGGTAGGAGCATTCTCGAAATTTGCAGATGCTAAAAATGCTGTTGAGAATGCGCGTTCCATGGGAATTTCTGACGCTTTTGTCGTTGCTTTCTATAATGGAGAACGAATTCCGGTAAGCGAAGCAAGAGAAAAGGAATAGACAAATTCTCTTGATTTGCTATTGCAAGTATCTAGGAAGAACTTAGGCAATTTAGGGAAATCTTTGTTAGCATTATGCTATTTTTTTGATTCACGTATGTAATGCCAAAATTTTTGGGTTGGCATTTCATAAAATGTCTGTTGCATGGTGCAATTTTCTGGGAAATGTATAGATATAGACTAATTCTTTTTGGAACTAGCCATCCATACAAAAACGCCATGACTTACTTTTCCGCCAAATCTGGATGTTCCGCAAACTTCTTCGCACATTTCTACATTGTGGCGCGGGAAACTTCTGTGCAAAATGTCGTGTACATTCATTTCATAAATTGAATGCGAATAAAGGTTCATTATTATGAATGATTTTTCCTTTGCAATTAGATTAACATTTGCCAATAAGTTTTCGATCATTTCGTTGAAAATCCATTTTTCGTTTTTGGCGCCGCTGCCAATGGCTGGAGGGTCAAGGATTATACCGTCGTATTTGTTGCCGCGTTTTATTTCGCGTTCAACGAATTTCTGGGCGTCTTCGGTAATAAGTCGTATGTTTGTCCGACCCGAATTTTCGGCATTTCGGCGTGTCCATTCAACGACTTTCTTTATCGAGTCGATGTGCGTTGCCTTTTCAAAATAGTTGGATGCGGCAACAGTAGAAAGTCCAGTGTAGCCGAAAAGGTTTAGAAAATTGCCGTCACCAAAATTGTTGTGTTCGCGTTCTATGAATTGCCAGTTGATGATTTGTTCTGGAAAAATTCCTATGTGTTTCGATGTCGTTAACGAAAGTTCTGCATTAAGAAGTGTATTTGCTGTTTCATAATGCATTGTCCATGTAGCCGGGATTGAGGTGTAAATATTCCATTTGCCGGAGTTTTTACTTGTTTCTACAAATTCGGCATTAGCCAATTCTCGCCACTGGCTTTCTGTTAGATGTGGTTTGCCTGTTGCGGATACTTCGGGTCGAATTAATGTTATTTCACCAAATTTTTCCAGCTTTCGACCATTTCCACAGTCGATAAGTTCATATTCTGACCAAAGCTGGTGTATGTTGATGTCCATTTTATTCGCAACTTGCGTATTGAGTATCAACAATCTTATATAGTTTATCGCCACGACGAACCATTTCGTTCGTCTTTATCGAAAATAGTGCGCCTTGGGAGACTTTATCCACAGGTTTAAGGTCTTCGCGGATTTCATCAACTATTTGCTGTACTGCGCCTGTAGTTGTGCCTGTAATTAGTATTTCGTCTCCGCATGCAAGTTCTTCAGCTGCTTCGAATTTTATTTCAGCAACATTCATTTTGGAGAAGAAGTTTGTTACCTTGCCTACATAAACCTTTGTCTTTGTAGCTTTTGAACCATATACGTTTGACCATTCACCTAACCTTTGACCAAGGTAGTATCCGTTCCAGAAGCCACGATTAAAAACAGTTTCAAGTCGTTTCTTCCAGCTTTCAATCTTTTCTTCGTCGTAAGTGCCATCGAAGCATGCGTTTAGTGCCTGGTTGTAGCATTCAACTACGGTCTTGACATATTCGCACGAACGTGCACGGCCTTCTATTTTCAGTACGCTTACGCCCGCATCAATTATTTTGTTGATGAATCCTATTGTACACAAGTCTTTCGGCGACATTATGTATTTGTTGTCGATTTCAAGTTCATCGCCGCTTTCAAGTTCGGTAACTTTGTACGAACGTCTGCATGCTTGCAGACAAGCACCGCGGTTTGCCGAAAAGTTGTATTCGTGTAGACTCAAGTAGCACTTCCCCGATACGGCCATGCAAAGTGCACCATGACAGAAAATCTCAATCTTCACGAGTTCTCCTTTCGGTCCTCGTATGTCGCGCTGGCGAATTTGTTCGGTTATGTATTTCACCTGATCGAGATTCAATTCGCGTGCGGTAACCATTACGTCGCAAAACTGTGAAAAAAATTCAACAGCTTCTATGTTCGATATGTTAAGTTGTGTTGATGCATGAACTTCAACACCTTTCCTGAATGCGTATTGCATGACTGCAAGGTCGGAAGCTATAATTGCGGTTACATGGTTTTCGGCGGCGGCATCAACAACCTTGTGCATTTTTTCCATTTCCTCGTCGTATATAATCGTATTTACGGTGAGGTAGGTTTTTACATTGTGTTTGTCGCAAATTTCCACGATGTTGCGCAAATCGTCGAATGTAAAGTTGTTTGACGAGCGCGCACGCATGTTAAGTTGCTCTATACCAAAGTATATTGAATTAGAACCGGCTTGAATAGCCGCCATCAGTGACTCGTATGAGCCAACAGGTGCCATTAGGTCTATATCGGTGCGTTGTCTTTGCATTGATCTATTTGTCTTCAGCAGTTAAATTTTTAGCGTCCTTTACTTTTTCATCGAGCAGAGCAAGGGCAAAAACATCAGAAACGGTTTCAACGTAGTGGAAATTAACACCATCAAGGTACATTTGGTTGATATCGTTGATGTCTTTTTCATTTTCGCGAGAAAGTATGATGTCGGTAATTCCGGCACGTTTGGCTGCAAGGATTTTTTCTTTTATTCCACCTACTGGCAATACCTTGCCTCTAAGTGTAATTTCTCCTGTCATAGCAATGTGAGACTTTACCTTTCGTTGTGTGAAGGCCGATGCAATAGCAGTTGCCATTGTGATGCCGGCCGAAGGTCCGTCCTTTGGAATTGCTCCTTCTGGAACGTGCAGATGTATGTTCCATTTCTTGAAAACTTCCGGAGCTATGCCAAGTTTGTCGGCGTGTGCTTTTACGTATTCCATTGCAAGTTGTGCCGATTCCTTCATCACGTCGCCAAGATTTCCTGTCAAGGTCATTTTGCCCTCGCCAGCCGAAAGGCTTGTTTCGATGTATAGGATTTCACCACCGACTGCCGTCCATGCAAGACCGGTGACAACGCCTGCAAATTCCTGATCCTCATAGTTGTCGCGATGATATAGCGGTTTGCCGATAAGCTCTTCAAGGTTCTTGTCGGTGATTGTTTTCGGATATTTTTCTTCCATGCCTATGGCTTTTGCAAGTCGACGGGCTAGTTTGGCTATCTGCTTGTCAAGTGCACGTACACCGGATTCGCGTGTATAGTCTTCGATTAGCTTTAAAATTGCAGAATCGTCAACCTTTATCCTGTATTTTTTTATTCCATGATTGTCGAATTCCTTTGGGATGAGGTGCCGTTTTGCGATTTCCATCTTTTCTTCGGTAATGTAGCCGCTGATTTCAATCATTTCCATTCTGTCGCGAAGGGCAGGGCTTATTGTGGAAATGTTGTTGGCTGTGGCGATAAACATTACTTTTGATAGGTCGTACTCCTGATCTATGAAGTTGTCGTGGAATTCGGTATTTTGTTCAGGGTCGAGAACTTCTAGTAATGCCGAAGCAGGATCTCCGCGGAAATCATTACCGACTTTATCTATTTCATCGAGAATGAATACTGGATTAGACGACTTTGCCTTGTTGATATTCTGCAGTATTCTTCCTGGCATAGCGCCGATATAAGTCCTGCGGTGGCCACGAATTTCCGATTCGTCGTGAAGTCCGCCAAGTGACATTCTGACATATTTTCTGCCAAGTGCATCTGCAACACTTTTGCCAAGTGAAGTCTTGCCGACACCTGGAGGGCCGTATAGGCAAAGTATAGGTGATTTTAAATCGCCCTTTAGTTTCAGGACTGCAAGATGCTCAATGATTCTGTCCTTTACCTCGTCGAGGCCAAAATGGTCGCGGTCGAGGGTTTTCTTTGCGTTTTTCAGGTTGAAGTTGTCCTTTGTGTATTCGTTCCATGGCAAGTCGACAAATACATGAACATAGTTCATTTGTACTGAAAATTCAGCGGACATTGGATTTAATTGTTCGAGTTTCTTGACTTCAGACTCAAAGATTTCGGCAATTTCTTTGCTCCATTTTTTCTTTTCCGCCTTCTTGCGCAATTCGTCAATTTCTTTTTCGTATGGCGAGCCGCCAAGTTCTTCCTGGATAGTCTTTATTTGTTGGTTAAGAAGGTACTCGCGTTGTTGCTTGTCCATATCCTTCTTAACTTTACCTTGAATTTCGTTCTTTAGGTCAAGGAATTGTTTCTGTTCGTTTAGGAAGCGAAGAAGATTTATTGCACGTTGCTTAATGTCGGTAATTTCCAGCAGCGACTGCTTTTCATCGTTTGTGCAGTTGCAGTTTGTCGCTATATAATTAACGAGGAATGATGCGTTGTCGATGTTTTTAAGTGCAAATGAAAGTTCGCTAGATGAGTTCTGGCTCATCTTAACAATTTTTATTGCAATATCCTTAATCGAACTAAGTATTGCATCCATGTCGTGGTCGTTCTTTGGCTCCGGAGATTCCTTCAGATAGTTGACACGAGCACTAAAATAAGGTTCGCTGCCCACATAATCAACAACATCGAATCGCGATTTGCCTTGAATTATCACGGATATGGTATTGTCTGGCATTTCAATTACTTTAAGGATTTCGGCAACAGTTCCGATTTTGTGCATGTCGGCATAAGTTGGGTCTTCAACTTCTGCATCAATTTGCGACAGTGCACCGAATATCTTGGTTGTCTTTTGAATTTCGCGTATCAGCTTAAATGATTTCTGCCTTCCGATATTTATTGGAAATACTACGCCAGGAAACAATACGGAGTTCCTTAGGGGCAATATAGGTAGAAATTCCGGCAAATCCTTAACATCGTCGGTCTTCTTTATTACATCCGTGAAGATTGGAATTAATCCGTCGCCATCTTCAATCTCGGAAATCATCTTGAGTTCATCAAATTTATTCATATAATAATATGTCAAAATGGCACATGTTCGTTATATAATTTTGCATTGCACTATAATGGCAATCATTATGCCAATGCAAGTGCAAATATACTCATTTGCGGTGGATTTTTTTTGCTATTGCTTAATAGTTTGCCTAATGAACATTTTTCAATCGGCGATAGTTTTTCTAACTGCTTTGTTTTTTAATGGATTGACTCGATTTTCCCTTCGCTGGAAATTTCAATTGTGGATGGAAGTTTTTTTATTCCGTAAGTTTTGGTTACGATTCCTTCCCACGATTTGAAGTCGCAAAGGTTTGTTGCGTTTTCCAGCTTATGTAGTTTTATTGCTTGCATCCAAATTTCACGATTATTGTCAAGTGAAATCAGGATTATTTGTTTTCCGTTGTTGCCTGCAATGCAGTTTTGTGCTTCTGTGACAGATTTGCTGTCCCATGTTGCCCAGAAGCAGATTGTTGTTTCGTGTCCGCTGAATTCGGATAAGGTGTGCTTTTCTCCATTCGAATCGCAAAGGGAAAAGTCAGGTGCGGTTGCTCCTTCTTCGAGTTTTATGTAGTTGCGGTTTATTTGTTCCTGTTGCAAGTCGTATTTCTTTATTGTAGATTCAAGGTAGCGGGTTTCGTCAAGTTGTGGATTATGCGTTTTCATTTCTGCCAAAACATATTTATATGTTTCGTAATCGCTCGAGAGTTGCATCAGGGGCGTTGTGGAAACATATTGGCACATGGCGAAATATGCTATCGGTGAGGTATGGTTTTTATTGATAAATTCTTTGATGAACTGTTTGTCGGATTTGTAAAGGTCTTCTGCGTTTCTGTTGCATTCTTCAAGTTGTTCTCTTGAGAGGTTATATTCCTGTCCGACCTTGCTGCGAAGTTCCTCGACAGTTCTTGAACTTTCTGCTAGATGTTCGTTGAGACGTTTTAGTTCTGTGCAGTCTGGCGAGCCGTCTACCTGGTAGCTTGTAATGTCGTTGCAAGTTGCGGCTATGCTTATCCTGTCTCCGTTTTGAAGGCAAAGGTATATGGGCTGAAGATTGCCAACGCGAAGTCGGTAAAGGCGCTTTATGCTATCGCAAAATGAAATTTCAAAATTACCATTTAAGTCAATGCTGGTTGCGGCGATGCTGTCAACTTTAATAGGCGACAACCGTTCTAAAACAATGTTTTTGGCAGTTGTGTCTGATATTTTGCCTGATATGTTGATGGCATTTTTCTCTTTGCAAGAATTTAATGATAATGCAATTATTATCAAAGAGATAATAATGATGCTAAATCTTATTTTCATTTGATTTCAATTAAAAAGAATTCAATTACCTGATGGGAGAGAAGTCATCCGCGAAGGCCAAAGTTCGGCTGGGATTTGAGTTTGATTTTGAGTTTGAATTTGAGTTTTGTGTAGAGGTATTTTGATTGCTTGTAGTAGCATGTAAGGCCGAAGCTCCAGCGTTGGGAATCTCGCCTTCTCCTCCTAAATCAAGTAATTGTCCAGGATGTTCTTTGGGAGGAAATCCTGTTGTATTGCAAGATGAATGTCTGCTGCTTTCTGCTGCATTCAAAGCGGTAATATTTATTTTTAAGCAAACAGTCTTCATCGTTATTTCTGTTTAAATTCTACTGTAACAATTCCGGTCTGAGTTCCGCTTCCGGGTTTTGCTTCGTATTTCCATTGCTTAACGGCTTTGATTGCGTACGATACGCATTCGCTGCAGTTGTTGCTTACTGGTTCGGCAAATTCAACGACACCGCGTTCGTTGACGGTGATTTTAAGTTTTACGGTACCAACCATGCCTTCCTTGTGTTCTGGTTCAACTTTGGTGACTTTTCTGTTTCCCAAAGATCCGCCAATGCCGCCAGGACCGTTTCCGGTACCACCGCCAGAGCCTGTTCCACCGCCCCAGCCTGGATTTCCTCCGCCAGAACCAGTTCCGCTAGTGCCAGAACCGGAGCCACCAGAAAGTCCGCCAAAGTTAACTTTTCCCTCAGTTTTTGAGGTCGGAGTAGGTTGTGGGGTTTCGACAGTTTCCTGTTCTGGAGCAGCGCCTTCTTGCATTGCCGGTGTCGAAACATCGTTGCCGGTTACAACTCCGGCTGTCGGATTTGTGATTTGGTTGCTAGGTTTTGGATTTGTAGCTTGTGATGCGCCTGCATTGGGATTGCCTCCGCCTCCAGTTGTAGTTTCTGCAATTTGTGGAGCTTCTGTAGGTGTTGAAGAGAAGTCGAGTAAAATGCATTCTTCTACTAGTGGCGGGTCTGGCATGGTATAACCGCATAGCAACAAGAAAAGCAGGACTGCAGCAGCAAATATTGCAGACCCTATGAAAGCTTCCTTATGTTGCATGAAGTAATTCATTATTCGCCAGGTTGTGTCGCTAGAATAAGTTTATATTCGTGTTTCTTTGCAATGTTCATGATTTTTACAACTTCTTCCATGGGGACAGACTTGTCGACATGGAGAGAAACGTATGCCTCGTCGCTTTTTTCTGCCATCTCCTTTACAAGGGCAGTTTCAATGTTTTCGTAGGGCATAATTGTCGTGCCTACTGCATATGTGTAGGTCTTGTCGCCATTGTCCTTGATTGACACTGAAGCAAGCGGGCTCGCCTGTGTTTGGTTGTTGCTCGACGGCAGCAGAAGTTTCAGTGCGTTTGGTGCAATCATCGTCGATGTTACCATGAAGAAGATGAGCAAAAGGAATACGATGTCGGTCATTGACGACATGCTGAATTCCGCACTGACTTTATTTCTCGATCTTAGACTCATGATTTTGTGATTTATGCAGGTTCGTTCAATACGTCCATGAATTCGGTTGTCTTTGCCTCAAGGTCGTTGACGAGGTTGTTGACTTTTGCTACAAGGATGTTGTATGCGAAGTATGCGATAATACCTACAAATAGACCGCCAACAGTTGTTACAAGTGCAGTTTCGATACCGCCGGCGAGGTCGGTAATTTCAAGAGCATTTCCAGCAGCAGCCATAGATGAGAATGACTGAACCATACCGGTTACAGTACCGAAGAAACCGATCATTGGAGCACCACCGGCAATAGTTGCTAGTAGGGCAAGTCCTTTTTCAAGCTTTGCAATTTCCTGCTTGCCGACATTTTCGATTGCTGTGTTTACGTCGTTCAGAGGACGTCCAATTCTATTGATACCTTTTTCAATCATACGTGAAATAGGGCTGTCGGTATTGCGGCAACTGTCTATTGCCTGCTCAATCTTGCCTTCCTTCATGTAGTTCTTTATGTTCTGCATGAACGAACTTTGGTCCTTGCTGGCTTTTTTTAGTGCCAGATATTTGTCGATAAAAATGTATATTGCAAGAACGGAAAGGATTGCAAGAACAATCATAATCCATCCGCCCTGAACTGCCAAATCCCAGTAAGACTGTCCTTCTACAGCCTTTTCTGCGGTTTGAGCAGCAGCTTCACTTACTGCTGTGCTGTCAACTAAAATGTCATCCAATAGCAACATGTTCTTTCGTTTTGTTTGTTATTTACTAATTGCAAAAGTATTGCGTAATGCTTTTGTTTTTTTTTGTCTAATTTGATTTTTATCAACACTTTTTTGTTAAAGTAACGGCTTGTCTGGCTTCTTTATTGTATGCTGAATGCCTTTTTGTGCTTTCTTGGAAGCGCTCTTGTTGCATCTTCTTGATTATCAGATGTGTGTTGCGCTGCTTTTATTGTGAGTTAATTTTTTAAGATTGCCCAAAATCCTATAATTTTGCGATATGGATAAAATAAGACGCGGCATATTATTCTTTGTCTATCTAGCGTTTTGGCTTTTATGTTTCGAGGTCATGCGCTTGTTCTTTCTCTGTTTCAACTTGGCAGGCGAATTTTCGTGCACAGCATCGGAATTTTTTGCATCAATGTTTCATGGCTTGCCGCTTGATTTATCGACAATGGCATATATAGGTATTTTTGTTTCGCCATTTTTCATTGCTTTTTCATTTGTTAAGTCTCAACGTGCCTTCCGTATTTTTATGGATTTGATGACTGTTGTTATGCTTGTTGTTGTGTCGCTTATCGTTGTTGGCGATGCTGAGGTATATCGCTCGTGGCAGTTCCGGATTGATGCATCTGTGCTTTCGTATTTGAAAAGTCCGGATTTGATGCTTGCGTCGGTGTCGACATGGCGAATTGTCTTGCTTTTTGTGCTAGTTGCGGTGCTTGTGGCGACAATGTTTCTTTTGTACAGGGTAATGACAAGGCGGCTTTTTCGTTCTCTTGTTCCGGAACGCTTTTTCTCCTTGCTTTTTTTGCCATTGGCCGGACTTCTTGTGATACCGGTGCGCGGAGGCATCGGAATTGTGCCGCTAAATTCGGGTGTAGTGTATTTTTGTGATAACTCCTTTGTCAATCATTCGGCTATAAATGTGTGCTGGAATTTTGGTTCGTCGTTGATTTCCGGAGAGGATGATTTTGACCGATATGTTTTTTTCGATGGGGATTTTGAAATTCCTGTTGATACGATATTTAATGAGTTTTACGGCAAGAAGTTGTTGAAAAAGCAACCGGAGCAGGTTGTCTTTGTGCTATTGGAGAGCTTTACGTGGAAAGCGATGTGCTACGATAATCCGGAAGAAAGTGTTACTCCGAAATTGCTTACATGGCGTGACAATGGCATATTTTTCAGTAATTTCTATGCGTCTGGCGATAGAAGTGTTCGCGGAATAGCGTCTATTTTTAGCGGAGTGCCGTCATTGCCTGATTATTCGGTAATGAAAAAGCCGGAGAAAACACAGCAGATGCCTTCTTTGTTGCGTGCACTGCGAGAAAACGGATACGCAAATCAGTCGTTCTATTATGGCGGCGATGTGAATTTCGCAAATATGAATTCGTATTTATGTCTTAGTGGGGTTAACAATATCGTGTCGCAAAACAATCTGCAACTTGACTGTCGCAAGACAAAATGGGGCTACGATGACGAGTGTATGTTCAATGCTTTTTATGACCACCTGCAGCAAGAACAAGGAAAGTCGGTTTCGATATTGTTTACGCTTAACAGCCACGAACCGTTTGATGTGCCGATTACCCCTTATGGAACTGCCGATGAACTTTCGAGAAGTATGAATGCATATTATTATACTGATTCGTGCCTGAATGATTTTTTGTGTAGGATGCAAAGTTCTCCCAAATGGGATAATATGTTGATAGTTCTTGTTTCCGACCATGGAAAGATGTTCCGCTCGCAGAATTGGGCAAGTCTCGACAAAAGTCATATAGTCATGCAGTGGCTGGGTGGTGTCGTCGATGAATCTTTTGAGTGTGACCTTCCGTGCGACCAGTCCGATATTTTCACCACCTTGATGTCGGCACTAGGCTGTGGCTACGACGACGTGTTGTTTAGCGAGAATATTTTTGGCGCAAAGCGTCCTACGGCTTTTTCTCCATGTGGCAGAGGCTTCTCGTATATTGAGGGAGAAAGCGGGTTGTGGTATGAGGCGGAGTCGGATTCTTTCAAGCCGGGAAATGCGGATGCTAAATTGCAGCGCCGTGCAAAACTATACTGCCAGAAGGTTGCCCAATACTATGCAGGATTGATTAACTTTGCAAAAAAATAATTTTATGCTGGGCCTTGTTAATTGGAATGTAAGTCCCGAAATATTTGATACGGGAAACTTTTCGCTTAGATATTATAGCCTTTTTTTTGCAATTGGCTTCATATTGGCATATTTTATCATCAGACATTATTATTCCAAAGAAAATATTCCGCAAAAGGAATTGGAGCGGCTTACCGTTTTTGTCGTACTTGGCGGAATTATAGGTGCGCGTCTGGGGCATTGTTTGTTTTACGAGCCGTCATATTACCTGACAAGGGAACATTGGCTGGAAATGATTTTGCCATTTTCGATAAGCCCGTTTAGGTTTACAGGCTATCAGGGGCTGGCAAGCCATGGCGGAGCAATTGGCGTGCTGGTGGCCATATTTTTGTTCAAGTTTAAGTCGCAGCAGGATGGATTCCTCGCAATAGTCGATAAGGTCGCAATTCCGACAGGATTTGTAGGCGCTCTTATCCGTATGGGCAATCTTATGAATTCGGAAATTTACGGTTGCGAGACCGATTTGCCATGGGGTTTTGTTTTCCTGCGTAATGGCGACACTATGCCTTGTCATCCTACGCAGATTTACGAGGCTTTGTGTTATGCTGCTGTTTCTGTCGTGCTGATTTATTTGTACAGGAAGGCAAATGGTAGCAAACGTCATGGACTTATGCTTGGATGTTTCCTTGTAATGGTATTTACGGCGCGATTCTGTATTGAATTCCTGAAGCAGAACCAGGAAGCGTTTGAGGACGGAATGTTGTTGAATATGGGTCAGATCTTGAGTGTTCCGGCCATTATTTGCGGGTTGGTTCTGATAGTTTATGCTAGTAGAAAAAAAGTAAAATAGTTGCAGATGAAATATAATTTTGATGAAGTTTTTTCTCGTAAAGGCAGTGCAAGCGTAAAGCACGACTTGCTAGTGCCGAATTTTGGCAGAGATGATTTGTTGCCGATGTGGGTTGCCGATATGGATTTCCGTGCGCCAGATTGTGTGCTCGATGCAATAAGAAAACGTTGCGGTCAAGGATTTCTTGGCTACACTTTTGGCGACGATTCGTATTTTGGCGCTGTAATAGATTGGCTGACAAAACATTATTCTGTTGACGCAAAGAAAAACGAATTGCATTACATCCCGGGTATTGTTGTTGGAATTGCATTTTGCATACAAGCGTTTACCAAGTCGGGAGATAAAATATTGATTACTACGCCAGTTTACCCGCCATTTGTCAATTTGCCGATAAATAATGGCCGTGAGCTAGTTACAAGCAAGCTGTTGCTGAAAAATGGTCGTTTCGAAATCGATTTTGCCGATTTGGAACAAAAGGTCAAGGGCTGCAAGATGATGCTTTTGTCGAATCCTCACAATCCGGGTGGAACTGTTTGGCCGAAGTCCGATTTGCAACTGATTGCAGAAATATGCAAGCGCAATAACGTGCTTGTCATTTCCGACGAAATTCATGCCGACCTTACTTTGCGTGGCTATCATCACACTTCGTTTTCAACTGTTTCGGAAGATGCAAAGTCAAACAGCATAACATTCATTGCTCCGAGCAAAACTTTCAATATTGCCGGCTTGTCGAGTTCAATTGCATATATACCAGAAAAGTCGATTCGCGACACGTATTTCGATTATCTCGAGGCATCTGAATATGCAAATGGAAATATTTTCGCGTATATCGGAGCCGAGGCTGCTTTCCGTGGTGGCGAGGAATGGCTGTTGCAACTGAAGGATTATCTTGTCGAAAATATTGCTTTTGCCGACGAGTATTTCAAAAAGAATTTGCCGGCAGTGAAGGCAATTCTTCCCGAAGCATCGTATTTGCTCTGGCTCGATTTCAATGGCTTGGGATTGTTGCATAGCGAATTGCAGGACATTCTGATAAACAAGGCAAAGGTTGCCCTGAATAGCGGACTTGCTTTTGGCGGTGACGATTTCGCTGGATTTTTCCGTATGAACATCGGTTGTCCGCGTTCGATATTGAAAGAAGCTTTGGAAAGAATTTGCGGAGCGTTGAGGTAATTAAGTTTCTTGCTGGCTGAGTGGTGCTTGTGCAGAACGAAAGTCGAAGCAAGACAACGACGGTAGAATGCGTTCCCTGAGCGTAAGTCGAAGGGGCGCAGGGTGCTAAGAATATACGCGCCTTATTTTGTTATTACCGCATATAGTCTGAACGTCACTTTGTTGCTATCGACAGATTCCAATATTTTGCCGTCTTTTACGAATTTGCCGTCGGAAGTGATTTCGGCATAGCCATCGGCAAACGATTCTGCAAACCATTTTTGCTTCAATAGTTCGGTGTATTGTTCTGACGACAACATGAAGTATTCCAACTTGGTGCCTTTATACTGCTTGAACTTGCCATATTTAAACAATTCCATTATCGCTGTTGCACGAAAAGCAGCAAAATTCTTGCATTGATTTAAAGTAAAGCCAACAACTGGGGACTTGTCAATCTTAATATCCCATCTCTCGCCATATACGTGCTTCCATACAGCAGAATCAACGCAATTCTCGGAAACAGAACCTATAAATATTTCAGGGTGGTTTTCAAAAGACCAAAGCATTTCTCTCCACGAAACATTATCAATGCAACTTTTATCAATAAAAATTACCTTGCCCGCAACTTCACATTTTTTGCCGTTTGGCGGATATTTATTTCCCGCAAATGTTGTTGTCGTTATAAATAAGCAAATGAAGATTCCAATAATAATTCAATTTCCCACATCTGTGATTTTAATTCCAGATAAATGTGAATATTTTTATTAAGTTGATAATAAAGATGTTATATTTTTTTGAGTTTCAAAAAACGCGGAATCTTTGCTACAATTTAATGAATAGAAACATTAAATAAATGCAATATTTAGTGTTAGCAAACATTAAAAAATTAAGTAGAATTAGTGCATTGAAACTAATATGTTGTAAAACAAAATTTTTGTTTCAAATAATCCATTATCTTTGCGTCGTTTTGTTGACAAATACCTAATCCAAAAGTTGAGCTGATGGAGAAGAGAATTGGAACGATAACAATATTATTGCTAGACCGCACTAATGCGTCCGCTGTGAACGAGATGGTATCGCAGTACCAGGATATAATTCTCGCTCGTCAGGGACTTCCTTTTCACGATCGCGATGTGGCTGTCATTTCTCTTATCGTCGAAGGCGACGCAAATCGAATAAATGCTCTTTCTGGAAAATTAGGTAGAATCAACAATGTTGAGGTAAAAGTTGTTGTAACTAATTTAAAATAGAAAGACATATGAAATTCAATCCAGAAAAATGCAGAATCGCTGATGAACCGAATGTTCCATTCATCGACTCACAGGAAATTTGGGACTACATTAATAATACAAAGAGCACAAAGGAACGCGTTCGCGAAATCATCGCTAAGTCGTTGGCTAAGAACCGTCTTACGATGGAAGAAACAGCAGTGCTTATCAATACTACCGAACCGGAATTGGTTGAAGAGATCAAGGAAGGCGCTCGCGAGCTGAAACGTCGCATTTATGGTAACCGTATCGTGCTTTTCGCTCCGTTGTATGTTGGTAATTATTGCATTAACAACTGTAAGTATTGCGGTTTCCGTACATCAAACAAGGAACAGGTCCGCACAACTTTGAGCGACGAGGAACTCGTTCATAATGTTGAGGCATTGGAAGAAGACGGACAGAAGCGTTTAATCCTCGTTTACGGTGAATCGCCAAAGTATTCGCCAGAATTCATCGCTCACACAGTAAAGTTGACATACGCAACAAAGAAGGGCAATGGTTCTATCCGCCGTGTGAACATCAATGCTGCTCCGTTGGACGTTGAAGGTTTCCGCACAGTTAAGGAAGCAGGAATCGGTACTTACCAGATTTTCCAGGAAACTTATTGCCCGGAAATTTACAATGAATATCATCCAGCAAATACTCGCAAGGGCGACTACAACTGGCGTCTGACTTCAATGGATAGGGCACAGCAGGCAGGTATCGACGATAATGGTCTTGGTATCTTGTTCGGCCTTTACGACTGGCGTTACGAAGTTCTTGCAATGATTCGTCACACCAACCACTTGGAAGCTTGCTTCAATGTTGGTCCGCACACAATTTCATTCCCACGTATCAAGGACGCTTCTGGTATCGATATGTCGGACAAATATATGGTTGATGATGAAACTTTCGAAAAGATCATCGCAATCTTCCGTTTGGCAGTTCCTTATACAGGTATGATTCTTACCGCTCGTGAAGACGCAAAATTCCGTGCAAAGGCAATCCAATATGGTGTTTCTCAGATTGATGGTGGAACAAACCTTCAGATTGGCGACTACAAGTATCATCACGAAGAAGAAGAAAAGAACAGCGACAAGCAGGAAAACCAGAACTTGCACCGCGAACAGTTCAAGATTGGTGACGACCGTACTTTGGGCGAAATCATAGAAGAATTGCTTGACGAAAATTTCATTCCAAGTTTCTGTACTGCTTGCTATCGTTTAGGTCGTACAGGCGAACACTTTATGGAATTCAGCGTTCCGGGTTTCATCAAGAGATACTGCACACCTAATGCAATTCTTACCTTGAGCGAATACTTGGTTGACTACGCTACTCCAGAAGTTGCTGCAAAGGGATGGAAAGTAATAGAAAATAATTTCCAGAATGTTGATCCTCAGTTTATTGATGAATTGAAGGCAAGGATAGAAAGAATCAAGAAGGGCGAGCGCGACTTGTACTTCTAAACCTATACCAAGTTAATAGTTTATTTGTACTTGAAATGCCGTTTGCATATTTGCAAACGGTATTTTTTTTGATGCTGTTGCTATTTGTAGTACTTTTCGATTCCGCCGTATCCGCTTATCAGTTTTCCTGCCTTTGTCTTGCTGATGAAATTGGCGAGGCGTTTTTCGAATTCGGCCGGACGTTTGCGTGCTGCATCTATATATGCTATGCGAATTCGCTGATATGAAGCCGAAAAGTTGTTGAAGTTAGCCCAAACTATCGGGTCTTTCTTTATTTCGACCATGATGTCTTCTGGGAAAATATATGGCTCATTGATAATTGGCAAAACCAATTCTCTGATTTTCGGAAGAATCATTCCTTGTTTTTCGAGCCACATCAGGCGCTCGATGTTTGGGCGCGAGTATGAGCTTCCTTTTCTTCGCGGTGTGAAACGTCTTGTGCCATGTGTGCTGTCAATCGTGCCGGCAACGCCGTCGATCCAACCGAAACAAAGGGCTTCTTCAACTGCGTCGTTGTACGAGATGCAAGCTTCGCCTGAACTTTTTGTAGGAAATATGAACAAAATTTCTTTTTCCGACTCAAAATTTTCTGTGAGCCAATTGCGCCATGCCTGCCGGCTGTCAGTTGAAAAAGTTTTCATAGTTAGTCTTGTTTTGTCGGTTTGTGGCAATGAATTGTTTGTCCTGCAACCAGATAGTCGCATTCGATGCTTATTTCGCTTGTGGAGGTAATTTCTGGCGAACTTATTGTAATCCACTTTTTGTCGCCTGGTTGAAGGCCCTTCAGCGAATAATCGGAGCGTATTCCGGCAACGCTTACAAATGCATCGCGGTAAATGGGAGCAATGCCTTCGTTTAGAATGTGAATTTTAGCAATTCCGTCGGAAATCTCTTTTTCCAGAATGACGAACCGGTAGCCAAGTGAAGCAGAAGCTTCTCTGAAACGTGCAATCCCTTGATAGTTTGGCTGGTCGTTGCCGATAATGTAGCTCAAGTGAAAATTCTCAGCTTCTTTTTCAAATCGGCGACCATATAGTCCCGAGTAATCGAGACAATGCTTCTGGTCGTATGTCCTGTAGTAGCTGAATTCTCCTCCACAAGGATTGCTTTTGTAGCGGTTTTTGCCGAAAAATGTCCAATTTGTAGCGTTTTCTTTGTCGTGTTGCTTGCACATAAAAGAATCGTCGAAACATCCGAAATCAAGACTTAGTAAACTTGAGTTTTCTGTAAATGGGCTATATGTTTCGTCTGCGGCATCGATGGATATTGACCATGGGAGGCTTTCGAATGTTTCATCCATCATTGTAAGGAATGTTTCTTGGAATTCCTTAGATGGAAAAGTTTGCCCTGGAATAAAAGGCCCTTCATAAATGTGATATTCGGCCCAAAGTCCAAATCCTACTTGCAAAAATGCAATACGGGGGTCTTTGTCGTAACGCTGGGCAAATTTTCGGAAAAAATCAAGATGAAAGTCTTGCAGTGTTTCCGATCTCCAGTCGGGGAAATACGTTGTTTTGCCTTCTACAGTGCCAGAAGTTTCAACATATCCATCGCTGTTTTTTACCCATGACGGAACTGCGCATTGTTCGCCGACATAAGTATATCTGAAGCGTAGAATAGCTTGGCGTGAGCGTGAAGCAATGTTGCTAAGCGTTTTTTCGACATATGTCCAGTCGTATTCGTTTGGATCTTTGCTGATCTTGTCGTATTCCATGTATGCAAATTCGAGTTGTATTGGCCAGGAGCCTGCAAGTTCATTGTCTGCCCACAATGCAATTCCTGTCATAGGATCAATGTCTTCCGTTTCAATTGGTTGCTCGATTCTTTTCTCGCAGGAAGAGAATGCTGTGATGGCCAAAGTCGCGAATATGCAGAGGAATGTTTTTTTCATGTTGCAAAGGTAATATTTTGCAACGGCATGAAAGTCTTTGTCATATAAAATAGTAGCGATGCATTTTAAAAGTCATCGCTACTGCAAATAAATTATTTTGCTTTTTCTACCGGTACCTGAATGATAGTCAGCCATTTCTCCGGATTGGCTTCGTTCCAGATGCCATCGACATAGTTGGCACGTGCGTCGCCAACAATCTTGTATCCTTCGTTTTCAATCCATGCAAAAGTGTCTTGGTAAGCTTGGTAAAGTCTGTTGTATGGTCCATAGGCTTTTGCGCAAACTGCTGTCGGAACTTCGGGAATCTCCTTGAACTTGATTATGTCGGAGTCGGTGCCTTTTTCAGAAACTTGTTCTACATACTCGATGTCGATGTCTTTGGGCTTGTAGCCGCCGTGCTCGATGGTGTAGCAGTAGCCAGGTTCGGGGCATTTGCAGCCGAGACGCATCATTTCGGGACCGACGACTTCGATGCAAAGTTTCCCTAGACTTTCGTACGATTCGATTGTTGTTCTGTGTGTTGCAGCTATTATTGCTGGTAGTTTCTCAATTGTGATGTTTTTCATTTTTTGTTTCTTTTTCTGGAAATTCAACACAGCCTTTAATTGAGTTTGACGTCTGCGGAGTCGTTGAAGTTCTTGTTCGCAAGTGCGAATTTTCTCTTCAAGTGTCTTGGCGGAAGGGTAGTGGGTGTTGTCTTCGTAGAGTTCGCGAATCTCTTCTAATGAAAATCCCAATTCTTTCAGTGCCATTATGCTTTGCATTTTCTGAAATTGTCCGACCGAATAATAGCGGTATCCAGTCCATTCGTCAACTATTTCGGGTACGAAAAGTCCAATCTCTTCGTAGTGCCTAAGTGTTCTTACCGTAACATGGCAAAGCCGTGAAAAATCTCCGATTTTTAATTTGTTGTTGTTCATCTCTCATTGCGCAATTTGCTGCAAAGTTAAAGCATGACGTAGGGAACGAGTCAAGACATTTTTTGATTTTTTTCTCCATTAGTAAATAGATAATAAAATTATTATTGATATTGTTTTAATGAATTTATATTATATATAAAATAAGTATTTGCGAAGATTTAACAACTTTTAACAAACTATTTTTGGCTAGCTGTAAAATCTCCTTGTTCTTTGCACCGACTAAATTTATGTAACTATGATACAAGATTCACAAATGAACAGGGTTTACCTCTCCGACCTTCTGCCCGAGAAGGCATGCCAAACCAATCAAAACCTAAAGGCCATTCTTGATGAATGGAAGGTGGTGACTCATTATCTTAAAAACACAAAGGACATTTGGTGTCGCGACTATATGCCTATGCAGGTGAGCAAAGAAAGATTCCAAAATTTTTACTATCATCCCGACTATCTGTGTGGAAATGGAGATCTTGAGACATACAATTGGTATGCAATAAAAGATTTGGGCATAACTGTTGACACAACAATCAACAGCATTATCATTGATGGAGGAAATGTTGTTCGATGTGGAAACAAGGTCGTAATGACAGCAAAGGTCTTAGAAGAAAATCCGCAATATAGGCCCTTTGATCTGATTGACAAACTTGAGAAGGCTATTAATGCGGAAATAATTTTTCTGCCATGGGATACGAATGAAATCTTTGGGCACGCAGACGGTATTTGTCGCTATGTGGATGATGATACGATACTTATGACAAACTATAGGCAGTTTGACAAGAGTATGGCTGTACGTTTCCGTAAGTGTCTGAAACCTCATTTCAAGAATGTTGTTGAATTGAATTTCAAGTCGAAACCGCAAAATCCGGATGGTTGGGCTTATATCAACTGGCTACAAACTGATAAGGTGCTAGTTGTTCCAGCTTTGAATTGCGATTCTGACCAGGAGGCATTGGAGCAGATTGAAGCTGTAATGCCATCATATAAGGGTCGAATTGTATCGTGTTATTGTCCGGATGTCATAAAGAACGGAGGCGGACTGAATTGTTGCACATGGACTACAATGGAATAGCAAGTCAATCTCCATTGTAATTTGCAGTTTCTGGTGTCGTATTATTCTCTATGCGAAAATCAATGTTCGCCTTGTTTGCCTGGCTGTGCTGGTGGCAACGGGGAATGCTATAAAGGTGCCCGTCTTTTAAGAGTCGGGCTCCAGTTTGGTGAAAACGAAATGGAACGTTATTTTCGATGCATTGTTCGCGAAGCGATAGTACCCAGCCATAGTCGCATGGTCGTGCATTGTAGCCGGATTCGCCGCCAACAGACACTTCTTCAATCGTTTCGTCCAAGTATTCGGCGATATTTATTGGTCCAATCATTGGTGCAGCGATGATGCTCTTGTGCTTGATTGGACAGGTTTTGAATATTGGAAGTCTATAATCTGTCATTTCTTGGTTTTCGATAGTGCAGCCAACAAGTACATTGTCGTAGCCGTCGCCCCAGTCGTCGGGAATGCATTCCAAAAAGCGATCGATGCGTTTGGTAAAGAAGTAAAACCAGAGGTCGTGCCTTTGTTTCATCATCTGCCAGCATTCGGAGCGCCATTTATCGGCATCTTTCAATAGAAAATCGGAGGTAAAACAAGTGAATACAACATCTCCGCTTTCGATTTTCCACGATTTGTCGCGCTTGCGCTTAATAGGGAGGTCGAAGGCGGCGGTTTTGCGGCATAAGCTACTTGCAACTTCGCTGCCGTACATTTCATCTTGTCGATAGACATAGCAATATTTGCACCCCGGACTTACCTTTGTGCATCCGTGCCATGGATTCCAGCCGGTGAATATGTTTCGTTTGTCTGCCATTTTAATCGTTATTGATAGATTTTGTGTAGCGAGGCCATAAAATCTTCCATACTAAAACTATGTGTAGCACGAAGATGATTCCGAAGATAATTGCAGCAACAGTTTCTGGCATCAAAAGACTTATTCCATTCATATCGCCGCCACCTACAAAGTGGTAGATAACAGATAAATAGAGCGGGTCGAGTAGCAATAGGATTAGAGATCCATACCAGCAAATAGCCTTGAACATTTTGTTTTTAAGCGAACATATCCGTTTGCTGAACAAAACCATAATCCAGGCGGCAACAAAAGTTGCTATTGGACCAACAAAACAGAACCAACCAAGCTGGGCATCGGACATTTGTTCGCGCAAAACGTCAATTTGAATGCCCAATGCCATAAAGTTAATTTGCTTGAAAACTCCGTTTGCCAATGCATAAATAGCATGTGCTCCTTCGTGTATGATGTAGTATGCCAGCAGTGCTACAATTATTCCCAAATATTGCCTGATGCGTTTCATATTATCTTTTCTTTATCAAAACAAGTTCGGGCTCGGAGCCATTTTCGCCATATTCGCTAATAATTATGAGCTTTTCGTCGCAGGCAATGCCATAGCAGCGGCGGTCGGCATTTGTTTTCTCAACTTGAGTGCCCCAGTAACTTTTGTCGTCGTCGAGAAGTTTCACTTTGTTGCCGTTGATGTTGTATTCCAAATTAATGAAAGAGCCTTGTAGGGCAAACAAATTCTCAATTTTGGGCATGTCGGCAATTTCAAGTGCGTTTATTTCTTCGATAAGTTTGGCTTTAAGTGGAGAACTTGCATGAGGTAGTTGGTAGGCTGGAAGATTCCAACGTTTGAGGTGGGGATAGTATTGTCTTAAAACATTTTTGTATTCTTCGCTCGTTAGATTCTGTCTGGCATCTTTGTTATATTGTTCAACAAATTGCGAGCAAAATTCAACCATTTGTTCCATAGTGAAGTCGCCTGTAAACGCGCCGTCTTTGAAACAGTACAGACAATATTCTTCATTTTTGCTACCGTCTGCATTAGTACCTAAAATTTCATTAGTTAGCGGCATTCCGCAACTTTGACAAAATTTTTGTTCGTTATTCATTGTTTGGTATTATTTATTTCTTCAAAACAAATTTTCGCAATTTTTGCAATCAGTTCCTCGCATTCGGCAGGTGTGCAATCGGCATTCTTGATAAAAACAGCCAGTTCAAGATGTTGTCCGTTGGGAAGAATGATGCAAGCGATATCATTGATTCCCATTACCTTGCCATCAGGTGTTATGCCACCGGTACCCGTTTTGTGTACAATTTTTGTTGAATGAGAACCAATATATTTTGGAATTCTGTTTGCTCCGGTTTGGCACTTTGTCATTGTTTCCCAAACAAAACGGGAATATTTATCGGTGTCGTAATTGTTATAAAACCTATCTAGCAGCTGAACTGCTGCAAATGGTGTTGTCCAGTTGTCGTTGCAACGGCTTATGTCGGTATGCTGTTCGTCTTCTGTCCATGCGATTCCGAAATCTTTTATGCCCCAATTATGGATTATATTGTCAACTTGGGTTGGACTTGCAAAGTTAAACAGAATGTCGCACGCATTGTTGTCGCTTTCGATAAGTGTGTATTCAAGAAGTTGATTGACAGAAAAGATTCCGCCATCGGGATATTTTTCGCGCATAGGGCTCCATGTGTCTGCTTTCAAATCTTTTGCCGCAACATTTATATCTGTTTGCTTTTCTTTGCGAAGTATTTCACAAATTGCCAATGCCTGATGAAATTTCGCGACGCTGAACATAGGGAAATGTTCATCACCATTGATACAAATAGTATCGTCGCCGTATATCATTGCAACTCCGACTTCTCCCGGAAACTCATTTGTAAGTTCAAGCAGTTTCTTTTGTAATAAGGATTCGGTATTTCTGCATGAAATAAGCAGAATGCACGATAATAAAACCGATATCAATATTTTTGATTTTTTCATTATTAGATTTTATTGATTTCCTGTTGCAGTATTTCTAGAAACATAGCTCCTTGGCCACCGTCCATCTGTACGTGATGAAACTGGAATGAAATAGGCAATGAGGTTGTGTTTTCGCTCTTGCGGTATTTGCCCCACATAACCATCGGGTTGCAGAATTTGTCTGTGTACTGGTTTACAATGCTGTCCAATTCGGTTTGAATCATTGCCGAAGTGCCAACAACCATGCAGTCGTCAAGAAATTTGCTTTCGCAATTTTCGGCGGCGTACTTGGTAAGCAGAAGATAATCCTGATTGAATTGTTCGAAATTGTCGTTCAAACGAATGTCGCAGGAGTTTATTCCTCCTTGCTTGTTGTTGACTATCACGTTTATTGCCAGTTGGTCGTATTTGAATAATTTTCCTTGTTCGGGCAATGTGTAGAATTCCTCAACTTGACTTGCTGCCTTTCCGATGCACCAGCACAACAGCATATTGAACTTGTGTCCGTTTTTAGTGGCAGTCTTTGTCAAATTTGTTACGTCGAAAGTCTTTGTTAGCGTTACCATTGGCATCGGTGAGGTCATCCAAAGGCTGAAGGCCGCAGCACGTTTTGTATTCTGCGGATTGATTTCTTGCTTCATTTTATTCGATAATCAGTTTCGTTGTATAGTTTTTTCCTTGCGATGAGGTCACTTTTACCACATACATTCCTTTTGACAGATTGGAAATGTTTATGCGATTTGAATCGCTAATTTTTTGGCTCTGTACTTCAATACCCAAACTGTTGAAGAATGATACGTTTGTTGTTTTGTCGGTGTTTTCAATAGTGATGAAATCGTGAGTGGGATTTGGAAATATTTTTATTCCATCTTGTTGCGTTGCGTTTGCTCTGGATGGCGAATTCGGTATAATATTTAGAATTATGCCTTCTACTTTCGACATTCCATAAGGGAAGTCCGAATCTGGGATGTTGTACCATCCGTCAAGTGAACCTCCGAATCCAAAATTGATGTGATATTTGCCTTCTTCTCTGCGACCATCTACAACAACATTGTGTCCGGTTTGCCCGTCTGGAGATTCAACAGCTAGATGTGCGGGAATGCCATGCTCCAAATTTTCGTTCAGCATTGCATACATTTCGTCGTTGGCTTCTGTAAAGAATACGCAGTTGTCGAATCCAAAACGCAAATAGCCGTCGTATGCCTGTTGAACACTGAAAGTTCCAGAGCCTTCGGATGTATAAACTTGTTGGCAAGCCACGCCGCAAGCAAAAATCAATGCAGCAGCTTCATTTGAACCAACGGTTCCGTTTTCTGCATAAATATCGTCAATGTTGTCTAAATAATCGTTCAGTTGCGGGAAAGAAAGAAATCCAATCTCTTCAAAATCATCATCGATGTTGTATCTGCGGCCTGCGTAGTTGTGACGATAGTCGTCGCTGTCATTAAAACGCGTATTGTTAGTGTTTTTTAAAATATTGATAATCTGGGCCATTGCAACAGCGGGACAGCCGGCATAACTGCGAGAACTTGTACTCGGGTCCATGGGGCAGAATTGGTTGTATGGGGCACTTTGCGTCCAATGTGTAGTTAGAAAGCCATCGTTTTCTTCCATCTCCTTTGTTTGCGATTGAGGGTTTGCTTTTACGATAACTTGTGCCGACATTATCGAAGCTATGCCAAGTGCGGCAACGATTGAAATGACAAGTCTAATTTGTTTCATAAGTCTTATTGTTTATAGTTTATTCGTTCCAATTTCAAAATTTTCACTGGCTTTTCGCTGCCATATTGAAGATTTTCGCAATAATTCTGTTCTCCAGTGTCGCAGAAGCCGCATTTCTCCATAACGTGTCCAGATGCTGGATTGTCAAGGAAAAAGTCGCCCCAAAGTGTCTCGAATCCTTTTTCGTTGAAGCAGAAGTCGATAACCAAATTAAGTGCTTCGGTGCAAATGCCTTTGTTCCAATATGGTTTAGCAATCCAGTAGCCGACTTCGCCATCGTTGTCCCCGATTTTTATGTTGCTCATGTCGTGAGGCAGATAGCCGACGCATCCGACAATTTCGTTTGTTTTTTTCCAAACGACAGCCCACATAAAATCTTTGCTGAACAGCTCTCGAATTATTTCGCGGCTCTCTTCAACATTTTTGTGTGGTTCCCAACCTGCTCGCGGACCAACATCCGGATCTGAAGCGTACTTGTAAAGAGCTTCAGCATCGGCTTCTTGCCACGAACGAAGTAGTATTCTAGCTGTTTCCAATTTCATAACTCTCAATTCACAACTCTCAACTCCATCTCCACGCCTTTCCATTCTTCTCCGTCAATTGCATACGAATCTTCGCCAACAATTATAAATCCAACCGACTTGTAGCATTCGAGTGCAGATATATTTTCATTAAACACGCCCAATGTTATCTTTTTTGCTCCAAGTTTGCGTTTTGCGTAATCGATAGCGAGTTGAAGCATTTGTTTTCCGTATCCTTTGCCACGTTTCTCATCGTCGACAATTACAAATCCGAATCTGACAATGCTTTTGTCTTCAGACGGAAATCTCAGCAATATGTGTCCGACAATCTCTTCACTGGCAACTGCCGTAAGCGGAAATTTTTCTTTCCCTTCGTATTGCTTTTGCATTTCTGCGGGCGATGCGGGGAAATCGGCATATCTGTCGGCACTCCAAAGCCGGAATGCGTGTTTGTCTTTGCACCAGCCAAGGATTGTAGGGGCGTCGTCTATGATGAAGTTACGTAGTTTCATACTACTTCTTTCCAAAAACAAACGTATAGCTCAAGTTAGCAACTGGGCACGCTTTGTAGTAACAGTCGTATGCAACACCAACGCCCAAGTCAAGTTGTCGCCAGCTTACGCCGACCATTGCGCTGTAGAAAAGGTCGTAATAGTTTTGGTATTCCCTAGTTTTGCCAAGTAAGCCGTATCCGATTTTTGCGTCGATAAATGGTGAAAATTGCTTGTCGAGGAATCGGTATCTCAAATCAACATCTCCGCCAAAACCGCAGAACATCGACCATGTTGTAGCTTCAGCACCTACCGACAATCTAAACGGAAATGTATATCCGGCACCAAGGTTTATATCGGCATAATATCCGGCACCAACTCTGATGTATGGACCAGATTTTAGCGTGAAACTTTGTGCATTGATGTTAGTTGCAAAAGCAAACAAAACTAAGCTCGCTATAATTACTTTTTTTAATGTTCTTTTTGCTTCCATAGCTATTGTATTTTATTATTTTATCGGTTTTGCCCAAAAACGTTCAGCATCTGTTGTGTTAATATCGTCTATACCGTTTCTGAAAGGTTCAAATCCAGAAGGAATAAGGTTGACATAGTGATCTCTAACAACGTCTTCTTTGTCCCAGTCTTCAAGATAATATGACAGTTCGCCCCAGCAACCGAACCAATATGTGTTTTTCGCCATATATGAATAGTACCAGTCGTCATCTTGACCTTCGTTGCTGAATTCAGGGTGGAAAAACATTTTTTCTCCCGAAATATAATGTTCTCTCATTTCCTTTAATGACATAGGCGTACCGTTTTCGTCTGTTGTGTAACGACCACCCATATCGGTATCAAGCATTGCCCACTTGCCAAGTTCGGGAAGCCAAACTTCGTTTACAACATGGCAGTCGTTGTTATTTTTGTCTTGTGGCATACAGGTGACATATTTTGCGTCAATTCCAGACGCAAGAAGAAGTTCAAATGTTAGAATGCTATGCAGACGGCAGTTGAAGGCTGGCGCAACATTTTTTGTGTATTCCCAAAGACCAATGGCATTTACATGCTCGGGCCATTCCTTTTGGTTGTCGTGTGGAATATTCGACGCTACGAAACTGCCTATGGCAATTGCTTTTTCCCAGGTGCTTGATGTCGGTTCGTAAAGCGTGTCGAGTTGGAAATATTCTTTGATTTCTTTGGCACGGGACGAATCTTGAATGATTCTAATCTCAAAATCGCTTGTGTCGCTAACATATTGTCCCGATGATTGCAACAATTTAATGTAATTGTCGCTTTCGCCAATGATTGTTGTGTTAATGCTAATTTCATATTTAGGCGTAAAAACAAAAAATAAAATTGTTGCGACTGCCAAAATGCCAATTACGGCAAATATACCACGTAGAATTTTGTATGCTATTTTCATGTTTCTGGGTAATTTAGTTTCTAATCTTGTGTTAAAAAGTTGATATTTTGAGTGTTCCCTGCTGTATGTCCATCTTGAGTTTTGAATTGACCACCTAAAACCGAGAATGAATAATTTGTGTGTGGTGCAAGTTTAAGTTCTACGGAGAGAACGGTATTTGTATCGTTCCAGCTTACCGATTCCATTCCGTTTGCAAGAGGAAGAAATTCGCCACCGCCATTGCCGTAACCCAACGAAATGCCTTGTACCATTGGCTTGCTGAATGTTATTGTAAGCGTGAAATTGCCGCTGTGCAAGTCGTTGGCACCATCTTTTATGTTGCAGGTGTATGTTGCATTGTGTTTTGCTGCTTCTTCACGTTCCTTGCGGATTTTTTCGCAGTCGAAAGATTTTACAGTCTTGACATATTCGGGCATGAAGTCGTTCATTGTTGCATATTTGCCTTTGCTCTGTTCGTAGCGGCACAAGGCTTCGACGATATCGTTTGTCATAATGAATCCCGAATTTGTTTCTGATTCGATAAGCTTTGTTTTATATGCCGAATATCCGTGAGAAAGCAGATAACATATTGTGCTTGAACGGACAAATGTCTCGAACATCATTATTTCTGCAGATCCGTATGCCTGCATGGTAAGCCGTTCTTTTTCAAGTTCAAAAGCGGCGAAAGCGTTTTTCTGCATACCTTTCCAATATTGCATTACAAGTGGGTTGCAGTACGGATGGCAAAATTCGTGAACTACAATTGGCATAACTACGCCTGGATTAAAAGAGATATGTCCTTCACCGTCAATTTGTACGGTGCTGATAATTGGCGAAACAAGTTCTCCGCCGTTTGTCATTTTTGCAGAGCAGCCGTAATTGTTCTGTCCGCACAGAATACTAAGCACAATTTGGAATTGCGATGATTTTGGTTTCGGACCAAAGAAAGTGTCGAACCACTGCATATCAATTTGTTTTGAAATTGTTTCGAATGCTTTCAAAGTCTCGTCACGAATAGGTTCGGTCGAAATATACCATTTGTGGAAATTGCTTTCGCGATAGAAATCTTCAAGTAATGGCAAAAACTCGTTTTTCTGCTGTTCTGTCCATCGGTCGAATGAAGTGTCGCCATTCTTTGAAAAACGCTTGTCGAAACTAATATGTCCGTCGGGCGAAATTACCAAGTGCAAGCCATAGTCGGCAACAGCGTCGTATTCGATGCCTGTTTTGTAATATTCCATTGCTTTTGCTACAGCGGGATGATTTTTGAATGAAGCAAAATACTCGTCTGCCGACTGACAGTATGCGGGTACCATACTATAATTATATGGTTTGTTGCCCATAAGTCGCCAAACCATTGCGACAAGCTCTACGCCTTCGTTGAAATCAACCGGAATTGACTTTGTGTTTTGTGCAATATATTGCGTACACAGACGGAAAACTAGAGGATAACTTACAGTGCAGAAATGTTCCATGTTGTCCTTTGGCGTGTGGTAGTATTTGAAATTATCGCCGTCTTCCTGCTCGAAAAGTATGCATGGAACGCCTTTTTCTGCAAAAGGATAATGGTCGCTGTTTCCGGCAAGTTCACCAAGATTAAGTCCTTTGAAAAGTTTTTGCTCTGCATTTATGCGTTCCAGCTCGCGGAAACCATCCATTCCTTCTTTGCTAACTTCACAATATTGCATTGGATTGTTGTCGCCAATCATGTCGAGGTTGAACAGATATTTTATGTTTTCGAGTGGCATTGCTGGGTGTTCGGTAAAATATGTTGATCCGCAAAGTCCGGTTTCTTCTCCGGCAAAAGCAACAAACCAGATGTCGAATTCGGGTTGGTGCTGGGCGTAGTAGGAGGCAAGCGTTACGATTGCTGCTGTTCCCGAGGCGTTGTCGTTTACTCCGGGACAATAAATCTTGCTTCCAATGTTGCCTAAATGGTCGTAATGAGCTGTGAAAACGAAGCAGCTGTCGTGGCGACGGCCGTTTACGCGTGCAACAATGTTGCTGCTTTCGTAGTCGGTCATGAATTTGTTGTCGATGTCGAAAGTGGCGCTATTTGCTTTTGCAACAGCTTCGGCTGTGGTCCATATTACGGGCTTTTCTACAACTGTGTTCCCGTATGCCTTGTAGAATTTCAGCGGTTCTGTCCATGTGAAGATAAGTCCGGCGTTTCCAGCTTCATTTCCGTTAAGTGCGCCAAGTTCGCGATGGCGATATGGAAACCAGAAGTCGCAGACTACCATTGATCCTTTGTATTCGGGTGATGACAGGTCGGACAGGATTTTATTGATGTCGTAGTTGAGGGTGTCGATAAAATATAATTTGTAGGTGCCGTGAACAGCTGGCGAGTATTCGCGCATAACAAAATCTTCGCCTGCAACAAGCTTGCGACCGTCGACCGACATTTTCATATTGCCAGCAAAAGTGTTGATGTTAATCTTGAATGGTTGCAGGAAAACTGTGTCGGCGCCTGCATTCGCAAATTCTTCCTTCAGGTATTCACCGGCTTTTACAACGCCATTGTTTGCGTATCCACGACCTTGGTATTTTGCAGAGCTTAAATCCTTGACGATACGTGTGTACGATTGCATGTCTTGCGCCTGCGCGAACAGTACGCTTATGCATATTGCAATGATTGATAGTGTCCTTTTCATATTTTATTTTGTTTCTATGTTTATAATATTTTTCTCTCCATTGGCCCGCAAGTGCGGTTCTATGTTTTTCACTATTTTTCCCGATTTGACGAAACTTATTGTTGCTGCAAATTGACGGGTTATCATTTCGCTGGCAAGTTCTTCGGTATAAACGTTTGGCTGGCTAGTGCAATAAACTGCCAGTCCGCAGGTAAAAACCCACATTTGACCGAACATTGTTGCTACTTGCTCTTTGCTTAATCCGTATTCGGTTTCGTACTCGTTGAAGCATTCTTGAGCAATGAATTGTGCGCCATTGGAATATGAATCTTTTTGCAAAAAAATGTAGCGAAACAGGTTGTTTTCTTCTCTTGCAAAACGAATAAGTCGCATTCCGTATTCCTTGAATGCAGGAGTGTAATCAGTTGCGTTTGCTACATAATTGGAGAATGTTTGTTGTGCGGCCTTCTTAACTTCACAATTTACTTCGTCCATATTCTTGAAAACCGTGAAAATTGGACGAGGAGAACTGCCAAGAACCTTGCCGAGTTCACGAGCCGTAAGTGACTCATGTCCGTGTTTTCGCACATAATCCAGAGCAATAGCGATAATTTTCTCTTTAGTAAATAAAGCTTTTCGTGGCATATTGTTTGATTTACAGTGTTTTATATTAAAACATTTGTTTTAAAATGTATGTTGCAAAATTATACATTACTATAAAACGGAGAATAGGAGAGTCTTAAAAAATGATTAATGAAATATTGGATAAAAGTTTAATGGCGATTTAAGTGTGTAAAGCAAATGTGGTTATGATCTAACTTTAGATAATGTGCCGTTATTAAATAATAAAAGGAACGAATTTTTAATTAGCATTTTAGATTCTGATATGCAGAATGCTTTGGGACATTTTGGGGAAGTCTGGTTGTGTTTTTTAGGTGTGGCGATTTAATCCCTTTTTAATAATTTGTTGTTTGATTTGGAAATATTTTCCAATGTCTAATATTGCTCTTTTTGTCGTTGAATCCACAGATGCCTATACGCATAAAATTGTCGTATACTTGTCGATGGAGAGCTTAATCGACATTTCCCGAAGCAAGTTTTTTCAGTTTAATCTTATCCTCGTTTATAAGGCGGGAGAGAATCGAAACTGCCTTTTCTATGTCTTTCAGCAAATTGCCGGTATAAATTTGTGTAACTTCTTCTGTTTCTGTGAGATGCTTGTCTGAAATGCCGTTTTTGAGGGCGATGCTGCAAGTAGGGGTGAGAGTGTGGACTATGGAAGTCCGCAGCTGGTAGTAGAGGAAACTTTTTCTGTTAGCTTTAGAATATTTTATTGGAAACAGCCTGAAAATCGCTGTGTTGAAGCGGTTTGCCGACTGCTCGCGCGAACGCATTGGCTTCTCGTCGAGGTAACTGCCCATAATTTCGATAAGCTGAGACATTACAAGAGTTGCCAAAACGCTGTTACCATTGTCGGTAAGGTGCTTGGCTTGTGCAAGTATTTCGTTTAGAAATCCAATATGTTCTTCCTTGGTGGTTATCTGCATACCTTAGAACTTGAGCCTAAACTGTACCTTAATTTCGGTTTTGTTTGGACCTTGAATTTCGTCGAGTCCAGTTCCAACGACTGTTTTGTCGGCATAGAAAGTATTTCCGATACGGATCCAGAAGTCAAGATTGTCGAGAATGTCGTATTTTATTACGAGCGCAAGTCTAACACCACGTCCGTAGAACATTGGAACTGTAAATGCGTAAAGAACGTCCTGTTCGTATGCGTAAATTCTTGAATTATAGTCCTGTGTGTCGAATAATGCTAGGCGAGCAGTAAACGTAAGCGGAAGTTTTGCCGGCTTGTACTGTACATCCTCACACAAAAGGACACCCCAGCTTGTGCTGTCGGGCAGATGGTAGCGCGACACTTCGATACGGCTTTTCAGTTTCCATTCGCTGCCAGGTGTGTAGTTGAGTTGATAGCGGTATTTCGAAGTGTTATAGTCTATAATCTGGTGAAGATTTTCCGTACCGCTGGAATTTTTCTGCTTGGTTTCGTATTTAGCGCGCCAAATCATTTCTACATTGTATTTTGGCGTATATGTTATCTGTCCCTGCCACTCGTGTCCTATTGACGGTGCGTTGACGCCATATTTAAGCCATGGAAATTTCCAGCTGTCAAACGACAGGTCCAATTTCAGGTGCTTAACAGGCAAAATCTCTGCTCCAACAAAAAGTCCGGATTCGTTGTATGTGTGGCTACCTTCGGAGAAGCCTTGTCCGTACATGTTTTGGTAATTTGGTGAGTAGTGCCTGTATAGCAGCGACATCTTGAATTCGGGGACAAAATCACACGTTATGCCGTCGACGGTGGCCATTCCTCCGTTTGGACCGATTGCTGTTTCACCGAAAATATTTACTTTGTGGAGGTTGAGCAAGTAGTCGATGCCGAAGTTAAATCCTGATTTCCCGTTGAAGTTGAAGTATTCGTACGATCTGTCGTTTACATTTAGCGGACTGGAGTACGAGTAGTAAACGCCGGTTGCGCCTATTTTCAGTTTGTCGCCTGTCCAAGTTACGTTTCCACCTGTAACGAATTCCTTTATTGTGTGGCGTTTAGAAATTTCTGTTTGTGTGCGATGGTAGCCAGTTTCAAGGAAGTTGGTTATCTGGTCTTCTTCATCCTCGATAGTGTCGTATCTAATTACATTTCCGTCTAGTGGTTTGTATGACACGAATTCTGTGATTGTAAAATTCTTCAGCTTGATTGTGGCTGCTTCTCCTCGCATGAATGCAGATTCGTTTGCCGACGAATACTTGTCAACATTACGAGCTTTCTTTATTATGCCAGCAACGCCAGAACCTTTTCCAAAAGCCATTCCCGTCCACATGACGAGCCCTTGTCCGAATTGCGCTACATAGTCGCCGACAATTGCCTTCTTTAGTATGCCCATGTCGCCTAGCATAAAATGCGCCGAGTAAAAATCGAAGCCGTATTTTTGTGCGCCACGGAAGAATTGTTCTCCTTCGTCTTTTTCGGCGGTGATGCCGTACGATATTTTGTTTTTGTACGAATAGTTATATTTCAGGTAATATTTGTCTTGAGAACCAAGATAGTGGGTCTTTTCCGGATTCAGCTCAAGTATGCTGTCGGCAATGTTGTAGCCGGCCTTATGCTGTAATGTCCGCTGGTATCTGCCAAGAATGGTATGGTGTCCGTATGTGAATATTCTTTTCCAGTTTTGCTTTTCCTTTGGCTTGTTATCTCCAACATAGACAAAAGGGTAGAGGTATTTCATTGTTTGGTCGTCGATACCTTCTACGTAGGCAAGTTCGTATATTGTCTTGAATCCGTTGTTGCGGTTACGGTATTTTATTATCGCGAAGATTTGATATTCGGTAAGGAAAAGCACTTGCCTTAAGTCGTCGGCAGTAGCAAGATTGATGTCGAGAGGATTTTCTGAAAGGATTTCAAGGTTGTTAAACAGCGTCGTGTAGTCAAGTTCTTCGTCCGAACTCTCTGCTATTTCTTCAACAATATCCTGCAGAACAACGGAGTTTTCAACTTGAGCCGAAAGTTTTGTCGCTATGAGCAATAGCGTCGCGGCTAAAATGTATTTCAGCAAGTTTCTAGAAATCATATTGTACAGAGAGTTTTGGACTTAATCCGAGTATCTGATGATATGCGAACGCCAGATCAAAAGTCGCTCCGGCAACCTTGTATCCTAAACCGAATGAATATTCTATTGGCAGCATTGATATTCCGGCGCGGAATGAGAAGTGCTTGCGCAAGTTGTATTCGATGCCGGCCTTGAATATCGATGAGTATCCGTTGATTGTTTTGCCTGTCTCTACGGCAATTAGCAGTGCGTCGCTGAATAGGTACGACAGTCCAAGTTTCATGGTTATCGGCATCTTCAGGTCTCTGCTTTCAAAAAATGATACGTTTACAGGATTAAATACATATACACCAAGGGAAAGATTCTTTACCGGCTGTGCATAAATTCCTAGTTCAAAGGTCATTCCGTTGGCATTTCCATAGTCTTCCGCCTGAACGACATTGTAGTAGTCAATGTTTAGTCCCATGAAGAAATTGTTGAAAAGCCTCTGTGAGTATCCAATCGTAAATCTGTTGAACTGGTAGTATTTGTATCCGTAGTGGCTTATTCCAGCAGCGATGTTTCCGGATTTGTGAAGAGGCATCTGGAAAGCGAGTGCTCCGTATCCTGTTTGTTTGACAAGGAATCGGTTTTCGTAATATATTCCTGCACTGATGTGGTTGAGTCGGCAGGTAGCGGCCGGATTGTTGAAAACAGCCCAGGTGTCCCGAACCGTTAACGATGTGTTTCCCATGCCGGCACTACGAGCTCCGGCGTTGTTTGTCTCAATTTGAGCAAAGACAATGGACGAAACTAGTAGTCCGCATAACAGTAATATTGCGCGGGATATTTTCATATTGTTTATATGACTCTATATTCAAATTTATATTCTTCCAGTTCCTTGTTTGCCTTGACGATTTTTTGCTTCAGGCTTTCCTTGAATTCAACAAGTTTCTTGGCAATTTCTTCGTCACCGGTAGCAAGCATTTGCGCTGCGAGTATTGCTGCGTTCTGTGCGCCGTTTACAGCAACGGTAGCAACAGGAATGCCAGGAGGCATTTGTACGATAGCTAGCAGTGCGTCCATTCCGTCGAAGCTGGCATTTATCGGAACACCAATTACAGGAACCGGTGTTACCGCTGCGATTACTCCGCATAGATGAGCGGCCATTCCTGCACCGGCAATAATAACTTTTATTCCGCGTGGTGCTGCTTCACGTGCAAATTTTTCCACTTCCGCTGGCGTGCGGTGTGCTGATAATGCGTTGATTTCAAATGGAATCTTTAAGTCATTCAACTGGTTGGCAGCTTTTTCCATAACTTTCCAGTCGGATGTGGATCCCATGATTATACTGACAATTGGCTTCATGATAGGTAGCTTTTATAAAATTAAAAGAGCCTACCCCCAACAAAAATGGTCGGAAGCAGGCATTTTTAAGAAATGTGTCTCTTTTGTCGCTAATTATTCAGCAGTAGCTTCTGTTTCTGTTGCTGCTGCATCAGCATTTTCTTCAGATGCTTCCTGAGCTTGTTCCTTAGGATCTTCTGTCTTTTCGTGAGGGATAGTGAAACTGGCTGCTAAACAGAAAACTGCAAGGCATATTGCCAATGTCCATGTTGCCTTCTCCAAGAAATCGGTGGTTTTCTTGACGCCCATAACTTGATTGCCCTGGCTGAAACTTGATGCCAAACCACCACCCTTACTGTTCTGAATTAAAACTACCAATATTAGCAATACTGCACATATCAGAACCATTACAGAGAAAAAACTATACATAATTTTTTATTTATTTATTAAACGTTTAACATATTCAATCTGGGTTGCAAAGTAAATATTTTTTTCGGGATATTTCAAATATAATTTTTCATAAGTTGATAATGCTTTTTCATAGTGTCCTTGCTTGATATATATTTTTGCAAGCTTCTCACTAAATAATTCTTCGTCCTCAATGAGCGAATCGGTAGATAACGTGCTGTCACTGTGGTAGTTCTTTATTGGAACTATCTTTGCTTCCGACTTTAGGAAATCATCAATGAGGTTCATCTTCTTGTCCTTGCTCGATAATGTTGCTTGCCTTGATTCGTTGTGTGGCGCTTCTGCTTTTTCTTCTGGAATAGGCGTTTGTGCTTCTTCGCTTACGATTTCTTCTATTTTTTCAAAGGAGACGTTAGCTTTTCCGTCTGAAAATGTAATTGTAGGCTTGAAACCAAGCGCTAGCAGCTGGGCTTCGATTGCCGCTTTTATTTTCTCTTGCTCCTCTTCCTGCCGTGAGTTTTGCTTCTCTTCGGTCGGATAAACTGGTTCGGCTGTGTTTTCTTCCGTAGCACTTTGGCTTGTTTCTTCGACGATGTTTTCGGCTGCTACGATTTGTGGACAAACATTTTCTTCGTCATTTTTTTCTGTCGGTCCGATTTCTTCTGCCGCAACCGTAGTCTCTGTTTTCGCTACTAAGGTTTCTTCGTGCTGTTTTTCCGCTTCGGCTTTTTTATGACCTTGTGTGGTGTATAGTCCCTTTATCAGCTCAAATAATATTTTTTTGTCGGAAACATAGGAGCTGGCTGTCTTTAGCTTGCTTTCGTATCGAATGTCCTTTATGGCATGGAGATTTTTTATGTAAAGTATCCATGCGGACTGAAAATACGGATATTCTTCCAGCATCACTTTGAGTTCCGGAAGAGTATCGCTGTTTAGCAGCGATATGTCGTTGACGTATTTTGTGAATGTTTCCTTGTCCATTACCAGTTAGCTACGGATTTGTTAAAAATGTCGTCTACAAGTTCGTCGCAAATTTGCTGCATAAGTTCTCCTTCAACAGATGATAGGTTTTGTGAACTTTCAAAGTCGGCATATCTGGAGAACGTTGATTCGAAGCTTTTTTTCGGTTCTATGTTGTTGGTGAACTTGACTTTAACGGAGATGGTTAGTCTTGTGAGAGCTGCTGTTTCGTTGCCTTGGTATGCCTGTGCGCTTACTGCATAATTTGTGATTTCTCCTTCAAAGTAAAGGTCACCATTGTCGTTTATGAGTTGCAAGTTGGTCTGCGACAGGAATTTGTCCTTTAGTGTTTCGGTGAAAACATTGCTAAGTGTCGGTTGAACAAGACTTGCATGGTTTGGGAATAATTCTACAGTAAATGTCTTGGTGTCGGCACTGATGTCGGCTCCTGTGAAGGAATATCCGCCAGTGCAAGCCGCGAATGGTATGCATAATGCAATCAGCAGGATAATATGTAATCTGTTAGCTGTCATTTGCCTATTCCGTATTCCTTGATTTTCCTATATAATGTACGCTCCGATATTCCGAGTTCTTCGGCTGTGAGTTTGCGCTTGTTTTTGTTTTTTTCCAGAGCTTTGGTTATAAGTTCTTTTTCTTGTTCAGAGATTGTTAATACAACTTCAACGATTTCGCTTCCAGATTGTTCCTCGTGTTGCTGGTCGTATTGTTCTCGCTTTGGATTAGGTATTGGAGTGTTTATTTTAACGGTATCCGACAGGTCGGTAATTATCTGGTGGTCGTTATTGTTTAGTGAGTATCTTATGCTTGGGTTTTGTTCGATGATATCGTTCAGGAGGACTTTCATTTCGTCCATTTCCTTTTTCAGGTCGAACAAAACCTTGTAAAGAATTTCGCGTTCCGAAGAAAAGTCGTTTGTGTGTTCAGGCTTTATTAGGGCCGGCACCGTGCTGGTGTGTATGTCGACTAGGTATTTGTTGAGCGTTTCGGCTGAAATGTTCCTGTTTTGTTCAATGATTGAAATTTGGTCGGTGACATGTTTCAGTTCGCGTACATTTCCAGGCCAACGATATTGCTCCAGGAGCAATGCGGCGTCATTTGTCAGAGTTATAGCTGGCATGTTGTATTTGTCTGCAAAGTCGCGGGCAAATTTGCGGAACAACAGTGATATGTCTTCCTTGCGTTCTCGTAGAGGTGGTATAATTATCGGTACTGTGTTGAGTCGATAGAAAAGGTCCTCGCGGAATTTTCCGTCATTTATCCGTTCCTGTAGGTTGACGTTTGTCGCTGCAATGATTCTTACGTCGGTTTTTTCAACTTTTGACGAGCCAACTTTCATGAATTCTCCTGATTCTAGAACTCTAAGAAGTCTTGCTTGCGTCGGCATTGGAAGTTCTGCAACTTCGTCAAGGAAAATGGTTCCTCCGTTAGCTTCCTCAAAATATCCTTTGCGTTCTGTGATGGCGTTTGTGAAAGCTCCTTTTACGTGGCCAAAAAGTTCAGAGTCAATTGTGCCTTCTGGTATTGCGCCGCAGTTTACTGCAATATATGGCTTGCCTGAACGTCGGCTGTTTCGATGAATAATCTGGGGAATCTTTTCCTTTCCAGCTCCACTTTCGCCAAGAACTAGTACGGACAAATCGGTAGCAGCTACTTGTACGGCAATGCTAATTGCTCGGTTTAATCCTGCCGAATTGCCAATTAGGCCGCTACTTGTCTTTATTTTCTGAAGATCTTCTAAACTCAGTTCCATTTTTTCAAAATAAGTTTGCAAAGATAATTACATTTTATGAAATTTTGTCAGTTTTTTGTCAGTTTTTTTGTCAGTATGTGTGGCGGCGGATTTGGCTGTTTTTGGGATAGGTAAGCCTTTGTGATATAAGATTTTATGAAACCTTTCAATAGTTCGCATATTGCTCAATTCTTGTTTTCTGCTACATAAACTTCGCGACTCAGAAATCTTGAAGCATGGAAACGTTAATTTAAACATTTCATGTATCTTTGTCGTCAATGAAGCGGATTGTTGAATACCTGTCGGACTTTTGGTTCTTGTTTTTCCCGAAGAATTGCGAGGCTTGTGGTCGTGCTTTGACGCGAAACGAGGACGTTTTGTGCTTCGATTGCCTTTTCGGATTGCCTCGTACGCATTTTTGCAAGGAGCTCGACAATCCAATTATGCAGATGTATGCGGGAAGGTTGAAATTGGAACGTGCAACGGCTTTGTTTTCATTTCAGAAAGGTAGTCGATACAGAAAGTTGCTTCATAGTTTGAAATATCGTCATAAGCCGGAGATCGGCATCGTGCTTGGCCGTGAATTGGGCGCTGAAATGATAAGTTCTGGCAATTTTTCAGGCATTGACTATATTATTCCCGTTCCATTGCATCCTAATCGCGAGAAAAAGCGTGGCTATAATCAGAGCGAAAGGATTGGTGCTGGCATTTCGGAAGTAACTGGGATTCCTGTGCTAACAGGCATACTAGTTAGGAATGCGGAGACCCAGACCCAGACAAAGATGAACAAGGAGGAACGTTGGCAGAATGTGTCCGGAAAATTTATTCTGACGGATATCGAAATGCTGAAGGACAAGCATGTTCTTCTGGTTGACGATGTCATTACAACAGGAGCGACAACCGAATCCTGCGGAGGTGTTTTGCTCGGCATTGAAGGATTGAAATTGAGTATTGCCGCTTTGGCTAAGGCATAAAAAAAGCGAACCAAAGTTCGCTTTTTTATGGTGCTATTTATTCTGTTAGTCTCTGCGTAAATACGACAGAAGTCTTAAAATCTCAATGTATAACCATACCAAAGTAACCATAAGGCCGAATCCAGCATACCATTCCATATATTTTGGTGCTCCCGAATTAGCCGATTGCTCGATGAAGTCGAAGTCGAGGATGAGGTTTAGTGCGGCAACAGCGACAATAACAAGGCTGATGGCTGCTCCGATAAGGGGATTGGCAAACAGAAAATCGGAAATTGCCGTTGTGAAGAAACTAGCAATAAAGCTTACAAGGTAGAAAATGCATATTGCTGATGTCGCGATAACAAGACCTTTCACAAATTTTCCTGATGCCTTGAGTATGCCCGTCTTGTACATGAACAGCATAAGTCCGAATACCAGAAGGGTAAGTGCAATAGCTTGGAAAACGATTCCGCTATATGCAACTTCAAAAAGAGATGATATTGCACCTAGGGCAAAACCTTCGCATATAGCGTATATTGGTGCTGTGTATTTGGCTGCTTTTTTTGCAAAGGAAGTGACTAAGCTCAAGATAAAAGCTGCAATTAATGCAGGGAAAAACAGGGCGGTGCCAAGCGTATTGCCCGAAAAAGTCATTTTCCACGATACAATTGCCGAAACAAGAAGCAGGGCAAAAAGTATCAATGTTTTGTTCATTGCACCCTTAACGGTCATTGCTGTGCCGTCGTATTCAACACCTTTTGTGAAGGCATTCTCGCCTAGAGTTGGATTTGATGTTCTTGAAATGTTCATTTTTTATTGATTTATAATTTTCTGCAAAGATAATCGGTTTGTATCACATGTGCGTTAAGTTATTGTTAATTAATTTGAACCGACAAGCTAAAATAAAATCTATTTAAGATTCTTTTCACTGATAAAAAAGTTATCTTTGCAACCTATTATTTATAATGTATAACTAATTAAAAAACATAAGAAATGGCAATAGTAAAACCTTTTAGAGGCTTACGTCCTCCTAAGAACTTGGTAGAGAAGGTATCTTGTCTGCCTTACGATGTAATGAATTCAGAAGAAGCTGCTCAGATGGCTGATGGCAAGAAGGAATCTTTGCTTCATGTAACACGCGCAGAAATCGATCTTCCAAAAGGTACTGATCTTCATAGCGAAGTTGTTTACAACAAGGCAGTTGAAAATTTCGAAAAGATGCAGAAGGAAGGATGGCTTATCCAGGATGACAAGCCAAAATTCTATATCTATGCTCAGACAATGGACGGCCGCACTCAGTATGGTATTGTTGGTTGTGCTTTCTCAGAGGATTACTTCAATGGCGTAATTAAGAAGCACGAGCTTACACGTATCGAAAAGGAAGAAGACCGTATGGTATTGACTCGCTACGTCAACGCTAACCTTGAACCGGTATTCTTCTCTTACAAGGCAGTTCCAGAAATCGACGCTATCGTTGACAATATCGTTAAGAATCAAAAGCCAGAATACGATTTTACAGCAGAAGACGGCTTCGGTCATCATTTCTGGGTAATCGACGACGATGCAACAAACAAGCGTATCGAAGAACTTTTCGCAACTAAGGTTCCTTATACTTACGTTGCTGATGGTCACCATCGTACTGCTGCTGCTAGCCGTATCGGTAAGGAATATGCAGGCAAGAACCCGAACCACACTGGTAAGGAAGAATACAACTACTTTATGGCTGTTCACTTCCCGGATACTCAGCTTAAGATCATCGACTACAACCGCGTAGTTAAGGATTTGAATGGCTTGAGCAAGGAAGATTTCTTGAACAAGATCGTTGCTAACTTCGTAGTTCAGGATATGGGTACTGAAATCTACAAGCCGGCTTCATTGCACGAATTTAGCATGTACCTCGACGGTCACTGGTACAAGATGAACGCAAAGCAGGGTTCTTACGACAACACTCCACTTGGTGTATTGGACGTAAACATCCTTTCTAAGCACGTTTTGAACGACATCCTCGGAATTGCAGACCTTAGAACTAGCAACCGTATCGATTTCGTTGGCGGTATCCGTGGTCTTGGCGAATTGAAGCGTCGCGTTGATTCTGGCGAAATGGTTGTTGCATTTGCTTTGTATCCAGTTTCAATGGATCAGCTTATCAACATCGCCGATTCTGGTAGCATTATGCCTCCGAAGACTACTTGGTTCGAACCAAAGCTTCGTTCTGGCCTTGCAATCCACAAGCTGTAAAATTATTTACACACAGAATATGAAAAAGGAGATTCCTGTTGGAGTCTCCTTTTTTTATGGCATTATTCAATAAAAAAAGGCCGTCCTTTAGGAACGGCCTTAGTATTTCAATCTTGCAAAATCCTACTTGAATGAAAGGATAGCTGCTTTGATCTTCTCGATAGCGTCGCGCAATTCTTCTTCGGTGATTACTAAAGGAGGAGCGAAACGGATGATATGCTGGTGAGTTGGTTTTGCCAATACGCCGTATTCCTTCATCTTTAAGCAAACGTCCCAAGCTTCCTTGCCGTTTGTAGGCTTAATGATAACTGCGTTCAACAAACCTTTACCACGAACCTTTTCAATCATTGGAGAGTCGATCTTCATGATTTCTTCGCGGAAAATCTTACCAAGATAATCAGCTTTTTCTGTAAGCTTTTCTTCCTTGATAACTTCCAAAGCAGCGATACTTACGCGTGTTGCCAATGGGTTGCCACCGAAAGTTGAACCGTGTTCACCTGGCTTAATTGTCAACATGATTTCGTCGTCTGCCAATGCTGCAGAAATTGGGAATACGCCACCGCCAAGAGCCTTACCTAAGATAAGGATGTCTGGACGAACGCCTTCGTGATCGCAAGCAAGCATCTTACCTGTACGAGCAATACCGCACTGTACTTCGTCTGCCATGAACAATACGTTGTACTTCTTGCAGATGTCGTAGCATTTCTTCAAGTAACCTTCGTCTGGAACGTAAACGCCAGCTTCACCCTGGATTGGTTCCAATAAGAAGCCTGCAACCTTGTCACCCTTTTCAGCAAGAACTTTTTCCAAAGCTGCTGGATCGTTGTAAGGTATACGGATGAAACCAGGAGTCAAAGGACCGTAGTTTGCGTATGAATCAGGATCGTTAGACATTGTGATGATGGTAATTGTACGTCCGTGGAAGTTGCCTTCGCAGCATACGATCAAAGTTTCATCGTTCGGAATACCTTTTACAACTGTACCCCAGCGACGAGCCAACTTAAGAGCTGTTTCGTCTGCTTCTGCACCAGAGTTCATTGGGAGGACCTTGTCGTATCCGAAGTACTTTGTTACATATTCTTCCCATTCTCCAAGGCAATCATTGTAGAATGCTCTTGAGCTCAATGTAAGCTTCTGTGCCTGGTCTGTAAGAGCCTTTACGATTTTTGGGTGGCAGTGACCTTGGTTTACTGCAGAATAAGCTGATAGGAAATCGTAGTATTCTTTTCCTTCAACGTCCCAAACCTTTGCGCCTTTTCCTTTAGCGAAAACTACTGGTAGCGGGTGATAGTTGTGTGCACCGTATTTAGCTTCCAGTTCAATGTAATCTTGTGAACTTTTCATTTGAATTTTAATTATTTAAGTTGATTTTTTGTGAATTATTTTGCTTCTAACAATTTATTAGTGTCGTCTTCAACGATTCTTCTGTACCAGTCGTTGCCATATTTCGGTTGTTCAACCTTTGGTGCGTAGTACTTGTATCCATCTGGAACAGGCTGAGCGGTTTTAATATTGCCATCCATATATTTAACGAATAGGTCGGCAAACAGCTTAGTCCAAGTCAGCATTGTGTTTTCAGATGCCTTTGCAGAATATTCTGTAAGTTTCTTGGATACATCCTGTGGGTTGTTCTTGGCTTCTTCGAGAAGTTCGCTTTCGAGTTGAGCGGTTTGTTCCTTGAAACTTTTATGAAGGTCTTTTCTTACATTCTGAATTTCAGGGAAAATGTCGCAGTAGCGGGTGTAAGCGAAATTAGATACGAGGTTGAAAATCCAGAATGCTGCGTCTGGCTTGAATTCCATCATGCTGCCGTTGCCTTCGCGGAAAGCGTAAGGAATTTCGCAGATAGAAGCGTACATAGGAACATATGCGGTTGTAGCACAGTCGTCGGCACCAAACCAGTTGATTGCGCCAAGTACATCAGGAAGATTTCCTCTAAGTTGTGCTACAAACGAGAAACCGGTCTGCTGTGTTCCTGTTGCTCTTTCGTGGATATAGTCCTTTCCATTGTAGTCCCATGTCATAGGTCTCCAGCGGTAAGGACAACCGAACGGACCTGCACCAATGCCCTTGCTCATGTCAAGTTCTGTGCCCTCAAGGTGGTTGCCCATGTTGTGCATAACAGTTTCAAGTGTTACTGGCTTAGAAGGTTTTACCCAAAGAGGCATTCTGTTAGTTGCATATCCGTTTGCGTCGTATTCAATCTTGGTGCCCTTTGCATATTCCCAGTATTGATTCATTCCGTCGCATACATCGTTGAAGAAGGCCCAAACTCTGATTTCGCAGAAGCGAGCTCCGCTGAAGTCTACCGGTGCGTATGTGTCTGAAAAGCTGAAATCTGCATCATTGCCCTTGAAATAACCTTTTTCGCGAGCAAAAGTGATAACGTCGTCTGAGTAAACACAGTTTACATTCTTGTCGGTTACAACCTTGTCGATGTTCTTGAATGTTACGCTGGTTTTGCATTTCTTTGATGCTAATGGGAAAGTTGTAATTCTTGCCTGGTTTGCATGAGCGGAAACATATCCGTCTGGAATTTGGCGAGCTACCCAAACAGCACCTTTCTGGCCTTTGCCCTTGCCGATAACTTCGAGAATCCAAGCTTCGTTCTTGTCAACAATCGAAAACGATTCGCCTTCGCTGCAGTAACCGTAAGTGCTCATGAGTTCGGTCATAACCTTGATGGCTTCGCGGGCGTTCTTCGAACGTTGAAGTGCAAGATAGATCAAGCTTCCGTAGTCGATGATGCCATCGCCTTCCCACAGTTCCTCGCGGCCGCCGTAGGTGGTTTCTCCGATTGCAAGCTGATATTCGTTTACGTTTCCAACAACATTGTATGTGTGTAAAACTTGAGGAATATCTCCAAGATATTGACCAGAATCCCAGTTGTATATTTTCATCATGGTACCTGGCTGGTAGTCGGCTGCAGGACGGTAGTACAATTCTCCGTAGAGAACGTGGCTGTCTGCCGCATAGCTCAGGAATGCAGAACCGTCGTTTGATGCCCCTTTTGTTACAATGAAATTAGTACAAGCGAATGTTGTACCGGATGCACACAATAGTGCGATTGTCAATAACGCAAATAATTTTTTCATCTTCTGTTTTTTTTAATGTTTGCAAATATAATATTTATTCTGAAACAATGATGCTTTTAAACAGTAAAAATGAAATTTTGCTTTGTGGCTATTCTCTTCTGCCTATTTCTTTCATTATTTCGAATCCAATGTTACATTTTAGGCACTTTTTGTGGTCACAATAGCATTTTTTTAGGTGTAGAAGCGCTTGGGATTCGTATGCATTTTCGCATTTGATTTTTTCGATGTTGTCAAATGCCCGTGTTTCACGATTGTTTTCGGGCTTGAGGCTTTTCATTTTCTCGATTGCCTTTTCGCTGTCGAATGACGGGCTTGTGTTTTTGCTGTAGAAATACGAAAATGGAATTATGGTGTTGATGAGTATTGTGTCGGTTGTCTGCTTGCCGATTTTGGTCGGTTTGTTTTTGACCGATGCTTCGCCAAGAGAAAAATGTGTGGACCAATATTCGGAAGTGTTGATGTCGTTGAAAATGTCAATGTTGAATTTGTCGTTCAGTATTCCGTCGGCTAGTTTCTGGAATTTTTGCATTGTTGCGGCAAATTGCGCTATGCGAGTTTCCGGAAAATTGTTCGGCTGCATTTTTGAATGTTTCCAAAGCGATTTCGCAATAGGGTGCAGGTCGTATTTTTTCTTGAGGAATGAATATTCTTCTGCAAGTTTCTTTGTGTATTCGTCTTTTGGTTGTTCGTTGAACATTCCCGCTTGTCCGAAGAGTATAGCTTCGAGTGCCAGTAGGTTGTCGGCGTTGTGCAGCAGGATGTTTGACGGCGTCTGAATTGCAAGCAGCTCGAAAGGAATGGCATTGGTGTTGAATCCGAAATTGCGTGCAAGAACTATATACAGTGATTCCTGCCAGTTGCCGTTTGTGCGCTTATGTATCTCTGCTATTGATTCAGATTTGTATTCCATGCGTTCGATTGCCATTTTTTCCATCCACATTGTAATGTGAAAATCATCTACAAGGTCGATGTAGTCCGAACATCCAATTTTCTTTTCGTTTAGCTTGAAGTCGGAGTATCGGTTAAAGATAGCTTGTGGAAACGATATTTCCCATGTCGGCAACATTTGTCCGTTTGGCATGGTGATGTCGCAATCGTAGTTGAAGACGATGTGAATGATTACGTTGTCGTATGCGTGGTCTCCATCGTGGTGGTGCTTGTGCCAGTCGGAGGCATTGACATGTATCTCAACATTGCCAACCCAGACAATTCCGTTGATCTTGATTTTCGCGTTGAAAAAGTCGGGTCCAGAATCGTGGTTGTGCAGTCCGGTCTCAATGATTTCAAATGGCGTGTTGTCGGTAAGAAGTTCTGTGCCTTTAATCCATAGGCGGTTCTTGTATATGAAGTGCAAAAAGTCCTCGTGCATAGTTCGGTTTATTTCATTTTTCGTTGCAAATATAATTGTTATTCCTGTGTTTTTTTCTGTCGTGTTAGTTTTGTTGATAAAAAAAGCTCCGAATTGACAGACAATCCGGAGCCTTGTGGGATGGTGTATTGCGTTTTATTCAATAATGACTTTTTTGACGACAGTTTTGTCTGAAAGTTTAATGTTGAAGAAATACATGCCCTTTTCAAGTCCTTCGACAGAAATTGTTTCGTTTGTCGACGTAGTGCTTATTGTATTTACGGTCTGTCCCAGAATATTTGTAATGACGATTGTCGCATTATCTTCCGGCAGGCTAATATTAACATTGTCATTTGCCGGGTTAGGGTAGATGCTGATGTTTTCTGCTGATGGGTTTTCGACAGCAAGGCTGTTCGGATCAATAGAGATGTCGTCAATGAAGAATGCAAAGACATCGTTTGATGTGCAGATTATTGCAATGTACAAAATCTGTCCTGCATATTGCGACAAGTTGTATGAGAATTGTGTCCATGCTACAGGAGCGGAGATTGCTGTCGAAGAGTTTCCTGCGATGTACGTGTAGTTCTGGTCGTCGGTGGAAACTGCAACCTTGAATTGTTCGAGGCCGTATGTGTCGTTTGCTGAGCGAGCCCAGAATGAGAATCTTGTGGTGTTGGTTATTAAAACTGGAGGTGTGATAAACCAGTCGTTGTTTGGTGGGTTGTTGGCGGCCATGCAGCATCCGAACTTAGTTCCTCCGTGAGCGGTAAATCCGTTAGCCTTGCCATTTTGGAAAGCGATGTACGCGCCAGTGTATCCTGAGTTAGTGAATGATACGTTGTTTATGCCGTATGTTGCAGAGCCGTCTCCATCGTATGTGGAACAAGGCGAGAATTGGTCAACGCTCCATGCCGTACAAGATTCAAAGTCGTAGCTAAATGATGTTGTTTCGGTGTCCGGAGATGTGTTAGACGGGTCGTAGTAGTTGCATGTTGTGGCACCGCTGTTTGTCGGGTCGAGCCATGGTTTAAGTTTGTATGCGTTTGAATTTCCATTGGCAGAATTGTCCCAATGGAACGACATTTTTCCGTACAGGTCGTATCTTGATGATGAGGCAGCAGAGCAAGACGATGCGCCACCGCTCAATGTTCCGAATACGAGTCCGTTCTTGTTGAATATTGGTGATCCCGACGAACCGCCTTCTGTGACACCTTCACCGCTCCATACGATTTTCCAATGGGCACTATTGGCGCCTGTCATGTCGCTGCCACCGTTGTAGGTTGCTGTGGTCGGTGTGTTTGTGTAGAACGATATTTTCTTGATGTCGCCAGAGGGATGGTGAATACCAGCACCGCCACCCGTTGATGCATTAGTGTTTCTGTCCCACCCGTTGTAAATAGCGTTTATGTTAATCGCACTTTGTTCGGAGAAATTATTAAGCTTTAATAGGAAGAAATCTGAACCTCCGTTCTTTGAACCTTCGGCTATTTTTGTGCAACCTGTAAAGTCGGTGAAGTTTATTGAGTTTTCCGAACTAGGAGTGGTACATCCAGTAGACTCATAGTTGAAACGGAATTTCCATTGGTTGAAATTAGAGGATGTAGCGTCAGGTCCGCAATGGTTTGCCGTAAGGAAATATGGAGTTCCGTCGTTGCGTGTATTGTTGATAAGCGTGCCTGTGCAATAGCCTAGATTATAACCTTCGCGGACATAAATTCTTGCTACACCTCGCTGTTGTATTCTCCAACTTGCACCGACAGAGCAGTTTACGTTTACTTCACAACTTTGCGACGAGCCAAATCCTGTAGCTCTTATTCCTGTACGAGTGCCTCTTTCAAAAGCGCCTTCGTCGCGGTATACATATCCGTATTCGCCGATATTAATAATAGGTGTGTCGGTGTCGTTCTGGATTTTTCCGTTTTCAGATTTTAATACTGGCGCAACATATTCGATAGTGATATCGTCGCTGATGATGTTGCCAATCATAAATTCGTTGCATGACGGGTTGTCGCTACGGTAGTATGGACCGTCGACAATGCTTCTGTCTGATGCATATACAAAGACTGAGGCACCTTCGGGAATGTCAAACTTGTCGAAATACAAAGCAGAGCCTTTGGCGCCTTCGCTTGAAAAGCGCAATTGCCAAATCAACTTGCCGTTAGGAAGAGTCTGCCATGTTCCAGCATTTTTAACCGAAGAGTTAACGGTAATTAGACGGGCTATTTTAATATAGGTGCCGTTCTTTTCGTCTTCGGCATCTTCGGCGGCAATTAGTTCTGCCGACGGCGGATATACGTTAATATGGTCAACATCTTCAATGTTAAGGTCGTACTCAAAGCTAGGTGGCATCATTTGTCGTACTGTCTTTTGTTGCGCAAAGCAAACTGTGAAGGTCAGCAGTAAGGCTATTGTTAAAATTGAGTGTCTCATCTTTGATAAATTCTTAAATTTCGCGGCAAAATAACTTCAATAATTGCACATAAACAAAATTTATGCGAGACAATTGTGGATATAACAGCATAATTACGAGTAGTTGGCTGTGTAATTGGTTGATATTCAAAATGTTTAATCTTGTGTTAATAAAAAAAAGCAAAAACATCAAAAAAAAATTTGTTGTTTGAGCAAAAAGTGCGACTTTTGCAGTCCAAAAATTAAAGAGATAAAAATTAAAAAGAGTTATGGCACGAGTTTGTCAAGTTACAGGAAAAACGGCAATGGTGGGAAACAATGTATCTCACTCTAGACGCAGAACAAAAAGAACGTTTGACGTTAATTTAAAGACTAAGCGTATTTTTGACGAAGAGGCAGGCCAGTGGGTAGAATTGAAAGTTTCTACTTCTGGAATGAGAACAATCGCAAAGAAAGGCTTGAAGGCTGCACTTAGAGATGCCGAAAAAAATGGCTATGTTAAATAATTAGTCGGGAGGATTAAAAATGGCAAAGAAAAGTAAAGGAAATCGTGTACAGGTTATTCTTGAATGTACAGAGCACAAGGCATCAGGTTTACCAGGTACATCTAGGTATATCACTACCAAGAATAGAAAGAATACTCCGGATAGATTGGAAATGAAGAAGTACAATCCAATTTTGAAGAAGGTTACAATTCACAGAGAAATTAAATAAGTTTAGGTTATGGCAAAGAAAGTAGTTGCAACCCTTAAGAAGGAAGGCGGACAGGTTTTCGTAAAGTGCATAAAGATGGTAAAGAATCCAGAAACTGGTTCTTATCAGTTTAAGTCTGCAGTTATTGACAAGGACTTGTCTAAGGATTTTTTTAAGAAATAGTTAATTGTTAATTAATCTTATAGCACCTGCTGTAATTAAATCAGACAGGTGCTTTTTGTCGTTTTAGTTAAATGGTCTTGTTATGGCATTCTTTGGACTTTTTGGAAAGGAAAAAAAAGATAAGCTAGATAGTGGTCTTGAAAAAACACGGTCAGGGTTGTTTTCGAAGATTGGTCGGTTGATATTCCGTAAATCGACCGTTGATGAAGATGTACTTGATGAGCTTGAAGAAGTGCTAATAACTTCTGACGTTGGGGTAGAGACGACGGTAAAGATAATTGAGAAGATACAGGAACGGGTAAAGTCTGAAAAGTATGTGGGGACAGACGAACTGAACGAATTGCTTCGTTCAACAATTGCCTCCCTTATGGAAAGTGGTCCCGATATGACAAATCCTGATTTCACCACTCCTAATGGCGAGCCGTATGTAATCATGGTTGTCGGCGTTAATGGAGTCGGTAAGACCACAACAATAGGCAAGCTTGCAAATAATTTCAAAAAGGCAGGCAAGTCGGTATATATCGGAGCTGCTGATACTTTTAGGGCTGCGGCAATAGATCAGCTTCAGGTATGGGCCGACAGAGTTGGCGTCCATATGGTTCGTCATGACATGGGGTCAGATCCGGCTTCTGTCGCATACGATACACTGGCATCGGCTCGTAAGGCAGGTGCCGACGTCGTGCTTATTGATACGGCAGGACGTTTGCATAATAAGATTAACTTGATGAATGAGTTGTCGAAAATAAAGCGTGTTATGCAGAAACTAGTGCCGGAGGCTCCGCACGAAATTTTGCTCGTGCTCGACGGCTCTACCGGCCAGAACGCATACGAACAGGCAAAGCAGTTCATGAAGGCCACCGAAATTAATTCGCTAGCCGTTACAAAACTCGACGGAACGGCTAAGGGCGGTGTTGTTATTGGCATCTCCGACCAATTCAAAATTCCTATTAAATATATTGGCGTAGGCGAGGGTATTGATGATTTGCAACTTTTCGATAAGCGAGAATTTGTAGATTCTCTTTTCAAAAAGTAGACATTCTTATGAGAGGTGTTATATTATTCATTTTTATGACCGTTGCCACGCTGGCAGTTAGGTCGCAAGTTTGGATTCCCGTGACCGCCTCTGATGCTTTGTCGTGCGAAAAATGCTTCCAGAGCATAAAAAATAATTCCGTGCATTCTTCTGTTACTTGGAAGGTTACTGTTAAGGACAATGTTATTTCTAGAACCAAAGTCTTGTTTTCGGAAACCTACTATAATAAAGATGGTCAGCCGAACAAAATAATTTATTTTGGAGAAGGAAACAGACCGAAATCATTCACAATCGTAAAATATAATTCACACAATCTACCATTTGAAGAGGTGTATTTTTCAATGGATTCTACGATGCTTGGCGGTGTGCTTTACGAATATGACAATAATAATCTGCTGTCAACACAGATTTCTTATTCGGGAAGTTCTGTAACAAGCAAATATCGTATTGAGAGAACCGCAGATAGCATTATGGTTGCAGAGGTTGATTCGCTCGACAGGATTGTTAGTCGCGGCTCGATATCAACAATAGCATACGACCAGAAGGAACTTGTTTTCCGTAGGGCTCAGAGGCCGGAATCCATTGCCGACGACTATGATATTCTTGCCGAAGTTACAAGAAAACATATTGTCGGAGCTGCAGAGGCAAAAGTTTTTATCTATGAAAATGACCAGGTGGTAAAGACAACGGTCTTTAACCATGAAGGTGAGGAAATTTCAAGTGCATCGTTTGAGTACGACAGTTTGAGCCGTATCAGCAGAATAATTGAAAGGCGTGAAAAGGATGGCACTACCAATGTATATATGATAAACTATAGGTAGCGCCTATTCGCTCAAGCTATATGGTTTGTCTTCCTTGTTCTGGAATAGTTTCTTGTTAGGTTTCGATGTCATCACAAATTCCAATTTTCCACCATTCATAAGCTCTTCGTGAGTGATATAGGCCTTTGTGTAAGTTTTTCCATTCCAACGTATTTCCTGAATGTAGCGGTTCTTGTCGCTGATTTTCGGTGCAACGATTTCAAGCTTTTTGCCGTTTCCAAGTGCAACCTTCATGTAAGGAACGTATGGCGCGCCAAAAACATATTCGCCAGAGCCGGGACACACAGGATAAAATCCCATTGCACCGAAAATATACCAAGCCGACATTTGTCCGCAGTCGTCGTTGCCACAAAGCCCGTCCATGTTGTTGCGATACATTTTGTTCATGATTTCTCGCATCCAGTACTGTGTTTTCCATGGTTGTGATGTCCACATGTACAGGAATGGAATGTGATGGCTAGGTTCGTTGCCCTGAACGTATCCTCCAAGCATTCCTTCTCGTGTTACATCTTCTGTTTCTGCGAAGAACTTGTCGGGAATGTACATGGTGAAAAGGGTGTCAAGTTTAGTGATAAATGCTTTTTCTCCGCCCATTAGACGCATCATTCCATTGACATCGTGAGGAACATAAAAACTGTAATTCCATGCATTCCCTTCAATCAGACCTTCGCCAGATGTGGAAAGAAGACTATATGGAGTTTTCCAGCTTCCATCGGCATGACGGGCGCGGACAAATCCGATTGTAGTGTCATAAACGTTCTTGTAGCTAAGTGCTCGGTTCCGATAGTAGTCGATAAGCTCGTTGTCGTAGTGCAGTTCCGGATATGTTTTGCTGAATTCTTGCGCAGTATGATAAATTGTCCAATCTTCGTATGCGTTCTCAAGAGTTACAGATGTGCCGCTGCGATTGAGTTCAATTGGAACGTAACCGAGAGTTTGGTAAGTGTCGGTATTGCTGTAGTAGCTGCAATTTGCCGATTTGCTCATTGCGAACATTGCCGGACCGCTTTTGTCTGAGCCTTTGAGGTAACCTTTTTCAATTGCATCGGCAATTACGGAAACTCCATGGTAACCAATCATACACCAGTTTTCGCTGCCCATGTGGCTCCAAACCGGGAGCATTTTATGCGGACTTTGAGCTTGGTGGCTCAAGAAAGAATAAATTACATTGTGTGTTAGAGATGTGTCGAGAAGTGTTATCAGAGGATGAAAGGCACGATATGTGTCCCAAACAGAAAATACAGTATAATTTGTGAACTCGCCATTGGTATTGTGGATATTCTGATCGATTCCTCTGTAATTTCCATCAACATCCTGATATAATGCCGGATTAATTAATGTGTGATACAACGAAGTGTAAATCATGGCTTTTGCGTCGTTTGGACCTTCGCACTCGATAACAGAGAGCCGATTAGCCCATGCGTTTTCTGCGTTTTTGCGAATTGTCTCAAAATCGTTGATTTCGGCATTCAGGTTGTTGATTGCGCCATCGATACTTGTTGCCGAAATTCCAACAAAAAGTTCCAGAACTTCATTTCCATCGTTTTCAAATTCAAACCAGCATGATAATTTGCGACCTGCCATTTCGGGGAAATCGTGTTCGGCGTCGAATCTGTCCCAGAAACCATGGTATTGCTGTGGGACAAAGTCATGACAGCCAAAATGTTTGATTTTTTTGCTACATTTAATCGCAAAATATGTGTGGTTTACTCGGCTCCAACCACTTGTAATGCGGTATCCAACAATCATGTTTTCTTTGGTGTCGACATTTGCCTGAGCCCACAAAACTTTTCCGTCGTAATTGTAGATTGCGTGGTTTAAGTCAAGGATAATCTTCTGGACATCATCTTTTTGAAAAGTGTAGCGGTGTGCACCAATGTGAGGTGTCACTGAAAGCTGGCAGCGAATATTGTCATCGTCAAGAGTTACTTCGTAGTATCCGGGATGTGCGATTTCGGTTTCGTGTCTGAAACGCTGGCGGTATCCGCTGTCGGGATTATCGGCAGTGCCTGGATTGAGCTTCGTTTCGCCGGAATATGGCATGATAAGTATGTCGCCCAGATCAGAATGGCCAGTACCGCTGAAATGCGTATGGCTGAAGCCGACGATTGTCTTGTCGCGATATTGGTAGCCGGCACAGTAGTCGTATGCATGTGGCTGATATGCACCATTGACATTGTGTGGAATTGTGTCGGTGTCGGGACTTAGCTGAACGGCTCCGTATGGATAGCAGGCGCCTGGAAATGTATGTCCCATTCCGTTTGTGCCAATCATGACGTTTACAAATTCGGAATTGCTTTGTGCAAATGAAAAAAGCGGTAGTGTTGAAAGAAGAATTATTGCTTGAATGATTTTCCGTTTCATATTTGAAGAATTTGATGCGAAGATAAAGAATTTGTTTGAAATAATTTATACGCTATCGCGTATGATGTTACTATATAGTGATGTAGCCTAACATCACGAACGATAGTTCGTAAATTTTCAAATTCTCAAATCCTCGAATTTTCTAATCTTTTTTACCTTTGTGTCTAATTATGCGAAATCACTTTGCGAAAATATTATTGCTCGTTGTTGTTGTGGCCATTTCCATGCCACAAACTTTCGGTCAGGCTTCGGCTGGATTGTACGAGCAGTTTCGCAATCCGGATGCAAAATATCGTCCTTTTGTACGCTGGTGGTGGAATGGCGACAAAGTTGAGCCACAAGAACTTGTCCGCGAATTGCGATTGCTTAAAGAGGCTGGCATTGGCGGTGTCGAGATAAATCCTATAGAATTTCCTTCGCGATGTGATGATATGGGCAAAAGGTCGCTAGTGTGGCTGTCTGACGAGTGGATTTCGGCCTTGAAGACGACTTTTGACGAAGCCGAACGATTAGGTATGCAATGCGACCTAATTGTTGGCTCGGGTTGGCCTTTTGGTTCTGAAACCTTGCCCCGCGATGAGCGTGCTTCGGTAATGCTGACATACGCAATGGAAATTGATGGCGGCCAGACTATAACTTTTTCTGTCTCTGATATTTGTAAAGCTGTAGATCCTGGTGTGACTGTCCCCAATCCTGACCGTACAAGTGAACTGGTTGCCATAAAACTGGCTCCCGATTCCATTTGCTCGCTTTCTCAGATTGTGGATTTAACGGACAAAATTTCCGGAGATTCCATTTCGATTGACATTCCTCGGGGAAAACATTTTGTATATGCACTAGTTCGCTACGATTCGTTTGCCTGTGTAATTAATGGTGCGCCGGGTGCAGCTGGTTCGATAGTAGATCACATGAATACTGGTGCTGTAGAGCGTTATTTGAATAACATGTCGGTGACTCTCCAAACAAAATTGGGACCGATAAAAGCTCATTTGCGCGCGTATTTTGTCGATAGCATGGAGCTTGAAGGTTGCAACTGGACATCGGATTTTGCTGCGGAATTTAAGTCGCGACGTGGCTATGATTTAATGCCTTGGCTGCCGTTTATAATGTTTAAAGTCGGACGGTTGGGCGATGTTGTAAGTTACAATTTTGGCGCACAAAAATCGTCTGATTTTCATGAAAAGGTAAATCGAGTGCGTTACGATTTTGAACTTACCAAGGCAGAACTTTTGCACGAGCGCTACACAAAAACTTATTTGCAATGGTGTGAAAATCAAGGTGTAAAATCTCGAGCTCAGGCATACGGCCACGGTTTTTTCCCGTTGGAGACTTCGCTTGGATATGACATTCCCGAAGGCGAATCGTGGACTACAAATTATCTTCGTCACAAGGTAGGCGAGGAGATGGGCGATGAGGATTATAGGCGCGGACGTGCATACACGATGATTAACAAATATGTGTCGTCGGCTGCGCATTTGAGCGGAAAACGTGTTGTGAGCGCCGAGGAAATGACAAATACTTATCGTGTGTTTGCAACTTCGCTCGAATTGCTGAAAGTCGGTTCCGACATGAGCGCCTTCTCTGGAATTACGCATTCGGTTTGGCACGGATTTAATTATTCGCCGCCAGAAGCCGGATTGCCCGGCTGGGTTCAGTACGGAAGTTATTACAACGAAAAAAATACATGGTGGAAATATTTTCATTTGCTTAACGACTACCGAACTCGCATGGCTTACCTTTTGCAGAATGCCGAAATGCAGACTGATATTGCAATTTTACCAGCCAATTGCGATTTGTGGACAGAGTATGGCGTGCAAACAGAACCTTTTCCCGGGAAGTTGAATGTGCCGTACACGTCGTTGCTGTGGGAGGCAATTCATAAGAATGGCGGCGGCGCCGATTATGTTAGCGAGTCGATTATTAGTAATGCTACAGTTGCAAATGGCAGGTTATGTTACGGCAAAAAAGAATATTCGGTATTGTTTTTGGCCGAAGTCTCGGGCCTTTCGCAGGAATCAGCAGATAAAATTTTGGAATTTGTGAAGAAAGGCGGTCGTGTGTTCTGTGTCGGAAAGTTTCCAGATAAGTCGCTTGGCTTAATGAATTACCAAAAGCGCGATGTAAAAATCCATTCTACAGTGGAGAAAATGAAGAAATATTCGCAGAATTTTGTTCTTTTGAAGAAACCGGCGGACGGAAAATATCTCGAATGGTATTTTGATGTAATGAATAAATATGATTTGCCTCACGATATAACTATTGCACGGCCAGATCGTTTTTTGCTTCAGAATCATTATGTTGGCGATGATGGTTCCGATGTTTTCCTTTTAGCAAATGCCAATATAAACGAGTCGGTTGAAAGTGATATTGATTTTTCGGCTGTTGTAAATGGAAGGACTGCATGGCTTTATGATGCAAATGATGGTGCGCGTTATGTTCTGCCGCTTGAAAACGGCAATCTGCATTTGCGGTTTGGTCCTTCTGAAGCTTGGCTAATTGTATTCAATAATGAAAGGAGCGAAAAAGCTTGGCAGAAGAAACCTGCGGAAGGCGCAAATGCTCTGGAGCTTAACAATTGGCAGCTTACTTTTGTGCATTCTTCCGAAAAATGGACAAAAGACACCGTGCTTGAGCAACTTGTTGACTTAAAGGAGACTCCTTTTGTGAATTTTATGGGCGATATAATTTATCGTACAACCTTGGAATTGGATGGCGAAATTCCAAACTACATAAATCTTGGCAAGGTGTACGACATATGCGAACTCACTGTAAATGGGGTTGCTTGTGGTGTTCAATGGTATGGAGAACGTATTTACGAAATAGGCAATTTGCTTCATGGAGGAAAGAATAGCATTGAGATAAAGGTTACAACCTTGATGGGCAATTATATGCAACTTGAAATGAAGGACAATCCAACGGTTCAGCATTTTATGATAAAACGGAATGTTCCGCTGGTGTCGTTGGGATTGGTTGGTCCTGTAAAGGTATATTAAACGAAGAACTATGAAAAACATTTTATTTCTATTACTTATATTTTTAACAGTTGTTACAACTTGTAATGCACAAGACTTTTTTGCTGGTGCAACTATTCGTGGTAATGATTTTAATGTCCGTGATTTTGGAGCGGTGCCAGATGGTGTAACACTGAATACTAAAAGTATTCAGAAGGCGATAGATTCGGCAGCAAGTCGAGGTGGAGGTCGTGTTGTGTTTTCTGCGGGGCGGTATGTCTGTGGGTCTATTTATTTGAAAAGCAATGTGTTCCTATGTCTTGAAAAGGGTGCAACCTTGCTTGGCTCGCTTAATCCTTTGGATTATGTAAAAGATTCGTATTGCCGATGGACGTCGTTTATTTTTGCGGTGAAGCAGAATAACATTGGGATTATTGGTGGTGGAACAATAGATTGCCGTGGTTTTGAAGTCGCGAATAATATGGTTCAGCTTATTCATCAGGGCGTAGTCAATGATCCGTTGAAATATGATCGTCCAAATGAAGGGAATCGTCCGGAAAATATTCATTTTCGCGAGTGCGACAGCATTCTAATACAGGGAATAACATTGAGAAATCCTGCAAGCTGGAATCAGCAGTACGACCAGTGCCGGCATTTGCTTGTGGAGAATGTCACCGTCGATTCGAAATCATATTGGAACAACGATGGCATTGACGTTGTAGATTGCTCCGACGTGATTATCCGCAACTGCTACATGGATGCTGCTGACGATGTGTATTGCTTTAAAAGTCATAGTGTTGACGGTGTGAGCGAAAATGTGTATGTTGAAAATTGTGTCGGACGTTCAAGTGCAAATGGAATAAAGTTCGGCACTATGACACGCGGCATTTTCCGTCATTTCCGCTTTAAGAATATTACGATTTTCGACACTTATCGTTCTGCAGTTACCATAGCAAGTGTGGATGGTGGCGCTGTCGAGGATGTCGAAATAGATGGGCTTCGGAGCATAAATACTGGAAATCCGATATTCTTGCGTTTCGCAAGTAGAAACACAGGCAAGGTCGAGCCATGCTTGAAGGATATTGTCATAAAAAATATGTATGCCGAAGTGCCTTTTGATAAGGCGGATGCTGGTTATAGCTACGAAGGTCCTGTTGAGGATTTGCCGCGTAATGTAAGTCCGAGCAGCATCGTCGGAGTTCCGGGACATCGCATTGAAAATGTGCGTCTAGAAAACATTGAAATCGTATATCCGGGTAAAACAGATATGAAGTATGCATATCAAGCATGTACCGATGAGGCGTTATCTGAAATTCCGGAGCGCGAGAAGCAGTATCCTGAATTTTCGTGCTGGAAGGAATTGCCGGCCTGGGGCTTCTATATTCGTCATGCAGACGGAATTGTGATGAAAAATGTGAGGTTGCGCCTAGTCGATAACGATTATCGTCCGTGTATTGTCGCTGATGATGCGAATAATCTTGTCATGGAAGATGTTGATATTGAGGAACCTAATGCTGTCGGCAAGAATCAGGTTGTCCAATCGAAGGCAAGTGCGAATGCTGTTTTGCCGAGTTCAAATTCGGGAAATGTCGAGCAACCGAAACCAATGGGAAACGACTACAATGCTTCGATGTTTGGCATCAAGTCGGATGGCGTAACGCTTAATACAAGTTCAGTCCAGAAAGCTATAGATTATATTGCCGAAAAGGGCGGAGGAAGGCTTGTGTTCAAGGTAGGGCGTTATTTGGTAGGAAGCATACATTTGCGTTCCAATGTCAGCATTCTGCTCGATGAAGGTGCAATTCTTGTGGCCTCGTCAAATCCGCTTGATTACGATGCTGTTGATGGAAAATATGCTCTTTTGATTGGAGAAAAAATCAAGAATGTGACTATTTCTGGCCTTGGCGTTATCGAAGGTTGCGATTCAAGTTATTTTGAAAGATTGAAGACTTTGATTCATTGTGGAGTTATACCGCAGACGGAAATTACAAATCCACAGTTGTTATATTTCAAGAATTGCAAGCAAAAGGAATTTTCTGTTGCCAATGTCAGAAGTGGTAATGACGAGCCGGTTGGAATTGTAACTATCTAGTTGTGAATCCTAGCGTCAGTTTCAGATAGAACATATTTGGATTTATGTTTGGCCCGGTTATGTCCTGAAGGCTGTTGCGCCATGATTTGCTTACGCCAATCATATATCCGCAGCGAAGTCCAATTCGACAGCCACCTTTGGCGTCTTCTCCGTCCCTGATTGTGAAGTCGATGCCGGCACCGACGTTGATGAACGAGTTAGTGTATGTAATTTTGTTGCCGTCGTTAGTTTGGAATGCCTGTGAAAAATTCATTGACGTGGAGTCGAGGCTTACATTGTGGGTCTTGAGGTTTATCAAGTTTCCGCCAAAGCCAATCTCCGGGAAGAAGTTGAATTTTTCGCGATGTATGGCATTGTAGCCGAAGCGAATCATTGTGCGTGAGCCAGACATGTCTGCTTTCAGCATTAGGTCAGTGTTTATCGATGATGCTGTATTTTTGCAATGGTCCCATTCGACGCCGATAATCCAGCGGTTGAATATTGCAACATCGGCGCCAAGTCCTGTCAGGACGTTGAAGTTTGAAAAACTGCTATAGCTTATCGATCTCAGTTCGTTATTCAGGTTGCCCAAGTTTATGTATTGGGTTCCGCATGAAACATATGCTGTAACGCTGACGTTTTCACGGGTTGTGTTGTTTTCTGTTTCCTGGGCCATTGCCATTGATGTCAGAGACAATGCCATTAAGAACGTAGCTACGAAACGGGAAATTTTTTTCATTGCAGGGTTGATTTAAAAGATGGCGACATTTGTCGCCATCGTATTGTTTTTGATTAGAAATTTGGCTTGTGGTCGTAGTTCTTGTAGAAATCTTCGATAATCTTTACTGCTTCTTCTGGAGTGTCAACAATGTTGTAGATTTCAAGGTCTTTAGGCGAAATATTGTGTTCCTGATTCAGGACAAATTCCTTTACCCATTCGAAAAGACCTGTCCAATATTTTGATCCGAAAAGGATAATTGGGAATTTCGCGATTTTCTTAGTTTGGATAAGAGTAACAGCTTCGAAAAGTTCGTCGAAAGTTCCAAATCCGCCTGGGAAGATGATGAAACCTTGTGCGTAACGCATGAACATTGTCTTACGTGTGAAGAAGTAGTCGAATGTGCAAAGCTTGTCGGTGTCGATGTACTTGTTGGCGGCTTGTTCGAATTCGAGAACGATATTGCAGCCAGCCGATGTTCCGCCGCCTCGCTGAGCTCCGCGGTTACCGGCTTCCATGATGCCAGGACCGCCGCCGGTGATAATACCGTATCCTTTCTGTACAAGTTGGTATGCAGTTTCTTCTGCGCCAATGTAGTATGGATTGTCTTCTTTTGTTCTTGCCGAACCGAATATTGCAACGCATGGGCCTAATTTCTCGTAGTGGTCGAAACCGTTTACTAGTTCGCCCATAATCTTGAACATGCTCCAAGAATTAAGAGACTTGATTTCGGTGTCCCATTTCTTCTGAATTTTGTTTTTTTCCTCAATTGTCATGTCTTTAAGTTTTTAAGGTTAGTATTAGTGCTATTTAAATTGTTTGAATAAGAGTGTCAACATCGTTCTTGAAGTCTGTGGTTGTCTGGTATCTGTCGTTAAGAGACTTTACAACCATCATTTTCTGTGCGTTTTCGCTTATTGCTGCAGGAACAAACGGAAGAGGCTTAACGGTTGCCTTTTCAATTACCTTGTAAACGTTTTCGTCGGTGCGATAGTGCTTTTCTATTTTTCCGAATACCTGCTGCCGCTTTACTAGTGGTTTATCTGGAGCATATACAGGTTCGCGGGCAATAGCTTCGTAAAGTATTAACCCCATGCTGTAGATGTCGCTATAATCACCAACAAGATCTTCGAATCCTAGGAGTTGCTCGGGACTTTGATACAGGGTGTCCTGCGGTTCGCGGAGCAACGGCATCGCCTTGAATCCAAGCTTTATGCTTTCTAGACTAAGAATTTTTGCTGTCGGGTGCATGAAATCGAATTCCTCGCAGTCATCCCATTGTACAATGATGTTTTCCGGACGCAAGTTGCCGTGGCTAAGTTTCAGTTTGTGAATCATTGATAGGGTTTCAAGGCAATTTGAAATTATGCGAAGGAAAAATACGTCGTTGCGATAATCCATAAGTTTCGGGTCGTAGATGAGTTCCTTTAGCGTGCGCCCCGATATGTATTCGCATACCAGATATATATCGCTGTCCTCGAAGATTATGTCGTTGACATTTACTAGACCGTCGAGTTTTGCTTCAGTGGCAACTGTGGCGAAGAATTTGAATCTTTGCGCATTGTTGCCGAACATTTCCGTCGATAACTTTTTCAGTATTACCTTTTCCTTAGTGTCGACATTTGCACCGATATATACGGTAGATCTTTCGCTCTTGCTAATTATTGTGTCTGTTTCTTCTGGGAAAAACACGAACTTTCCGATATTCCCCTCTATAACCTTCGGTGTCATATTGTTATTTGTTAAATTCTTCAATTGCACGACGTTCCCAGTCGTTAGTAAACGTGTGCAAGTCATATCCGGATGCCGAAAAGTCGGTTGAGTTGTACGTGTCGGTGATTCCGTACGAGGTGCTCTTGCTGCGCGCAAGATATTGTGTCCAGTTGAAGGTCTGTACTTCGCCCTGTTTGTTCGAGTGGAGCAATTCGAAATTTTCGCCGACAAGACTTGGATTGTAGAACACGAACTTGCAGTTGTTCTCTTCGCCAATGCGGTAGTACTGCCATATTTCGTAAGGATATGCGCCTGCCTCCAATGGCGATTGGAAAATATGGTTTGGAACGCCGTATTGCAAATAAATAACGCCCCTGTCTGTTTCAAATCCATGACGGATTGTTGTGGCGTAGTTCCTTTCGACTTTTTCTACTTGCTTTTTGTACTGGTACCATTCGTTTTCGGGGTTCACGTAGTTTCTCTTTACCCAAAATTCTACAAAGTACTTTTGCATGGTCGCAATGTCTGCCTTGCGAAGTTGGTTGTCGATGAATGGACGTTCGTAAACATTTGCTACTGGTCGTAATGACTTTATGTAAAATACCAGCGAATCGCGTGAATTCATGTCGCCGGCGAAAGAGTTGTTTAGGTCAAATTGCTGTGCGCGCTCGGCGTATTCTGCAGAGCTGTATATTTTTTCGTTTTGGCGCTGAAAGAAAAAGCGTGTCGAGCAGACGATTTCGTTGTTTTGGCTGACAGCTTCAACGACGAGGTTGTAGTTGCCGCTCGGAAGTTTTTCGATGTTAAGTTCTCCGATAAAAGGTACAACTTCTGCCTGTTTCATTTTCTTGAAACGGCTGCATGATGCAATTTCATTGCCCGACGGGTACTCGTCTATATGATATTTCAGTACGAAGTCTCCGTTTAGCGACTTGTTGGAATTGTATGTCTCCACATAAAATTTCAATGAGTTCATGTTTGCCGGCAAGAAGTTTGCGACATACGGAACCAGGTCGTAACCGCTCTTGGTTATCTGCGATTCGTTGCTTGCTTTGGCGTAGCTTTCGATAAGTTCTATGTCGCTGAATTGCAGTTGTTCGCCAAAGTTCATGTTTATCGTGTCGCTAAAGCAGTATGGCGGTTTTTCGCTGTTGATGTCGCGGATGCTTATGTCGAATGTGTATGAACCGTTTGGCAGGTTTATGCGCTGAACATCGATAAAATTTGGAATTGTTCCGTTGGTGTCGGCAATTTCTGGTCCGCGGAGAATGTATTTTTCAAAATTTGTTATGGAATCGCCAATCTTGAAGGTCATTAAGATTTCAATTTCCGATTGGAATTTACCGTTGGCGTTCTGCTTTAGTGTTGCTGACGAGCCAATTGTGCTCATGTATGTTTCAATGTATTGGCCTTGAGGCGAGTTGAATTTTGAATATGTAAAATACACTTCAAGTCCGGCAAATGATTGAAAACCTGAAAGCAGGCATATCGCAACTATAAAAAGATGTTTCTTCATTGAATAGAAAAGAATTTACTAAAAGAACGCAAGATAGTAAATTTTATGATATGATGGAGATTTTTTTTGAGAATTGAAAAATATGTTTGTTTTCAAGTCCGGTACCTTTGCCTGCTTGCGGACAGTTCAGAAGTTGGCATTTATGCTATTATCAGTAAATTATACCTTAAAATTGCGTTAAAAAAATAAATGCTACTGATATATTTTATAGTTTTGCCAACCTAATGGAACGGGATGAAAATTCTTAAAAGACATATTATCTTTTTGCTAATCATATTGTTGCCACAACTTGTGTTTTCGCAGAAATATACCATCAGCGGATACATTAAGGACAAAGCGACCGGGGAGGAGCTTATTGGGGCAAATGCTATGGTTGTAGGGCAGACAATAGGTGCAAGTGCCAATGCATACGGATTCTATTCCTTGACGCTGGAGAAAGGTTCGTACGACGTTGTATTTTCGTATGTCGGCTATCAGGACGACACTGTGCATTTTGACTTGCGTGCAGATAAGAGCTATACGGCAATGCTTGCTGTGGCGGCCATTATGACGCAGGAGGTTGTGGTTAGTGCCGAACGTAAGGTCAATGTTCAGAGCAGCCAGATGAGCGTTGTGCGTCTGCCGGTTGAAACCGTCAAGACATTGCCTGCGTTCATGGGCGAGGTGGATGTGCTGAAGACGATACAGTTGATGCCTGGCGTTCAGTCGGCAGGCGATGGTAATGCCGGTTTTTATGTCCGTGGCGGTGGCCCTGATCAGAATTTAATCCTGCTCGATGAGGCTACTGTTTACAATGCTTCGCATTTGTTCGGCTTCTTTTCTGTCTTCAATGCCGATGCCGTAAAGGATATGGAAATGTACAAGGGTGGAATGCCTGCTGAGTTTGGCGGACGAATAAGTTCTGTGCTAAACATTTCGATGAAAAACGGCAATATGAAGGAATGGCATCTTGAGGGCGGAATCGGTACGGTATCTACGCGTTTAACTGCACAGGGCCCAATTGTAAAGGATAAGGCGTCGGTAATATTGTCGGCACGAAGGACATATATTGATGCGCTTATACGTCCTTTTACAAAGAAAACTTCTTTGTTCCGCTCTTCCGGATATTATTTCTTCGACCTTAATGCCAAGGCCAACTGGATTATCAACGATAATAATCGTCTTTTCCTCAGCGGCTATTACGGATACGACAAATTTAAGTTTGGCAGCAAGGAGATGGGACTCGACATGGATATCCCTTGGGGAAACGGATTCGTGTGCTTGCGTTATAATCATGTGTTTAATAGTAAGCTGTTTTCTAATACAAGTGTAATTTGGTCGAACTATAAGTTTAAGACAGCAATTAGCATGTTGACTCTTGTCGAGGAAAATGAGGATGGAACAACTTCGGAAGAATCAGGCTTTTCTATAAAGCAGAATTCCGGAATCAACGACTGGAATGCAAAGCAGGACTTTACATGGCTTGCTGATCCTAAAAATACAGTGAAGTTTGGTGTCCAGTATACTCATCATAAGTTTACACCAAACACATTGACGGCCGAAATATCCGATACCACGCTAGGCTACGGAGATGGTTTTGCAAATAACAATACGCAATTCGCACACGAAGTTGGTGTTTATATAGGCGATGATTTCAAGATTAACGATCGTTTTTCTCTATATCTTGGCTTGCGCAATTCGTATTTCGTTCAGGTTGGACCGTTTACACGTTATATCAAGGATGATTTCATGCAGAATACTGTAGATGAGATTCGATATCGGGCAAACCAGCCGGTGGCTTTCTACTGGGATTTGGAGCCAAGGGCATCGTTCAAGGCATCGATAACTGACAATATTTCACTGAAGGCTTCGTATATGCGCAATTCTCAGTATATCCATCTTGCATCCTTGTCGGCAACGACCTTGCCAATCGATTTGTGGGTGGCTTGTAGCGATGTTGTTAAGCCGCAGAAAGGTAGCCAGTATGCGCTAGGTTATTTCCAAAATCTATTCGACGACAAGTACGAGGGTTCTATCGAGGTTTATTATAAGACTTTGCAGAACCAGATTGAATATATGGATGGCGCTATGCCTGGTGATGATATCAACGATAATGCAGACAATTATTTTATTTTTGGAAACGGTTATTCGTACGGCGTGGAATTCTTCTTCAAGAAGCGCATCGGACTTTTTACAGGTTGGATTGGCTACACTTGGTCGCGGACAAACAAGATCTTTGATGAAATTGACAACGGTGAGCCATTCCCAGCAAAATACGACAGACGTCACGATCTGTCAGTTACTGCGACATATCAGATAACGGAGAAACTTACGGCTTCGGCAGTATTCGTTTTTGCAAGTGGAAATACAACAACTTTGCCTGTGTCGACATATATGGTTGATGGCGAACTAATTAATGAGTATGGGAAACGCAATTCGTATAGAATGCCTTCGTATCATCGCTTGGATCTTTCGCTGACATACGTTGCCAAAAAGCGCGAACGCTGGGAGTCGTCGTGGAACTTCTCCATTTATAATGTTTACAATCACAAGAATCCATACTTTATTTATGTTTACCATACTGGCAATGTGCAGGATGGTACTTATAAGACTATGGCAAAGCAGCTGTCTATTATTCCGATTCTGCCAGCTGTAACATGGAACTTTAAATTTTAATGGCGATGAAGAAAAGCTGTATTTATAAAATTGTTTTGAGTGCAGTCATAATTTCTATGGTTGCCATTTCTTCGTGCCTGAAGGATATAACCGTAGAAATTCCGCAGGCAGACTCTTGCCTTGTCGTTGATGGTTATATCGATTTCAACGATAGGCCGATTGTGTTCTTGTCGAAAAGTATGGCTTATTTTACCGAATTGGACACTAATGCGGTCAATGGTTTGCAGATTACAGATGAAGAAGCTACTGTAATTGTGTCTGACGGAAGTGTCGTTGATACATTGAAGTATCTGCCAATACAGCGTTGGCCGTACAAGTGCTTCCAGGGCACAAAAATCATTGGACAGACCAATCACCGCTACGATCTGACCGTGTCGTATAATGGCGATCAGTACACCGCATCCACAATGATTCCAGATACGGTAACTATCGATACTGTAATGGCTACTTTCTTTACCGATACTTTTGCCTTGATGAAAGTAAACTGGAAGGATCCGAAGAATATCAATAATTATTATTCAATTCACGTGAAGAACCAGTTCCAGCCGATGTATTACCGTCCTTATGCATTGTGCCACATAACTTACGATGCCGACTTGGATGGAAAGGAAATGGCATTTGCTATGGTTGTCAAGGGCCTGGAAAGAAATACGTATTACAACAATTTTTTCTCTAAGGAGGATGAAGATTCGGCTCTATATAAGCTCGGAGACATATTTTGCTTCAGTGTAGGCGATTCGGTGTCGTTGAAACTTTCAACTATCGATCAGGTTACATATAATGTGTGGGAATCGTGGTACCGCAACTGGCTGAGCGATGGCAACCCATTTATGAATCCGGCAACCGTAAAGACAAACATTGAAGCACCGGAGGGAAGGACTGCCAAGGGTTTTTGGTCGGGATATGGAGCTAGTTATAGTTCTGTTTATCTGTACAGCAAGGATACTGTTATCCCGATAGGTGAATTTTAATGTATGTTGATGCATTCTTGCTTCTAAACTTGTTCGAGTAGTAAAATAACAAACCTTAAATTCTTATGCTTTGCATTTTCAATAATTTTACCGATGCGTATTTTAATCTTGCAACCGAGGAATACGTGTTTACCCATTTCGACGATGATATTTTTATGTTGTGGCGCAATGAGCCATCAATTATTGTTGGTCGATTTCAGAATTCTTTAGCCGAGATAAATCTTGACTTTGTAAGGGAGAAAGGTTTTAAGGTTGTTCGCCGTATGACTGGCGGCGGAGCTGTATTTCACGATTTGCAGAACCTGAACTACACATTTATCGAAAGCAATAGCAATGGCAATTTCCGCACTTTTTCGCAACCGATTCTTGATGTCTTGCAAAATCTTGGCGTTGATGCTCGATTCGAGGGACGTAACGATTTGGTGATTGACGGACAGAAATTTTCGGGCAATGCCGAATGTGTGAGCAACGGTCGTATTTTGCATCATGGAACTTTGCTTTTCGATACGGCAATGAACGATATGTCGGATGCCTTGAAGGTAAATCCGCTTAAATTTGAGGATAAGGCGGTGAAGTCGGTGCGCAAACGTGTTACTAATATCAGCGAGCACTTGAAGTCTCCGATTACTGTATTGCAATTTGCCGACAAGATTATGCAATATGTCAAGGATACAAAGGCAAATTGCCGTATGTACGAGTTTACGCATGATGATATTGCTGCAATACAAAAGCTTCACGACGAAAAATATTCCACATGGGAGTGGAATTTCGGCCATTCACCAAAATATTCCTATTCTAAGATGATAAGAACACAAGGCGGCAATGTCGAAATACATCTTAATATTGAAAAAGGTTTAATTGCCGGCATTAAGGTTTATGGGGACTTTTTCGCCAAGAAGGATGTCTCGGAATTCGAGAGATTGTTCCTCAATGTAAATCATAGCGAACAAGCTATTGCGTCTGTTCTTGAAAACATTAATGTAGAGGATTATTTCCTAAATGTTCAGAAGTCTGATATCTTGAGATTGATGTTTTAGGCGAACTGCTCCATAATTACAATGGCGATAGCCACCCATGGTACAGCGAATAGAAAACTGTCGAGTCGGTCCAGAAGGCCTCCGTGTCCAGGAATAAGATTGCCAGAATCCTTAACTCCAGCGCTGCGCTTGAACATTGATTCGATGAGGTCGCCAAGTACGCCAAAAATATCAACAACGATAGCGATAACGCACCATTGCCACATTTTAAATCCGAGACCAGGGAACAAATAGCCACCAAATGCGCCTATGGCAACGGTGAAGACAAAACCACCTATTGCACCTTCCCACGATTTCTTCGGCGAAATACGTTCGAAAAGTCGGTGCTTGCCAAACTTGCAGCCAACAAGGTATGCCATTGTGTCGGAAATCCATATTAGTATGAAAATCGCCATTATCAGCTGGTTGCACATTTGTGCAACATATATGGCAATGCTCAGCGGAAGAGCTATGTAAATAAGTGCTAATGATGATATTCCAAGAGTCGCTTCCGGTTTTTCCTGTCTGAAAAGCTGAATGATAAAAAGTATTAGGACTGAGATGGCAAGAATGATAAATCCTAAGTTTGTTTCGTAGAAATACCAGAATGCAGCGAGGTTTGCCATCCATGCAACCATGCCTACCATATTACGAATTAGATATGACTGAACGTTGTGAATTTTTAAGAATTCTGAAGTCATAATTGCACAGCACAATGCAAGATAGAATGCGCAGGTGTATTCGTTGAAAAGAACCATGAAACATGTTATTGCAACGAATATTGCTCCAAAGATTGTGCGTTTAAGTATGTTTGGCATTTTCCTAATCGTTATTTTGTTCTTCAGTTGCATCATTGTCGGCGACATCGGCAGTAGAGCTTGATGTGTCGTTTGCTTCGTTAGCTTTTGCAGATTCTTCTGCTTCCTGTTGTTTAGATTCGTTTATTGCGTCAAGGGCTTTGTTTTCGCCTTTGCGTTTTCCGAAGATACGTTCAAGGTCGTCGCTGAAGATGACTTCTTTCTCTAGAAGTGTTTCGGCAAGTTCTGTCAGACCTTCCATATTGTTGCGCAGCACTTCTTTTGCTCTCTCAAACTGTTCCTCAACCATAGCTTTGACTTCGGCGTCAATCTTTTCGGCTGTCTTGTCGCTGTATGGTTTTGTAAACCCGTAGTCTTCGGTAGAGTTGTAGTAGGAGAGGTTTCCTATTTCATCGCTCATGCCGTAGAACGAAATCATCGCAATTGCCTGTTTGGTTACGCGTTCAAGATCGTTCAATGCGCCAGTGGAAATCTTTCCGAAGTTTATTTCCTCGCTGGCACGTCCGCCAAGAGTAGAGCACATTTCGTCGAGAAGTTGTTCCTTGGTTGTTATTGACCGTTCTTCTGGTAGATACCATGCGGCGCCTAATGCTTTTCCGCGCGGGATTATTGTGACTTTGAGCAGAGGGTTGGCATATTCGAGCAACCAGCTTACTGTCGCATGTCCGGCTTCGTGGAAGGCGATAGTGCGTTTCTCTGTTTCGGAGATAATCTTGTTTTTCTTCTCGAGCCCACCGATGATTCTGTCAACGGCGTCAAGAAAATCCTGCTTTTCGATTTCCTTCTTGTTGTTGCGCGCTGCAATAAGGGCGGCTTCGTTGCATACATTGGCAATGTCGGCACCGCTGAACCCTGGTGTTTGCTTTGCAAGGAAATCAATCTTGACGTTCGACGACATCTTCAGGTTTGTAGTGTGAACCTTGAAAATATCTTCACGTTCCTTAACGTCTGGAAGTTCAAGGTGTATCTGCCTGTCGAAACGTCCTGCACGCATAAGGGCGGAATCAAGGATTTCGGCGCGGTTGGTAGCAGCAAGTATGATGACTCCGCTGTTTGTGTCGAAACCATCCATTTCGGTAAGAAGCTGGTTTAGCGTGTTTTCGCGTTCGTCGTTGCCGCTGAAATTGTTAGATTTTCCTCTGGCGCGTCCGATTGCATCTATTTCGTCGATGAAAATGATGCAAGGCGCCTTTGCCTTTGCCTGGCGGAACAAGTCGCGAACACGGGAGGCTCCAACACCGACAAACATTTCGACGAAATCGCTTCCGCTAAGCGAGAAAAATGGAACGTCAGCTTCGCCGGCAACAGCTTTTGCCAGCAAGGTTTTTCCTGTTCCTGGAGGGCCTACAAGCAAAGCTCCCTTTGGAATTTTACCCCCCAGTTTTGTGTATTTCTCGGGATTCTTGAGGAAATCTACAATTTCCATGACTTCAACCTTGGCTTCCTCTAGTCCGGCAACATCCTTGAAGTTAACCTTAACCTTGCGTTCCTTGTCGAAAACCTGTGCTTTCGACTTGCCGATATTGAATATCTGGCCACCACTGCCGCTGCCGCCACCCATGCGGTTGAAGACAAGCCACCAGAGGGCAACAATGAGAATTATTGGAAAAATCCAGCTTAGTATGGTGCCGATATAGTCGTTTTCTGTCTTGTATTCTACACTTACATGCTGTTCTTTTGGTAAATCCTTCTGCGCTTCTGCCAATTTGGTTTCAAAACTTTCGACGTCACCGATATTGAAGAAGAATGCAGGACCATTGCCTGAAAAAATACCTCCGCTCTTGGAAGCATCGCTGAACTTGTCGAGACTTTCGGTTTTCAGATAAACGTCTGCCCGCTCTTTGTTTACAACGACAACTTTCTCAACATCGTTGGTGAGGAGCATTTCGTTTTCGAATTTGTTCCAGTTTATTTCATTTGAACTGCCGCCAAAGTCCATAAAGGAAATTATTAGCATAACCGCTAGAATGACAAAGTATATGATAAACCTTTTCTTGCTTGGTCCATTATCTTGCGGGTTGCCACCCTGATTGCCGTTGTTTACCGGCTTGAATCCTTTCTTTTCATCCATTTTTTTTCGTTTATTCGTTTTCAACTGATATGGTTTCTGCATCGGCCCAAAGTTGTTCAAGCTTGTAGAAGTCTCTGGCTGCCGGCAGGAATATGTGAACTACGATGTCGATGTAGTCGAGCAATATCCATTCGCAATTTTCAAAGCCCTCTTCCTTCCATGGCCTTTCCTTCAGCTCGCATCTCGTTTGATACCTGATGTAGTCGGCTAGTGTGGTGGCATGAACATTTGAGTTTGCTGTACATACAACAAAATACTTGGTTATATGGTTCTCTATTTTTTGCAAATCCATATTAATGAGCTGTTCGCCCTTTTTGTCAAGAATGGATTTGTTTATACAGTCGAGTAGTTTTTTTGTTTCTTCTGAATCGGATATGTTTCTTCCCATAGTATGAAATTTGTTGCAAAGATACTAAATAAAACCTAATGTTTATAAGTTTCGGTTGTTAAAAAAGATTTAAGTCTCAGGCATTGTTTTTTTGTTTACATTTGCAATCAAACTTTTGAGATGGCTGAAAAGAAGAAAAATAAATTATGGGCATGGCTCACTCGTCCTTATCAGTTTGTAATCTATAGGGATGGCAACTTTGAGGTGCTGAAGAAAATCCGCATGAACAAGATTATGTTTTCCATGGCGATTTTCGCTTTGTTTGTAATCTTTTTTGCCGTTATTTCGCTTCTTGTCGTTTATACTCCTGTCAAGTATCTAGTCCCTGGCTATCCAGATAAAAATACTTTGCAGTTGATTTACGACAACGCCGAAAGGGTTGACAGCCTGGCGGCGGAACTTGATGCACGTGAGGAGTATCTTAATATGATTAGGGACGTTATTTTTGAGGAGGTTCCTATTGATATGGACTTTGCCGTTCCTGTGTCATCACTCAGCCAGCAGCAGATGCGCGATTTTAATGATCCGACAAAGCCGCGTCAGCATTATGCCGAGGCCGAAAATATCAACGTCGTAAATAAGGATGACATAGTTCCGAATTTATATGTGCCTATTAAGGGAATGATTGTAAATGCCTTTGACAAGCGGCATAAGCATTATGGAATAGACATAGCGGTTTCTGGAGATGAGGCTGTTTTCTCTGTGCTTCAGGGAATTGTCATTGAAAGTAATTTTACCATCGAGAACGGTTATTCAATAGTAGTGCAGCACGCTAAAGGGTTGTTGTCTGTTTACAAGCATTGCGAGTCGTCGTCGGTTGTTGTTGGGCAGAAGGTGCGTCAGGGTGAGCAGATTGCTGTTTATGGTAACTCCGGCGAAAATTCAACTGGCGTGCATTTGCATTTCGAATTGTGGCAGAATGGTGAGCCACTAAACCCAACTGATTACATAGAATTCTAATGGAGAATAAAGTTAAAAAGATTGCTTTGCTCGGCTCGACAGGTTCTATTGGAACCCAGGCCTTGGAGATTATACGCGACTATCCGGAGAAATTTTCGGCAGAGGTTCTTGTCGCAAACAACAATTCTGAACTTCTAATACAGCAGGCGCGCGAGTTTGAACCTAATATGGTGGTTATTGCCAACAAGGAAAAATATCCTGAGGTAAAGCAGGCCCTGTCCGACTTGCCTATAAAAGTTTTTGCCGGTTCCGAGTCTATTCTCGATGTAGTAGCGATGGATTGTGTGGATGTCGTCTTGACGGCAATGGTTGGATTTGCTGGACTTTTGCCTACGGTAAGGGCCATCGAGGCCGACAAGATTATTGCGCTTGCCAACAAGGAGACGCTTGTCGTTGGCGGTCAGATTATCTGCGATAAACTTAAGGAAAGCAAATCGTCGTATATTGTCCCCGTGGATTCTGAACATTCGGCAATCTTCCAGTGCCTTCGCGGTGAAAATATCGATGAAGTGCAAAAGCTTATCCTTACTGCCTCCGGCGGACCTTTCTTTGGCAAGGATGTCGAATTTTTGAAAAAAGTCACTCCGGCACAAGCCCTTAACCATCCTAACTGGAAGATGGGAAATAAGGTGACTATAGATTCGGCAAGTCTTATGAATAAAGGTTTGGAGGTCATCGAGGCACGATGGTTGTTTGGAATTCCGGCTGAACGTATTGATGTGCTTGTTCATCGCCAGTCTATCGTACATTCAATGGTTGAGTTCGCCGATGCCTCTATCAAGGCGCAAATTGGCACCACTAGCATGCGTATTCCAATTCAGTATGCATTTGATTTTCCAAATAGGACATATACGCCAAAGAACCGTTTTTCATTTCTTGAACATGGTACTTTGACTTTCGAGCAGCCCGACATGGACACTTTCCGTTGTCTTCGCATTGCAAAGGAATGTCTGGCTCAGGGTGGCAATGCCCCTTGTATAATGAACGGTGCCAATGAAATTGCTGTTGATGCGTTTCTGAAAGGAAAGATTGGCTTTATGCAAATTCCTGAGGTTGTTGAAAAAACCTTGGAAAAGGTCGCATACGAAAGCAATATCACACTTGAATCATGCTTTGCAACTGATGCCGAAGCTCGCCGTGTGGCAAAAATGTTGGTTGACTAGAATTTTTTGTTTTTCACATTCTTTCAAAAAAACGGGCAAGAATGTGTTATATTAGTGGAAATAACAAAAGCAATGAAATATTCATATCGAACAGAAGGAACTTGCAGCCAGGCAATAGAGTTTGAAATTGAAGATGGCGTTTTAAGAAATGTATCATTTTATGGTGGCTGTCACGGAAACCTTCAGGGAATCTGCCGTTTGGTCGAGGGCATGAAAACCGAAGATGTAATAAAGAAACTCAAGGGCATACGTTGCGGGTATAAGGATACGTCATGTCCTGATCAGTTGTGCCGTGCAATAGAAGCCGCCGAAAAGAAAAGATAATCCTATATTTTGAAGTTTTGTGTTTGGCCTTACATTCTGTCGGGCTTAGTTTTTTTGTGCGTGTGATAATAAGCCAAAGGTTGACAGACGCGTTGTGACCGGCGTGCATGAATATGTAGATTTGGGTTTGTCGTCCGGTACTTTGTTGGCAACATGCAATTGGGGGGCAGAAGAACCGGAAGGTCGTGAAGATGGTGAAGACGCAATGAAAAAACGCCCCGCAAGGGGCGCCTTTTTGTCTTCAATCGGAGGGTCTCTTTAATCCCACGGGGAGGACGAGGAGCTAAGGACTTTACTGGGCATATGTGTAGAGGCGCTTGCTGGAGGTGCGGAGCTCTGTTTGCGCTGTGGGATATTCTCCGTCGTACTCGTAGCTGTACTCAAGGACAATCTTGTTCTGAGTGTTTGCCTCGTCACCCTGGCTCATTGAGATGGTTGTCTTGGTCACGTTGTTTTTGCTGACGCCCAGGTCGTTGGGTGATGTGGACAGGGTGAGGACAAGCAGTTCTATTTTGTCGAAGTCGGTGTGGGTGTTGAATAATGGGTTGATTTTGTTGTCGTATTCCATGCGGCTTTCCATGCTGTAGCTGTCGGTTAAAGAGCATTGGGTGTAAACCAGGTTGCCGTTCTCCCACTGATACACGGCCTCGGCGCTGACGTGCAGGGTGGTGTCGGCGGGCATCTCCGGCTGTATGCGGGTGCCGGTAGAGTCGTTCCGGGGGTACAGGCTGCATTCCAGCCAGTGGAGGGCCTCTTTTGTCATCGAGTAGTAGGTGGCGTTCACCTTGTTGGAGTCGCCATAACTGAAATCTACGCGGTAGGCGTGTACGCCGTCCTCTTTCGAGAACTGGTCGATGCGCACCAGCTTGTCGCCCTCGTAGGTGAATGAGGAGCGGTATTTGTTGCCGGTGATGCTCTTCAGCTGTCCGTCCTCGTAGCCGTAGTCGGTCGTGTAGTTGAAAAACGCGGCCCAATCTTCATATTGGGGGCGGTCGCCGGAGTAGGGGTTGCTTTTGTGCACCTGTTTCAGCATGTCGCCATCCCAGACGAATTCGCAGAGCGGGAGTTCTCCGGTGGGTTGGATTGTGTCGGCTATGGAATAACGCAAAATCTTTTTCTCTTGAGGTTTGCAAGCGGTGAAGGCTAGCATCAGCATGGCTGCAACTGCCACAAAAATAATTGTTTTCTTCATATTAGTACTCATTAAATTTTTGTAAAGATAATATTTTTTTTCGACATATAAGGAAATCGGGGACGCAGCCATCTTTTTTTTTCGATAGAAGAAGGTCGCAATAATATTATTCAATATGATTATCCGCATTGTGCCGAAGCGTAGGTTCTGTGCTTGAAAGTAGGCTTGTATGATGTCGCGGCCAAAACAATTCTATCAAACATCCTATCTCCGAAGTACATTCTGTTGAACTTATAGCAAAATTCGTCCAGATAGTATTGAAGGAATTCCTCCTTGATGCCGTGATACATGTCCTTGAAGAGCGTTTTTGCGTTGGCTATCGCCACATGCACCCAAGGAAGCCTCTTCGGGGCATCCTTTCCTGGCGTAGTCTGTCTGTCATAGCCCGCAACGACCTTCTCAACACCAGAATGCCCAGACAAGTTGTCCATCACCGCATAGGAATCCTTGTCCACACATTTTTCAACGGACTCCTTGAATGTGCCTGATGACAAGTCGGGTATCACCTTCATCTTGATGTGCCCGCATTTGCAGTCTTTCTTACCTTTCTTGGGATTCTCCACAGGTTCACTCTCTACCATGACGAGCACCTTGGAATTGCGCTGGCTTCCAATGCCGCGTTTCAAATGCTCGTCCTCGTCCGTGGGATCTTCCGTGGTAAAGTATCCCTCGTCAAGTTCGAAGGTGTCCTTCAGCACATACTCCGAATCTCGTTTCCCCATAACGCTGCGTATCTTATGCACCATCTCCCAGATTGGCTGGTACCTCTTGTGCCCCAGCTGGCGCTGAATCTCCAGCGCTGAGAAGGTCTTCTTGGTCGAAGTGAGCAAATGGATTGCGGTGAACCAGTACATCAGAGGAAGTTTGCTGGCATGCATGACTGTTCCTGCCGTCAGGGTGGTCTCATGGTGACACTCTGCACATACCCAGCTCTTGCGTGCCTTGTTCCAATAGAGTTTTTCACAGCCGCATTTCGTGCATTTCAAGCCTTCTTTCTCTCTTGCCTCTTTAAAAAACTTTTCGCAAGACTCCTCACTATCAAATGTTTTCACAAATTCTAGTGACTTCATGTCCTAAATTGTTTTGACTGCAAAAATACGAATAAATAGTGAATTATACATAAAAATCATGCTATATGCGGATAATCATATTACTTAAAGTTCTGCCCCCATACGGTGAAGAGAGGCACGAAGTTTTAGCAGACAACAATAAATCATTATATAAAATTCATGCCTCATATTTATCGGCCTTTGCGTGTTCGTGCGTATTTGTTTTTCATGTTGCAAAGGTCCGGTTTTTTTTGATGCAGCCCAATCTCTGTCGTTATATTTTCAGATTCAATCCTACGAAATAACTTCTCGGTGTGAATGGTCCGTAGATATAGCTTGCATCTTTGCTCATGCCACGATCCAGGTCGCTTTGGTAATGGTCCAAAAGGTTCTTGATACCGGCATTGAGCTCCAACGAGTAGTGCTTGTAAATCGGTATTGAATAGGCCAGTTTGAGGTCCCATTCAAAGAACACAGGTGTTACCATCTCCACGTCATTTGGCACATAGCCAGCGTAGTGTGGCACCAACATGCTGCCAGTCACCTTGCCATTTGTCGTGATAGAGAATCCATTTATGGGACACACATTAACGATAAAAAATCCGTAATGGTCCGGTGTGCGGAACATGCGTCTTTGTGGTGCCACCGTGGGGCTCCACTGAAAATCATTGACGTAGCGGCTTTGTTGATAGGTATAGCCCAACTGCAACGTGAAGAGTTTGCCGTAAGCCATCTGGCCTTCTATGTTTACGCCAGCCACACGTGCCCCGGAAGTGTTGATGCGGGTGAGCAGCAGGTTGCCAAGTTCGTCGTGTCCATCCTCGCGCAGGGCGAAAACATTGTTCAGTTGCGTAAAAAAGCCTTCTGCGGTGAGGTTCATGTCGAATTTTCCTACAGATTTATACCAGTCGGCACTGAGTGTGACTGAGTGACTCCGCTCCTCTTTAAGGTTTGGATCGAGCGAAATCAGTTGCACCTCGCCTCCTACTGCCCCCA